>JAPLCC010000032.1 GCA_026392415.1 Propionibacteriales bacterium
CCAGCACGGCACGGCCGTCGTCACGCTGGCCGCACTGAAGAACGCGCTCAAGCTCACGGGCCGCTCGGCCGACACGACCCGTGTCGTCATCTCCGGCGCCGGCGCGGCGGGTGTCGCGATCGCGAAGATCCTGCTCGCCGCCGGCATCAAGGACATCGCGGTCACCGACCGCAAGGGTGTCGTGAGCTCGGACCGCAACGACCTGACCCCGTCGAAGAAGGCGCTGGCCGAGCTGACCGCGGACCTGTGCGGTCGCCGTGGCAGCCTCGCCGACGCCTTCAACGGTGCCGACGTCTACGTCGGCGTGTCCGGGGGAACGGTCCCCGAAGAGGTCGTCGCGACCATGGCCGAGGACGCGATCATCTTCGCGATGGCCAACCCGCACCCCGAGGTCCACCCCGACGTCGCCCACCGGCACGCCCGGGTGGTGGCGACCGGCCGGTCGGACTTCCCCAACCAGATCAACAACGTGCTGGCCTTCCCGGGCATCTTCCGGGGTGCGTTCGACGTCCACGCGAGCGCCATCACCGAGGGCATGAAGGTCGCTGCCGCCGAGGCACTGGCTGACCTGGTCGGCGACGACCTCAGCGAAGAGTTCGTGATCCCCTCGCCGTTCGACCCGCGCGTCGGTCCGGCCGTCGCCGCCGCCGTGGCCCAGGCCGCACGCCGGGACGGCGTCGCACGCGCCTGACCTGCCGATAGGCTTGCCTCTCGTGTTCGCTGTCTACGCCGATTCCTTCGCCACGTCCGACGCCGACCCGCTGACCGGACTGGTCGTCGGGGACCGCCCCGATCCGGTGGCGCCCGACGGTTGGGCGACCGTGACCGTCAAGGCGGCCTCGCTCAACCACCACGACCTGTGGTCGCTGCGTGGCGTCGGCCTCAAGGCCGAGGCGCTGCCGATGATCCTGGGTTGCGACGCAGCCGGGTACGACGAGGACGGCAACGAGGTCGTCGTCCACGCGGTCGTCTCCGACCCCCTGTGGCGCGGCGACGAGACGTTCGACCCGCGCCGGTCGCTGCTCTCCGAGCGGCACCAGGGCACCTTCGCCGACAAGGTGATCGTGCCGAAGGGCAACATCGTCCCGAAGCCGCAGTCGCTCTCCTTCGAGGAGGCTGCCTGCCTGCCCACCGCCTGGCTCACGGCGTACCGCATGCTCTTCACGCAGGGTGGCCTGAAGGCCGGCGACACCGTGCTGGTGCAGGGCGCCGGTGGAGGAGTGGCCACCGCCCTCATCGCGCTCGCGCGAGCCGGTGGACTCAAGGTGTTGGCCACCAGCCGTGACGAGGCCAAGCGGGCGAAGGCGCTCGAGCTCGGCGCACACGAGGTCTTCGAGTCGGGTGCCCGGCTGCCGGTCAAGGTCGACGCCGTGATGGAGACTGTCGGTCGCGCGACCTGGTCGCACTCGATCCGGGCGTTGCGCCCCGGCGGCAAGATCGTCATTTCGGGCACGACCTCCGGGCCGAACCTCGACGACGCCGAGCTGACCCGGATCTTCTTCCTGCAGCTCAGTGTCATCGGCTCGACGATGGGCACGCGCGCCGAGCTCGCTGCCCTGGTGACGATGCTCGACGCCACCGGACTGCGGCCGGTCATCGACCGCGTGCTGCCGATGACCGAGGCCCGCGACGGGTTCACTGCCATGGCATCGGGTGACGTCTTCGGGAAGATCATCTTCACCCGCTGATCGGACCTGGTGGAGTGCACAACGCCTGATTCACCCGGGTTTTTAACCGTTGGCGGGAATCTCCCGCGATGCGGGAGCATTGTCGCCACAGGGCTTTGCTCGAGATCGCGATGATTTTTCTTGTGCCCTGGTGTCGAAACGGTGTCGGCCTGTTCGTGGAACAAGTAGCGACAGGCCCGCTGCTTCGAGCGTCACCCGATGGCGGCCGGCCACCGCTGGCCCTTGCCACCACCCAACGTTAGGACCCCCCATGACTGCGCCCATCGAGACCGGCGACATTGCCGAGTTCGAGGAGGAGTTCACGAACTCGGCGACCCCCGGTCGTACTCCACTGGTGATCAAGCTCCTGGTCGCGGCGACGTTCGTCGTGATCCTCAACGAGACCATCATGGTCAACGCCCTGCCGGCCCTGATCGACGAGTTCAAGGTCACCGAGCGGACGGCCCAGTGGGTGATGACGTCCTTCATGCTCACGATGGCCGCCGTGATCCCGCTGACCGGCTGGTTCCTCCAGCGCGTGACGACGCGGGCGGCGTACGCCACCGCGATGATCACCTTCGCCACTGGCACCGCGCTCGCCATGGTTGCGCCCAGCTTCGAGGTGCTCATCGCCGGCCGGGTCGTCCAGGCCGCCGGCACCGCGGTGATGATGCCGTTGCTGATGACCACGCTGATGACCGTCGTGGCCGCCGAGGATCGCGGTCGGGTGATGGGCCAGGTCACGCTCGCCATCTCGGTCGCGCCGGCGCTCGGCCCGACGGCCTCCGGCCTCATCCTCGAGGCAGGTTCGTGGCGACTCATCTTCGGCGTCGTGCTCCCGATCGCGGGTCTCGTCGGCTACTTCGGCCTGCGCGCCCTGGTCAATGTGGGTGAGCCGCAGGTCAGCAAGGTCAGCTGGCTCTCCGTGGTGCTGTCGGCCGCCGGGTTCAGCTTCCTCGTCTACGGACTCAGCAAGCTGGGTGCGAGCAGCTGGAGCGAGACCTCCGGCTACATCGGCATCGGGGTGTTCCTGATCGCCGCCTTCGTCGCCTACCAGATCCGGCTCCAGCGCTCCGGCACGCCGCTGCTCGACCTGCGCACGCTCCTGCGTCCCACCTACGCCAAGTCGCTCCTGCTGATGTCGGCCGCGTTCATGGCGTTCCTCGGCTCGATGTTGCTGCTCCCGCTCTACCTGGTTCAGCTGCGGGGGCTCACCGAGCTGCAGGCCGGGCTCCTGGTGATGCCGGGCGGCCTGGCGATGGGTCTGCTCGGCCCGCAGGTCGGCAAGGTCTATGACCGGCTCGGCTCGCGGGTCCTGGTCATCCCGGGTGCGATCGGCATGGTCGTCGCGCTGGTGCTGCTGAGCCGGATCGCCGTCGACACGCCGTACTGGCAGTTGCTGCTGATCCACGTGGGCCTGATGGCCTGCCTGGCACTCATCTTCACGCCGGTCTTCACCATCGGTCTGGGCGACCTGCCGCCGCATCTCTACTCGCACGGCTCGTCGCTGCTGGGCGCGCTCCAGCAGGTTGCCGGCGCCATGGGCGCGGCCCTGTTGATCGCGCTGATGTCCGACCGTTCGGACTCGTTGGCCGCGTCCGGGAGCGATCCTGCGCATGCGTTCGTGGGCGGTCTCGAGTGGGCGTTCCTCGCCGGTGCCGGCGCAGGTGTCGTGGTGGTCGTGCTCGCACTGCTGCTGCCGTCCAGGGTCGAGGCTCCCGAAGGAGCGCTCGCCGCACACTGACCGGGGTCAGACGAGCAGTTCTTCAGCCACCTCGGCCAGGAAGTCGTCCATCGCCGCCCAGCTCAGCTCGGCGGCGCGGGGACCGGCGACCAGGCCGAGGTGGCTGAGTCCGTCTGCGGCCGCGTAGCGCGCGCCGGGGACGACGTCGACGCCCGCGCGCACAGCCGGGCCGTCGGCGATGTTGTCGGTCTCGCTGCCCACGAACAGCACCGGCGCCTTGATGGCGTCGAGGTGGACTGCACGGTCGCGGCTGAGGTTCACCACCCCGGAGGTGAGCTCGTTGCGGGCCATCAACCGGGTGTGGATCTGGTGGTAGGCGCGACCCGGATAGCCGGGCATCTCGCCGATGAAGTCGTCGATCGCCGTCGTGCGGGCCAGCGCCTCGGTGTCGAGCAGGTGACGCGCGAGGTGGACGGCCTTGGTCAGTTCGCGGCGCGGCGCCATCGCCCGATAGCTGGCGCGCACCAGGTGGCGCGGTACGCCGCCGAGGACGGCGGTCGGCACCACCATCGCGCGCGAGCCGATCAGGCGATCAGCGGCGATCAGTGGCTGTACGGCCGGAATCCTGCTGTAGTCGATCGGGGTGCCGAACGCTGTGAGCGAGCCGATCGGCAGGTCGGGGTGTGCGGCCGCCGTGAGCAGGCTCAACGTGCCGCCGAGTGACCAGCCGACCAGGTCGACCGCTTCGGCGTCGTGGTCGGCCATGACGGCGTGGATCGCCGTCGGCAGGATGTCGTCGATCCAGGTCTCGAAGCCCATCGCGCGATCGGCGAAGCCGATCGCGCCGTAGTCGACGAGGTACGCCGACCGGCCGCCTGCCACGAGGTGGGCTGCCAGGCTCTGGCCCGGCCGGAGGTCGAAGCAGCGCGCGGACACGGCGAGCGGAGGCACCAGCAGCACCGGGCGGGCAGCCGTGGCGGGTGTGGAGCGGTCGTAGCGGCTGAGTCGGCGGTGCGGCGCGTCACTGAGGACGGTGGCCGGCAGGCCGTCGTACTGCTCGACGCCCTCGCCGAGGGGCGAGATCGCCCAGGCGTTGCGGGCGGCGGTGCTGAGCGTGGTGGTCAGGGAGGCGGTGGCAGTCGACACCGCGCAAGCGTGGCGGTCCGCGTGCGCCACGTCCATCGAACGTGACGAGGGTGACGGCCAGCCGATGGTTTGCTCAGCGCTTCGAGCGCCACTGCTGGGCGCCGATCACCATCATCCGCAGCTGGGCGCGGGTGCTGTCGGCGATCTTGCGTTCCGCGGGGGAGCCCGGCCCGGCCGTGAGGAGCCGTTCGGCGGTGGTGACCATCGCGCCGACGATGAGCGAGGAGAGCGTCTGCAGGTCGACCTCGGACCATTGATCGGTGCCGGGCAGGTGGGCGAGGTCGGTCGCCAGCTCGCGTTCGGCCAGGTCGATGCCGTGCGCGATCGCCTCGCGCACCGGCTGGGGGCCGGCGAAGCGCTCGCGGGCGATGAAGCCGAAGTGCGCGTGGTTGAGACGGACCTGCTCCACCAGGACCGTGACGGAGCCGTCGATGATCGAGCCGGCGTCGTCGCCGACGCTGTGGCGCAGTTCGCGCAGCAGTGTGCGCAGGGTGTCGAGCGATTCCTCCACGAGAGCGAGGCCGAGGTCGTCGATCGAGGGGAAGTGCCGGTAGAACGCGGTCGGCACGATGCCGACCTCCTTCGCGACCTGGCGCAGCGAGAGCGCCACCAGCGTCGTGTCGGCCGAGAGGGCGAGGGCGGCGTCGAGGATGGCGCGTCGCGTCTTCTCCTTGCGCTCCACGCGGCTCTCGGTCATGACGTCATCCTAGGGATGTCGCGGACAGGTCGAATATTCGCGGCTTCTCCCCATTCAGTGCACATGTGTGCACTGTCACGCGTGTCGCCCGTTGACCCCGAGGGCTCGGTCGGCCAGAGTTTCGGTGTACAGACGTACACCCAAACTTCCACCGAAGGAGGCGCGATGTCCGCGCTCATCTCCGAACCGGCGGCCCCGACCACACGCACCCGCGGCGGACTGCCCTCCCCGCTGAGCACACTGCTGCGTTCACGGGTGGTCGGTGCCCTCGCCAGCCCGCACGGGGTCGACCGCTACCTCGAACGCTTCAACCCGATGTGGGCCGCCCACGACGTCCGCGCACGGATCGTCTCGGTCCACCGCGAGACCGACGGCGACGCCCCGGTCGCGACGCTGACCCTGCAGCCCACGTCCACGTGGCGCGGTCACCAGGCCGGCCAGCACGTCCTGGTCGGCGTCGAGATCCCCGGGGTCGCCAAGCGCTACACCCGGGCGTTCTCGATCTCGTCGGCCGCGTCGGGCAAGGGGGAGCGATTCACGCTCACCATCCGCGCCCACGACGAGGGCCAGGTGTCGTCGTACCTCGTGCGACAGGCGAAGGCCGGTCAGGTCCTGCACCTGAGCCAGGCACAGGGCGAGTTCACCCTCGTCGAGAGCCCGGCCACGCCGACCATCAGCCGCCTGCTCTTCGTCACCGGCGGGTCGGGCATCACCCCGGCGATGTCGATGATCCGCACCCTGCTGCGCGACGGTTACCAGCGCGACGGCGTGGCCCACGCCGGTCGCAAGGTGACCTTCCTGCACTTCGCCCGCAGTGCCGAGGACCAGATCTTCGCCGAGGAGCTCGCCGAGATCGCCGCGGCCGACAACGGCATCGACGTGCACCTGCGCTACGGCGACCAGGTGTTCAGCGAGTTCGAACTGCGCCGCCTCGTGCCGGACTACAAGAACACCGACACCTGGCTGTGTGGCCCTCCCGGCCTCGTGGAGCTGGTCCAGGCGGCCTACGGCGACGATGGCGACCGCCTCCGGATGGAGTTCTTCAAGCCCTCCGTTGCCCGGGCCGCCCGCCCCGGCGAGGAGGTCGAGGGCGACATCGCCTTCACCCGCTCGGGCAAGTCCGTCGCCGCCTCCGGCGCCAGCATCCTCGAGCAGGCCGAGGAGCTCGGCCTCAAGCCCGAGTTCGGCTGCCGGATGGGCATCTGCTTCTCCTGCACGCGCACCAAGACCGCGGGCACCGTCCGCAACATCCTGACCGGCGAGGAGTCCGCCGTGCCGGACGAGGAGGTCCGCATCTGCGTGACCGCCGCCGCCGGTGACTGCCACATCGACCTGTGAGAGGACCGACCATGACTGACACGATTGCCGAGAACACCGAGCTCGCCGAGCGCGACGCCAACGAGAAGTACCACGGCCTGACCCACGCCGAGATCGACCAGCTCGGTGCCGAGCTCGACGCCCTGCGCCTGCGGGTGCTCGCCGACCTCGGCGAGCCCGACGCCGAATACCTCCGCAAGGTCGTCAAGGCCCAGCGCAGCTTCGAGATCGCCGGCCGTGCCCTGTTCTACCTCCCGCCCGCCTGGCCGCTGGCTGTCGCCTCCCTGAGCGTGTCGAAGATCCTCGACAACATGGAGATCGGCCACAACGTGATGCACGGCCAGTACGACTGGATGGGCGACCCGGCGTTCAACTCCCGCCAGTTCGACTGGGACACGATGGCCCCGGCGGAGAACTGGAAGTACGGCCACAACTACATGCATCACACGTACACCAACATCGTGGGCAAGGACCGCGACGTGGGCTACGGCATCCTCCGCATGGACGAGGACCAGAAGTGGAACCCGTACTACCTGGGCAACCCGCTGTGGGCGTTCCTGCTGATGACCTTCTTCGAGTGGGGCGTTGCGCTGCACGACCTGGAGACCGAGGAGGTCTTCGCAGGTCGTCGCAAGATGTTCGGCGGCGAGAACGCCCCGGTGTGGCGCCGGATCCGCAAGAAGATGGGCAAGCAGGTCCTCAAGGACTACGTGCTCTTCCCGGCGCTGACCGGCCCGTTCTTCCTGAGCACCCTGGCCGGCAACTTCACGGCCAACATCATCAGGAACATCTGGACGTTCAACATCATCTTCTGCGGTCACTTCCCGGCGGGCGTCGCGACGTTCACCGAGGAGGAGACCGAGAACGAGACCCGCGGCCAGTGGTACCTGCGCCAGATGCTCGGATCGGCCAACATCACCGGTAGCAAGCTGATGCACGTGATGAGCGGCAACCTGTCGCACCAGATCGAGCACCACCTGTTCCCGGACATCCCGGCCCGCCGCTACCCGGAGATGGCCGTGGAGGTCCAGGAGATCTGCGAGCGCTACGGCCTGCCCTACAACAAGGGTCCGCTCCCCAAGCAGTTGTTCAGCGTGTTCCGCAAGATCGTCCGCCTCTCCTTCCCGGGCGGTACGTCGAAGGCCGCTCCGGTCCGCGGGACGCAGGCAGTGACCGACGACTCGTTGGCGGCCTGACCTTCCTCGGGAGACACTGGACCCATGAACGACGGACGCGACCAGCTCAGCAAGGCCGAGATCGCCAAGGATGCCGTGCAGTCAGGGGCCGAGGCCGCTGCGCAGACGGTGGGCGAGGTGGCCACCATCCTGACCCGTGCCGTCGGTGAAGTCGCCAGCGCGGTGGGGGGATTCGCCACGGAGATCTTCGAGATCCGCGAGTCCTCCCGCCGGGCGGCGGCCGAACACCTGGCCGGGGCGACCGAGGATCAGTCGAAGGCCAGCCTGAACGACGACATCCTGAACGACCCGAGCTGACGGGCCTGGCCCAGGAAGCCCAACGGGCCGTCGCTGGCGAATGACCAGCGGGCCCGGCAGGGGAGCGCCTTCGCACTGCCCTTCATGACCACGTGCGCGGTCTCCGGGTGCTCGGCGATGCCGGGCTGGACGACTCGCCCCGAGAACGGCACGCGCGGAGCGGCCCGTGAGACGTCGGTGAAGCTGGCGTCGACGATCGGGCTACGACCCGCCAGTGCGGTCCAGTCGGTCGAGGTCACGGGGCCGCGGAACGTGCTCTCCATGTCGAAGTCGCACAGGTCCTTCGGGATCGCCCAGAGCGCGCGACCGCCGGCCCGGGAAGCAGTCGAGTCGACCCAGATGTCGGTGATGGTGACCGCGCCCTTTCCGTCCGCAGCCCTGGTCGTCCGGGCGACCAGGAGCTCGTGATAGGTCAACGGGCTCGGCTCCTCGTAGGAGACCAGCGCGACGCCGTACTGCCCGGCAGGATGGCGCTCGTCGGCGTCCTCGCGCAGCCGGAACACGGACAGCCAGAGCGACCCGTGCATGTGCCACGGGGCGGGTGGATACGACGTCACGCCTGCGGCTCGCCCTCGTCGGACTCCATGAAGAGCTGGGCAGTGTGCTCGAGCTCGGCCTCCATCGCGGCGGGCAGCGCATCCGTGAGCTCGTCGGCGATCGGACTCTCCTCGCGCGGGCCGAGCTTGGCCGCAGCGGCCTCGATCGCGCCGGCGACGTTGATGACCGTGGCCTGCTGGACGTAGGGCTGGCCGAGCTCGCGGGCGACGTACTTGGCCACGAAGCGGCGCAGCTCGCCCTCGACGTTGGCGGCCTTGCTGGTGATCGAGGCGCGCAGGCCCTGTGCCTTCAGGTTGACGGCGACCTGGGCCGGGGGAGGTGGGGTGACCTCCAACTGGATGGAGAGGTCGGCGCACGCGTGGGCGGTGATCACCAGCGGCACCGTGATGTCGGCGTTGAAGTCGAGCCTGTCCATGCCGAGGTCGATCGTGAACTTCAGGGCCACCGGCAAGGTGACGTGGAACGACACGGGGTTGGTGTCGGCGCGCTCGCCCGACGCCGTACCGATCTGGCCCTTGGCGATCACCTTCGCGATCCGGCCGGGACCCACGCCGATCGGGCCGACGTCGATCGGACGCCCGGCCAGGACGTTGACGCCGCTCAGGACGCGTTCGGCGGTGACGGCGGTCGAGAAGAAGCGCTCGCCCCAGGTCGCGTAGGTGATGAGTTCATCGCTCACCCGCGTCACCCTAGTGGGAAGCGGCGCGTCCGCGGGGGATCAGTCCTCCGGGTCGTCCAGCCGTGCGAGCCAGGTCGCGAAGCGTTCGATCGGCACCTCGAAGTCCGGGTGGACGTCGACGAAGTCCCGCAGCCGCTCGCCGAGCCAGGCCAGGGTGACTTCCTCGTCACCCCGGCGCTTCTCGAGCTCCTCGATCCCGCGATCGGTGAAGTACATCAGCTGAAGGCTTTGCCGATCAGGACCTTGGCTTCTTCGAGGTGACGCTTGGCCGTTCCGACCGCGGTCGTGGAGGACGCCGCGCGGGTGACCGGCTCGACCGGACGACCGAGCTCCGGCACCACGTTGAGGTGGTACGACGGCCACGGGCCCTGGTTGAACGGCTCGTCCTGCACCCAACGGACCTTGGCGTTCGGGTACTTGTCGAGCTCGGCCTTGAGCTCCTCGATCGGCCACGGGTAGAGCTGCTCGACGCGGACGATGGCGACGTCCTCGCGGGCGCTCTTGGTGCGCTCGACGACCAGGTCCCAGGTGAGGCGACCGGACACGAGCAGGACCGTGGTGACCTTCGCGGCGTCGACGGTGTCGTCGCCGATCACCGGTCGGAACGATCCCGAGGTGAAGTCGGCCGGCTGTGCGGCCGCCTCCTTGCGCTTGAGCATCGACTTCGGCGTGAACACGATGAGCGGCTTGTGCTCACCGCCGAGCGAGTGCCGGCGCAGCAGGTGGAAGTACGACGCCGGGTGGGACGGCTGCGCCACCACCATCGCCTCGTCGGCGCACAGGGTGAGGAACCGCTCGATCCGCGCGGACGAGTGGTCCGCGCCCTGGCCTTCGTAGCCGTGGGGGAGCAGCAGCACGACACCGGAGTCCTGGCCCCACTTGGTCTTGCCGGCGGAGATGTACTCGTCGATCACCGACTGGGCGCCGTTGACGAAGTCGCCGAACTGGGCCTCCCAGAGCACGAGGGCATCGGGGCGGGCGACGGAGTAGCCGTACTCGAAGCCAAGGGCGGCGTACTCCGACAGGAGGCTGTCGTAGACGAAGAACTTGGCCTGGTCCTCGGTGAGGTTGGAGAGCGGCGTCCACTCGTCGGCGTTGACCCGGTCGATGACCGTCGCGAAGCGGGACACGAACGTGCCGCGGCGCGAGTCCTGGCCGGCCAGCCGCACCGGGCGACCGTCCATGAGGAGCGAGCCGAACGCGAGGATCTCGCCGGTGCCCCAGTCGATCGGTCCGGCCGTGATCGACGCGGCACGACGCTGCAGCTGGGGCATCACCTTCGGGTGGACGGTGAAGCCCTCGGGCGGGCTGACGTAGGCGTCGGCGATCCGCTTGAGGACCTCCATCGGGATGGCCGTCTGGGTCTCGCCCTCCGGCTTGTCCGGGTAGTCCGGCACGGTCGTCCACTCGGACGGCTTCGTGTCGGCCTCGCGGACCTCCGTGAAGACCCGCTCCAGCTGCAGTTGGTAGTCGCGCAGGACCTGCTCGGCCTCCTCGATCGTGATGTCGCCACGACCGATGAGGGACTCGGTGTAGAGCTTGCGGACCGAGCGCTTCTGCTCGATCAGGTCGTACATCAGCGGCTGCGTGTACGACGGGTCGTCGCCCTCGTTGTGTCCGCGACGGCGGTAGCAGACCAGGTCGATGACGACGTCGCTGTGGAACGCCTGGCGGTACTCGAACGCCAGCCGCGCGACCCGGATGCACGCCTCGGGGTCGTCTCCGTTGACGTGGAAGATCGGCGCCTGGACCATGCGCGCGACGTCGGTGCAGTAGAGCGACGAACGCGACGAACCGGGGGAGGTGGTGAACCCGACCTGGTTGTTGATGACCAGGTGGATCGTGCCGCCCGTGCGGTAGCCACGCAGCTGGGACAGGTTGAGCGTCTCGGCGACGACACCCTGCCCGGCGAACGCCGCGTCACCGTGCAGCAGGAGCGGCAGCACGGGGAAGGCCTCACCCTGGTCGAGCACGTCCTGCTTGGCGCGGGCGATGCCCTCCAGGACCGGGTCGACGGTCTCCAGGTGCGAAGGGTTCGCTGCGACGGAGACCTTGATGGTCTCGCCGGTGCCGGCGACGAACTCGCCCTCGGCGCCGAGGTGGTACTTCACGTCGCCCGAGCCCTGGACCGTGCGCGGGTCGATGTTGCCCTCGAACTCGCGGAAGATCTGGTTGTAGGACTTGCCGACGATGTTGGCGAGCACGTTGAGGCGGCCGCGGTGGGCCATGCCGATCGTGACCTCGTCGAGTGCGGACTGGGCCGCGGCCTCGGCGATCTCGTCGACCACGGGGATGGTGGTCTCGCCACCCTCGAGGCTGAACCGCTTCTGGCCGACGAACTTGGTCTGCAGGAAGGTCTCGAACGCCTCGGCCTCGTTGAGCTTGAGGAGGATCCGCAGCTGCTCCTCGCGGGGCGGCTTGGTGTGCGGCTGCTCGACGCGCTCCTGGATCCAGCGTCGCTGCTCGGGATCCATGATGTGCATGTACTCGATGCCGGTGGTGCGGCAGTACGAGTCGCGCAGGATGCCGAGGATGTGGCGCAGCTTCATGAAGCGCCGGTCGCCGCCACCGAACTGGCCGGTCGGGAACTCGCGGTCGAGGTCCCACAGGGTCAGGCCGTGCGACTCGATGCGCAGGTCGGGGTGGCTGCGCTGCTTGTACTCGAGCGGGTCCGTGTCGGCCATCAGGTGGCCGCGGACGCGGTAGGCGTGGATCAGTTCGAGGATCCGGGCCTGCTTGTCGATCTCGTCGTCGTGCGACGTCGCGATGTCGGCGTTCCAGCGGATCGGCTCGTAGGGGATCCGCAGTGCGCGGAAGATCTCGTCGTAGAAGCCGTCCTGGCCGAGCAGGTAGCGGTGCACCTGTCCGAGGAACTCACCCGACTGGGCGCCCTGGATGACCCGGTGGTCGTAGGTGGACGTCATGGTCATGATCCGCGAGATCGCGTTGCGGGAGATGGTCTCCTCGGACGCACCCTGGAACTCCGGCGGGTAGTCCATCGAGCCGACGCCTATGATGGCGGCCTGGCCCTGCATCAGACGCGGTACGGAGTTGTTGGTGCCGAGGCCGCCGACGTTGGTCAGGCTCACCGTCGTGCCGGAGTAGTCCTCCATGGTGAGCTTGTTGTCCTTGGCCTTGCGCACGATGTCCTCGTACGCCGTCCAGAACTGCGCGAAGTCCATCGACTCGCAGGCCTTGATCGACGGCGCGACGAGTTGGCGCGTGCCGTCCTTCTTCTGCTGGTCGATGGCCAGGCCCAGGTTGATGTGGGCCGGCGTGACCATGGTCGGCTTGCCGTTGATCTCGTCGTAGGTGTTGTTCATCGCCGGCTGGGCCTTGATCGCCCTGACGATGGCGTAGCCGATGAGGTGGGTGAACGAGACCTTGCCGCCGCGCGCACGGGTGAGGTGGCTGTTGATGACGATGCGGTTGTCCCAGAGCAGCTTGACCGGGATGTTGCGGACCGAGGTCGCGGTCGGGACCGACAGCGAGATGTCCATGTTCTTCGCGGTCGCGGCGGGGATGCCGCGCAGCACGGTCAGGGTCGGCTCGTCACTGGCGGTCACGGGCGCGGGACGGGGGGCGTCCTTGGGTGTCGGCTTGGCGTCGTCCTTCGGAGGCGTGGGCGTCGTCGACGAGGCCGGGCTCACCTGCGGAGCAGGGGTGGCCTTCGGGGTCGGCGTCGTTGCGGCAGGAGCAGTGGCGGGTGGGGCCGGGGCAGCAGGAGCAGCTGCAGCGGGGGCCGCAGCAGCCGGAGCCGCCGGAGCCGCAGCAGCCGCGGGCGCCGTACCGTTGCCGCCCGCTGCCTTGAAGTAGGCGGCCCACGCCGGATCGACGCTGTTCGGGTCGGCCTGGAACTGCTCCTTCATCTCCTCCACGAGCCATTCGTTGGCTCCGAATCCTTCGGGTACAGGAGATCCGGTGGACTGGTCTGACGACTGCGTCACGACGTGCTTCGCCTCTTCCGATGAGCTGGACCGACCCGCCGCCGATAGCGGGTGGCTGTCGAGTGGCAAGGCTAGTCCCATGCCGAGGCAAATACCGCCCCTCGGTCACCCTTTGAGGCAAGGTGTTGCGCAACAGACACTCGAGGGGAGCGCGCACGGTGCGAACAACGCGATTGGTCGGGGCGCTGTTGGCGCTGGTGCTGGCCCTCACGGGGTGCTCGGGTGGTGACGACGATCCGGCCGACAAGGGCGGTCCTGCGGGGGATTCCGCAGCCGACGCAATCGCGACCGACGCCAGGATCGTCAAAGTCTCGGGCAGGCTCGATGCCGCCGCCGAGGAGAAGGTGCTGACCGACGTGACAGAGGTCATGGACCGCTGGATCGACGGTGCCTATGCCGGCGACTACCCGCGCACCGACTTCGATGCCGCGTTCGAAGACTTCACGAAGGACGCGAAGGCGCTGGCGCTGACGCAGACCGCAATCCTGAGCAACGCGGAGGACGGCGCGGAGTTGACCGGCGTCGAGCTCACCCAGCGGCTGGTCCGCATCGACGTACTCGCGCCGAAGGGGAAGGTCGCCGGGGTGACGGTCCGGTTCCGGCTCGCCCTCGCGCTGGCCGGTGCCGCCGAGCGCACCGACCTGGTCTCCGGGCGACTGATGCTGACGCCCACGAAGGCCGGGTGGAAGGTCTTCGGTTTCGATGTCCGCCGCGGCGAGGAAGGTGCCTGAGATGCGCAAGACGATGCGGACGATCTTCCTGGCCGCGGTCCTGGGCCTGCTCGCGCTCGTGGTGCCCGACAGCACGCCGGCGCGCGTCGACTACACCCTGGTCAAGTTCGAGAAGACCGCCGGTGTCGACGTCGATCCCGACGTGGTCTGGATCCTTGCCGTCGGTTCTGATGCCCGGCCACGGGAGGATCCGCTCCGTTCGCGTGGCGACGCGCTGCAGATGATCGGGCTCAACACGAAGACCGGTGCGGCCACCTCCATCGGCATCCCGCGCGACAGCTGGGTGCCGATCCCGGGGGTGGGCTCCAACCGGGTCAACGCTGCGCTCTACTTCGGCGGTCCGCAACTGCTCGGCAGGACCGTCGGGAGCCTGCTCGGCGTGGAGCCCGACTACGTCATGGTCGCGACCTTCAGCGGCCTCGCCGACCTGATTCGCAGCATCGGCGGGATCACCGTCGACAACCCGCGGCCTTTCTCCGACGTCCATCTCCAGCCCGAGGGCTTCAAGGCCGGCAAGATCAGGATCAACGGGATGAACGCCGTCGAGTTCGGGCGGATCCGCAAGTCGCTGCCCGGCGGTGACTTCGACCGGTCGGCCAACCAGCAGGTCGTGCTGCGCGGGATCCAGCGCAAGGTGGCCGCCCGTGCCTCCGACGCCGGCTTCATCGAGGGCGGTGTGCTCAACGTGCTCAAGCACCTGCACACCAAAGGCGTCTCCCCGGCGCAGCTGTTCCGGATCGCGCAGGCCGTCGCGCAGGTGGATCCCGCGAAGATCAGCACCTGTGTGCTGCCCGGCGGGATCGGCAACATCGGCGGCGCGAGCGTGGTCATCCCGGACACGGCCGCAGCGAAGCGCTACGGCAACGACGCCCGCAAGGACGCGACGATCAGACGCTGCTGACCTCGGCCCCGGCGTCCCGCGCTTCGCGGGCGCCGCGGCCGGCGAGCTCGTCGGCCTTCTCGTTGCCCGGGTCGCCGGCGTGGCCCTTGACCCAGTGCCACGTCACGTCGTGCTGCTCGGCGGCGGCATCGAGTCGGCGCCACAGGTCCTCGTTCTTCACGGGCGCCTTGGCGGACGTCCGCCAGCCGTTGGCCTTCCACTTCACGACCCACGACAGGATCCCGTTGCGGACGTAGCTGCTGTCGGTGTACAGGTCCACGGTCGAGCGGCGGGTCAGCGTCTCCAGGGAGCGGATGGCGGCCATCAGCTCCATCCGGTTGTTGGTGGTGTCCGGCTCGCCGCCGTACAGCTCGAGGGCGTGCTCGCCGTAGCGCAGCCACGCACCCCAGCCACCCGGTCCCGGGTTGCCCAGGCAGGCGCCGTCGGTGTGGATCATGACGAGGTGGGCGGAGGCGGACATGTTCAGTCGGCCACGCGGACGTGTGCGGCGGCGCGGCGTGCCTTGGCCCGGGCATCGGCGACGTCGTCGCTGAGTGCGAGGGTGACGGCCATGCGTCGGCGGCCGGACACGGCGGGCTTGCCGAAGAGGCGAATGCTCGTGTCCGGCTCTGTCAGGGCGGCATCGATGCCGGCAAGGCGGGGCGCGTCGATCTCGCCCTCGAGCAGGACGGCGCAGGACGCGGAGGCACCCCGGGTGCGGATGTTGGGTATCGGCAGGCCGAGGACGGCACGGGCATGCAGCGCGAACTCCGACAGGTCCTGCGACACCAGGGTCACCAGGCCGGTGTCGTGCGGACGCGGCGAGAGCTCGGAGAAGATCACCTCGTCGCCACGGATGAACAACTCGACGCCGAACAGGCCGCGGCCGGTCTCGCCGCAGAGGTTCGCGACGACGGCAGCGGAGGCAACCTGTGCCCGCTCGAGTACGACGGCCGCCAGCTGCTGCGGCTGCCACGACTCGCGGTAGTCCCCGTCGACCTGGGTGTGACCGATCGGAGCGCAGAAGGAGATGACGTCCGGCCCGCCGTCGGTCGCGGCGTGCTTGATCGTCAACAGGGTGATCTCCTCGTCGAAGTCGACGAAGCCTTCGACGATGACCCGACCGGCGCCCGCGCGGCCGCCCTCCTGGGCGTACGCCCACGAGTGCGCGACGTCCTCCGGTCCGCGTACGACGGACTGACCCTTGCCGGACGACGACATCACGGGCTTCACGACGCACGGGGTGCCGACCTCGGCGACGGCGGCCTCGAACTCCTCGAGGGTGTCGGCGAAACGGTAGGGCGACGTGGTCAGGCCGAGCTCCTCGGCAGCGAGGCGGCGGATGCCCTCGCGATCCATCGTGAGCCGCGCGGCGCGTGCCGTCGGCACGACGGTGACTCCTTCGGACTCGAGCTCCAGGAGCGTCGGGGTGTGGATCGCCTCGATCTCCGGCACCACCCAGTGCGGGTTCTCGAGCTCGATCACGGCACGGACGGCGACGGGGTCGAGCATGTCGATCACGTGGCTGCGGTGAGCGACCTGCATGGCCGGCGCGTCGGCGTACCGATCGACGGCGATGGTCTCCACTCCGAGGCGCTGCAGCTCGATCACCACCTCCTTGCCCAGCTCGCCTGCTCCGAGGAGCAGGACACGGGTGGCCGTGGGGGAGAGGGGAGTCCCGATGGTCGTCACGCGCGGAACTCTAGGGGCAGGCTGCGCAGGGAACGCAGCACACGGGGCAGGACATCCCGGGACAATGTGACAACAGTCGTGGTCTACTGCGGTCTGTGACAGTCACCGCCGACGTCCCCGCCCGTCTCCCTTCGGCCGCCAGTGTTCGCTTGAACCGTGCGCTGAGGGCCACCGTCAAGCAGGCGACTCGAGTGCTTCCCGGGAGCGCCGTCGGCCTGCGCCTGACCCGCGTCGCCATCGAGGCCGGCTGCATCGCTGCCGGCGCCGACAAGGTTCCGCACACCAGGGTGCGCGCGGCCACCGACCGGGGCGCCGTCCACGGCGAATGGGTCGGGCCCGAGGCGACCCCCGGCGAGCTCGTCCTCCTCTACTCCCACGGCAGCGCCTACGTCGTCTGCTCGCCGCGGAGCCACCGCGCGTTCGTGGCTGACCTGGCCGACCGGATCGGTCGGCGGGCCTTCAGCCTCGACTACCGGATGGGGCCCGAGCACCAGTTCCCGGCTGCACATGACGACATCGTCCGGGCCTACCTGTGGCTCCTCGACCAAGGGCATCGTCCCGAGGACATCGTCGTGGCGGGCGATTCCGCCGGCGGGCACCTCTCGCTGTCCCTGTGCGGCGAGCTGCGCCGGCTGGGCGTTCCGATGCCGCGCGGGCTCGTGCTCTTCTCGCCGCTGGTCGACGGCAGCTTCGACACGGCTGCAGCGGCCTACCGGCGAAGCCGGGATCCGGTCACGGTGCCCGGTTTCGCGCGACGCGTGATCCGTCACCACCTGCGCACCGGGTCCGCGGGCGATCCGCGGTTCAACGTCGCGCTGGAGGCCGGCCCCGACCTGCCGCCCGCGCTGGTGATCGCCGGCGGGGCCGAGATGATGCGCGGCGACTCGGAGCTGTTCGCCCGGGTCCAGCAGGAGGCAGGGGGCCACTGTGAGCTCCAGGTGTGGCCCGGCCAGGTCCACGTGTTCCCGGTCTTCGGGCTCGTCCCCGAGGCCCGCCTGGCGCTGGACGAAGTGACTCGCTTCGTGGCCGAGCTCGACACGCTCGCGCACGCCAGCGACGTCGGCTGAGACAACGACGGACCCACGAGATCGTGGGTCCGTCGTCCTGGATGTCCTGGGACATCAGTGCGCCTCCGGCAGGATTCGAACCTGCGACACCTGGTACCGGAAACCAGTGCTCTATCCCCTGAGCTACGGAGGCCAACTCCCGTGGGGAGTGCGCGGTCGAACCCTACCGGGCCCTATCCGTGCCAGAGAAACCGGAGGCCGCCGATAGGCTTGCGGGGTGACCCCTGCGCAACTCTCCACCGCCATCGTCGGCGCCCTGTCCTCCCTCGTGGACGAGGGCGCGATCGCCCTGCCTGACGGCGTTCCGGCCGAGGTGACGGTGGAGCGACCGCGGCAGAAGGGTCACGGCGACTACGCCACGAATGTCGCCATGCAGCTGGCGAAGAAGGCCGGTACGAATCCGCGGGCGTTCGCAGAGCTCCTCGCCGGGCGGCTCACCGACGCCGAAGGCATCGGCGAGGTGGAGGTCGCCGGCCCCGGGTTCCTCAACATCACCGTCGAGGCCGGTTCGCAGGGCAAGGTCGCCGCCGACGTCGTGGCCGCCGGGGCGACGTACGGCCACACCCGGACACTGGCCGGACAGAAGATCAACGTCGAGTTCATCTCGGCCAACCCGACCGGACCACTTCACCTGGGCCACACCAGGTGGGCAGTGCTCGGCGACGCGATCGGCCGGGTGCTCAGCGCCGCCGGTGCCGAGGTGACCCGCGAGTTCTACATCAACGACCGTGGCGTCCAGATGAACCATTTCGCGGCCTCGATCATCGCCGCGAGCCTGGGGCAGCCCAAGCCCGAGGACGGCTACGCCGGCGCGTACGTCGACGACCTGGCCCAGCAGGTCGGCGAGGCCAGCCCCGGCATCTTCGACCTGCCTGCCGACGAGCGGCTCGCCGCTGTTCGCGCCAAGGGCTACGAGATCCAGCTGGCCGAGCAGCAGGAGCAGCTCGCCGGTTTCAACACGCACTTCGACGTGTGGTTCTCCGAGCTGTCGCTGCACGACTCCGGCTCCGTCCCCGAGACCCTCCAGCGGCTCAAGGACCTCGGCCACGTCTACGAGGAAGGTGGGGCGCTGTGGATGCGCACCACCGACTTCGGCGACGACAAGGACCGGGTGCTCATCAAGTCCGACGGTGAGCTCACCTACTTCGCCTCCGACACGGCGTACTACCTCAACAAGCGCGAGCGCGGCTTCGACCACTGCATCTACCTGCTCGGTGCCGACCACCACGGCTACGTCGGTCGGCTGCGGGCCATGGCCGCCTGCGTCGGTGACGACCCGGACAAGACGCTCAACGTCCTCATCGGCCAGCTGGTGAAGATCGTCAAGGACGGCGAAGAGCTGAAGATGTCGAAGCGGAAGGGCACCTTCATCACGCTCGAGGAGCTGGCAGAGGAGGTCGGCGTCGACGCGCTCCGGTACTCGCTGGTCCGGTACCCCGCCGACACGCCGCTCGCGCTCGACGTGGAGGAGATCACCAAGCAGTCCAGCGACAACCCCGTCTTCACGGTGCAGTACGCCCACGCCCGGGTCTCCAGCCTGCTGCGCAATGCCGCCGATCTCGGCCTCGCCGCGGAGTCGCACCCCGAGCTGCTCACCCACGAGAAGGAGGGCGAGCTGCTGCGCGCGCTCGCCGAGTTCCCGCGGGTGGTGGCGAGTGCTGCCGAGCTGCGCGAGCCGCACCGGGTCGCCCGCTACCTCGAGGAGCTGGCCGGGACCTACCACCGCTTCTACGACAGTTGCCGGGTGCTCCCGATGGGCGACGAAGAGCCCAACGCACTCCACCGCGCGCGGCTGCTGCTCGTCGCGGCGACGCGGACGGTGCTCGCCAACGGACTCGACCTGCTCGGCGTGAGCGCGCCGGAGCGAATGTGAACAGCCACGTCTCGCCGGGCGGCTACACCGGCACCTCGCCGCACTGGCTGCGTGAGCCGGCGGACGTCAACGACCTGGTGTCGATCCTGTGGCCCTCCACTGCACGCAAGGACGACGACGGCGTGCTCCACATCGGTGGGCTCGCGATCCCGGACCTCGTCGCCAACGTCAACACACCGGCGTACGTCCTCGACGAGGCCGACTTCCGTGAGCGGGCCGGCGCCTTCCGCGACGCGTTCGCGGGCTACGACGTCTACTACGCGGGCAAGGCGTTCCTGAGCGTTGCCGTCGCACAGTGGGTGGCGGAGGAGGGACTGAGCCTGGACGTCTGCAGCAACGGCGAACTGAGCGTCGCGCTGCGGGCCGGCGTCGACCCGCGACGAATCGGCTACCACGGCAACAACAAGACCCCGATGGAGCTGCGGCGGGCCGTCGATGCGGGCGTCGGGCGCATCATCGTGGACTCCTTCCACGAGATCGACCGGGTTGCCGACGTCGCCACTCAACTGGGTGTCGTCCAGGGCGTGATGATCCGCGTGACGGCGGGCGTCGAGGCCCACACCCATGAGTTCATCGCGACCGCGCACGAGGACCAGAAGTTCGGCTTCTCCATCGCGTCGGGGGATGCCTTCGACGCGGCTTCGCGTGTCCTTGCGCAGAAGAGCCTCGAGCTCCGCGGCCTGCACAGCCACATCGGCTCCCAGATCTTCGACACCTCCGGGTGGGAGGTCGCGGGGCGTCGCGTGCTCGCGCTGCACGCCCGGATCGCGGACGAGCTGGGCCGAGTCCTGCCCGAGCTCGACCTCGGCGGGGGATTCGGCATCGCCTACACGACCCAGGACGACCCGGCCGACCCGGCGGTTCTCGCGGCACAGATCACGAAGATCGTCACGGGGGAGTGTGCGGCGCTCGGCATCGACGTCCCCCACCTCTCCATCGAACCGGGCCGTGCGATCGTCGGCCCGGCGATGTGCACGATCTACACCGTCGGCACGGTCAAGCAGGTCGCCCTCGACGGCGGTGCCATCCGCACCTATGTCTCGGTCGACGGCGGAATGAGTGACAACCTCCGGCCCGCGCTGTACGACGCGGACTACTCCTGCACGCTCGCCTCGCGCGCATCCTCGGCCGAGCCGGTCCTGGCGCGCGTGGTCGGCAAGCACTGTGAATCGGGGGACATCGTCGTCAAGGACGAGTTCCTCCCCGGCGATGTCGCCCCCGGTGACCTGCTCGCCGTCCCGGCGACCGGCGCCTACGGACGCTCGATGGCGTCCAACTACAACCACGCGCTCCGACCGCCGGTGGTGGCGGTCAAGGACGGCCGGGCGCGGGTCATCGTCCGTCGCGAGACCGAAGAGGACCTGCTGGCAACGGACGTGGGTTAACCCTGTTGCAGCCGCACGGCCCCGGTGCCGTACTGGCTCAGCAGGTCGCCCGGGTTGGCGAGCTGGCACGACTTCATCGACAGGCAGCCGCAGCCGATGCACCCGTCGAGGGTGTCGCGGAGGCGTTCGAGGCGGCTGATCCGGTCGTCCAGGTCCGCGCGCCACGAGCGTGAGAGCTTCGTCCAGTCGGCGCGGGTCGGCGTACGGCCTTCGGGAAGGGTCGCCAGCGCGGCCCGGATGTCGGCCAAGGACACGCCGACGCCCTGGGAGACCCGGACGAAGGCGATCCGCCGCAGCACGTCGCGGTGGTAGCGACGCTGGTTGCCGGTCGTGCGGATGGCGGTGATCAGCCCCTCGCGCTCGTAGAAGTGCAATGCGGAGACGGCGACCCCGGCACGGCGGGCGACCTCGCCCGGCGTGAGGTCGTGGCTGCGGATCTCGCGGTTGACGTCGTTCATTTGACCTCAACTATACTTGAGGTTGTTGAATCGGGACGTGCAGGACTGTCCGCGATCGACGATCCGGGGGCCGGTCACGTCCGAGCGCCGATAGGCTGGCGGCGTGAACAGTCCCCTCAAGGTTGCCGTCCTCGGCTGCGGGTCCGTCGGGTCGCAGGTGGTGCGGCTGCTCGGCGAGCAGGCCGATGACCTGGCGGCACGCGTCGGGGCGCGTGTGGAGCTCGCCGGAGTCGCCGTACGAAGGCTGGACGCGGCGCGTGACGTCGACGTACCCGAAGGACTGCTCACCACCGACGCCGCCGCCCTGGTGGCCCGGCCCGACATCGATCTCGTCATCGAGGTCATCGGCGGCATCGAGCCCGCCCGTTCCCTGATCCTGTCCGCGCTGGAGAACGGCGCCTCGGTCGTGACCGCCAACAAGGCGCTGCTCGCCGAGGACGGCGCGACGCTTTTCGAGGCCGCCGAGAAGGCCGGCCGCGACCTCTACTACGAAGCCGCCGTGGCCGGCGCGATCCCGATCGTTCGACCGCTGCGCGAGTCCCTCGCCGGCGACAAGGTCACCCGCGTGCTCGGCATCGTCAACGGCACCACGAACTTCATCCTCGACAAGATGGAGACCACGGGGGCCGGCTTCGCCGACGCGCTCGAGGAGGCCCAGGCTCTCGGCTACGCCGAAGCCGACCCGACGGCCGACGTCGAGGGCTTCGACGCCGCTGCGAAGGCCGCGATCCTTGCCAGCCTCGCTTTCCACACCCGCGTGACTGCAGCCGACGTGCACCGCGAGGGCATTGCCGACGTCAGTGCCGCCGACGTGCGGTCCGCGCGCGAGATGGGCAGTGTCGTCAAGCTGCTCGCCATCGCTGAGCTGTTGCCCGGCGCCGACGGGGACGAGCCGGCCGTGAGCGTCCGGGTCCACCCCGCGATGATCCCGCGGTCGCACCCGCTGGCCAGCGTTCGCGGCGCCTACAACGCCGTCTTCGTGGAGTCCGAGGCCGCCGGCCAGCTGATGTTCTACGGTCCGGGCGCCGGTGGCGCGCCGACCGCCAGCGCGGTGCTCGGCGACCTCGTCACGGTCGCCCGCAACCACCGTCAGGGGACGCGCGGCGTGGGCGAGTCGGCGTACGCCGACCGCGCCCTGCTGCCGATGGGGGAGACCCTGACCCGCTACCACGTGGCGATCGACGTCGACGACCGCGCCGGTGTGCTGGCCGCGGTCGCGCTGGCATTCGCCGAGCACGGGGTCTCCATCCAGACCGTTCGCCAGGAGGGCAGGGGCAACGACGCCCAGCTCGTCGTCGTCTCGCACGAAGCCACGGACGCGGCCCTCGCTGCCACCGTCGAGCAGTTGCGCGACATGGACATCGTTCGCGAGGTCACCTCGGTGATGCGCGTCGAGGGGACCGAAGAGTGACCAGTGTGAGCAGCAACAGGGCCAACGGGCAGTGGCGTGGCGTGATCGAGGAGTATCGCGAGCTCCTCGACATTCCCGAGGGCACCCCGGCGGTCACGCTGCGCGAGGGAGGCACCCCCCTGGTCCACTCCGACTGGCTCTCCGGCCTGACCGGCGCCGAGGTGTGGCTCAAGGTCGAGGGCAACAACCCGACCGGTTCCTTCAAGGACCGCGGTATGACCACGGCACTGTCCGTGGCCGTCCACGAGGGCGCGAAGGCCGTGGTCTGTGCGTCCACCGGCAACACGTCCGCGTCGATGGCCGCGTACGCCGCGAAGGCCGGCGTCACCCCAATCGTGCTGGTCCCCGAGGGCAAGATCTCGGCGGGCAAGATGGCCCAGGCCGTCCTGCACGGCTCCAAGGTCATCCAGGTCCGCGGCAATTTCGACGACTGCCTGCGCATGGCCCGCGAGATGGCGTGGAACTACCCCGTCGCGCTGGTCAACTCGGTCAACCCCGCCCGGCTCGAAGGCCAGAAGACGGCGGCGTTCGAGATCATCGACTTCCTCGGCGACGCGCCCGACTTCCACCTGCTGCCGGTCGGCAACGCCGGCAACATCGCGGCGTACTGGCTCGGCTACACGCAGTACGCCGCCCTGGGTCGCGCGACCAAGCGACCGGTCATGCGTGGCTTCCAGGCAGAGGGCGCTGCGCCGCTCGTCACCGGGGAGCCGTTCCCGGACCCCGAGACCGCCGCGACGGCGATCCGGATCGGCAACCCCGCGTCGTGGAAGCTCGCCGAAGCCGCTCGCGACGAGTCCGGCGGCCGCTTCGCCGCGGTCTCGGATGCCCAGATCCTGTCTGCCCAGAAGGAACTGGCCGCCAGGGACG
Organism: Propionibacteriales bacterium; assembly: GCA_026392415.1. GTDB lineage: Bacteria > Actinomycetota > Actinomycetes > Propionibacteriales > Nocardioidaceae > Nocardioides. The sequence goes on from JAPLCC010000032.1 coordinate 23,556, forward strand.
GTGTCTTCGTCGAGCCGGCGTCCGCTGCCGGCATCGCCGGGCTGCTCGCCGAACTGGCCGCGGGGGAGTCCTACCAGGGCGCGACCGTGGCGATCACCGTCACCGGCCACGGCCTGAAGGACATCGCCACCGCCCTGGACGGACTGGTGCTGCCCGAAACGGTCGTGGACGCCGACGTCGACGCCGCCGCCCGCGCGGCCGGTCTCTGAGCGGGTCATGACCTTCGTCGACGGACCCGTCAGGGTCACCGTTCCTGCGACCTCGGCCAACCTGGGCCCCGGCTTCGACACTCTGGGCCTGGCCCTCGACCTGCGCGACCATCTCGAGGCGGAGGTGATCGACAGCGGCCTGGTCGTCGAGGTCATCGGGTACGGCGCCGGCGAGGTCCCGCTCGACGAGCGGCACCTGGTGGTCCGTGCGATGCGAGCGACGTTCGAGCGGCTCGGGCTGGCGCCCTCCGGGCTCCGGCTCTCCTGCACCAACGCGATTCCGCACGCCCGCGGGCTCGGCTCCTCGTCGGCCGCCATCGTCGGCGGGGTGTGGCTGGCCCGCGAGCTGCTCGCCGGCGGGCACCTGCTGCTGGACGACGCCGCCCTGCTCGACATCGCGGCCCGACTGGAGGGCCACCCGGACAACGTGGCTCCCGCGCTCCTCGGCGGGTTCGTGATCGCCGGCCAGGACGCCGACTCCTCGTTCTTCGCCGTCCCCGGGTCGGTCGACCCGCGGGTCAGTGCGGTCGTCTTCATCCCGAGCGACCCTGTGTCGACCGAGGCTGCCCGTGGACTGCTGCCGGCCGACGTACCGCATGCCGACGCCGCGGCCAACGCCGGACGGGCGGCGCTGATGGTCGCCGCGCTCTCCGGCCGACCCGAGGAGCTGCTTCGCGCGACCGAGGACAGACTGCACCAGCAGTACCGTCGCCCGGCCATGCCCGCCAGCCTCGCCCTCGTCGAGTCGCTCCGTGCCGAAGGCGTTCCTGCAGTCATCTCCGGCGCCGGTCCGACCGTCCTCGCGTTCTCCGACGGGGTCGACAGCCGTGCCTCCAGGGCGCTCGCGGAGAAGTGTCCCGACGGCTGGGTCACGCACTCGCTGGCCATCAGCGGCACTGGCGCCGCGCCCGCGGACGCTCGCTGATCCGCCGTCCCCGGGTGATACATTGACGCGGCGCCGCAGTTCACGGCGCCCGGCAGGTGCCTCTGGCGCCGGCCCACTTCCTCCGGCTCGGCCGGCTCCGAAGGGCTCACGTCACTCGGCGCAGTCGTGCAGGGTTCAATCCAGTGCCGTTCCGTGCGGAAATCTCCGGATCCGGAATGTGCGTGACACGTCTGAAGGACACACGTGACCGAGACTCTCGATTCCACTGAAGCTGTCGCCGACGCCCCCAAGGCGGCCGACAAGGCGCCCAAGAAGCGCGCCGGTGGACTCAACTCCATGCTGCTGGCCGACCTCAAGGCGATGGCCGCCGGCATGGGCATCCCGGGCGCGGGCAGCATGAAGAAGGCCGCTCTGGTCGACGCCATCAAGGCGGCCCAGTCGGCCCCGCGCAGCGCCCCTGAGCCGGTCAAGGCCGCCGCACCCAAGGCAGAGAAGCCCAAGGCCGACGAGCCGAAGGCCGAGCAGCCCAAGGCCGAAGAGCCGAAGGCAGAGCAGGCCAAGGCGGAGCAGCCGAAGCAGGGCAACCAGCAGGGCGGTCAGGGCCGGCAGGGCAACCAGCAGAAGCAGGGCCAGCCCAAGCAGGACGGCAACCAGCAGCGCCAGGGTGGCCAGCAGAAGGCGGCCCAGGGCAAGCAGGACGGCAACCAGGGCAATCAGCCCAAGCAGGGCGGCCAGCAGAACCAGCCGAACCAGCAGAACCAGCCGAAGCAGGGAAACCAGAACGACCAGCCCCGCAACAACGACGACGATGCCGGGCACGACGGCGACTTCGACGGTGACGGCGAGGGCGGCGAAGCCGGCAGTCGGCGCAACCGCCGCCGCCGCGGTCGTGACCGTGACCGGACGGCTGCCCGTTCGACCCGTGAGCCTGACACCGAGGTGCGCGAGGACGACGTCCTGGTCCCGGCCGCGGGCATCCTCGACGTGCTCGACAACTACGCCTTCGTGCGGACCAGCGGCTATCTCGCCGGGCCCGACGACGTCTACCTCTCGCTGTCGATGGTGCGTCGCTACGGCTTGCGCCGTGGCGACGCGATCACCGGTCAGGTCCGCCAACCCCGTGAGGGCGAGCGCCGCGAGAAGTTCAACCCGATGGTGCGCATCGAGACCGTCAACGGCGTCGACCCGGAGCAGGCGAAGAACCGCGTCGAGTTCGACCACCTGACCCCGGTGTCGCCCGACGAGCGGCTCCGCATGGAGACCGGCCCCGACAACGTGACCGGGCGGGTCATCGACCTCGTCGCGCCGATCGGCAAGGGCCAGCGCGGTGTCATCGAGTCCCCGGCCAACGCAGGCAAGACGTCGACCCTGCAGGCGATCGCCAACGCGGTGACCGCGAACAACCCCGAATGCCACCTGATGGTGGTCCTGCTGGACGAGCGTCCCGAAGAGGTCACCGACTTCGAGCGGGCGATCAAGGGCGAGGTCATCGCCAGCACGTTCGACCGTCCGGCGACCGACCACACCACGGTCGCCGAACTCGCCATCGAGCGCGCCAAGCGTCTGGTGGAGCTCGGACACGACGTCGTGGTCCTCCTCGACGGCCTGACCCGGCTCGGCCGCGCCTACAACCTCGCCGCTCCCGCCAGCGGACGGATCCTGCCCGGCGGCGTCGACGCCGCTGCGCTGTTCCCGCCGAAGAAGTTCTTCGGCGCCGCCCGCAACATCGAGAACGGCGGCTCGCTGACGATCCTGGCGACCGCCCTCGTCGAGTCCGGCTCGAAGATGGACGAGGCGATCTACGAGGAGTTCACCGGTACGGCGAACCTGCAACTGCGCCTGCGCCGTGATCTCGCGGAGCGTGACCTCTTCCCGGCGATCGACCCGGTGGCATCGGGCACCCGACGCTCCGAGCTGCTGCTCGGCAAGGAGGAGGTCGCGATCCTCGCTGCCCTCCGCCGCGACCTCGCCGGGCGGGACGGCCGTGAGGCCGGCGTCCACCTCCTGGAGCAGCTGCGGAAGACGCAGACGAACTACGAGTTCCTGCTCCAGGTGCAGAAGACCGCGCGGGCCTGAACCGTCCCGGCCCCGGACCGGTGTCGCCGGTTTGGGGTCGCGGTCGGCCGCGACGTAGAATCATCCGTTGGCTCCGGTTCACGTCCGCATCCGCAGGACGACCCGGACCCCCTTTGAGAGGACATCCATGAAGAAGGACATTCACCCCGACTACGTCGTCACTGAAGTGACCTGCACCTGTGGCAGCGTCTTCACGACGTACAGCACCGCGACCGGCGGCAAGATGCACGCCGACGTCTGCTCGCAGTGCCACCCGTTCTACACCGGCAAGCAGAAGATCCTCGACACCGGTGGCCGCGTTGCCCGGTTCGAGGCCCGCTACGCCAAGAAGGCCGCTGACGCCAGCAAGTAGCGACCTCCGAGCGCCGGTTCTGCCCTTGACGGGTGGGACCGGCGTTCGTCATTTCCGCCAAGGTCGTCCGCCAGGTTCGTCGAGTAGCCGCGAGGAACGAGCGGCGTATCGAGACGCATCGCCGTACCGAAGGAATCACGTGTTCGAAGCAGTCGAAGGGATGCTCAGTGAGCACGCCGCGCTCGAGGAACAGCTGGGTCAGCCCGAGACCCACGCCGACGCTCGACTGGCGCGCACGGTCAACCGCCGCTACTCCGAGTTGAACGCGATCATCGCCACCTGGCGCGAATGGCAGCAGTACGGCGAGGACGCCGAGGCCGCCCGTGAGCTCGGGGCCGACGACCCGGCGTTCGCCGAGGAGGCCGCGTCCCTGCTGGAGCAGCGGGACGTGGCTGCCGAGAGGTTGCGCCGCCTGCTCGTGCCGCGTGATCCGACCGATGACAACGACGCCCTGCTCGAGGTGAAGTCGGGGGAGGGCGGCGAGGAGAGCGCGCTGTTCGCTGCCGACCTGTTCCGCATGTACAGCCGATACGCCGAGCAGCGTGGCTGGAAGGTGGAGGTCCTGGACTCCACCGACTCCGACCTGGGCGGCTACAAGTCCGTGACGGTGGCCGTGAAGGCACCCGGTGCTGTCGAGCCCGGCCAGGCGCCGTACGCCCTGCTCAAGTTCGAGGGCGGTGTGCACCGCGTCCAGCGCGTGCCCGTCACCGAGTCGCAGGGACGGATCCACACCTCCGCCGCCGGCGTTCTGGTCATGCCCGAAGCCGAGCAGGTCGACGTGGAGATCAACGACAACGACCTTCGGATCGACGTCTACCGGTCTTCGGGTCCCGGCGGTCAGAGCGTCAACACCACCGACTCGGCCGTGCGGATCACGCACGTCCCGACCGGAATCGTCGCCAGCTGCCAGAACGAGAAGTCGCAGCTCCAGAACAAGGAGTCGGCGATGCGCATCCTGCGTGCGCGCCTGCTGCAGGCCGCGCAGGATGCTGCCGATGCGGAGGCGAGCGACGCTCGTCGCAGTCAGGTCCGCACCGTCGACCGCTCTGAGCGGATCCGCACCTACAACTACCCCGAGAACCGGATCTCCGACCACCGCACCGGCTACAAGGCCTACAACCTCGACCAAGTGTTGAACGGCGAGCTCCAGCCGCTGCTCGACTCCTGTGTCGAGGCGGACCTGGCGACCCGACTTGCGGCGTTGGAGGACTGATCCGGTGGCCGAGCCTCGTGCCCTGATCCGGGCGGCTGTCGTGCGCCTGGGCGACGCCGGCGTCGCCAGCCCCGACCACGACGCAGCAGAGCTGCTGGCCCACGTCCTCGGCACCCGTCGCTCCCAGCTCGCACTCGTCAGCGAGGTGAGCGCCGCCGACGCGGGGGAGTACGACGCCCTGATCACCCGACGCGCACAGCGTGAGCCGCTCCAGCACCTGGTCGGACGAGCCTGGTTCCGTCACGTCTCCGTTGCGGTCGGCCCCGGCGTCTTCGTGCCCCGCCCGGAGACCGAGCTGCTCGCCGGCTGGGCCGTCGAACAGGCCCGCGAAGTCCTCGCCGCGGGACGGATGCCGGTCGTGGTCGACCTGTGCACCGGGTCGGGCGTGATCGCCCGCAGCCTCGCCGACGAAGTGCCCGAGGCGCGGATCCACGCCGTCGAGCTCGACCCTCCGGCGCACGCCTGGGCCGAGCAGAACCTCGCCGACACGACCGTCGAACTGCGCCAGGGGGACCTCGCGACCGCGTTCGAGGACCTCGCCGGCCAGGTGGACGTCATCGTCAGCAACCCGCCCTACGTCCCGCTCGAGGCGTGGGAGTCCGTGGCCGTCGAGGCCCGCGACCACGATCCCCACCTGGCCCTGTTCTCCGGCGACGACGGACTCGACGCGATCCGCGTGCTCGAACAGCGCGGCGTCGTACTGCTGAAGGCGGGCGGGGTGATCGGGATCGAGCACGCCGATGCCCAGGGCGTGTCGGCTCCGGCGGTCTTCAGCCGCAGCGGTCGGTGGGAGGAAGTCCGCGACCACCGCGACCTCGCCGACCGTCCGCGTTACCTCACGGCACGCCGTCCACGGTGACGCCGGTGCGAAACATGGGGACGGCGATGCGAGGATGGGCGCCGTGAGTGCCGAGAGGTTCCCGACCCAGACCGACGAGGAATGCGAAGCGGCGATGGATGCCGCGAGCCGAGCCGTGCGCCGCGGTCGCCTGGTGGTGATCCCGACCGACACCGTCTACGGCGTCGGTGCGGACGCCTTCGATCCTGACGCCGTCGCCCGGCTGCTGGCCGCCAAGGGCCGTGGGCGCGAGATGCCGCCACCGGTGCTCGTCGGCACCAAGGGCACGCTCGAAGCGCTCGCGACCCGGGTGCCGGCCTACGTCACCGTGCTCGTGGAGAAGTTCTGGCCCGGTGCGTTGACCATCGTCTGCCACCAGCAGCCCTCGTTGCAGTGGGACCTCGGGGAGACCCGGGGCACGGTCGCGATCCGGATGCCCGACCACGAGCTCACCCGCGCTCTGCTGGACCGCACCGGTCCGCTCGCGGTCAGCTCGGCGAACCTGTCGGGCCAGGAAGCCGCGCTCGACGCAGACAGCGCCGAGGAGACGCTGGGGGAGTCGGTCGCTGTGATCATCGACGCCGGCACCTCGCCCGGTGGTGTCGCCTCGACCATCATCGACGCGACGGGGGACCGTCCGCGGCTGCTGCGCGAGGGCGCTCTCGCCGTGGCCGACATCGACGCGGCGCTGGCCGAGTTCTCCCTGACCGTCGACACCGGTACGGACGAGCCGACGGAGGCCGAGCCGACCGATGCGTGAGTACCTCGTCGTCTTCCTGGTCGCAGCCACGGTCACCTACCTGTTGACCGTCGTCGCCCGGGAGATCGCCGTACGCACGGGCGCGGTGGCCAAGGTGCGCGATCGTGACGTCCACGCCGACCCGACTCCGTACCTCGGCGGACTCGCGATGCTGGGTGGACTGTTCGCGGCGTACTTCGTCGCGAAGGCACTTCCATTCCTCGGTCAGGAGAACCCGTTCGTCTTCGAGGACGCGCTCGCGGTCCTGCTGGCCGGTGCGCTGGTGTGCGCGGTGGGCGTGATCGACGACATCTTCGACCTCGACGCCCTGACGAAGTTCGGGGGACAGGTCCTCGCCGTCGGCGTGCTGGTCTACTCCGGCATCCAGTTCCGCTACTTCTACCAGTCGACGGGCGAGGTCTTCGCGCTGGACACGGCCCAGGGCGCTCTGCTGACCGCCTTCGCGGTCGTCGCGACCGTGAATGCCGTGAACTTCATCGACGGCCTCGACGGACTGGCAGCGGGCGTGATCGGGATCAGCGCCTCGGCGTTCTTCCTGTTCTGCTACTCCCTGTCCTACCTCAACGACGTCAGTCGGGCGACGACCGGAGCCCTGCTCTCGGCCGCCCTGGCCGGCGCCTGCGTCGGCTTCCTGGTCCACAACTTCCATCCGGCCCGGCTCTTCATGGGCGACAGCGGGTCGATGCTGATCGGGCTGGTCCTGTCCGCCACGGCAATCACGGTGACCACCCAGTTCGCTCCCGGCGACCTCACCCAGGGCGCCGACGGGGCGCGCTCCAGCCTGCTCCCGGTCCTGCTGCCGGTGGCATTGCCGATCCTGATCCTGATCGTGCCGCTCGGCGACCTCGTCATGGCCGTCGTACGACGAACGCGGGCCGGACGTTCGCCGTTCGCTCCCGACAAGCAGCACCTCCACCACCGGCTGCTCGAGATCGGCCACTCGCACCGCCGCGCCGTGATCATCATGTGGCTGTGGGCCGGCCTGATCGCCTTCGGTGTCGTGGTGGCGAGCGTCTTCACCGGTCCGGTCGTGTGGATCTGTCTCGGCATCAGTCTGGCCCTCACCATGGCGCTGACCTTCGCCCTGCCCCTGGTGCACAACCAGACGCTCGAGGACGCCATCGAGGCGGCCCTCGAAGGCCCCGATCACGGACGCGATCCGGGGGCCGGTGCGGACACTGCCGGGACCTTGTGATAACTTTCACTAACTCCCGAAGGGCTCCCCTTCGGACCCGTTGGAACAGCGACTAGAAACGGCCGCCGATGATGACGACCGAGACCCGGACACCCTCCGTGCTGATGCGTGCGGCCCTCGTGGCCGTCGCCGCCGGAGCGGTTCTGGTGGTCGTCGCGGCCCTCGCTTCAGGCTCGCCCGCCGCGTGGGGTGCCGTCGTCGGCACCGTCATCGCGGTCGGCATCTTCGCCTTCGGAGCCTTCACCGTCGACGCTGTCGCCCGGCTGCTGCCGGCCGCCTCGCTGATGTTCGCGCTGCTCACCTACACCTTCCAGGTGGCGGCGATGGCGCTGGCCTTCGTCGCGGTCAACCGTGCGGGTCTGCTCGATGACGAGCTCGACCGCAACTGGCTCGGGGCCGCGATCATCGTGGGCGCCTTCGTGTGGATGGCGGCCCAGATCCGCCTCGCGACGACGGCCCGGATCCCGGCATTCCAGACGCCGTCCGAGGGCGGTGCGCGATGACCATCCGCGGCTGCTATTGTCCGGGGCGCAATGAGTCAGCCCGAGGAGAAGCCCAAGGGCGATCCGTGGCATGCGTTCGGCTACGTCGTGGCCGGGGTCGCGTTCTACGGACTGCTGGGTGGGCTCGCGGACCACTGGCTCGGCACCCGATACCTGGTGGCCATCGGGATCCTGGTGGGCGCAGCGTTGGGTCTCTACATGACCTTCGCTCGCTTCCGGCCCGAACAGCCCGAGAACAACGCCCATGACGCGCACGATCCGCAGGACACGGAATAAGGAGACCTGGTGACCTTCACAGCCAGCGCCACCGTCAGGGCCGAAGAATTTTCCGCCCCGGGACCGGGGATCTTCGACCTCCCCGGCATTGCCGGCAGCGCCGTGACCAAGCCGATGGTGCAGCTCGTTCTCGCCGCCATCATCATCTTTGCGTTCCTCTTCCTTGCCGCGCGCCAGCGTTCGCTGGTCCCCGGCAAGCTCCAGTTCGCTGGCGAGGGTGCCTACAACTTCGTTCGCAACAGCGTCGCTCGCGACGTCATCGGTGGCCACGACTTCCAGAAGTTCGTGCCCTACCTGGTGGCGATGTTCTTCTTCATCCTGGTGAACAACCTCTTCGCGAGCGTCCCGTTCATCCAGTTCCCGACCTTCAGCCGGGCGAGCATGGCGTACGCGCTGGCGGGTCTGTCGTGGCTCGTGTACAACGCGGTCGGCGTGGCCAAGCACGGCCCGATCGGTTACCTCAAGCTCCAGTGCGTCCCCTCGGGCGTCAGCCCGGTGATGTACCCGCTGCTGGTTCCGCTGGAGTTCTTCTCCAACATCCTGGTTCGCCCGGTCACGCTCGCCCTGCGTCTGTTCTGCAACATGTTCGCCGGGCACATCCTGCTGGTGCTCTTCTCGACGGGTGGCCTCTACCTGATCGAGAGCGGCGGCATCGGCTACGTCGCCGGACCGCTGGCCTGGGTGCTCGCCATCCTGATCAGCTTCCTGGAGATGCTGGTGCAGTTCCTGCAGGCCTACGTCTTCACCCTGCTGAACGCGATGTACATCCAGGGCGCGCTCGCAGACGAGCACTGACCCACCCGAACGGCGGTCCCGGACCGCAGCACAGACTCAAATCCCATCACCGAAGTTTTCCCTCAAGGAAACAACCGAAAGGAACAAGGCCGTGAACTCACTGGCTATCACCGGCGACATGGGCGGCTCGCTCAACATGATCGGCTATGGCCTCGCGGCCATCGGCCCGGGTATTGCCATCGGTCTCATCTTCGCCGCGTACATCAACGGTGTTGCGCGTCAGCCCGAGGCCCAGAGCCGTCTGCAGTCGATCGCGATCCTGGGCTTCGCCCTTGCTGAGGCGCTCGCCATCATCGGCATCGCGCTCGCGTTCGTCCTCACCGGCAAGTAACTCGCCGGTCCCGTCGTCCGCCTTACTAGATCGACTAGGTCAGGTCCATGAAGTCACTGTTGATCCTCGCTGCCGGGGATGAGGGACACGAGCCGAGTCCGCTTGCTGTTGAGTGGATCGAGGTCGTCATTGCCCTCGTCGTGTTCGGGCTGCTCTTCTTCGCGATCCGGAAGTTCGTCGTTCCGAATTTCGAGAAGACGTTCACGGAGCGCACCACCGCCATCACGGGCGGCCTGGAAGCGGCCGAGAGCAAGCAGGCCGAGGCGGACGCCAAGCTCGCCGAGCTCGAGAAGCAGCTGGCGGACGCCCGCCACGAGGCTGCCCGGATCCGCGAGGAAGCTCGCGAGCAGGGTGCCCAGATCGTGGCCGAGATGCGCGAGACAGCCCAGGCCGAGTCGACCCGCATCCTCGACCACGGCAAGGCCCAGATCGAGGCCGAGCGCCAGCAGGCGGTCATCTCGCTCCGTGCCGAGGTGGGCACCCTCGCCACCGGCCTGGCCGGTCGCATCGTCGGTGAGTCGCTGGAGGACGACGAGCGTCAGGCTCGCGTCATCGAGCGCTTCCTCGCCGAACTGGAGACGGCGGACGCCGCGGGCAAGGACGCCTGATGGTGTCCTTCCGCGGCGCCTCCGCCGAGGCGATGGCCGCCCTCACCACGCAGGTGGGTGGGGTGGCCGAGGGGTCTGCGGCCAAGGTGGCGGGCGACCTGTTCGCCGCCGCCGGCGCCTTCCGCACCGAAGGTTCGCTGCGCCGGTTCGCCACGGACCAGTCGGTGGCACCCGAAGCGCGGACCGGGCTGGTCGACGGACTGTTCTCCGGCAAGGTCGACCGCGCCTCGCTGCCGGTGATCACCTAGGCCGTGAGCCGTCGGTGGACCAAGACCCGCGACCTCGCCGACGCACTCGAGGAGCTCGGTGTGATCTCCGCGGTCCGCTCGGTCGGGTTGCAAGGGGCCACCCTGGTCGACGAGCTGTTCGCCGTGCGCCAACTCGTCAACGGTGACGGCGCCCTGCGTGACGCACTGTCCGACCGGGTCCGTTCGGTCGCTGACCGGGCCGACCTCGTCGAGTCCCTGATCGGCGGCAAGGTCCTGCCCGCGACCCTGCAGTTGGTCCGCCAGGCCCTTTCCGGTTCCTACCGCAACGTGGGACTGGCCCTGGAGTCCTACGAGACCACCGCTGCCGACGTCCACGGCGAGGGTGTGGCGACCGTTCGCGTCGCCCGTGCCCTCTCGGACGGCGACGAGCAGCGGCTCGCCGCGGCGCTGTCGCGCCAGTACAGCCGGCCCGTCCACCTCAATGTCGTGGTCGACCCCGAGGTCGTCGGCGGTATCCGGGTCGAGATCGGCGATGACATCATCGACGGCACGATCTCCTCCCGCCTGGATGACGCCCGCCGCAAGATCGCCGGCTGACCGGCACCGCACCACCGACTCCACGCAGACCACACATCACCACAGACTTCACAGCAGCCAGAAGAGAGAAGGCACCTGAGATGACGGAACTCTCCATCCGTCCGGACGAGATCCGCGACGCCCTCGCGAAGTACGTCGCGGACTACCAGCCCGCGGCCGCCAGCAAGGAAGAGGTCGGCACCGTCGCCTCCGCCGGTGACGGCATTGCCCGCGTCGCCGGCCTTCCCTCGGCGATGGCCAACGAGCTCCTTGAGTTCGCGGACGGCACGCTCGGCCTCGCGCTGAACCTCGAAGAGCGCGAGATCGGTGTCGTCATCCTCGGTGACTTCGACAAGATCGAAGAGGGCCAGCCGGTCCGTCGTACCGGCGAGGTCCTCTCGGTCCCCGTCGGCGACAACTACCTCGGTCGCGTCGTCGACCCGCTCGGTACGCCGATCGACGGCCTCGGCGAGATCGCGACCACCAAGCGTCGTGCCCTCGAGCTGCAGGCTCCCGGCGTCATGGCCCGCAAGTCGGTCCACGAGCCCCTTGCCACCGGCATCAAGGCCATCGACTCGATGACCCCGATCGGCCGTGGCCAGCGTCAGCTGATCATCGGTGACCGCGCGACCGGCAAGACCACGATCGCGATCGACACGATCATCAACCAGAAGCAGAACTGGGAGACCGGCGACCCGTCGAAGCAGGTTCGCTGCATCTACGTCGCCATCGGCCAGAAGGGCTCGACCATCGCTGCGGTGCGTGGCGCCCTCGAAGAGGCCGGCGCGCTGGAGTACACCACGATCGTGGGGTCCCCGGCCTCCGACAGCGCGGGCTTCAAGTACCTCGCTCCGTACACCGGCTCGGCCATCGGCCAGGAGTGGATGTACGAGGGCAAGCACGTCCTGATCGTGTTCGATGACCTCACCAAGCAGGCCGAGGCCTACCGCGCCGTGTCGCTGCTGCTGCGTCGGCCGCCGGGCCGCGAGGCGTACCCGGGTGACGTCTTCTACCTCCACTCCCGCCTGCTCGAGCGTTGCGCCAAGCTCTCCGACGAGCTCGGTGCGGGCTCGATGACCGGTCTGCCGATCATCGAGACGAAGGCCAACGACGTCTCGGCGTTCATCCCGACCAACGTCATCTCGATCACCGACGGCCAGATCTTCTTGCAGTCGGACCTGTTCGCGGCCAACCAGCGCCCGGCCATCGACGTCGGTATCTCCGTCTCCCGAGTGGGTGGCGCGGCGATGACCAAGGCGATGAAGGCCGTGACCGGTTCGCTCAAGGTCGACCTGGCGCAGTTCCGCGCCATGGAGGCGTTCGCGATGTTCGCCTCGGACCTCGACGCGGCGTCGAAGCAGCAGCTGGCCCGTGGCCAGCGCCTGATGGCCCTCCTCAAGCAGCCGGCGTACTCGCCGTACCCGCTCGAGGAGATGACCGTCTCGCTGTGGCTCGGCACGTCGGGTCGCCTGGACAAGGTCCCCACGACCGACGTCCTCCGGTTCGAGCGCGAGTTCATCGACTACCTCCGCCGTTCGCACGAGGGCCTGCTCTCGGCGATCCGCGAGTCGCAGAAGTTCGAGGACGAGGGTGGCGTCGTCGCGGCGTACGACTCGTTCCTCGACCAGTTCGAGACCTCCGAAGGTGGCTCCATCAAGGTCGGGCACGAGCCCGAGGCTGGTGCCCTTGCTGACGAGGAGCTCGAGCAGGAGCAGATCGTCAAGCAGAAGCGGGGCTGACACATGGCCGTATCGCTGCGTGAGTACCGCGCGCGGATCAAGTCGACCGAGTCGATGAAGAAGATCACGCGCGCCATGGAGCTCATCGCTGCGTCCCGGATCATCAAGGCGCAGCAGAAGGCCGCGGCGGCAGCGCCGTACGCCCGTGAGCTGACCCGTGCGGTGTCCGCGGTGGCGACGTTCTCGAACGTCGACCACCCGCTGACCCGTGAGGAGGAGAACCCCAAGCGGGCGGCGGTGCTCATCATCACGAGCGACCGCGGACTCGCCGGTGCGTACTCGTCCAGCGTGTTGAAGGAGGCCGAGCGCCTCAGCGAGCGTCTGCGGGGCGAGGGCAAGGAGATCGACTACTTCCTTGCCGGTCGCAAGGCGGAGGCGTACTTCAAGTTCCGCACCCGCGCGTTCGTGGAGTCCTGGACCGGTTTCTCCGACCAGCCGACGTACGACAAGGCGGCCGAGATCGGCAGCGCGCTGATCACGGCCTTCCTCAAGGAACAGGGCGAGGACGGTGACGTGGACGAGGTCCACGTCGTCTACACCCGGTTCCGCTCGATGCTCACCCAGGAGCCGACGGCGATCCGCCTGCTGCCCCTGGAGGTCATCGAGGGCGAGGCCGCTCCCGAGGATTCGGAACTGCTCCCTCTCTACGAGTTCGAGCCTTCCGCAGCGCAGGTGCTGGACGGGCTGCTTCCGCAGTACGTCCAGAGCCGGATCTTCTACAGCCTGCTCCAGTCCGCGGCTTCCGAGCTCGCTGCCCGTCAGAAGGCAATGAAGTCGGCCACGGACAATGCCGAAGAGCTGATCAAGAAGTTCACCCGGATCGCCAACCAGGCGCGCCAGGCCGGCATCACCCAGGAGATCAGCGAGATCGTGGGTGGCGTGAACGCGCTCGCCGACGCTCAGGCTGCCAACGACTGACCCACCAGACCAAACACACCCAAAAGTTCAATACTTTCGGATCAACGGAGTAAGACATGACTGCAACGGTTGAAGAGACCACCGCCAGCGGCGCGGCCTCGGTGGGTCGGATCGCACGGGTCATCGGCCCGGTTGTCGACATCGAGTTCCCCGTCGACAACATGCCCGAGATCTACAACAAGCTCGAGGTCTCGGTGACGCTCGACGGCGTCACCTCGGTGCTGCCGCTCGAGGTTTCGATGCACATCGGTGACGGCATGGTCCGCGCCGTCTCGCTGAAGCCGACCGACGGCCTGGTCCGCGGCCAGAGCGTGACCGACACCGGTGGCCCGATCACCGTGCCCGTCGGCGACGTGACCCTGGGCCGCGTGTTCAACACGACCGGCGACATCCTCAACCTCGAAGAGGGCGAGACCGTCGAGGTCGGCGAGCGCTGGGGCATCCACCGCAAGGCTCCGGCCTTCGACCAGCTCGAGTCCAAGACCCAGATGTTCGAGACCGGCATCAAGGTCATCGACCTGCTGGCGCCCTACGTCACGGGCGGCAAGATCGGCCTGTTCGGTGGTGCCGGTGTCGGCAAGACCGTTCTGATCCAGGAAATGATCGCCCGTGTGGCCAAGAACCACGCTGGTGTGTCGGTGTTCGCCGGTGTCGGCGAGCGCACCCGTGAGGGCAACGACCTCATCGTCGAGATGCAGGAGGCCGGCGTCTTCGACAAGGTCGCCCTGGTCTTCGGTCAGATGGACGAGCCGCCGGGCACGCGTCTTCGTGTCGCGCTCTCCGCGCTGACGATGGCGGAGTACTTCCGCGACGTGCAGAAGCAGGACGTGCTGCTCTTCATCGACAACATCTTCCGCTTCACGCAGGCCGGTTCCGAGGTCTCGACGCTGCTCGGCCGGATGCCGTCCGCCGTGGGTTACCAGCCCAACCTCGCCGACGAGATGGGCACGCTCCAGGAGCGGATCACATCGACGCGTGGTCACTCGATCACCTCGATGCAGGCGATCTACGTCCCCGCGGACGCCTACACCGACCCCGCGCCGGCCGCGACGTTCGCGCACCTCGACGCGACGACCGAGCTGTCCCGTGACATCGCGTCGCAGGGCATCTACCCGGCCGTGGACCCGCTGACCTCGACGTCTCGGATCCTCGACCCGCAGTACATCGGTCAGGCTCACTACGACTGCGCGATCCGCATCAAGCAGATCCTGCAGCGCAACAAGGAGCTCCAGGACATCATCGCGATCCTCGGTGTCGACGAGCTCTCCGAAGAGGACCGGGTCATCGTGTCCCGCGCCCGCCGTATCCAGCGCTTCCTGTCGCAGAACACCTACGTTGCCAAGCAGTTCACCGGCATCGAGGGCTCGACCGTGTCCATCGGTGACACCATCGAGGCGTTCAACAAGATCGCTGACGGCGAGTACGACCACGTCGCCGAGCAGGCCTTCTTCATGTGTGGCGGTCTCGACGACGTCGAGCGCAACTGGGCCGAGATCCAGAAGAGCCTCTGATCATGGCGGAGTCCACAGTCGAGTACCTGCACGTCGAGCTCGTCGCAGCCGACCGGACCGTGTGGTCCGGCGAGGCGTCGATGATCATCGCGCGCACGCTCGAGGGTGACATCGGTGTGCTGCGCGGCCACGCGCCGACGCTGTCGCTGCTGTCGGCTTCGGTGGTGGAGATCCAGATCGCCGACAGTGACGACCTGTTGGTCGTCGCCGTCGACGGCGGCTTCCTCTCGGTGGCCAACGACCGGGTCTCGATCCTCGCTGAGCGTGTCGAGCGCGCAGAGGAGATCCACCTGGACCAGGCCCGGATCGAGCTCGAAGAGGCCCAGCGTCTGTTGAACTCGAACAACGAGGCCGAGCAGCGGGTGCGTCACGCCGAGGCGCGCATCCGCGCTGCAGAGAAGGTTTCGTAGTACCCAGATGGCTTGGTGGGAGCTGCTCCTCGACATCTCGGGTGGTCTGCTGCTCCTTTGTGTGCTGTACGGCGCCGGACTCATCGTCCGGCGCCGTCTGCTCTCCCGGCACGGCGGCACCTTCGAGCTGAGCCACCGCTACCGCACCGACCTCCCCGAGCGGGGCTGGGCGCTGGGCCTGGGCCGCTACTCCGGCGAGACCCTCGAGTGGTTCCGCGTCTTCAGCCTGTCGCCGCGTCCGAAGCGTTCCTGGAACCGCGACGACCTGCAGTACGACGGCCAGCGCGCGCCGCTCGGTGCCGAGCAGGCCTCGCTCTACCCGGACCACCTGGTCATCGGCTGCCAGTCGTCCGGTGGCCTGGTCGAGCTCGCGATGAGTCTTTCCTCCCTCACCGGATTCCAGGCCTGGCTCGAAGCCATGCCTCCCGGCACCGACTGGAACCGTCGGTAGTCAGTCGAAGAGGCTGCGGATGTCGTCCGCGCCGATCGAGGTACTCATCGCTCCGTCGCCGTCGATGACCTGGGCGAACAGCTCGGCCTTGCGTGCCTTCAGCTCCATCACCTTCTCCTCGATGGTGTCGGTGGCAACGAGGCGGTAGACGTGGACGTGGCGGGTCTGGCCGATCCGGTGGGCCCGGTCGACGGCCTGCGCCTCGGCGGCGGGGTTCCACCACGGGTCGAGCACGAAGACGTAGTCGGCCTCGGTCAGGGTGAGGCCGACGCCGCCGGCCTTCAGCGAGATCAGGAAGACGGGCGCGACGCCGGAGCGGAACTCCTCGATCACGGCTGCGCGGTCACGCGTGCTGCCGTCGAGGTAGGAGCTCGCGATCGCGGCGTCGTCGAGGCGCGATCGCACCCGGGTGAGGAACGACGTGAACTGGCTGAACACCAGCGCCCGGTGACCTTCGGCGGTGAGCTCGAGGAGGTGCTCGACGAGGACGTCGAGCTTCGCGGAGCCGACCTTGTCGTGGTCGGGGTCGACGAGTGCCGGGTCGAGAGCGAGCTGGCGCATGGTCGTGAGTGCGCTGAAGATCGCCACCCGGTTGCGGTCGAAGTCATCGACCAGGCCCAGGATCCGCTGCCGCTCCTTGGCCAGGTGCGTGTCGTAGATCTTGCGGTGCTTCGCCTCGAGATCGACGGCGAGGACCTGCTCTTGCTTGGGCGGCAGATCGGCGGCCACGAGCTCCTTGGTCCGGCGCAGCAGGAACGGCTTGATCCGCGCGCGGAACCGGTCGAGCACCGCCCGGTCGCCGTTGCGCTCGACCGGGCGCGCGACGCGGTCGGCGAACTGCCGGGGCCACGGGTAGAGCCCGGGAACCGTGATCGACAGCAGCGACCAGAGCTCCATCAACCGGTTCTCGAACGGTGTGCCTGTCACGGCGAGCTTGAAAGGAGCCTCGATCGTGCGAACCGCGGAGTACGTCTTGCTCTGGTGGTTCTTGACCTGCTGGGCCTCGTCGAGGATCAGGCCCGCCCAGCTGACGTCGGCGTAGTTCGTGTGTCCCAGCCGCAGCAGCGTGTAGGTCGTCACCACGATGTCGTGGTCGCGCGCGATCGCCGCGATGTCGTCGGTACGACGACCCACCACGCCGACGCGCAGGCCGGGCGCGTGCCGAGCGACCTCGGTGGCCCAGGCCGTGACGACGCTGGTCGGTGCGACCACCAGAAAGGGTCCCTCCTCCGGGCGCTCGGCTCGGGCGTGGGTGATCAGCGCCAGCACCTGGAGGGTCTTGCCCAGGCCCATGTCGTCGGCGAGGATGCCGCCGAGTCCGTGCTGCCACAGGAAAGCCAGCCACCAGAACCCTTCGCGCTGGTAGCTGCGGAGGTCGGTCGCCAGACCGTGGGGCTCGGGCTGGGGGATGTCGGTCAGGTCGCGCAGGGCCTGAGCGCGTTCGACCCACGCCGCGACCTGGCTGTCGACGATCCCGGCTTCGGCCAGTTGTGCCCACAGGCCGAGGTCATGGTGTCCGATACCGATGGTCTCGCCGTCGCGCTCGCGGAGCTCGGCTGCGGCTTCCACGACCTCGCGCAGCCGGTCGAACTCAGGCCGGTCGGCGGTGACGTAGAGCCCGCTGGGCAGGACCAGGAACTCCTGACCGAGGGTGAGCGCGGCGAGGACGTCGGGGAGCGGGATCGGCTCGCCGGCGACGCTGACCGTGACCGCCAGGTCGAACCAGTCGGTGGCGACCGCGTCCGGCTCCGGCTCGGACAGCTCGAACCGGATGTCAGGTGCGACATCGGCCTCGCGGAAGTCCGGGCGCTCCTCCTCGATGACCTCGACGTGGTCGATGGTGCGCAGGTGGGGGAGTTCGTGGATGGCGAGCGCCAGCGCCTCGCCGTCCGTGGCGCTGGTCCGGGTCAGCAGGTCACGGGGCACGGTGTCGAGCAGCGTGCGCTCAGCGGCGCGGTCGCGCACGCCACCGAGGGGGTCGCTGCTGGTCACGGGACAGGCCCGGTCGGCGCCGTACCGCCACGTCCAGGACAGTCCCGCCTTCGTCGCGGTGTGCCACGTGACGGTGAGGACGAGCGTGGGATGCAGCGGCTCGGGCAGGTCGACCGAGGCGTCGTCGGCGCGCACCGGCAGGTGCCGCATCAGGCCGGGCAGCGAGTCGCGGAAGTCAGCCAGGTCCGCCGGCGGTACGACGATGGGTGGTCCGTCGAGCAGGTGGCGCAACGCGGCGGGGACGGGAGCGGTGGTCGCCGCCAGCACGAGGTGGCCGTTGTCCAGCAGGCCCACCACGGATGCGGGATTCCCTACCGGGATGACCGCGTCGCCGCGCCAGGTCTGCTCGCCGAGGGTGACCGCGGCGCGCAATGCGGTGCCGCCCTGGACGTCGGTCAGCTCGGCGACGACCTCGGCCAGGTCGTCGGCGATCACGATCTCCCGCAGGGGTCGAGCAGCAATCAGGGTCACGCCAGCGTCGCGCGCGTTGCGCAGCGCCCGCACGACGTTCTCGCCGAACTCGTCGAGCGAGGGAGCGACGCCGGCGTAGTAGTAGGCACGGTGCCCGGCCCACAGCGCGTGCAGCGCCGAGACGGCGTCGGACTGCGCCTTCGGGAAGCCTTGCGCGACTCCGCCGAGGCCGACGTCGCTCCAGTCGGCGCCGGTCTTGATCCACGGCTTGTTCTTGCCCTGGCGCAGTGGCCGGACCCGCAGCGTCGGCCCCACCGACCGGTAGTGGCTGCGCGGCTCCTCCAGGCTGATCTCGAGCGCGAGGGGCACTTCGTCGTGGAGCCGGGGCTGGTTGCGGTCGAGCTCGGCGACCAGGCGCTCGAGCGAGCGGCGCCAGGCCGCCTCGCCCGCAGGCTGGGTGAAGGTCTGGCGCAGGGTCAGCGCGAGCGCTGCACCGTGCTTGCAGACCGACCGGACGGGGCACGTGCACACCGTGAACAGCCACCCGGCGTAGCCCTCGGTCGGCGCCTCCGCGTGCAGTTGCACCTGGTAGGCGACCTCACGGGAGCCCTGCACCTCGGCGGTCGCGGTGACCGACCCCGCGGACAGGAGACCGATCTCGGGACGTCGTACGGCCCCTGCGGCGACGACCTCTTGGGCGCGCTCCAGCGTCCCGGCGTCGAAGTGACGCGCCAGGAAGGCATCGGAGAGTTGCGCGAGGACGTTCACAGCCCTCCATGGTTTCACGCAGGGGGGACAGGAGCGGATTCCTTACTGCTCGCCCCGTTCCCCTCCGGGTACCCACAAGACGTCGCCGTCAGCCCGGTTCGCGTAACGGGCCAGGATGAACACGAGGTCGGAGAGTCGGTTGAGATAGGTGATGGCCAGCTTGTTCATCACCTCGCCGTGCGCTTCGTACGCCGCCCAGGCGCCGCGCTCGGCGCGCCGGATCACGGTGCGGGCGACGTGCAGGTGCGCCGCGCCGGGGGTGCCGCCGTTCAGGATGAAGGACCGCAGGTTCGGCAGCTCGTCGTTGTAGTGGTCGCACCAGCGCTCGAGGCGGTCGACGTACTCCTGTTCGATGCGCAGCGGCGGGTACTCCGGGTCGGGCACGACGGGCGTGCACAGGTCGGCGCCCACGTCGAAGAGGTCGTTCTGGACGCGGACGAGCAGGGCGACGACGTCGTCCTCGAGCCCGCCGGTCGCGATCGCGACGCCGATCTGGGCGTTGGCCTCGTCGACATCGGCGTACGCCGCGAGGCGGAGATCGGTCTTCGTGGTCAGGCTCATGTCACCGAGCCGGGTCTCGCCGGCGTCACCGGTACGGGTGTAGATGCGCGTGAGATTGACCATGGTCGGCAAGCCTAGTCCTGACCCGCCCCGAAAATTTCGGGGACTCAGTGCAACCGAATCGGGTACTGGAGCGTCATGGTGGGTAACAGGGAAGCGCAGGCGACCCGATCTCGGGAGGGCAACATGGCGGAGAACCAGATGGCAACGAGTGTCGACATCCGCGTTGACCACGGCGTGGACGGCCCCGTCCTGGTCCTGGCCGGCGACCTGGACGTGCGCAGCACCGAAGTCGTGCGCGCTGCCGTCTATGACCACCTCCAGTCCGTCGACGTGGGCGTCGGGAGCCGGGTGTACGTCGACATCAGCCAGGTCACCTCCGTCGATGCGACGGCGCTCAAGATGCTGGCCGTCGCCAGTCGCTGGTCCCATCGGTACGGCGCTCGTGTGGTGCTGCGCGGTGCGTGTCCCGCGGTGCGACGGATGCTCCACCTGACCCATCTGATCCGGGTCGTCGAGCTCGAACGGGAGCCGATTCCGGCCTGAGGTCCCGTCTCGCCGATGTGGCGTTGTGCACAACCCCACACTGGTCAGACGTTACCTAGTGGTAGCAATCGCCTTACGCTTCGCTCATGAGCTCCATGCCTGACGCAACTGCTGTGCCTGAGAAGGCCTCGCACGCCAAGGATCGCCCGTGGGTGATGCGGACCTACGCGGGGCACTCGACCGCCGAGGCGTCCAACGCGCTCTACCGCGGCAACCTGGCCAAGGGCCAGACCGGCCTGTCGGTCGCGTTCGACCTGCCCACCCAGACCGGATACGACCCCGACTCGATCATGTCGCGCGGCGAGGTCGGCAAGGTCGGGGTACCGGTTCCGCACCTCGGGGAGATGCGCAAGCTCTTCAAGGACATCCCGCTCACGGGGATGAACACCTCGATGACGATCAACGCCGTTGCGATGTGGATGCTCGCGATGTACCAGGTCGCCGCCGAGGAGCAGAACCCCGGCATGGACCCTGCCGAGGTGGCCAGGCAGCTCGCCGGGACAACCCAGAACGACATCATCAAGGAGTATCTCTCCCGCGGGACCTACGTGTTCCCGCCCGAGCACTCCCTGCGGCTGATCGCCGACATGATCGCCTACACGGTCCACCAGATCCCGAACTGGAACCCGATCAACGTCTGCAGCTACCACCTGCAGGAAGCCGGCGCCACGCCCGTGCAGGAGATCGCCTACGCGATGTGTACGGCGATCGCCGTGCTCGACCAGGTGAAGGCCTCCGGTCAGGTTTCCGACGACGACTTCGAGAAGGTCGTCGGCCGGATCTCCTTCTTCGTCAATGCCGGCGTCCGCTTCATCGAGGAGACGTGCAAGATGCGCGCCTTCAACGAGTTGTGGGACGAGATCACCCGTGAGCGGTACGGCGTCCAGGACCCGAAGATGCGCCGTTTCCGCTACGGCGTCCAGGTCAACAGCCTCGGCCTGACGGAGGCGCAGCCCGAGAACAACGTCCAGCGGATCGTGCTGGAGATGCTCGGTGTCACGCTCAGCAAGAACGCCCGCGCCCGCGCGCTCCAGCTGCCTGCCTGGAACGAGGCGCTGGGTCTGCCGCGGCCCTGGGACCAGCAGTGGTCCCTGCGGCTGCAGCAGGTGCTGGCCTTCGAGTCCGACCTGCTGGAGTACGAGGACATCTTCGACGGCAGTCACGTCATCGAGGCCAAGGTCGCCGAGCTGGTGGCCGGCGCGAAGGCCGAGATGGACCGGGTCCAGGCCATGGGCGGCGCGATCGCTGCGGTCGAGTCCGGCTACATGAAGTCCGAGCTGGTCTCCGCGCACGCCGCGCGGCGTGGCCGGATCGAGGCCGGCGACGAAATCATTGTCGGCGTCAACCGGTACGAGACCACCGAGTCGTCCCCGCTGACGGCCAATCTCGACGACGCAATCATGGCCGCCGACCCCCAGGCTGAGGCATCGGCGCTCGCGTCGATGAAGGCATGGAAGGAACAGCGCGACGAGGCGGAGGTCAGCGCCGCGCTGCAGGCCCTCGCCGAGGCCGCCAAGACCAACGAGAACCTGATGGCGGTGACCCTGCGTGCGGTGCGGGCGGGCGCGACCACGGGGGAGTGGGCAGGGACCCTGCGCGAGGTGTTCGGCGAGATCCGTGCGCCCACCGGCGTGGCCGGTGCCGTCGGCGTCGCCGAGGCCGGTGCCGAGCTGACGGCGGTGCGCGAGGCCGTGAAGAAGACGGGCGACGAGCTCGGCGGCCGCCTGCGGCTGCTCGTGGGCAAGCCCGGTCTCGACGGTCACTCCAACGGGGCCGAGCAGGTCGCCGTCCGGGCCCGAGACGCCGGTTTCGAGGTCATCTACCAGGGCATCCGCCTGACGCCGGAGCAGATCGTCGCTGCGGCCGTCTCCGAGGACGTCCACTGCGTCGGGCTGTCGATCCTGTCCGGCTCGCACATGGAGCTCGTGCCCGCCGTGCTCGAGGGGCTGAAGGCAGCCGGGATGGGCGAGGTGCCCGTGATCGTCGGCGGCATCATTCCCGAGTCCGACGGCAAGCGCCTCGTGGAGCTGGGTGTCGCTGCGGTCTACACGCCCAAGGACTTCGGCCTCACCGAGATCATGGGCGGCATCGTCGAAGTGATTCGCAAGGCCAACGACCTGTAGTCCGCTGGTCCCGGCCATGTCCTGCGCCACACCGTGACGACGGTCACGTTGGTTAGGTCTGCCTAGCCTCATCACTTATTCTCGGTGCATGGGCAAGGAGAAGAAGTCGAAGGGCCAGCTGCGCAAGCTCCCCAAGACGAAGTGCTGCGTCTCGAAGTCGAAGTGCGGTCGCTGCCCCCTGCGCATGCTCAAGGAGGGCACGCTTCCGTCGGGCTACACCGTCAAGAAGCGCGTTCTGGTGCGTGCGGACGGCAAGAAGGTCACCAAGAAGGCCCTGCAGAAGGCCGCTTGACGTTCGATAGGGTTGCCGCATGGCCGCCCCTCGCTTCACCGACCAGCTCAACGTCCAGATCGGCAACGAGTTCTCCGCGCACAACCAGTACCTCTCGTGCGCCGTCTACTACGACGCGCTGACGATGCCGCAGATGGCGGCGTTCTTCTACGCCCAGGCGCTCGAGGAGCGCGAGCACGCGATGATGATGGTGCAGTACCTCCTCGACACCGACGCGGACGTCGCCATTCCCGGAGTCGACGCCCCGGTCTCCACATTCGAGGACATCACCGGCCCGATCCGGCTCGCGCTCGAGCAGGAGAAGAAGGTGACCGAGCAGATCTACGGCCTGTTGCGCATCGCGCGTGAGGAGAGCGACTACGCCTCCGAGCAGTTCATGCAGTGGTTCATCAAGGAGCAGGTCGAGGAGGTCGCCACCATGAATGACCTGCTCGCCGTGGTGACCCGAAGCAAGGACGACATCAACGCCATCGAGGAGTGGGTCGCGCGCGAACAGGGTGCCGGCGCGACCGACCCGACGGCCCCTCAGGCTGCCGGCGCCTGAGCGTGCCGGCGGCGGTAGATCGCCACGGCGATCACCGCACCGATCGCGACTCCGACGAGTCCGCCGATCCCGTCGCCGACGAGGATGCCGGCTGATCCCACGGCGAGCACGATGCAGAGCATGAGCACGTTGAAGAACATCTCGCGGAAGTAGATCCGCGAGAAGCTCTCGGTCGGCGGCTGCGCCTGCGTCGTCCGTACGACGGCCGACGGTGCCGGGGCCGCCGGCGGCTCTGGCTGGCTCGCGGCGGTCAGTGGGATCGCCTTGACCACGGCTGCGGCGGGCAGCCGGCCGTAGATGTGCGGGAAGGTCTCGGACCCGCCGGGAACCGCCGGCTCCTCGACCACGGGCACGTCCAGCAGGTCGGTGTCGATCTGCAGCAGCACCAGCGGCTCGCTCACGTCGCCGTAGAAGCGCTCTCGCACCGCCGTCCACTGATCGGCCCGGCTGGCGTGGATGAAGCCCTCCTCGGCCAGCGTGCGCCCCAGCGTCGAGGTCGTGTAGGCGCCGGACTCCTGCGCCCGCTCCCACTCGGAGGCGAGCGCGACGTGGAAGATCGTGGCCATGGGCGCGTTTCTCCTTGTATCCTGTCGGCATCGTGAGCAGTGGGTCGACAACGATGACACGGAATCGCGCCAATGCAACGAGCACACTCCGCCGAGCGGCGAGCTGGGCTCACCCCGCCGCCCGGCGAGTGCAGGGATGAACTACTTCCAGTTGCAGGAGTATCCGTAGTAGCCCTGTGTCGCCCAAGGCCTCACGTTCAACGTGAAGGCAGAGCACTTGCCCTGCCGTGCGTACTGCTGCGCGAACCACCTGTGCCCCAGGGCCAGCGCGTAGTAGGCGCCCTTGATCTGCCAGGGAGTCCACGACGGCGGTGCCGGCGTACGTCCGTTGGCGAGGGCCCGGGTCTCGGATTGGGAGAGGTAGATCGTGCAACGCCCGTCCTTGCAGGACGTCACGGTGGCCTCCGCGGGAGTGGCCGTGCCGAGCCCGAGCAACGTGGCCGCGACGAGCGCCGCGAGGAGCAGCGCGGCGCGCGATCGCCATGTCAGGCTGGTGTCGGTTCGGTCGATCTGAGTGGACAGCTGGTTGAGGTGCATGGCTTTTCTCCCTTGCCTTCGTCGGACCACCGCGCTGGATGCGCCGGGAGAACGAACATAGGAACTGGCGGGCGCGCCTGTCGTGACAGGAAAGTGACATGGATCGATCAGCAGAACGCGCGAGTGTGATTGCCGAGCTGAAACGCTTCCGCGGACGACGGGATCCGACCGAGCAGATCGATGTGGACGCCTATCCCCATCTGTTCCATGCACTGGGTGGCCTCGATGCCACGGGCGCAACGTCGACGCTCCGGGCGCTGCTCACTGAGCTCGCACTCTGGGACCGAAGTCGCCAGGCTCTGCTGCTCTCGATGTTTGCGGGCGGCGCGACCGTTCAGGACCGCATGCAGGCCGCAGCAGATGTGGACTTCGTGGATGTCCGGACCATCCGAAGACTGAGCGACAGCGCGATCGACGGTGTTGCTGGCCAGATCGTTGACCTTGCAGGGTTCGCGAGGATGGCCAGCACGGACCTGGCGATCGTGCCCTACACGGATGACGTGGTCCTCATCGCTCTCCACACCAGCACTCCGGCCGAGAGCCTCGGCAGGATTCGACTGGCGACACCGGCCGCGCCGTTCGAAGGAACGCATGTCGAGTACGACGAGCAGTGGACCGATGATGCAGGGCGAGTCTGCGGACGGTGGACGTCCTTGGTCGATCTGGACGATCTCATGCATGAGCGTGACAGGAAGTCCCTCGTCCTGGTTCCCCACGGTGGACGGCCGTCGTCCATCTCGATCCGCAGTCAGTTGTCCCAGAAGAACTACTCCTTCAAGACGACCGTGCTGCGTAGCGGCGTCATGATCGACTTCCTTCGCTCGTCCTGGACAGATGAGTTGAAGGAGTGGCGCGTCGTGTGAGATGGGGGTGGGTGGGGCCTCTTCTCCGCCCCCTCAGAAGGGTGGGTCGTTCCGTGGGCCCCTGCGTCCGTCCTCGTCTCGGTGACCGATCCACGCACAGGCGGTGTCCATTGCGGCACCACCCTCGCAGTGGCACGTCCATTCGCAACCGGGGCAGCCGTACAGGCGCCCGGGATCGTGGGGGTGTTCGAGATGGCTCGGATAGAGGTCGTACGGCAGTAGCGGTGGGTGTGACTCCACGTATCGCTCAACAGCCCAATCGGGCCGGTCATGTCGGATGTGCCGCGGAAATCCCAGGTTCGCTAGGTGCTCCGCCCGATGACGGTCATAGACGAAGAAGTCCTCGCCGTCATGGCGAATGTGGATGTGGTCCAGGTCGGAGTCGATGCCGATGAAACGGCAGACGACGGTGTTCTCGTAGGTCGCGACGACGACTCCGTCACCGTCGTCGAGCTCGATCAGGACCTCCATCTCGGAGGGGTTCCAGTCCACGGGTACAGCTCCTTCCGCAGTCGTCCCTGACGCGTGTCGACGTACTGGACGCTAGGTTCGGTGCACCTGTCCCGTCGTGACAGGAAAGTGACATGGACCGCCACGCAGAAGGGTTGGCTCGGTTGGTGGAGCAACGGTGGGGCGCCATCGCAGGTTTGGTCGTGACACCGACATGACAGACCTGGAGCGCGCAATGGTCGCGCAAGGCCTCAAGGACCTCATGGACCTCGCGCCGTTCAATGCGACGACGCTCTACGCCGTCGCGCCCGATCTGGCTGGTCGTCTCAATCAGGACGGTGCTGGCCGGGACCAGGACCAGGCGCTCGACAACTTGTGGCGCACCTTCGACCTGGTCGCCCGCCAGGTGAACCACAAGGACCGACTGCACCTGCTTGCGGCACAGGCGGCGCTGGGTGCGACCGACTTCAACCCGGCAGTCACAGCGCGGCTCGCCAAGGTGTACTTCGAGCAGAACCCGTCCGGCAGGGCTGACGGTGAACTTTCCGCTGCAAGGTCTGCCCGTCGTTGGGCCTACAAGGGATTCGACCTGGTTGCCGAGTACCTGGCCTCGACGTTGGTGCAGAAGGTGGGCAGCGTTGGCGTCACCGTCTGGGTGGAGGGCGACCGCTCGATCTCGCTCGGTTTCACCTTCAAGGGTGACGCGGACATGGACGACATGCGCGTCTACACCTGGGACGAGGCGGACGCAGAGGATGCGTGTCTGGTCGAGATCGTGCGCTCGGACATCCCGACATTATCGGGCGGGCTGCGAATTGACCCGCGGTCGATGAGTGATCGGCGGATCGTCCACCTGCACTGGACCGGCGAGGTGATGCCGCTCTACGTGCTGACGACAGGCGCGTTGGATTGCGGGGGCTCGGTGACGTATTCAGTCATCGGGAAGAACGCGATGATCGCCTGGCAATCCGAGGGTCCCGGTGCATCCGTGCCGTTGGATCACTCAGACGTCTGACTGCACCCACATCGCGAAGAGCGACGGCCCTGCCCCCCCGTGGCCGATACTTGGGACATGGCGAAGCTTCGCGTCCACCAGATCGAAGATGACCTTCGTGCGCTGTGGGAGTACGCGCCACTAGCAACCCGTGACCTTGCTGAGAAGGGGCCGACTCTCCATCGCGCGCTCATGGTTGCTCTTCGATTGCATCCTGAAAGGGTGTTCGGGCTGCACGGCGTCGATCGACGCTTTGAAGCGTTCGCTCACGCCAACGGCAAGGAGCACCGACGATCCGCCCGTCGCTGGGCATAGCACGGTGCCCGCAAGGTCGCCGAACACATTGCCCTGTACACGACCGACGTTGTTGGCGTCGCGACCATTTCCCTCAGATCTGACGATGACTCAG
This sequence comes from Propionibacteriales bacterium, assembly GCA_026392415.1. Taxonomy (GTDB): domain Bacteria; phylum Actinomycetota; class Actinomycetes; order Propionibacteriales; family Nocardioidaceae; genus Nocardioides. The sequence continues at coordinate 50,468 of JAPLCC010000032.1, forward strand.
TGCGAGTGAC
>JAPLCC010000026.1 GCA_026392415.1 Propionibacteriales bacterium
GCCCGCCACGGTCGGTCCGACGGCGACCCGGGTGGCGCGGTCGAGGGTGTCGACCCGACGGCCGAGCCCGACCGCGGTGAGCAGGCTCGCGAGATCGGTGGTGGCGACGAGCCCGGCGCGAACGACTGCAACGGCGACCCCGGGGCCCGAGCGCACCCACACCACGCCGGTGCGGCTGGGGCGACTGGCGATCTGGTCGAGCAGGTCGGGACGTTCGACCAGCACACAGGTGAGGGGCTCGCGCAGGTCGAGGCTGCCGGCGTGGGCGAAGTCGACGGCGGAGGCGCGGGCTGCGACGTGACCGCCCTCGACGAGCTCGCGGAACAACGCGTCGCGGTGGGACTGGCGACGCTCGGCGACGTTGAGCAGGCCGGCCGCGGCTTCTGCGATGCGCATCGCTTCGGGCTACGTGGTCTCGTCGATGCGCTGGTCGGGATCGATCAGCCAGAAGTAGCCGTGGACCCGGCCGAGGTGGCGCGCAGGCACGCACAGCCGGGCGACGATGCCGAGGTCCGGGTCGGCCGGCGTACGCAGCGGCCCGGGGGAGTCCGCGATGCCCTGGGCCCGGAACCAGGAGCGCACCTCGGTGCTGGAGCGCCGTTCGAGGATGGAGCGCTGACGGATCCAGTCGACGACGTCGTCGTTGCGGTGGTCGGAGAACCCGATCAGGCGGAAGTCGCCGTCCTCGAGGGTGCACGGCGCATCGACGAGGCGCGCCATGTCCTCGATCAGGTCGTCCAGCGTGGCCATGGAGCAAATGTCGCACAGATGACGTCCAAGCATGTGACATATGTCGATTCCGTGTGACCCACGCCGCTCCTAGCGTGAAGCCATGCTGAGCCAGACCCTGAACCGCGCGTCCCGCAGCGCTCGCGCCCGTCGGGCCGTCGAGTCGATCCCGGCCACCCGCAACGTCGTCGACCGGTTCGTGGCCGGCGAGACCACCGCGGACGCCGTCCGGGCAGCCCAGCGCCTGGTGGTCGCCGGTCGTGCGATCACGATCGACGTCCTCGGCGAGGACGTCACCGACATCGCCGGCGCCCGCGCGACGCGCGACGGCTACCTCGCCCTCCTCACTGCACTCGCCGAGGCCGGGTCCTCGACGGGCGCGGACGTCTCGCTCAAGCTCTCCGCCCTCGGGCAGGCGCTGCCCTCAGGTGGCGAGATCGCCACGACGCACGCCCACGAGATCTGCGTGGCAGCGGCCGCCGTGGGCGCCACGGTGACCCTCGACATGGAGGACCACACCACGACCGAAGCGACCCTGCTGGCGGGCACCGACCTGCGCAAGGAGTTCGCGTGGGTCGGCAACGTGCTGCAGTCCAACCTGCTGCGGACTCCGGCCGACATCACCGCACTGGCCGGCACCGGTGCCCGGATCCGTCTGGTCAAGGGCGCCTACCGCGAGCCCGCCACCGTCGCCCATCCCCGCAAGGCCGACGTCGACCGTGCCTACGGTCGCGCCATCGACGCGCTGATGATCTCGGACTGCTACCCGATGATCGCCACCCACGACGAGACCATGCTGACCCGCGCCGAGGTGCAGGCGAACCTCGCCGGCCGCGAGGCCGGCCAGTGGGAGACGCAGATGCTGTACGGCGTCCGCACCGACCTCCAGCAGCGCACGGTCGACGCCGATCTGCAGATGCGGGTCTACCTGCCGTTCGGCACCGACTGGTATGGCTACTTCATGCGTCGTCTCGCCGAACGACCGGCCAACGTCGCGTTCGTCATCCGCGCGCTCGCCCACCGCTCCTGACCTGCAGACCCGATCGATCGAGAAGGAACTGTCATGGACGCCATCACCACCCCGCCGGCCCCCGTCAACGAGCCGAACCTGACCTACGCGCCCGGAAGCGTCGAGCGCGCCGCGCTGACGACGGAGCTGGAGACGCTCGGCTCGAGCACCCGCCAGCTCGATGCCTACATCGGTGGTGAGTGGGTCGCCGGCGGTGGTGAGGAGATCGCCGTCGTCCAGCCGCACGCGCACCAGAAGGTGCTCGGCGTGCTGCGCAACAGCACGATCGAGGACACGGACCGGGCGATCGAGGCGGCCCGGGCCGCCGCTCCGGAGTGGCGCGCCCTGCCGTACGACGAGCGGGCCGCCGTACTGCTGCGGGCAGCGGAGCTGCTGGCCGGCCCGTGGCGCCAGCGCCTCAACGCCGCGACCGTGCTGGGCCAGTCGAAGACGTCCTTCCAGGCCGAGATCGACGCAGCCTGCGAGCTGATCGACTTCTGGCGCTTCAACGTGCACTTCGGCCGGCAGATCCTCGCCGAGCAGCCGATCGCGAACAGCCCGGGCATCTGGAACCGCACCGACCACCGCCCGCTCGAGGGCTTCGTCTACGCGATCACACCGTTCAACTTCACCGCCATCGCCGGCAACCTGCCGACCGCGCCGGCGCTGATGGGCAACGCGGTCATCTGGAAGCCGTCGCCGACCCAGCAGTTCGCGGCCTCGCTGACGATGGAGCTGCTGGCTGAGGCGGGCATGCCGCCGGGCGTCATCAACATGCTGCCGGGCGACGGCCTCGCCGTCTCGGAGGTCGCGCTCGCGCACCCCGACCTGGCCGGCATCCACTTCACCGGCTCGACCGGCACCTTCCAACGGCTCTGGCAGTCGGTCGGCACGAACCTGCCGAACTACCGCACCTATCCGCGCCTCGTCGGCGAGACCGGCGGCAAGGACTTCGTCATCGCGCACCCCTCGGCCGACCCCGACGTCCTGCGCACCGCGCTGATCCGCGGGGCCTTCGAGTACTCCGGCCAGAAGTGCTCTGCCGCCTCCCGCGCGTACGTTCCGCGCTCGCTGTGGGAGCGGATGGGAGCCGACCTCGCGTCGCAGACCGACGCCCTGCCGATCGGTGACCCGGCGGACTTCTCGAACTTCACCGGTGCCGTGATCGATACCCGGGCGTTCGCGAAGCACACCGAGGCGATCGCCCGGGCACGTGCGACGGAGGGCCTCGAGGTGATCGCGGGCGGCACGACGGATGACAGCGTGGGCTGGTTCGTGCGTCCGACGGTCGTCGTCGCCGAGGACCCGACCGACGAGATGTTCTGGACCGAGTACTTCGGCCCGATCCTCGTCATCCACGTCTACGACGACCGCGAGCCCGGCGCCTTCGAGACCGTCGTGAAGCAGGCGGAGTCGGCGGCGCCGTACGCCCTGACCGGCTCGATCCTGGCCAACGACCGCCACGCCATCGACTGGGCGAGTCGCGAGCTGCGGTTCGCGGCCGGCAACTTCTACGTCAACGACAAGCCCACCGGCGCCGTCGTCGGTCAGCAGCCCTTCGGCGGCGGCCGCGCGTCCGGCACCAACGACAAGGCCGGCTCGCCGCTCAACCTGCTGCGCTGGACCTCGCCCCGCTCCATCAAGGAGACGCTGGTCCCGCCGACCGAGCACCGTCACCCGCACATGGGGTGAGCGCCTCGGAGGTCGAGGAGGTTGCGCAGCAACCGTCTCGAGACCCCGGAGGTTCAGCGGAACGGCGAGTAGGTCGCCATCCGGATCGAGCGACCTTTCGTGTACGGGTCGTTGCCGCCCTGCTGCATCCAGCGCCATCCGCGGCCGAACCACAGATAGGCGTCGACATACCTGCGGGCGTCGCGACGCACCATCCTCGTGGTCGGTCGGTGGCCAAGGGTCTGGCACACGGTCTCGGTGCGCGAGCGACAGGTCGGGGTGTTGTCGAACTGGTAGAAGAGGTCGCCCGTTGCGTGGAACCGTGGGCCCCAACGGGCGTTCCACTGCAACCACGTGAAGGGCGTGCCGTTGTCGGCGGTGTCGAGGACGGCACGCTTGCCCTTGATGCCGGCCCGTGACAGGGCCGCACTGACCTTGGCGGCAAAGGCAACGTTGGCCGGCACCGAGTCGTAGTGCGTCGCGCCGAGGGCGAAGCCGCGGACGTACTGGACACCGCTCGCCTTCAGCAGCCGGACCGCCTCGTCGACGTACAACCAGTCGGCGGAGCCGGCGTCGAGGTAGATCGCTTCGCGGCGCAACGTCTGACTGAGGTACTTCGCCGCCCAGGCGGCCATCTTCATCCGGGTGCGCGGGGTCGGGTCCGGCATCGTGCGACCGTCGTTGCCGTGGTTCGCGGAGATCGCGAGGTCGGGCTCGAGGACGATCGCGACGCGGGCGGTGCCGATGCCGGCGGCGATCTGCTTGATCCAGCGCTGGTAGCGGGTCATCGACCACGACATCGCCGGTCGCTTGCCGCGCACGACCTCGCCGTCGGGCCAGAGTCCGAAGATGGCGAGCTGGACCAGGGCCCTGGGGTTGCCGCGCTGCGCGTCCTTCACGTACGCCGCCACCGATTGCCGCACGGTGGAGACGTTGCAGGAGGCGCAGTTCGCGAACCAGCGAACCCGTGGCGTGAGCGCGATCCGGCCGAGTGCGGCCTTCCGGACCGGGTCGGTCTCGGCGCGGTAGTTGATCAGCTCGGGATTGGCGCGGGTGGTGATCGTGGAGGCGCGCCAAGGCCCGGTGTCTGCCAGGGGGTTGCTCGGGTTGAGCGGGTCAGGCGCCGCGTTCGCGGGCGCGACGGCCAGGGCGAGGACGGTCGCGAGCGCGGCGACACCGAGTGCGGTGAAGCGGTGCATGGCGATCTGATCGGCCGCGGCCGCCGAGTCCTGAGCCCGGGAGGTCGCGCGGGCGTAATCTGACGCCGTGACGAGCCCGAAGTCGCCGCTGGTGCAGCAGGAGGTGCGCTTCTGTCGCGCCGACGACGGCGTACGGATCGCGTGGGCGAGGCACGGGTCGGGGCCGCCGTTGCTGATCGTGTCGTGCTGGCTGAGTCATCTGCAGCACGACTGGCAGAGCCCGGTGTGGCGGCACTTCCTCGACGACCTGGGCGATGTCGCCACCGTCGTGCGGTACGACGAGCGCGGTTTCGGCCTGTCCGACTGGGAGGTCGGCAGCGAGGTCACGGACTTCTCGCTCGAGCGGCGCCTCGCCGACCTGGAGACGCTGGTCGAGGCCACGGGCATGGACCGCTTCGCAGTGCTCGGGATGTCGGGCGGGGCGCCGGTGGCCCTCGCCTACGCGCACGCGCACCCCGAGCGCGTCACCCGGATGGTCCTGTACGGCGCCATGGCCGGCGGCGGACTCCAGCAGGGCGACGACGCGTCGGAGGAGGCGTTCCTCGCAATGATCCGCGCGGGCTGGGCGCGCCCCGATCCGTTGTTCCGCCGGGTGTTCACCAACGCGTTCATCCCCGGCGCCAACGAGCAGCAGATGGAGTGGATGGACGAGCTGCAACGCACCTCGACCAACACCGAGAACGCCGTGTGCAGCCGGATCGCCCGGCACCAGGTGGACGTCGCCGACCTGCTCCCCGAGGTCGCCGTACCGACGCTGGTGCTGCACGCCGAGCGCGACCGGGTCGCGCCCGAGTGGGGTCCGCGGCTCGCCGCGGAGATCCCGGACGCCAGGCTGGTGATGCTGGACTCGGCCAACCACGTGCTGCTCGCCGACGAGCCGGCGTGGCCGGTTTTCCGGTCCGAGGTCGCCGCGTTCCTTGCCGAGGAACGGGCGCAGGTCCCCGTCTCCAACCTGTCCGACCGTGAGCGCGAGATCCTGCTGCTGGCTGCCGAGGGCCTCGACAACACGGCCATCGCCGACCGGCTGACGCTGAGCGTCCGCACGGTCGAGCGGCACTTCCAGAACGTCTATCTCAAGCTCGGCCTGTCCGGTCGTACGGCGCGCGCCGCGGCCGTGGCCCGCGTCCTGGCCTGAGCCGGGCGGCTGCTTGTAACTCGGTGTTCGGTGTTCCACCACGGGGTCATGACCGGTCACAACCCCGTGGAAGATGCCCTAACACCGTGGTGGATGCACGAACACCGAGTTACATGCGACCCCGACCGCCCACTACGTACGCGTCGCCGCAGCGCGACGCACGCGGCTACGCGTCAGCGCCGATGCCGCGGGGTGCGCTGAATTCCTACGTTCAAGGGGTCGGCAATCCAGCCGCCCAGAACCTCAGGAGATCACCATGTCGAACAAGGCCGTCATCAGCCTCGCCACCGGACTCGAAGACCCCGAGAAGGTCACCGTCGCCTTTCTCGTCGCGCTGGGCGCAGCCGAGCAGGGCCGCCCCACACTGATGTTCCTGACGAAGGAGGCTGTGCGGCTCGCCGTACCGGGAACTGCCGTCGGCAAGGCGTGCGAGGGCTGCCCGACCTTGCCCGAGCTGCTGGCGCGGTACGAGGCTGCCGGCGGGACCTATCTGGTGTGCCCGCTCTGCTTCAACGCCAAGGCTCTGGACCCCGAGAACCTGATCGGGGGCGCCACCATCGGAGGCACCGTGCCCATGTGGCAGTGGATTGGTGACGAAGGCGCGACCAGCTTCAGCTACTGAGGACCGCGCAGCACCCGGTCAGCCGCGACCGACGCGCAGCATCTCCTCGCGGTCGCCGACCTTGATCCGGGTGCGGCCGACGGCCTCGCCGAGGGCGATCTCGTGGGCGTCCAGGCGCTCCCACGACTCGTCGGTCGCCACATCGACCTGGCGCGAACGGAGGTAGGCGTCGACGTCGGCCGGGGTGCGCGACCAGGCGGTCTCGGTGGTCTCCGCGAGCAGGTGGCCGACGGTCTCGGCGGCGTCGCTCTTGGTGTGGCCGATCAGGCCCACGGGTCCGCGCTTGATCCAGCCGGTGACGAAGGTGCCGGGGATCGGCTCGCCGTCCAGGTCGAGGACCCGGCCGCCGTCGTTCGGGATGATCGCGCGACGCTCGTCGAAGGGAAGGTCCGGCAGGCCGGTGCTGCGGTAGCCGACGGCGCGGTAGACGGCCTGGACGTCCCAGTCGGTCACCTCGCCGGTGCCCTCGACGTTGCCGTCCTCGTTGGGCGAGTGGGTGCGCTCGGTGCGCAGCGTGGTGAGGCCGTCACGGTCGCCGAGGATCGCGATCGGGGCTTCGGCGAAGTGGAGGTGGATCCGGTGCGGCTTGCCGACCGGTTCCGCGCCGACCCAGCTGGTCAGCGTGTTGAGCACCATCTTCTGCGCCTTGTGCTGCGCGATGTGTTCCATGCCGTGGGCGTCGACGTCGAAGCCCTCGGGGTGCACGATCACCTCGACGTTGGGCGAGTGGTTGAGCTCGCGGAGCTCGAGCGGCGAGAACTTCGCGTACGCCGGGCCGCGGCGCGCGAACACGTGCACGTCGGTGATCGTCTTCGCCGCGAGTCCTTCGTGGACGTGCTGGGGGATGTCGGTGGTGAGCATCTCGTCGCCGGTCTTGGCGAGCACCCGCGCGACGTCGAGCGCCACGTTGCCGACACCGACCACGGCGACGCTCCTGGCGTCCAGCGGCCAGGTCTGCGGGGCGTCCGGGTGGGCGTCGTACCAGGAGACGAAGTCGGCGGCGCCATGCGATCCGGGCAGGTCCTCGCCGGGGATGCCGAGGTCGCGGTCGGCCTTCGCGCCGGTGCTGATCACGACGGCGTCGTAGAACTCGCGCAGCTCCTCGAGCTTCACGTCGACGCCGAACTCGACGTTGCCGAGGAACCGGACGTCGGGGTGGGCCAGCACGCGCTGGAGCGCCTTGATGATCTCCTTGATCCGCGGGTGGTCGGGTGCGACGCCGTAGCGGACCAGGCCGAAGGGTGCGGGGAGGCGCTCGAGGATGTCGATCGAGACCGGGTTGCCCGACTTGATGAGGTTGTCGGCAGCGTAGATACCGGCGGGGCCACCGCCCACGATCGCGACACGAAGAGTCATGTCCCTGAGTCTGCTGACCGGAGCCGGGTCACAGAACGAGGTTGTGGTTGGGTGCTCACAAGTTTTCCTTGTGACCCAGCAGGTCTGCGGGACTTGAGGACCGCAAGGATCTCGCAAGGCTGACTCGCCACGATGGGCGTGCCCGGCGCTCCCCGGGCTCCTGACCCCCGGAGGACTGCACATGCGTGTCAAGACTGCCCTGTTGACTCTCGTCCTGGCGCTGGCCGCTTCGGTCTCGCCCGGGTCGACGGCCCACGCCGATGGCCCCGGCTACGACGTTGTCGCCAACGCGTTGAGCTTCGGCATCGTCCAGACCGGCACGACGGCGGTGGGGTACGTCGAGGTGAAGAACACCGGCTCCGAACTGATCAGGGTGGTGCCCGAGCAACCCGCCATCGAGCCGCAGGCCCCGTTCAGCATCGATCCCGACGTCAACGGCGTGAAGCGCCCCAGCTCCTGCTACGAAGGGCGGCTGCAGCCCTCTGGTTTCACCATCACGATCAACGGCAGCTGCTACCTCTACTACAGCTTCTCGCCGACCTCGGCAGGCACATTCAGCGGCATCAGCAACGTCTTGATCTTCGAGGCCGGGTCGATGGTCCCCAAGGGGCGGGAAGTGATCACGATGAGCGGCACGGGCCAGGTCCTGCCCGTGGGTGAGCCCGCGACCGTTGGTTCGCTGACCGTCACGCCCACGACCTTGGCGTTCGGCAACACGGAGATCGGAGCGGTGCCGGTCAAGGAGACGACGGTCACGAACTTCTCCGAGGGCAACGTCCAGGTGCGGACGACCTATCCCGCGACCGGGCCGTTCGCGGCAGCCACCCCGCAAGCGGACTCGTGCGTGACGTCCTTCGGTGCCCGGGTCCTTGCACAGCAGCAGTCGTGCAAGCTCTACACCAGCTTCTCGGCGGCGAAGACTGGCTACGCGAGCGGTTCGCTGGTGGTGAAGCTCTCGCCCTCGACCGTCCGAGCCGGCTTGATCGCCCCCTATTCGAGCACCGCGGTTCTGACGACCAAGACGATCGCGATGAGCGGCACCGGGGTCGTCACGCCGTTCACGCTGACTCCCACGAAGGCGGCGTTCGGTGACGTCACGCTCACCGGCTTCAAGGAGATCGTCGTGCGGTTCCTCAACGAGGGAGGGACGTACGTGACCCCCACGGTGAAGTATCCGGCGACCGGCGGGTTCGGGCCGGGCCAGCCGCCGTTCCCCCTCCCCGACGACTGCTTCACCCCGGAAGGGCCCAGGTTCATGGGGCCGGGTGGATTCTGCGACCTGCGGATCAGGTTCAGTGCGGACAGTCTCGGCTCCAAGTCCGGCACCATCGTGGTCGAGTCCCGGGACGTGAACGGCCTGCTGATCCACACCGCCAACATGGCGGCGTCCGCCCGCGTGATCAGCGGTACGTCGACTCTCCAGCCGACCTCGTTGGCCTTCGGCAACGTGACCCAGACCGGCGTGAAGGAAGTGAGCACGGTCGTCACGAACACCTCGACGATCGCCATGCGCTACCGGGTGACCTTCCCGGCCGGCTCGCCGTTCGGCTTCGTCTCGTCCGGGCCTTCGGGCGATCCCGAGGACTGCGACGACGCGACGGGAGACGGGAAGATCGTCTTCCCGGGCGAGACCTGCCATCTGAGGGTGAAGTTCACCGCCGGCGCACCCGGTGCCAAGTCGGCCACCATCACGCTGAAGGGCCTCAGTCTCTGCACACTCTTCACCTGTGACACGAACACGGTGGTGATGACCAAGGCCATCAGGGCGACGGCGACCTCAGTGGCGGCGTCCTACACGCTGTCTCCGACGTCGTTGTCCTTCTCCACGGTCCGGGTCGGACTCCCCAAGACGCTGACGACGGTCGTGAAGAACACCTCGACGACGGCCATCTCGCTCCGGGTCACCTATCCGGCGGGCAGTCCGTTCAGTACCTTCGACCCCGGTCAGGTCGTCACGTCCGACTGCGTGATTCCCGGGCAGGTCAGGACGATCCAACCGGGGGAGTCCTGCAACCTGCGCATCCGGTTCGCCCCGGTCGGGTCGGGCTACAAGTCGGCCACCGTCAAGGTCGATGCGCTCTCCGATCCGCAGTTCGGCAGCCCGATCGTCATCGGGACCAAGAACCTGACGGTCAGTGGGACGGGCGCCTGACCGCGGAACCGCGAGGGGCAACTCACAAGATAGTCTTGTGAGCATGCTGAGCCCCCACGTCCCGGAGCTGCGGGCGCTCGAACTCCTCGTCGTGGTCGCGCGCACCGGAAGCCTGGGTGCGGCCGCGGGCGAGCTCGGCATCAGCCAGCAGGCGGCGTCGTCGCGGGTGCGCACGATGGAGGCGCTCGTCGGTGAGCCGTTGGTGACGCGGAGCAAGCGCGGTTCGGAGCTCACCCAGACCGGCGAACTCCTGGTGCAGTGGGCCAGTCGCGTGCTCGACGCCGCCCACGAGCTCGACGCCGGCATCACCGCGATGCGTGTCGATCGGCGTGGCCACCTCGCCATCGCCGCGAGCCTCACCATCGCCGAGCACCTGCTCCCCGGCTGGCTGGTTGGCCTGCGCACCCAGCAGGTGCAGCGCGGCCAGGCACCGGTCGACATCACGATGACCGCCACCAACACCGAGCGCGTCACCGAGATGGTGCTCGCCGGCGACGTCGCGCTCGGGTTCGTCGAGGGGCCCGACGCGCCCGATGGCCTGCAGCGGCGCCTCGTCGGCACCGACGAACTGGTCGTCGTCGTCGGCCCCACGCACCCGTGGGCACAGCGCTCCCGGCGTCGGGTGACAGCGGAGACGCTGGCGGCCACGCCGCTCGTCGTACGCGAAGCAGGCAGCGGCACCCGCACCGTGCTGGAGCGCGCTCTGGCCGACCTTCCGCGCGCGCAACCGGTCCTCGAGTTGTCCAGTACGGCGTCCGTGCGGGCCGCCGTCGCGGCCGGTGCCGGTCCGGCCGCCGTGGGAGCGCACGCCGTCGGCGACGACCTGGCCACTGGCCGGCTGATCCGGATCACGGTCAGCGGCCTGGACCTGACCCGCCGTCTGCACGCCGTGTGGCAGGGCGGCCCGAACCCGCCCGAGGGGCCGGCCCGCGAACTGGTCGCCTGGGCGTCCCGCCCGACAAGGTCGTCGAGTAGTCCGAGCCGCTAGGCGAGGGCATATCGAGACGCAGCAAGGTCACCACCGGCGTCTCGATACGCCCCTTCGCTTCGTTCCTCGCTCCGGGGCTACTCGACGAGCCTGGCTTCCTCAGGCGTGTGCCTTGGCGCCCTTCGCGATCAACCGTGCGATCGACTCATCCGTGCACGACGCCCAGAACCCGCCGACGACGTCCTCGACCTGGCTGAACGAGTCCGCGACGTACAGGACGTTCTGGTAGTCGGTGATGTCGTACGACGTGCTGCCCATGTCGATGATGTCGAGAGGGCGGATGGTCATCCCGCGGAACGCCTCGATCTCGCCGGGGGAGGAGAGGATGCCGGCGCCGTACGTCTTGAGGTCGCTGCCTTCCCAGAGGATCCCGAACTCGAGGGTGAACCAGAAGGTCTTGCTGATGAACTCGAGCGCTTCGGTGGTCCGCACGCGGCGCGAGGCCTGGCCGGCGAGCTCGTAGAGCGCGGTGAAACGCGGGTTGGCGAGCGTGTTGCCGTGGCCGACCACTTCGTGGAGGACGTCGGGCTCGGGCGTGTAGAGCGGCACCGAGTGGTGGCGGACGTACTGGGTCGACCAGAACGAGCGGTCGGCGAGCGAGCCGTAGAACTCGCGCAACGGCACGAGGCCGGCGGCGGGGGCGTAGCGCCAGCCGGTCAGCGGGGCGAGCCACTCGCTGACCTCGGCCAGCTGCGGGATGCGGTCGATGGGGAGGCCGAGGGACTCCTTGCCGTCGAGGAACTCGCGGCAGGCGTAGGCGCGGTGCTTGGTCACGAGCGCTTCGCTGACGACGCGCCACACCTTGTGCTCGGCGTCGGTGTACTCGGCGGTGGGGCAGGGGGTGCCTGGGCGCCACGCGTTCGCGAGGGTGGCGAGGGCGTCGCGGCGCGCGCGGTAGTCGGCGTCGGCGAAGCCGGGGTGGTCGGCACCCAGGTGGACCTTGAGGGATCCGTCCTCGTCCGTCGTCACCGGGGCAAAGGTCTGTGCTTCCTCAAACATGCCCCCAGTGTGTGATGCAGTCCACGAAATGACGAGCGCGCTCAGACGATTGGCACCATACGGCGGGCTTTGCGTGGCAAAATGTCTGGCATGGACGCTGTCGATCGGGAAATTCTGGACATCCTGCGCGTCGACTCGCGTACGTCCATCCGCGACGTCGCGTCCCGGATCGGCCTCAGCCGTGCGACCGCGTACGCGCGGGTCAAGCGGCTGATCGACACGAAGGTGATCCGCGGCTTCACGATCGACGTCGACCACGCCGCCCTGGGTCTCGGCCTGCCCGCCTACGTGCACGTGCGGATCAAGCAGAACTCGTGGAAGTCGTTCCGCAACAAGGCGTGGGCTCTCGAGGAGGCCGCGCACGTCGCCCTCGTGGCCGGCGACTTCGACTGCGTGATCCTGGTCCGCGCCCGCGATGCCGAGCACCTGCGCGAGCTGGTCCTCGAACGGATCCAGGCCCTGCCGGAGGTGGTCGCGACCCAGACGGTGCTGGTGTTCGAGGAGCACGTCGGCCGCTAGCGTCGTCGTCCCGTTGGTCGAGGAGGTTGCGCAGCAACCGTCTCGAGACCACCCTTCACCCATGCACCAACGCGCCTTCGTCTTCGGCGGCTCCGAAGGCATCGGCCTCGCCGTCGCCTCCCAACTGGTCGCCGCGGGCACTCAGGTCGTCGTGCTGTCCCGGTCGCGGGCCAAGCTGGACGCGGCGGTCGCACAGCTGGGCTCGGGTGCCGTGGCCAGGTCCGTCGACGTCACGGACGCGGGTACGACGACCGCAGTCGTGGACGCACTGGTCGCCGAGCTCGGCGTACCCGACCTCGTGGTGACGACAGCCGGCTACGCCCGACCCGGTTACCTCGATGACCTGCCGGCTGAGGACGTCGTCGGCATGGTGGCCACCAACCTGGTCGGCACCATCAACGTGGTTCGCGCCGTCCTTCCGCACCTGCGGGCGTCCGGCACCGGGACGATCGTGACGACGTCGTCGATGGCGGGGCTGGCCGGCGTCTTCGGCTACACCGTCTACAGCGCGACGAAGTTCGGCGTGATCGGCTTCTCCGAGGCGCTGCGCCGCGAGGTGCGGCCCTACGGCATCGACGTCCGCGTGCTCTGCCCGCCGAACACGCTGACCCCCGGCTTCGACGAGGAGAACAAGCACAAGCCGGCCGAGGTGCTCGCGGCCGAGGAGAGCGTCGCCACCCTCTCGCCCGAGCAGGTCGCATCCGCCCTGATGCGCGCGCTACGCCGTCGCCGCGGCTTCCTGGTCGTGCCGAAGGGCAGCCGCCTCGCTGCAACAGCGATCCGCTACGCCCCATCCGTCGTGGACCGCGCCCTCCGCCGCCCCACCCCATAGGTTCGTCGAGTAGCCGTCGCGAGGAACGAGCGGCGGCGTATCGAGACGCCCGCAGCACCCCGTAGGTCGAGGAGGTTGCGCAGCACCCCCGTAGGTCGAGGAGGTTGCGCAGCACCCCGTAGGTCGAGGAGGTTGCGCAGCAACCGTCTCGAGACCCGGTTCGAGACCCCCGCAGCCCTACCGCTTCCGGTCGTGCTTCCCAATGAAGTCGTTGATATAGGCCCACGTCGTCTCCGGCGCCTTCGTCCCGGTGAGTACGCCGAGGTGCCCGCCGGGCGCTGAAGGCATCCGGACGTCGGGGGAGTTCGGCACCAGCGATCCGACGTGGTGCGCCACCGGCGGCGGGACGAGTACGTCGGTCGTGCCGGCGACGTTCATCACCGGGACCTTGATGTCGGCCAGGTCCACCATCTTGTTCGGCCCCTGGATGCGCCCGCTGGCGAGCTCATTGCGCAGCGCCATCTTCTGGTAGACCTGAATGGTCGCCCGGCCGGGGTAGGTCAGCATGTTGTTCATCAGGCTGTCGACGGCCTGGACCTGGCCGAGGAACTCCCGGTCCTGCCGCTTGTTCCACAGGGTGCGCGGTTTCTTGAGGTACACCGGGATGGCGGTTGCCTTGAACCCGATGCTGACCAGGGGTGCCGGCACGGACCCGGCGGCCTTGAGGGCTGTACCGACGATCTTGCCGCCGGTCACCTTGCTCACGGCCTGCAGCGGCCGGAGCATCGGCTGCTTCGACAGGTCGAACGGGCTGGCGACCATGGCCAGGGTGCGGATGGGGAGGTCCGCGTGGACCGCGGTGGTGCCGATCGAGATCAGGCCGCCCATGCACCAGCCGACGAGGTGGACGTCGCGTCCGCCGGCGTCCTCGGAGACCTTGCGGACGGCCTGGGGGAGGACGTCGTTGATGAAGTGTTCGATGCCGACCTTGCTGTCCGCGCCCTTGAGCGGGCCGTAGTCGACGAGGTACGTCGGCCGCCCGCGGTTGACGAAGTCCTCGGCCAGCGACAGTCCTCGGCGAAGGTCGAAACACGACGCCTGGGCGCCGAGCGGCGGCACGAGGAGGACGGGCAGTCCCTTGGCCCGGATGCCCTTGACCTTGTCGTAGCGGTGGAGCTCGAGGGTGCGATCGGTGTGGATGATCTCGGACGGCGTCCGGCTCAGGTCGGCGATGCCGCCCTTGACCAGGAAGTCCCAGAGGTTGACGACGGAGTCCTTGGCTGGCACGCGCACAGTGTGACCCAGCTCGCACCCGCGGGGGAGCAGTGTCCTCGAAAACGATAGTCCGGTGACCTCATTTTGCCATCAGGGTCTGGACCTAAAGTAAAGAATCTGCTATTGCCATGACGCCGTGTCGCACCTGGCCGTTTCATTGGTGCATCAGCACTCGGGTCTGCTGCTCCTGTTCATCCCCCTCATTTCAGAAGGATTCTCATGCAGAACACCCTTGCTCGGCTCCGCGCCGCGCGTCGCGACAACAGCGGCTTCACCCTCATCGAGCTCCTGATCGTGATCATCATCCTCGGCGTGCTCGCCGCGGTCGTGGTGTTCTCGGTGCGAGGCATCACCGACAACGGTGAAGAGGCGGCATGCCAGACGGAGATCCGCACCGTCGAGACCGCTGTCGAGGCCTTCTACGCCGAGAACAACGGGTACCCGGCCACCGTGGGCGACCTGGTCGCTGGCGGCTTCCTCCGCACTGCGCCGACCGGCCCGTCGAACATCGCCGGTGCGAGCACGATCAACGCGACGACCGGCGCGATCACGCCTGCTCCCGCTTGCTGATCTGAGTTGTTCCTGGGAGGGCCGGCGCCTCGGCGGCGGCCCTCCTTCAGCCGTTCTGAGGGGAAAGCATGTTCCACCACCTGCACCGCATCGGTGAGCGGATCGACCAATTGCTGGCGGCGCTGTGGGAGGTGCGAGGCACCGACCTGCTCCTCACGGTCGGCCTGCCTCCGATGCTTCGCGTCGACGGCACCCTCTCGCCGGTGCCCGGCCAGTCTCCCTTGACGGCCGAGGAGACCAACTCCCTCCTGTCCGAGGTGCTGACGCCCGAACAGCAGAGTGCGTGGGACTCCAAGCACGAGTACGACTTCTCCTTCTCGTGGCGTGAGCACGCCCGGATCCGCGGCAACGCGTTCACGCAGCGGGGCCTCACCGCGGTCGCCTTGCGGATGATCCCGCGCACCGTGCCTTCCCCCGACGATCTCGGCCTGCCCCCGGTGCTCCGCGATCTCGCGATGAAGCACCAGGGCCTGATCCTGATGACCGGGCCGACCGGCTCCGGCAAGTCGACCACGCTGGCGTCCCTGATCGACCTGATCAACACGAACCGTGGCTGCCACATCATCACCGTCGAGGACCCCATCGAGTACGTCCACGACCACAAGATGGCGGCCGTCAACCAGCGCGAGGTCGGCACCGATACCGACAGCTTCCCGAACGCGCTGCGATCGGTGCTCCGCGAGGACCCCGACGTCCTGCTGGTCGGCGAGATGCGTGACCTCGAGTCCATCGCCTTCGCGCTGACCGTGGCTGAGACTGGTCACCTTGTCTTCGCCACCCTGCACACCAACGACACCGCCCAGTCGGTCGGCCGCATGATCGACGTCTTCCCCGCCGAGCAGCAGGCCCAGATCCGGGTCCAGCTCGCCGCCGCACTGAGTTGTGTGGTCTACCAGCGCCTGATTCCGCGGGTCGGCGGCGGCATGATCGCCGCCTACGAAGTCCTCGTCGCGACTCCGGCTGTCCGGAACCTCATCAAGGAGGGCAAGACCCACCAGCTGCGCAACTCGTTGGTGACCGGATCCCAGGACGGGATGACCACGCTGGAGCAGTCACTCTCCCAGTTGATCCAGGCAGGCATCGTGACCGAAGAGGACGCACGCGCGCGCAGCCTCTACCCCAAGGACATCGAGACCCGCCCGCGGTTCGCCGCTGGCGTGGGCCGGTAAGGCGCACGCATGCGTCTAAGAGGTAGGCACAGCAAGGTCGAGGCACCAGCCCTGGTGCCTCGAACGGACGAGGACGACGAACGGCTCGGACGTATTCTCGTCAGCGCTGGCCGGGTCCAGCCGTATCAACTCGACGCGGTGCGTGAGCAAGAAGGCTCACTCGCGACCAAGTTGATCGACGCCGGCCACATCGCTGATGAAGTGCTGGCGCGGACGCTCGCCGAGCACCACCGGGTTGGTCTGGCCGACTTCCGAAAGCTTGCACCGGACTCAGAAGCAGTTCTCCTGCTGACCCGCGATCAGGCCATCGCACTCCAGGCCCTTCCCGTGGCCGCTGACGACGATTCCGTCACAGTGGCCTTGCTGGATCCGGCTCCCGAGCGTGTGGCGGCGGTTTCAACGATTCTCGGCCGACCGGTCGTGGCGCTCGTCGCGACACAGCGAGACCTCGAGCGCAGCATCGATGCCGCGCACAGGGCCACTCAGGAGGTCGGCGGCCAGATCCAGGAGTTTGAAGCCCGCGACAACCTGCGCCGCGAAGCCGCGAACCTCGAAATCGCCAGCGCCAACGAAGAGGCCCCCGTTGTCCGGGTGGTGCAGATGGTCATTACTCAGGCACTCCGCGACCGTGCCTCCGACATTCACATCGAGCCCACCGGCGAACGTGTTCGCGTGCGTTATCGCATTGACGGCGCTCTCACCGAGGTTCTCGACCTGCCCGGCTCGATCGGACCCGCCATCGTCAGCCGCGTCAAGATCCTCGGCGGTATGAACATCGTGGAGCGTCGGCGCCCGCAGGACGGCCAGATCAGCATGGACGTCGAGGGCCGCGACGTCGACATCCGTGTGTCGACCACCGCCGTCGTCGGCGGGGAGAAGGTCGTGATGCGGGTGCTCGACAAGAGCCGGCCGCTGTTCAACCTGGCCCAATTGGGTATGCCGCCGGCGACAGCCGAGCGGTTCTCGGCGCTCATCCACTCGCCCTACGGCATGTTGATCTGCGCCGGACCGACCGGCGGTGGCAAGACGACCACGCTCTACGCATCGCTGGGCGAGCTCAACAGCCCGGACCGCAACCTGATGACGATCGAGGACCCGGTTGAGTACCGGTTCGACTCGATCAATCAGATCCAGATCAATGAAGCCGCAGGCATCACGTTTGCCGGCGGGCTCAAGTCCATCCTGCGTCAGGACCCGGACGTGATCCTGGTCGGCGAGATCCGTGACGTCGACACGGCGCGGATCGCCGTGCAGTCGGCTCTGACGGGTCACTTGGTGTTGTCGTCGTTGCACGCCACTGAGGCGGTTTCCGCGCTGTATCGACTGCTCGACATGGGTATCGAGGCGTTCCTGATCGCATCATCAGTGACAGCGGTGGTCGCGCAAAGGCTGGTGCGACGCAGTTGCACCTCGTGCCTTGCGCCCTATGAGCCATCGCCGGACGAGCTGGCGTTCCTGGAAGCCTTCGGTGGTTCGGAGCCGATCGGTGGGTTCCAGCACGGCACCGGCTGCCACTTCTGCGCCCAGACCGGCTACCTGGAGCGGATCGGCGTCTACGAGATGCTCGTGGTCACCGATGAGGTGCGCGAGCTGATCATCGACAAGGCGCCGCATGACCAGATGCGCAAGCTGGCCCGTATGCAGGGAATGAAGACCTTGCAGGAGCAGGCCGCGCAACTGGTCACCCACGGCACCACCACAGCCAGTGAAGTCATGCGTTCGATCTACGTCGCGGGAGCCTGACCATGCCCAAGTTCGCCTATGTCGGAGTTGACCTCACCGGATCCCGGGTCAAGGGCACCGAGAAGGCACCCAGCCGCGGGGAGGCGGAAGTCGCGCTCTACGAGCGCGAACTGCGGGACCTCAAGGTCACCGAGAAGAAGAGCATCCTGCAGTACGAGTTGTCTGGTCCGCGGATCAAGCGCGAGCAGGTCATGCACCTGTCGCGTCAGATCGCAGCATTCCTCCGAGCCGGCCTGCCGATTCTGGACGCGGTGCACGCGATCGGGGCGGAGAGTGACAACTCCTCGGTCCGGCGCATGATGCAAGAGATCGAGGACGGCCTGCGTACGGGTGAGCGGTTTTCCGACACCCTCGAGCGCTATCCCAAAGTGTTCCCCGAGTTCTATCGCGGCATCGTTCGTTCGGCCGAGCTCACCGGAGAGCTGGACACTGTGCTCTCGCGGCTGTCGCGCTACATCGAGCGCGACCTCATCGCGAGGCGCAAGATCAAGTCCGCGATGCTCTACCCGGCCGTCGTTGCTGGCATGTCGGTTCTCACGGTGCTGGTGCTTGCGATCTACGTACTGCCGAAGTTCGAGGCCTTCTTCCGCGACCTGGATGCGGAGTTGCCGCTGCCGACACGGATGCTGCTCAACACCACCGGCTTCCTGGGCACCTGGTGGTGGGCGATCCTCGCAGGTCTGGTCGCTGTGACCGTTCTGTTCATCGTGGGCACCCGCTTCGAAAGGGGCAAGTACGCGCGCGACGCCTTCCTGCTGAAGGTGCCGGTGTTGGGCGAGACCATCCAGTACGCCCTGGTCGAACGGTTCTGCAGGGTGTTGGCTTCCATGGTTGGTGCCGGCGTCAATCTGACCGAAGGCTTGCGTGTGTCCACCGCCTCACTCCGAAACCGCGTGTTCATGAAGCGGCTCGGCGAGGTCGAGGAAGCCATGCTGGAAGGTCAGGGCATCGCGACTCCGCTCGCACGAACGCGACTGTTCCCCGGCACAGCTACGTCGATGCTCCGGGTCGGAGAGGAAACCGGCTCGATGGACACCCAGCTCGAGGTGACGGCGCAGTACTACGAGGATGAACTCGACTACAAGATTGCCAAGCTCACAGCGTTGATTGAGCCGATTGTCATCATCGTCATGGGTGGCATCGTCGGGTTCGTTGCTGTGGCTCTGGTGTCTGCGATGTACGGCATCTTCCAGCAGGTGGATCTCTGATGCTTCAACGCCGCGACCTCCGGTCCGACGCCGGCGCCACGCTGGTGGAGATGCTGGTCGCACTGTCCATCCTGAGCATCGCCGGGGTCGCCATCCTGGCAGGCATCGAGGGCGGGATTCGCACCGCGGATCTGGGTCGCAAACAGAGTGTCGGCGGCGCCAACGTGCGCAACTACGCAGAGGCAGTGCAGGACTGGGTTGCGTCCGGACACTATGACCCATGCGGTGGCGGAGTGAACTACACGCCAGCGACAGTTGGTTTCACCAAGCCTGCTGGATACACCCCAGCGGTTGAGGACGTGACTGCGCTCGCGGGCGACGGTTCCGAGATCCCGTGCGCTGACGACGAAGGCGTCCAGCGTGTTCGTTTCACCATGACGTCGGAGGATCCGTCGGTTGAGCGGCGCGCAACCGAAGAATTGGTTGTCATTCTTCGTGACCCCTGCGCGCCGGGAGGTGCTGCAGGATGTTGATGCATCTCCGTCGCAATCGGTCAGCGGCACAGGCAGATGATGGCTTCACCCTCATCGAGTTGCTGGTGACAGTCATCATCATGGGAACCATCGCAGCTGCGCTCGCAGGTGTCGTCATCAGCTATCTCAAGCACACGGTCAACTCTCAGTCCCGAATGACGGAGTCACTGGAGCTGCAGTTCGTGACGGCGTACTGGCAGCGTGATGTGTCGAGCATTGGCGTGCGCGGCACGACCTACAACGATGCTGACCTGGCCTTCCCGCTGGTGCGGTCGGTGAACGTTGCTCCGTGCGCCGCGGCCGCCTCGCTGAACCAAGTGGTCACGCTGGCATGGAACCAGTACATCAACCCCGAGCTGGAGGTAGATGACCCGGCTGGGCTCGTCCAGGTGAAAGTCACCTACGGCACTCGCGGCTCCTCGGGTGACCTCGAACTCGTGCGCGTCCGATGTGGCACCGAGCCGGCCGAGGTCGTCGTGGCCGAGCACCTCACCGCCGTCGCCGTCACCTGCACGGGTGGTGGTGTCAGTGGCTGCAACGACAACACCGGGGCTGTACCGACCCGGATCACCATGACCCTCAGCGTCCGGGACCCCGAGGGCCAGGGAAACACCGACATCGTCAACCAGACAATCGAAGGCGAACGGAGACAGACATGAGGGGTTGGCGCTTGCGACGTTGTCGCAGCGACGAGGGAGCTGTGCTCATCCTCGCGCTCATCATCGTTACCGTGGTGGCCTTGGTGACTGGAATGGTTCTCACGCGTGGCGACGGCAGCCTGCGCGCCACGATCGCTCTGCGCAACGTTGCCGCGACCACGTATGCGGCGGACGGAGCTGCCCAAGTCGTGCTCAACGGGTTGCGAACGGGCCATTGGGACACGACCGACGACGAAGCCGGCAACGTCCCGATCCCCAACTGGGTCTTCACCAACGGCGCTGGCACCGGTTGTTTCGGCAACAACGACGCAGATCCGGACGCACTTGACGATCCCGACGAGGACCTCGTTCTCAGCGACTTCTTCCCGGCGGCGAAGGCAAGCGGAGAAGGTCCGGCCTCGGCGTACGTCAAGTGCGCTGGAGAGGAGGGAACCGGCGAGGAGGGCTCTGAACGCATCGTCAACGCCAACAACAGCCCCGGATGGGCGATCACCACGCTGGGCACCGGCGGCGAGGACGGCGTCTACAACTTCAACAAGGTGCTGAAGGTCCGCGGCGGGATCCGGTCCAACTCCAACATCAACGCCAACAAGGCGATATCGGTGGAGGATGCCGACGTCCGGTCGAAGACGGGCTCATGCACGAACGTCACGGTCAGCACCGGCTACACCTGTGCGACGAACGGCGGCGTCGACGCCTCCGAGTACGACGCAGCCAAGTATGACGCCGACGTCGCCTCGATCTCCCAGACCTGCACCACGCCGCAGCCGACGTGTTGGCAACCAGTTCCGGCTTGCTCGGGCGGGCGCGCGACTTTCAGCCCCGGCTACTACGACGACGCCGCGGCCTTGGAAGGTCTGAACGGCTGCAACGTGCTGTGGTTCCAGCCGGGCACCTACTACTTCGACTTCCACAACTCGTCGACCAACGGCGACCCGCTGTTCGAGGCAGGGATCGTCGGCAGCACGGAGAACCAGTGGACCATCAACGGGCCGAAGGTCATCGGTGGCGCCACCCAGTCCGGTTCGCCCCCGACCAATGCGACGCCGATCCCTGGTGCCTGCCGGAACCCGGTCGACGACGTTTCAGCGCAGGGCGTGCAGTTCATCCTTGGCGGTGACAGCCGGATCTCCGTCGGCAAGGACTCGTTGGTCGAGCTCTGTGCGACCTACCGCTCGACGCGGCCGCCGATGGTGCTCTACAGCCCCCGTCCCGGCAACACCGACTTCGGCGGGAACCCGAGCCCGACCAACCTGACGGGGGTCGCCACCGGGATGACGACCAACGCTGCCGCTTCGGCGACAGCTGCCGGCACCCACGGCACCTTCATCGGTGGCACTCAGGCGGCGTTGCAGAACCAGGGCAATGGCACGGCGCTGTGGGCCAGGACCACGACCACAGGTGGCAACCAGACGCGCACCTTGACGATGTCCGGTTTCCAGCCGTCGCAGACGGTGCCCAAGGGGTCCGTCGTCACCGGCGCACGTGTCGTCGTCAGGCACCGCAACTCAGTGGCGGCCGCCAACTCGGCTTCGCTGACGATCACCCCGACGGCTGCCGGAGCCTCAGCGCTCAACACGTACAACTTCACGCCGACGTCGACGTCGACTCTCGGCGACCAGACCGTGAGCCTCAAGACGGCGCTGACCGCTGCGCAGTGGGGTCTTTTCGCGAGGGGTGTGCATGACTACGGCTACACCGGAGCCACCATTGCGTACGGCGCGGTCCTGCCGGCTGCGACGGGGGCCATCCCCACCCGGTCTGCCGAGGTCGACTTCGTGCGCCTTGAGTTGGACTATTACGTCCCGCAGCTCCGCAACACGGCAGCCATTAGCAACAATTGTGTGTCGACGGTGGCCAGTTGCGCGCAGTTCGAGTCGGACAAGCGGTCCGAGATCTACCTCCAGGGCACGACTTTCCTGCCGCAGGGCAAGGTCGAGATCGGTGTCTCCAACACCGACTACCAGGTGTTCCGATGGGGCGTCGTCGCTCGTGCCCTGCACGGCAACCTGAACGGTGCCTACAAGGAGGAAGGCGCACTGATCGAACTGCCCGACCAGTCGCCGGGCCTCGGGCTGAACACGACGCTCGTCCAGTTCGACGTGTACGTCTGTCCCGACTCGGACACCTGTGACGACAGTGGCAAGTTGGCGTTGAAGGTGAGAGCCCAGATCTGGGACGTCGATGGCATCGCGTCCACCACGAGCGACCGGGAGATCACGATCATGAGCTGGAGCCACCAGCGCTGAGCGAGCAACAGTTCTTCGACGTCTTCGTCCTGATCTTCGCTGGCCTGCTCGGGTTGGTCATCGGGTCGTTCCTCAACGTCGTCGCGCACCGGGTACCGGCGGGGGAGTCGATCGTCAGCCCGCCGTCGGCGTGCCCGAAGTGCAAGCACGAGATCCGGAACCGGCACAACGTGCCGGTGCTCGGGTGGTTGATGCTGCGCGGGAAGTGCTTCGACTGCGGGGAGCCGATCAGTGCGCGGTACCCGCTCGTCGAGGCCGGCACCGGGCTGGCGTTCGTGCTGGTCGCGCTGCGGTTCGGCGCGGACGAGCAGGGGCTGCGACTGCTGCCGGCGTACCTCACCTTCGCCGCCATCGGCATCGCGCTCGCGCTCATCGACCTGGACGTGCAGCGCCTGCCGGACAAGATCGTGTTGCCGTCGTACGTCGTCCTGGCAGGGTTGCTGGTCATCGGCGGGGACGGGGGAGCGTTGCTGCGCGCGACGGAAGGTGCGGCGATCCTCTTCGCGTTCTTCTTCATCGTCTGGCTGATCGCACCCGGTGGCATGGGGTTCGGCGACGTGAAACTGTCCGGGGTGGTGGGCGGGATGACGGCCTACCTCACCTGGGGGACGTTCCTCATCGGCGCGTTCATGGGGTTCCTGCTGGGTGCGGTCGCCGGCGTACTGCTGATGGCCGGGGGCAAGGCCGGACGCAAGACCGCCGTGCCGTTCGGGCCGTTCATGATCCTCGGCGCGTGGACGGCGATCCTGGGTGCGGGTGGGCTGGGGGACTACTACCTGGAGCTGATCGGGTTCTAGGTGTCTGGGCGTCTCGATACGCCGCTCGTTCCTCGCGGCTACTCGACGAACCTGATGGGCTCTGGCTACTCGACGAGCTTGATGGGCGACCATCGGAAGTGCGGGATCGGCAGCGCGAGTGTGACGTGATGCACTGTTCCAACAGGCCGTGGTGGTTTGAGCCGTGCAGTGTCCCCTGCATGGAACGACCACCACGGCCTGATTGGTGGAACGGCACCAAGTCTGCCGCGAGTGGGCGCGGCCAGGGTCGGAAGTTTGGTCAAATTCTGACGCCCGGGGCTTGTGACTGTATTCGAACAGGTGTACGATCGACCGTAGGTCACGACAGCCGGAGCCCCGTGCGGGGAGGAGGGTGTCGGGACCGAGTCCAGGTCGGGACAGTCAGTGCCCAGGGAAGGGCCGCCGGTCGGGCGACACGTGTTGTAGCCGTGCTCGTCCGTAGGAGATTCCATGACCGCCACAGCCACCTCGGGTGTTCACCCGATCCTGGCGTGCGCGGGTGTGATCGCGGATGCTTTGAAGGACGTCTCCGACGTGCAACCGACGTTCATGTCGCCTGCGGACAAGAAGGCCGCACTGCTGCAGATCGCAGCCAACGAGGCGGCCCAGGCGGAGTTGCGGCTCCGGGTGCTGGCCTCTTCCGACGACGTCGCTGATGAGACAGGTGCGCGCGATGCTGCGGCGTGGGTCTCGCACGCGACGCGGGCCGATCCGCTGACGGCGCGGGCCGACCTGCACCTGGCGAAGGCGTTGGAGGATCGGCCGCTGGTTGCCGCCGGGATGCGCGAGGGCCAGGTGTCGCAGGCGCAGGCGCGTGTGATCGTGGCCGGTCTCGATGCGTTGCCCGATGAGGTCGGCCCGGACGTGACGGCGTCCGCCGAACGAGAGCTGGTCGGCTACGCCGCCGACTTCCGGCCCAAGGAGCTGCGCCGCCTCGCACGCCACATCCTCGATGTCGTTGCGCCTGAGATCGCCGATGAGGAGGCCGGTCGGCAGCTCGAGGCTGAGGAGCGGCGGGCGCGGGAGAAGGCTTCGCTGAGGTTCCGCGACCTGGGGGACGGGCGGACGCGAGTGTGGGGCGTGCTGCCGACGGCGGTGGCGGAACGACTGAAGGTCTATCTGCAGGCGTTCACGTCTCCGCGTTCGTCGGAGCGTCTCGATACGTCGCTCGTTCCTCGCGACTGCTCGACGAACCTACGACAGGACCGGGCGTACGCGTGGGCTCTCGCGGCGCTGCTGGAGGCGCTCGATCCGGACAACCTCCCCGAGCACGGTGGCGACGCGACGACCGTGATCGTCACGATGACGCTGGAGCAGTTGCGGGCAGAGCTCGCGGCGGCGGGTCTGCTCTCCGGTGGTGAAGAGATCTCAGCGTCCGAGGCACGGCGGCTGGCCTGCCAGGCACAGATCATCCCGGCGGTGCTCGGCGGCAGGAGTGAGGTGCTCGAGCTCGGTCGCAGCCAGCGGCTGGCCTCTCGGGCACAGCGCAAGGCGCTCCGGCTTCGCGACCGCGGCTGCCGGGCCGAAGGCTGCACGGTGCCGGCCGCCTGGACCGAGGCCCACCACCTCAAACCCTGGTCCGAAGGCGGGAAGACCGACCTCAACGACCTCATCAGCTTCTGCAACCACGACCATCACAAGATTCACGACCCCGCGTACACCCATGAGTTCCTGGCGAACGGGGATGTGCGGTTCCACCGACGTAGATAGGCGACATCGACGGAATCCTGAGACGGTTGCTGCGGGTCTCGAGACGGTTGCTGCGCAACCTCCTCGACCACCGAAGCCTGCTTCGCGGCCTCTCCTCGACCACCGAAGCCTGCTTCGCGGCCTCTCCTTGACCACCGTGGAATCAGCGTGCGGAGAAGCAGACCAGGCACGACGACGGGTCGTGCTGGATGTTGCTGGCGTGGAGGCGGTCGGCGCGGGTCAGGAAGTCGTCGAGGGCACGCTCGGACGCGGCGATCTCGAGGATGACTTCCTCAAGGTCGGGCGCCAGGCGGGGGCCCCTGCGGACCCCCCGCTGTTCCTTCTCGAAGACGTCCGTGGTCGCTAGTGCGCTCATGGTTCCTCCCTCTTTCTCTCGCACGATTCCTGCTGGCTTCCAGGACTCCGCGCTCCCTCGAGGCCCTGTTCTCCGAGCATCCTCGGCCACTGGCACGGGCGCAATGGGACAGGGCCAGGTCCGGTCGAAAGCAGGACGAACGTCCCATCACAATTGACTACTGCAACCCCGCGGTCAGCCGCATCACGTTGTCGACGTACCTCGAAAGCGATGGTCGGCGGTCCCATTCGGCCAGCGTGAGCTCCTTCGACATCGCTCGGTAGCCGTCCTGCACCTCGCGCAGACGCGCCACCACGGCCGGGTCCGGGAGCATCAGCGACACCTCGTAGTTGAGGCCGAACGAGCGCATGTCCATGTTGCTGGAGCCGATCACGGCCACGGTGTCGTCGATCGTGAAGTGCTTCGCGTGCAGGATCAGCGGCGCCGGATAGCGATGGATGCGCACGCCCGCCTCGAGCAGCGCGCGGTAGTACGACGCCTGGGCGTGGCCGACCATGAACTGGTCGGCGACCTCGCTGACGAACAGCTCCACCTCGACGCCGCGTTCGGCGGCCGTGGTCACGGCGTACAGCAGGGACTCGTCGGGGACGAAGTACGGCGACGTCAGGGAGATCCGCTCCGTGGCGGCATAGATCAGCGTGGTGAACATGCGCAGGTTGTTCTCGGCCGAGATGCCCGGGCCGCTCGGCACCACCTGGCAGGGCACGTCGAGCATCTCGTCCGGGCGGGCGTCGGGAGTGCCGTGGACGGCGACCAGCTCGACCACCTCGCCCGTCTCGACGTACCAGTCGGTGGCGAAGACACCGTTGAGTCCACCGACGACCGGGCCCTCCAGCCGCACCATCAGCTCGACCCACTCGCGGCCGAGTCGGTGGTTCTTCGCGCTGTTGTAACCGGGCTCGGTCAGGTTGAGCGAACCGGTGAACCCGACGCTGCCGTCGACCACGAGGATCTTGCGGTGGTTGCGCAGGTCGGGGCGTCGGAACCGCCCCTGCAGCGGCTTGATCGGCAGCATCGGGTGCCAGTCGATGTCGGTCTTGCGGAGCTGCCGCAGCATCCGGCGGTAGCCGGTGATGCCCCGTGAGCCGAGGTGGTCGAACAGCAGGCGTACGTCGACCCCGCGGGCGCACGCGCGGACCAGCGCATCGAAGAGCGGGCTGGTCACGTCGTCCCACGCGGTGATGTAGAACTCCACGTGAACGTGGCTGCGCGCCCGGTCCACCTCGGCGGCCATCTCGAGGATCACCGCCCGGTAGTCGTCCCAGAGCTGGACCTCGTTGCCGCCGGTCAGCGGCAGCGCGCCCAGGTGGTGGTTGAGCGCGGCGACCCGGGCGATCGGCGCCGGCAGCCGGTTGGCGTCGAACGTCAGCGGGAGCTTGTCGGTGCGCTCGCGGATCGCGTCGATCGCCCTGCGCTGGCGCCCGATCCGGCGCGCGCCGAGCCGGGTGCGGCCGAACAGCAGAAAGATCGAGAAGCCGATGATCGGCTCGATCATGATGAGCAGCAGCCACGCCATCCCGGTCGACGGCTTGCGGTTGCCGGGGATGATGCCGAGAGCGGCCAGGCGGAGGACGACCTCGACGGTGAGGAAGGCCCAGCCGAAGGTCGAGGTGGGGTCGGGCCAGGTCATGCCTGCACCCTAGATCCCGACAGCCTCGACCTTCGGTAGGCGCCTCAGCGGAAGGCGCAGCCCGACTGGACGCCCAAGCGACGCAGGATCACGGCTGCCGGGCAGAACCCGGTGATGCTCGACTGGAGCAGGTTGGCCCCGACGAAGGCCGCCAGGAGCACCCACCACGTCGAGACGAGAGCGGTCAGGAAGACGCTGACCAGGACAAGGCTCCCGGCAAGCGCGAACACGGCGCGGTCGATGTTCATGTCCTTCTCCTCATCGTCCGAGCAGTCGGCTCAGCCAGCCGTCGCTCGGGTCGGTCTCGTGGCCGCCACACCACTGGTCAGCGGGCACCCTCGCCTTGACGGCAGCGACGTGGCTGCCGCAACCCGACCAGGTGGTCTTGCCGCATCTGCGGCAGCGAGCGGGTCGACACATGGTGATCTCCTTCGGGTGGTGAGCCGGTCAGGCCGGGGTCGCGGACGGGGACGTTTCGCCGGCGAGCGCGTCGGCGAACTCGCAGAACGCGTCGTAGGCCCGGGCGCCGTGGATGGTGGCGGGACCGCCGTGCATCAGGAACGTCACGCCGATCGCCTCGGCGGCCTCCTGCTTCGTGGCCCCGGCCCGGGCGGCCGCCTGGCCGTGTGAGGCGACGCAGCCGTCGCAGCCCTCGACGACGCCGATCGCCAGGGCGATCAGCTCCTTGGTCTTCCTGTCCAGCGCGCCGTCGGCGAAGGCCGCCTTCGACAGTTCGGCGAAGCCCTTGTAGACGTCGGGGATGGCGCGACGCAGGCTGCGGTGGAGCGGGGAGAGGTCGTCGAGGACGACCTTGCCGTGGGGCGAGGCCTGCGGCGTCGGGGAGGGCGTCGGGGAGGGCGTGGTGGAGATGGTCTCGGTGGTCATGATGGTTTCCTCTCGGTCGGTCATTCGTGGGCGAAGGTGATGGTCGGCAAGATGCGCTGGAGCCAGGCGGGGGTTGCCCAGGCGGCCTTTCCGGTCAGCCGCAGCAGCACCGGGAGGAGCACCAGGCGGACCAGGAAGGCGTCCAGGAGGACAGCGACGCCGAGGATGACGCCCATCTCCTTGGGGGGCAGCGGGCCGGACAGGGCGAAGGTGAAGAAGACCGCGACCATGACCCCGCCGGCGGCGAAGATCACCCGGCCCGAGTGCGCAACGGCGCCGACCATGGCTTCCTTCGGATCTCCGGACTTCTCCCAGTGCTCCTTGGCGGAGGCGAGGAGGAAGACGGTGTAGTCCATCGCGATCGCGAAGATCATCGCGAAGAAGAAGACCGGTGCCCATGCGTCGAGGAAGCCCTGAGGCTCGAAGCCGAGGAGCCCCGATCCATGGCCGTCCTGGAACACCAGGCGGGCCACCCCGAACGCGGCGGCCGTGGACAGCAGGCTGGCCAGAGTGCCGAGCAGCGAGATCAGTGGTGCCTGCAGGGCGAACAGCAGGAGCAGGAAGCCGAGCACCAGCACGACGCCGATCACCAAGGGGGTGGAACGGTCGAGTTGGGTGGTGAGGTCGATGTTCTCTGCTGCCGCGCCGCCCACCAGGGCCGACGACGGCAGTTCGCCACGCAGACGATCAAGGATCTCCGGCAGGGCGGGGTCCGAGGGGTCCACGGTCGGCGCGGCCTGGATCAGGGTGCGCCCCGATCCGTCGGCGGCGGGCTGGGGCGGCATCACGGCCTCGATGCCGGCATCGGCGTCGATCACCTGCGTCGCGGCCGCCACGTCCTGGTCAGCGACGACCACCTGGAGCATGCCGGGCGCACCGGGACCGAAGGCCTCCTTGACCTGCTCGTAGCCGATGCGGGCACTGGCGTCGTCCGGGAGGACCTTGATCGACGGCATGCCGGTCTGCAGGCCGAGGATCGGCGTGGCCAACAGGACGAGCACCGCGGTGGAGCCGATGCCCCAGGCCCACGGGCGTCGCCACAGGTGTTCGCCCCAGCGGGCGAACAGGGGGGAGCGGTGCTCGCCGACGCGTGCCCACGGCAGCGCGAACCGGTTGATCCGATGGTCCAGCTTGAACAGGACGAGGGGCAGCAGGGTCAGGGTGGCCGCCAGCACGAAGATGACCGAGATCATGATGCCGCCGGCCATCGAGCGGAATGACGGCGATGGCACCAGCATCACGGCGGACAGCGACACCAGCACGGTGACGCCGGACAGCAGCACGGCCTTTCCGGCGGTGTCCATGGTCTCCGCGATCGCACGCTGTGGGGAACCGTGGCGGCCCAGGCGGGCGGCGCGATAACGCACGACGAGGAACAGTGCGTAGTCGATGCCGAGGGCGAGGGCGAACATCATCGCGAAGTTCATCGCCCAGATCGAGACGGGAACGAACTCGTTGATCAGCACCAGTGATCCGGCCGACGCGACCAGGCCCGCCAGGGTCAGCAGCAGGGGGAGCCCGGCGGCGACCAAGGCCCCGAAGGCCAGCACGAGGATGGCCAGGGTCACCGGCCAGGAGTACAGCTCCGAGGTGAGCATCGCCTCGAGGTTGGCCTCGTTGAAGTCGGACCAGAGCAGGGAGGAGCCGGTCGGGTTCACCTGGACCGTGTCGGTGGACAGGGCCTGGAGCTCTTCCTTGATGTCCGTCGCGACGCGCACCATCTCGTTGGTGTCGACGCCGGCGCCGGCGAGCACGACGCCGGTGTGTTCGTCGCCGGACATGCTGATGCCGGGGATGGGGGCGATCACCTCGGCCAGGCGAGGCTCGTCCTCGAGGATGCGGGTCACCTCGGCCAGCACCTGCGGGCCGTCGCCCTCGGTGAGCGGGCCGTCGGTGCTTTGCACGACGACCTGGATCGCGTGGCTCGCTGCGCCGCCGAAATGCTCCTGGACCAGGTCGCGCGTCGCGACGGACTCCGAGCCGTTCGCCTGCCACCCGGCGCCCGAGAGGTTCTTCTCGACCGAGGGGGCAAAGATGCCGAGCCCGATGACCAGGACGATCCAGCCGATGCCGACCAGCTTGCGGTGCGCGGTCACCCAGATGCCGAGTCGACCGAGCGGGCCGGCCCGCCACGGCGGTGGCGCCATCGTCTCCGTCGATTCGTGTGTCGTCTGCGCCACGGTGGCGCCTCCTTTCGTTTAACCCCCCGGGGGGATACGATGAGGACGTTAGCATAACCCCCTGGGGGGATATAGAATCGACAGAAGAGGACCTCGTGGACACCACAGACTTCACGCTCAGCACCACCGTCACGACGCCGTACGACGCCACGGTGGCGCGGGTGCGTGACCTGCTCGGGGACGCCGGATTCGGCGTCCTCACCGAGATCGACATCCAGGCGACCTTGCGCGCCAAGCTGGGGGTGGAGGTCCCGGCCCAGGTGATCCTCGGTGCCTGCCGGCCGCAGCTGGCGCATCGTGCGCTCCAGGTCGACCCGCGGATCGCGACCCTGTTGCCGTGCAACGTCGTGGTCACCGCGCTCGACCCGGGCACGAGCCGGGTCGAGGTGTTCGACCCGGCGTTCATGGCGACGATCGCGCCCGACCCCGAACTCGGTGCGGTGGCGGCCGACGCCCGCGCCCGCCTGACAGGGATGATGGACGCACTGACGAACGAGGCAGGAGAGCGCAGTGCAACTGGAGCCTGAGGAGATCAAGGCCGTCATCACCCGGCTCAAGCGGGCGAACGGTCACCTGGCGTCCGTCATCCGGATGCTCGAGGAGGGTGCCGACTGCGAGGCGGCGCTGCTGCAGCTGGCCGCCGTGAACAAGGCGATCAGCCGCGGTGGTTACGCGCTGGTGTCGACCGGCCTGCAGAAGTGCCTGGCCGAAGGCGGGCCGGAGAGCGTCGACGCGAAGAAGCTGGAGAAGGTCTTCCTAGCCCTCGCTTGACGGGTCGAGGACCTTCTGGATGCTGCGCAGGGCCACCAGGTTCCACAGCCCCGACTGCCGCAGCAGGTAGTGGCCCACCGGCCCCATGTCGACGAAGGTCGCTTCGGCGATCAACCCGGCGCGCTCGACGTACTGCAGGGTCGCCTTGGCCGAGGTGATGTGGTCGCGCCGACCGTGGGCTGCGTGCAGGACCTTGCCGGCCAGTGCGTCGACCGGTTCGCCCTTGGGGAACCAGGGAGCGAGGGCGACCACCCCGAGCACCGAGGGGTCGTCGGCGACGGCCACGGCCGTGCGGGCACCCATCGAATGGCCCAGGATCACGACGGGCAGGTCGTGCTGGCGCCGGATCTCGTCGAGCGCCCACCGGGCGTCCTGCACCGGGTCCGGCAAGGCGCCGGGCCGGGCGTTCCAGCCCTTGACCCGATAACGCAGCAGGACCACGCCGACGTCGTCGGCCTTCAGTGCCGGTGCGATGTGGCGGGCGAGCACGCGGCCGCGGCGCCACGACAGGCTGCGGAGGCCGACGGCACGGGTTCCGTGTTCCGCACCGCCGTGCAGGAGCAGCACGATGGCGCGCGGATCCTTCGGCAGCCGTACGTCGGTGAACGCCGGTGCGGTGCCGGGCGGGGGAGAGGTCAGGTCGGTCATCGTGGAGTGTTCGGAGCGGCGGCGCCGGCGGATGGGCCGTTCACGGACGTTGTCCGCGAAGCAGCTGGTAGGCGGACAACGCCTCGTTGCGCTGGACGGCGTGATCGACCATCGGCTCCGGGTAGCCATTCGGAGGGCCGTCACGCCACGGGCGGTGTGCGGCCTTGGTCGGTGCGTCGGCCAGCTCGGGGATCCAGCGCCGGATGTAGTCGGCCGCCGGGTCGAACTTCTCGCCCTGGGTGATCGGGTTGAAGATCCGGAAGTACGGCGCCGCATCGGTGCCGCAGCCAGCCACCCACTGCCAGTTGTGCTGATTGCTGGCCAGATCGCCGTCGACCAGGTGCTTCATGAAGTGCGCGGCGCCGTGCTGCCACTCGACCTGCAGGTCCTTGACCAGGAACGACGCCACGATCATCCGCACCCGGTTGTGCATCCAGCCCTCCGCCAGCAGCTGGCGCATCCCGGCATCGACGATCGGGAAGCCGGTGGTGCCCGTGGTCCACGCCTGGAGGCGTTTCTTCAGCTCGGCGCCGCTCACGTAGGGCAGGTCCTTGAGCTCGGGCCGGAAGTAGTCACGGGCCGACTCCGGCCAGGCGTGAAGGACCGACGCGTAGAACTCACGCCACGCCAGCTCGCGGCGGTACACCTCGCCGTGCGGATCGGTCGGGTCGAGGTCGGCCAGCAGGGTGCGCGGGTGGACGGCTCCCCAGCGCAGGTACGTCGACAGCCGCGAGGTCTCGTCGAGGTCAGGCCGGTCGCGGATTTCGTCGTACGGCGTTCCGCGGAACTCCCGCCAGCGGGCCAGGGCCGCTGCCTCGCCGGCCTCGGGAAGGGCGGCCTCGCCGGTTTCGGGTGACGCCGGGATCTCGTCGCCCGGCGCGCCGACCCACGTGACCGCCGCGGGGTCCGAGTCCGCCGGCCGTCGCCACCCGTGCTCGACCCAGGCGCGGTAGAACGGCGTGAACACGCGGTAGGGACTGCCGGCGCCGGTGGTGAGGCGGCCGGGTGCGACGGCGTACGGCGAACCGGTCCGGATCAACGGCACGTCGAGCGCGTCCTCGACCTGCTGGTCGCGCCGGGCGCCGTACGGGCCGAAGTCGGCGCTGACGTGGACCTCGCGGGCGTCCACCTCGCGGACCAGGTCGGGCAGCACCGTCGCGGGTCGGCCGCGCCGGACCACGAGCCCGGGGCCGTGGCGCCGCAGGTCGGCGTCGAGGGCGCGCAACGAGTCGAACAGGAATGCCGTACGGACCGGCCCGGCCGGGGCGAGCAGCGCTTCGTCGAGCACGAAGACGGGCAGCACCGGGCCGGACTCAGCGGCCGCCAGCAGCGCGGGATGGTCGCCCAGGCGGAGGTCACGGCGGAACCACAGGATCGTCGGCGTCACGTGGCCATGCTGGCAGAGCCGCAAAGCGCTACCGTGACCGGCATGCGGGCCCCCGAGTACTCCGACGCGCGGCTCGCCGCGGACCTCGCGGCGGCGGCCGGCGAGCTGGGTGAGCCCCTCACCGCGGGCGGGTACGACGTCTGGCAGCGCACCCACGACGCCGCCTCCCCGGCGCTGGTCATCCGCCGGTTCGGCTCGTGGAACGCGGCATGTGCGCGGGCGGGCGTGAGCACCAACAAGACCAGGTCGACCAGCCGTCGGTGGAGCGACGAGGACGTCGTGGCGACCGTGGCGGCGTACCTCCGGGCACCGGGGAGCACCGGCACCTTCGCCGACTACTCGGACTGGGCGAAGCAGCAGGACGGGGTGCCCAGCGGGGCGACCCTGCGCCAGCGGCTGCCGTGGGCCGAGGTCAAGCAGCGGGCGGAAGCACACAACCACTCATGACCCTCGGCGCGCTGCCGATGACTGGTGGGTGACGTACACGCCACGTCCCTACCGCCGAACGACGGTTCCGCCTGCCGCAACGCTGCACGGCCTCCGTCGGTTCACGGCCGGCTACACGCCGTACCTCCGCAACCAGGTGGCGGCAGCCGGCGGCTTCGGGCCGTGGTTCGACCGGCAGCTGGCCGGCGGGTACGACGACGACTGGTACGCCTCGACGGCGCGCTGGTGGCCCTCGATCAACGCCTCCGCGGCGACGATCTGGCAGCGGCACAAGGACGAGGTCGAGGAGCTCTGGCGCGCCGACGCGAACTACCAGTGCTGGGCGATGGTCCGCCGCTTCGGCACCAAGCGTCAGGTGCTCGAGACGATGGCGGACTTCTGGGAGCACCACCTGCACGTCCCCGCGTCGGGCGAGGTCGGGCCGTTCCGGGCGTCGTACGGCAAGACGGTGCGGACGCACGCGCTCGGGCGCTTCGACGACCTGCTGACGGCCGCGATCACGCACCCGGCGATGGCCGTCTACCTCGACAACGCGAACTCCACGAAGTCCGCACCCAACGAGAACCTCGGCCGCGAGCTGCTCGAACTGCACACCGTCGGCCGTGGCAACTACGGCGAGGACGACGTCAAGAGCTCCGCCCGCATCCTCACCGGCTACCGGGTCGGGCTGTGGAGCGACTGGGCCTTCTCCTACGACCCGACGAAGCACTGGACCGGGCCGGTGAAGGTGATGGACTTCGAGCACGCCAACAGTGACCCCGACGGCCGCGCCGTGCTGACGGCGTACCTCCGTCATCTCGCGCACCACCCCGCCACCGCACGACGGATCGCGCTCAAGCTGGCGCGGCGATTCGTCTCGGACGACCCGTCGGACGCGCTCGTCACCAAGCTCGCGCAGGTCTACCTCGACAACGACACCGCGATCCGGCCGGTGCTCAAGGCACTCGTCGCGACGACCTCCTTCAAGACGTCGGCCGGCCAGAAGGTGCGCACGCCGCCCGAGGACGTCGTCGCGACCTGGCGGGCGCTCGGCGTGCGCTTCTCCGCCGCGCCCAGGTCGAGCGGCGACAGCTCCGGCGCCAACGCGATCCTCTGGCAGAGCGATTCGATCGGGCTCAGGCCGTTCGGCTGGCAGCGTCCCGACGGCCGCCCGGACACCGCCGAGGCGTGGGGCTCGACGTCGCGCTTCCTGGCCTCCCTCGACATCCACTTCACGATGGCCGGCGGCTGGTGGCCCGAGGTCGGCACCGACTACCGGACGGCGGCCAGCTGGCTGCCGCAGAGTCGGATCCGCTTCGACGAGCTGGTCGACCACCTCTCCCGCTGCCTGCACGGACGAGGGTCGACCGCGTTGTTGCTGCAGGTCGCGTGCGAGGCCACCGGCTGCAAGCCCGCGACCGTGATCACCTCCACCCACGCGATCGTGCGATGGGAGTGGGCGCGGCTGTTGACCGTGTTCCTCGACTCCCCGACCCACATGACGAGATGAGGCAGCCATGACCGAGTCCGCCGTCGAGTGCACGTCCGGTTGCCCCGAGTTCGCCCGGCTCTCCCGGCGCGGCCTGCTGCGCGGGGTCGCCGGCACGGGCGCCGGGCTCTCGGCGATCAGCACGTTCGGCACGGCCTTCATGGAGACGTCGTACGCCGCCACCCGCTCCGCCCCCGCCGTCCTGGTCGTGCTGTCGATGCGCGGTGCGGTCGACGGGATGAGCCTGGTGGTCCCGCACGGCGATCCGGTCTACTACGCGGCTCGGCCGCGGATCGCCGTGCCCGCTGAGCGGCTGCTGGCGAAGGACGGGTTCTTCGGCCTGCACCCGAACCTCGAGGCGCTGCTGCCCCTGTGGAACGCCGGGACGATGGCCACCGTCCATGCCACCGGGTTGCCCGCACCCAACCGCTCGCACTTCGCGGCCATCGAGGAGGTCGAGGACGCCGACCCCGGCTCCGACGCCCGGGTGGGCTGGCTCAACCGGCTGATCGGTCGCGACACCTACAACAACCCGCTGCAGGCGATCCAGTTCGGCGAATCGGTGCCCTCCGTGGCCCTCGCCGGTCCGCAGGCGACCGTCGCGGTGGACACGATCGCCGACATGCAGCTCGCCGGCGCCGACAAGTGGGACACGTTCGGCCGCCGACCGAAGTCGATGAAGACGATGTGGGCCGCTGCGCCCGGACCGCTGGGTGCCGGTGCGCGAGCAGCCATGCAGGCGATCGGTGACTTCGACCCGGTCAAGGCGGTCTCCGCGACGCCGGCGCACGGGGCGGACTACCCCGACGGCGACTTCGGCAGGGCCATGGCTGCCGCGGCACGCACCATCCGTGGTGACGTCGGCGCCGAGGTGATCGCCGTCGACTACGGCTCCTGGGACCACCACGCCGATCTGGGGCCCCTCGCCTGGGGCCAGATGCAGCGGATGACGACCGAATTCGCCGCCGGCGTGGCCGCGTTCTTCGCCGACCTCGGCTCCCTGGCCGCGAAGGTGACGCTCGTGACGCTCTCGGAGTTCGGTCGGCGTACCAAGGAGAACGCGAACTACGGCCTCGACCACGGCTACGGCACCGCCATGCTGCTGTTCGGCGCGGGCGTGAAGGGCGGCTATCACGGCAACTGGCCCGGCCTGACCAACACCGCCAACGCCGACCTGCTCGTCACCACCGACTACCGCAGCGTCCTCGCCGAGATCGCCGTGAAGCGAATGGGCGCCTCGTCCGCCCAGGTCTTCCCGGGCTTCACCCCCGAGACGGTCGGCGCGATCGTCTGAAGCCGGGTTCGTCTACCAGTGGCGCGCGCCGACCCGTAGGTTCGTCGAGTAGCGGCGAGCGCCAGCGAGCCGCGTATCGAGACGCCTGTGGACAACCACCCACCGTTGTCGGTGCGGCAGCGCACCCTGCGGGGATGGCATTCGTCTACATCCTGCAATGTGCCGATGACTCCTACTACGTCGGTAGCACCCACTCGCTGGACAAACGAGTGTGGGAACACAACGAAGGTCTCGGCTCGGCCTACACAAGACGACCAGCCAGGCGTCCGGTGACGCTCGTCTGGTCGTTCGAGTGCGCCAATGTCGCTGAGGCGTTTGCGATCGAGAAGCAGGTCCAGGGGTGGTCCCGGGCCAAACGAGAGGCCCTGATTCGCGGGGACTACGAGGCGTTGCCTGCGCTGGCGAAGAAGGACTTCGGACGGCCCAAGGTCGTCGAGTAGCGGGGAGCGCCAGCGAGCCGCGTATCGAGACGCGGTGAGCCGGTTGCGGGCGTCTCGATATGCCCTCGCCTGGCGGCTCGGGCTACTCGACGAACCTGGGCTGCCTGGCGGCTCGGGCTACTCGACGAACCTGGCGGTCACAGCAGTGAGATTGCGAGCACCACTACGGCGATGGCGGGGAAGGTCAGCTGGGTGAGGGCCGCTCGGGCCTTGTCGGGCGAGGAGAGCAGCAGGACCAGGCCGGCGGCGACCATCGAGCCGGCGCCGGTGAAGACGAGTGCCGCACCCACGTCGTCGTGGTCGGCCGCGATGAACCCGATGCCGATGGCGGTGACCACGGCGAGGAACAGGTTGTAGAAGCCCTGGTTGTAGGCCAGTTCCTTCGTTGCCTCGGCCTCTTCGGCGCTCGTGCCGAAGGTGGCGCGGGTCTTCGGACTGGTCCAGGTGAGCGACTCCATCACCCAGATGTAGACGTGGAGCAGGGCGGCGAGCCCGGCGAAGACGAGGGCGACAGCGGTCATGGCGGTCCTGCTTTCAGGCGGTGGCGTCGGTCAGGAGGGTCTCCAGGCCGACCGGGTCACTTCCCGTGAGCAGGCGTACGTCGTCGCTCACTGCGGCCAGTTCACCACGTGCGATGGCCGTGTACGTGGAGACCCACGCGTCGTACTGCCACTGCGGAGCGGGCCAGCGCTTGCGGGACTCGTAGGCCTCTTCGACGGTCTCGTCGTGGAAGGTCACCGTGCGACCGGTGTGGGCCGTCAGGATCCGGGCGACGTCGGTGAAGTCGATGGCCTCCGGCCCCGTCAGGTCGTAGGTCGATCCGGCATGACCGGCCGGGTCGAGCAGGACCGAGACGGCGCACCGGGCGATGTCCGAGCGGGCCACCGCAGCCACCCGACCGTCGCCCGCGGGTCCTCGGATCACGCCGTCCTCGCCGACGAAGTGAGGCAGCACGTCGAGGTAGAAGTTGTCGCGCAGGAACGTGAACTCCATCCCACTCGCCAGGATGTGTTCCTCGGTCGCCCAGTGGTCGCGGCCGAGCGTGAAGGTGCAGTCCGGCGCCGCGCCGAGGAACGACGTGTAGACGATGTGGCGCACGCCTGCGTCGGCCGCGGCGTCGATGAAGGAGCGGTGCTGGGCCAGCCGGTCGGCCGCCTCGGCGCCCGAGACCATGAACAGGGTGTCGACGCCGGCCAGCGCCGAGCGCGCGAGTTCGGCGTCGTCGTACGTGGAGAGCACGGGGGTGGCACCGACCAGCTCGGGCGCCCGGGCCAGGTCACGGACGAGCAGGCGTTGGGGCACCTCGCGCTCCGAGAGCGCTCGGGCAACCTGCTGCCCGAGCGCTCCCGTGGAGCCGGTGACGGCGAGGTTCAGAGCAGGTCCTCGTCGTTGAGCCAGTCCTTCGCGATGGTCGCGGCCGGCAGCTTCTCCTCGACGCTGCGGGCGTTGAGCGCGATCAGGTCCTCGGCCGAGAGGGCCGCGCTGATCTCGTTGATGATCTCGGCGGCCTCGTCGCTGACGTCGTCGCTGGCGACCGGGACGACGGCCGACGCCAGGAACAAACCCTTGGTGTCCTCGAGGGTGACCAGGTCGTTCTTCTTGATCGACGGGTCGGCGGTGTAGATCAGGCCGATCTGGATGTCGCCGTCCTTGAGCGCCTTGACCGTCAGCGGGCCGCCGCTGTCCTCGATGGGCGTGAACGTCACGTCGACGCCGTAGGCGCTCTTCAGGCCCTTCGGGCCGTTCGGGCGGCTCTCGGCCTCGGAGTTGGCGCCGAAGAGCATCTTGTCGGTGACCTTCTTGAGGTCGTCGATCGTCGTGATGCCCCACTTGTCGGCGAACTCGCGCGTGACGACGTAGGAGTCCTGGTCGGTCGCGGGCGACTGGTCGAGCAGGCGCAGGCCGTCGGGCAGGGCCTCACCGAGCGCGGTGTAGACCTCGTCGGGCTTGGTCGCTGTGGCCTCGGGGTCGAGCGCCAGGAGCAGCGGTCCGGTGTACTCCGGGAACAGGTCGATCGCGCCGCTCTTGATCTCGGGCAGGTAGACCTCGCGCGGACCGATCTGGAACTGGCGCTCCACCTCGATGTCGTCGGCCTCGAGGGCCTGGGCGTAGATCTCCGCGACGATCTCGTTGGAGTAGTACGCCTGGGAGCCGATGACGACGGTTCCCTGCTCGCCCCCGTCGGAGGCCAGCGGGTCGTCGGAGCCGCCGCAGGCGGTGAGGGTGAGCGCGCCGGCGGCGGCGAGGGCCACTGCATTGCGCACCATGCGGATGCGGGTCATGGTCAACCTTTCGAAGGCGCAGCCCCGGCGGGGCTGCGGGTCGGGGAGCCGGTGGAGCGAGTATGGCCCCGGCTGGCGCGCTGGAGGGCTCCCAGCGCGAGATCGAGCAGAAGTGCCAGACCGGCGACGAGGAGCGCGCCGGCCAGCATCTGCGGGTAGTCACGGGTCTTGAGTCCCGCGAACAGGTAGCGGCCGAGCCCGGTGTCGGAGATGTACGCCGCCAGGGTCGCCGTGGCGACGATCTGCAGGGTGGCGGCGCGGATCCCGCCGATCAGCACGTCGGCGCCGAGCGGGATCTCGACCCGGGTGATCAGCTGCCACTCGCTCATCCCGATGGCACGCGCCGCGTCGACGGCGCCAGCGTCGGCGGACTCGATGCCGGCGTAGGCGCCGGCGAGCAGCGACGGGAAGCCGAGGGCGACCAGCGCCAGCAGCGGCGCCTCGACGCCGATGCCGAGCCAGAGACCGAGCAGGGTGAGCAGCCCGAGGGTCGGCACCGCACGCACCGCGCCGGCGAGCGCGACCACGACGAGGCGGCCGCGGCCGGTGTGGCCGATCAGGATGCCGAGCGGGATCGCGACGACGGCGGCGATACCGATCGCGGCGAAGGTGACCCAGAGGTGCTGGAGGAGGCGGGTGTCGATGCCGCCCGGCCCGCCCCAGTGGGCGCCGTCGAAGATCCAGCCGAAGGCGTCGCCGAACAGGCTCATGCGGTCACCACCTTCTGTTTCTTCGTTCGTCGCTGCTGCCACGGGGTGAGCGCGGCGCCGATCGCGACGATGGCCAGGTCGAGCACGATCGCGAGCATCATCGTGCCGATGACTCCGGTCGCGACCTCCTCGCGGATGTTGCGCTGGAAGCCGTCGGTGAGCAGGCTGCCGAGGCTGGAGATGCCGACGAGCGCCCCGATCGTGACCAGGCTGACCGTGCTGACGGTGACGACCCGGATGCCGGACACCAGGACCGGCAGTGCGAGTGGCAGGTCCACGCGCCAGAACAGTCCGGTGCGCGAGTAGCCCATCGCCTCGGCCGCCTCACGGACCCGTTCGTCGACGGAGCGGAACGCGTCGGCCGCCGTGCCGGCGAGCAGGGCGGTGCCGTAGACCGCGAGCGCGACGATCAGGTTGGTCTCGCTGCGCAGCGGGACCGACAGCAGCACGGGGATCACGATGAGCAGGGGCAGGGCGGGGATGGAGTAGAGCAGGCCCGAGATGCCGAGGACGACGGTGCCGACGCGCGGCCAGCGCCAGGCGAGGCGCCCGAGCGCGATCGCGACCACGACGCTGATGAGGACGGCGGGTACGGCGAGGCGGACGTGGCGGCCCAGGAGGTCCAGGACCAGGTCGCGGTTGAGATCGAGCCAGGTCAACGGAGCACACCCACGGGTCGGTCGTCACCGTCGACGACGACCTGCTTGCCGTCGATGTCGACCGTCTTCAGGTTGCGCTCGGCCCGGTCGGTGCCGACGAAGTCGCGGACGAAGTCATCGGCCGGCGCGGCCACGATCTCCTGCGGCGTGCCGACCTGGGCGATGATCCCGCCGGTCTTGAGGATCACGATCTCGTCGCCGACGCGGAACGCCTCGTCGATGTCGTGGGTGACCAGCACGATGGTCTTGCCGAGCTCGGCCTGCAGCTGCAGCAGCTGGTCCTGCAGATCGCGCCGCACGATCGGGTCGACCGCGCCGAACGGCTCGTCCATCAACAAGATGTTGGGCTCGGACGCCAGCGCGCGGGCAACAGCGACGCGCTGCTGCTGGCCGCCGGACAGCTGGCCCGGATAGCGCTTCGCCAGGGAGTGGTCGAGGCCGACGACCGTGAGCAGGTCCATCGCAGCGGCGCGGGCCGCTGTCTTCGACGTGCCGTTGAGGATCGGCACCGTCGCGACGTTGTCGACCACCCGGCGATGGGGGAGCAGGCCACCTGCCTGCGGCACGTAGCCGATGGACCGGCGCAGGGCCACCTTGTCGAGGTCGCGCACGTCGCGCCCGTCGATCAGGACACTGCCGGTGGTGGCATCGACCATCCGGTTGACCATCCGCATCAGCGTGGTCTTCCCTGACCCGGACGACCCCACCAGCGCCAGGGTGCGGTGCGACGGAACCGTGCAGGAGAAGTCCGCCACGGCGACGGTCCCGTCCGGATAGGTTTTGCCAACGCCTCTGAACTCGATCCCCATCCGGCCACCCTAGGGGGAGACGGGGACATTCCGGTGGCACGAAGTGCGAGGGTTTCTCTGTCGAGGTGTGAGAGGAAGGTGGGCCATGTTGGTTCGCGGCAAGGTCTGGGTGGTCACCGGCGCTGGTAGCGGGATGGGGCGCGAGCTGGCCCTCGGGCTGCTGGCCAGGGGAGGCCGGGTCGCCGCCGTCGACCGGGCTCCCGACGGACTGGCGACCCTCGTGGCCGAGGCCGGTGCGGGCGATCGCCTGTCGGCCCACGTCGCCGACATCACCGACCCGGGCGCCGTACGCGCCCTGCCGGCCGCCGTCATCGAGGCGCACGGTGCCGTCGACGGCCTGGTCAACAACGCCGGCATCATCCAGCCGTTCGTGCCCGTCATGGATCTCGATGACGACACGATCCGCCGCGTCCTCGACGTCAACCTGATGGGCACCCTCTCGATGTGCCGGGCGTTCTTGCCGCTGCTCGTCGCGCGACCCGAGGCTCACCTCGCGAACGTCGCGAGCATGGGTGGCTTCTTCCCGTTCCCCGGTCAGACCATCTACGGCGCCAGCAAGGCCGCCGTACGCCTGCTCACCGAAGGCCTGTACGCCGAGCTGCTCGACACCAACGTGCGGGTGACGGTCATCTTCCCGGGTGCGGTCGACACCTCGATCACCGAGAACTCCGGCGTCGAGCAGCCGGGATCCGGCGAGATCGACGAGGAGAAGGCGCGTCGCCTGATGACGTCTGCTCCCGACGCGGCCCGCGCGATGCTCGACGGCATCGAGCGCGACCGCCTTCATGTCTACGTCGGCAAGGACGCCAAGGTGATGAGCGTGCTGATCAAGCTGGCGCCGCGTCCGGCGATCCGTTTCGTGAAGAAGCAGATGGAGAAGCAGTTCGGCACCGCGGGTGTTTCAGTCGCCGATCGGTGACGCGCTCGCCATCTCCACGATCCTCTCGAACCGGGCGCCCATCGCGTCGGCCAGTGCGTGCGCGGCCTTGAGTGGGCGCACCATCACCATGAAGTCGGTGATCAGGCCGTCGTCGTCGAGGACGAGGAAGTCGCAGCCCGTGATCTGGAGGCCGTCGACCTTCGCCTCGAACACCAGCGCGTGGCCAGTGTCGTCGGCGAGCTCGCGGACGTAGTGGAAGTCCTCGAACACCTCGATCACGTTGGCCAGGATGGCCGCGGTGATCGCCTTGCCCTCGTAGGGCTTGTGGGCCACCGGGCTGCGGAAGGTGACGTCATCGGCCAGCATCGCGGAGATGGCATCGACGTCGCGCGCCTCGACCGCGGCGCGAAAGTCGCTCACAGCGCCGCCGCCAGCTCGGTGCCCTGCTTGATCGCACGCTTCGCGTCCACCTCGGCGGCGACGTCCGCGCCACCGATCAGGTGCACGGAGCCGGGGAAGTTCGAGGCCCGCAGGTCGTCGTACAGGCTGCGGACGGACTCCTGGCCGGTGCACAGCACCACGTGGTCGACGTCCAGGACCTGCTCACGACCGTCCACGGTGATGTGCAGGCCGGCGTCGGACACGCGGTCGTAGGTCACGCCGCTGACCTGGTGGACGCCGAGGTCCTTGACGATCGCGCGGTGCACCCAGCCGGTGGTCTTGCCCAGGCCCTTGCCCTGCGCCGACTCCTTGCGCTGCAACAGCCACACCTCGCGCTTCGGCGTGCGCGGCAACTTGTCGGTCACGCCGCCGCGGATCACCGCGGGGTCGGCGACGCCCCAGTTGGCCTTCCACTCCTCGAGCGTCTCGGGGACGTGCGTGAGCAGCTCGGCGACGTCGAAGCCGATGCCGCCTGCGCCCATCACGGCCACCTTGGCTCCCACCTCGACCCGCCCGGTGATCGCGTCGGGGTAGGAGACGACCTTGGCGTGATCGATGCCCGGGATGGACGGCGTACGCGGGGCGACGCCGGTCGCGACGACGACCTCGTCGAAGCCGGTGAGCTGCTCGGGGGTCGCGCGGGTGGAGAGCTTCACGTTGACGCCGAGGACCTCCATCCGGCGGCGGAAGTAGCGCAGCGTCTCGGCGAACTCCTCCTTGCCGGGGATCTGCATGGCCAGCCGGAACTGGCCGCCGAGCTCGTCGGACGCCTCGAACAGCGTCACGTCGTGGCCGCGCTCGGCCGCACTGACTGCGGTGGCGAGGCCGGCCGGTCCGCCGCCGACGATCGCGACGCGCTTGGCCGACCGCGTCGCGCTGAGCACCAGGGTCGTCTCGTGGCAGGCGCGCGGGTTGACCAGGCAGGAGGCCCGCTGGTTCTTGAACGTGTGGTCCAGGCACGCCTGGTTGCAGCCGATGCAGGTGTTGATCTCGTCGGCGCGGCCCGCGCGGGCCTTCGACACGATGTCGGGGTCGGCGAGGAAGGGTCGCGCCATCGAGACCAGGTCGATGCCCTGCTTCAGCAGGGATTCCGCGACGTCAGGGGTGTTGATCCGGTTGCTGGCGCAGACCGGGATGCCGACCTCGGCCTTGAGTCGCAGCGTGCTGTCGGCCCACGCGGCACGCGGCACGCTGGTGACGATGGTGGGCACCCGCGCCTCGTGCCAGCCGATGCCCGTGTTGAACACGCTCGCGCCGGCCTCCTCGAGCTTGTGGGCCAGCTCCACGGTCTCGTCCCAGGTCTGCCCGTCGGGCACCAGGTCGAGCAGCGAGAGGCGGTACATCACGAAGAAGTCGGGCAGTTCCTGCCGGATCCGGCGGACGATCTCGACGGGGAAGCGCATCCGGGCCTCGGCCGATCCGCCCCACTTGTCCGTGCGACGGTTGGTGCGGGAGGCGATGAACTGGTTGATGAGGTAGCCCTCGGACCCCATCACCTCGATGCCGTCGTACCCGGCCTTCTGCGCGAGCTTCGCGGAGTCGACGAAGTCCTCGATGGTCTTCTCGACGGCGCGGCTGGACAGCGCCGATGCCTTGAACGGGGTGATCGGGGACTTGGTCGCGCTGGCGGAGACGCTGAACGGCGTGTAGCCGTAGCGGCCGGCGTGCAGCAGCTGGAGCGCGATCTTGCCGCCCTCGGCGTGCACCGCCTCGGTGACCCGCTGGTGCCGGTGCGCGTTCATCCGCGTGGTCATCTGTGAACCGAAGGGCAGCAGCCAGCCACGGACGTTGGGGGAGTACCCACCGGTGACGATGAGGCCGACGCCGCCCCGGGCGCGCTCGGCGAAGTACGCCGCCAGCTCGTCGACGTGCCACGGGCGGTCCTCGAGACCGGTGTGCATCGAGCCCATCACGGCGCGCGACTGCAGGTCGAGGCCGCCGACGTTGGCGCGCGTGGTGAGGAGGGGGTAGGTGCTCATGGGTTCTCCAGCTGTTCTTGTGCGGATGCAGCGGTGTGGGCGTCGAGGTACTCGCTCAGCCAGCGGATCCAGAACTCCTCCATGAGGAGACCGCCGCGCAGGACGAGGTAGATGTCGAGGGCAGCGCC
Organism: Propionibacteriales bacterium; assembly: GCA_026392415.1. Lineage (GTDB taxonomy): Bacteria > Actinomycetota > Actinomycetes > Propionibacteriales > Nocardioidaceae > Nocardioides. Next base: position 44,398 of record JAPLCC010000026.1, read on the forward strand.
GGACAGCGCGCCGGGGTCGGGGAAGTCGCGGTTCTGCATGAACTCGTAGAGCGAGAGCCGCTTGGTGTGCTCGTCGAGCTGGCGACGCAGGTCGTCGACCAGCCCTGCGCGGTCTCCGAGGGAGGCCGCCCGCATCTTCACGCCGAGCGAGCTGCGCACCGGGTCCGGCACGGTCGGCTCGGCGATCCAGCGACGCAGCTCGGCCAGGCCCGCGTCGGTGACTGAGTAGACCTTCTTGGTGGGGCGATCGACCTGGGGGACCGCCTCGGCGGTGATCCAGGCGTCGGACTCCATGCGTCCCAGCACGCGGTAGATCTGTTGGTGCGTGGCGGTCCAGAAGAAGCCGATCGAGGCGTCGAACCGACGGGTCAGCTCGGAGCCGGACGCGGCGCGCTCGCTGAGCGAGACGAGGATCGCGTGTTCGAGGGCCATGGCATCAGGATGCCTGAACCTCGAGCGCTATGCAACTAGTTGCGCAACTCGTTTCATCGAGTGCGCTGCGGGCGGAAGGAGCGCATCCGGCCGATGTACCGGGGCAGCTGCCGAGCGGGCACTGGACGCGGCCAGTCGCTGGCGCGGAAGAAGGCGTCGGAGCCCCCGTCGACGAAGACGACACTTCCGCAGAGGAAGTCCGCGGCGTCGGAGAGCATGAACAGCACCCAGGCGGCGAGCTGGCCGGCGTCGCCGAAGCCACCGATCGGGACCGGGAACGACCGGATCCGCTTGGCCTCCGCGGGCGTCGAGAGCAGGTCGTCGAGGAGGGGGGTGCTGATGGCGCCCGGTGCGAGCGCGTTGAGCCGGATGCCGGCGCCGGCCCACGCCGAGGTCACGGCCTCGCGGCGTACCCAGTGGCTGACGGCGATCTTGCTCGCTCCGTAGGCGAAGGTCGGGGCTGCCTTGCCGAAGATCCGCAGCGATCCGACGGCCTTGTCGAGGTCGCCGGCCAGCAGCGCCCGCACGATCCGGTTCGGCACCAGGGGCATGGTGGTCGAGGAGTTGCTCGAGAACACCACGACCTTGGCTCGGTCGGCCCGGGCCAGGGCCGGCTGCCAGGCCTCGAGGAGTTCGACGACCCCGAAGTGGTTCACCTCGAGGATCAGTCGCGCCCGGCCGCGACCCGGTGTCGGCCCGAGCCCGGCGGCCATGACGGCACCGTCGAGGACGCCGTCGCACTGCTCGAGCACCGCAGCCGCGCCGGCACGTCGACCTTCGGCCGTCGCCAGGTCGGCGATCACGTCAGCGTCGTGGAGGTCGACGCCCACGACGCGATGTCCGTCGCTGAGCAGTCGTTCGACGACGGCCCTGCCCATGCCTGATGCGGATCCGGTGACGACGTAGGTGCCCATCCGCGGAGCGTAGTAGAACAAGTTCTACTGATGCCCGGGATGTCCGGATCAGACGTCGAGCGAGGCGATCAGCGCTTCGATGCGGCCGCGGATCTCGTCGCGGATCGGCCGCACGGCTTCGATGCCCTGGCCGGCCGGGTCGTCGAGCTTCCAGTCCTCGTAGCGCTTGCCGGGGAAGTACGGGCACTCGTCGCCGCAGCCCATCGTGATCACCACGTCAGAGGCCTGAACCGACTCGGTGGTCAGGATCTTGGGCTCGTTGGCCGCGATGTCGATGCCGACCTCGGCCATCGCGTCGACGGCGACCTGGTTGATCTGGTCGGCGGGCTGCGAGCCCGCGGACAGCACGTCGATCCGGTCACCCGCGAGCGACTGCAGGAAGCCGGCGGCCATCTGCGAACGGCCGGCGTTGTGGACGCAGACGAAGAGGACGGTGGGCCTGGCTGAGCTGGTCATGCGGAGGTCTCCTCGGGGAAGAGCAGGCGGACGGCGCCGTACGCGACGAGCGCGCCGACGAGTTGCATCACGACGAACATCGCCACCGAGGCGGGGTCGATGCCGGCGAAGGTGTCGGAGAAGATCCGGCCGACGGTCACGGCCGGGTTGGCGAAGCTCGTGGACGACGTGAACCAGTACGCCGCGGCGATGTAGCCGCCGACCGCGAAGGCCAGCGTCTCGCTGCGGCCGGTCCGGATGCCTCCGAACACGACGACGACGAGTCCGAACGTCGCCACCGCCTCGGCGAGCCAGAGGTGGCTGCCGGTCCGGTCGGTCGTGGCGACGGAGACGGCGTCGAGGTCGAACATCAGGTTCGCGAGTACGGCGCCCGCGATGGCCCCGACGACCTGGGCCACGGCCAGAACGGCCGCCGTCCTGGCCGTGATGCGACCGAGCAGTGCCTCGACGAGGGAGACCACCGGGTTGAACGCGGCCGAGACCGGCTGGAGGGTGAGGATCAGGGCGACCAGGACGGCACCGGTGGCGAGGCTGTTCTGCAGCAACTGGAGGCCGACGTCGTCGGGGGAGAGCCGGGTCGCCATGATCCCCGAGCCGATGACGGTCGCGACGAGGAGCGCGGTGCCGATGAGCTCGGCGGCCGCAGCGCGGGCGAGCGTCACCTGACGCCCCGCCCGAGCAGTCCGGCCAGATCGGCGAGGGCGGTGGCGTTGACGCGGTAGTAGACCCAGACACCGCGCTTGTCGCGGTCGAGCAGCCCCACTTCGTGCAGCACCTTGAGGTGGTGGCTGATCGTCGGCTGCGACAGCTCGAACGCGTCATTGAGGTCGCAGACACACGCTTCGCCGTCGGCGTGGGCGCCGACGAGGGAGAGCAGCCGCAGCCGCACCGGGTCGGCGAGCGCCTTGAGCAGCGGAGCGATCCGGTCGGCCTGGTCGGTGCTGATCGGCTCGCTCATCAGGGGCGAGCAGCAGGCCACGGTCTCGACCGGGGTGAGCTCGAGAGACTTCGACATGGGTCTATGTTGACAGACGTCTATGTCTAGCGGGGTGACGAGATGGTGAACAGTTCCGATTCGGGTGCGCAGCACCCGCCACCGGCCGCCGCGTCGTCGAAGGCTCCGGAACCGCCGCACACGCCGGACTCGGGCAGGACCAGGTCCACCCGCGCCGCAGCCTCGTGGTCGCCGGCGATCTCGGCGACGATGCTGCGCACCTGCTCGAACCCGGTCAGGGTCAGGAACGACGGCGCGCGGCCGTAGGACTTCATGCCGGCGAGGTAGAAGCCCTGCTCCGGCTGGGCGAGCTCGGCCGCGCCGTGCGGGTAGACCGTGCCGCAGGAGTGGACGTTCGGATCGATCAGCGGCGCCAGCTGCCGTGGCGACTGGAGGACGGGATCGAGGTCGAGCCGGACCTCCGAGAGGATCGCCAGGTCAGGCCGGAAGCCGGTCACCACGATCACCTCGTCGACGCCGACGACCACCTGGCCGTCGGCAGAGGTGAGTCGGAGTCGGCCGTCCTCCCTGGCCGCGACGGCGGTCGTCCGGAACGTCGTACGACGCTCGACGAGGCCGGAGGAGGCGACCTTCTCGGCGCGCTTGCCGAGGGCGCCGCGCTCGACCAGCTGGTCGTTGTCGCCGCCGCCGAACCCGGCGTCGGGGCGCCGGACCAGCCAGCTGACGCTCGTTTCGGGGGAGGTTGCTGCGAGTCGCCCGAGGGCGACCAGGACGTTCTGGGCCGACGCGCCGGTGCCAGCGACGGCGACGTGGCGGCCGGCATAGCGGGCCGCGATCGCCGGGTCGGCGAGGTCGGGCATGCCGTAGGTGATCCGGTCGGCGTGCTCGCGCTCGCCCGGGGCGGCATACCCGTCGGTGCCGAGCGGGTTCGGTGATCCCCAGGTGCCGGACGCGTCGATCACGGCGGAGGCCACGACCACGGTCGGGCCGGAGGCCGTGTCGACGTGCAGCACGAACGGCTCCTCCTCGCGGCCTGCCTGCACCATCAGGTCCCGGCCCTGGCGGGCGACGCCGGTGACCCGGTGTCCGAAGCGGATGTCGACCTTCGCCGTGGCGGTCAGTGCCGCGGCGAGCGGGGCGAGGTAGTCGGCGATCCAGTCAGAACCGGTGGGGTGGGCGCGCTCGGCCGGTGCGGTCCAGTCGCTGCTGCGCAGCAGGTCGGCGGCGACCGGGTCGACCAGTTCGGCCCAAGGGGAGAACAGCCGGACGTGCCCCCACTCGCTGACGGCCGCGCCGGCGTCCGCCCCCTGTTCGAGGACGACGACCGACCGGCCGCGGGCGTGGGCGTGGGCGGCTGCGGCGAGGCCGATCGGGCCGGCGCCGATGATGACGAGGGGGTGCTGCTGCATGGTTGCTCCAAGACATTGACGAAAGTCGATGTGTTGAAGGTATAGACAACCGTCGATGTATTCAAGTCCCACTCATGCAGGAGCGCGCTCGGCCCGGCCCGGCCCGGTCGCGACGCGCTGGGCACGCAGCGACCGGGCAGCGGTCGATCAGCGGCCGCCGAGCACCCCGGCGTCGTAGGCCTTGAGGACGGAGGCCTTGTCCGCGCTGGTCAGCTCGCCGTCCTTGACGGCGGTGTCGAGGCGGTCACTGAGGTCGGTACGCCGCTCCGCCTGGTGCGCCGCGCGCACCGTGTCGAGCGCGTCGGACACCTTGTCCTCGTCGAGTCCGAGCTCGTCGGCGAGTGCCTTGGCCAGCGCCGCCTGGCGGTCGGCCCGCTCCTCGTCGGTCGGCGGCGTGCGCCTCTCGCCGTCCGCCGGCTTCTCGCCGTCCGCCGGCTTCAACTCCTCGCGGACGGCCTCGAAGGCAGCCGTCAGCTTCGCCTCGGTGACGCCGAGCTCCTTGGCCAGTGCGGCCGTGTCGAGCATCGCGCCGCCGCGGCCGTGCCCGCCGGGACCTCCGGGGCCGGGTCGGCTGTCGGCGCTGGGGGACGAGTCACCCGAGCCGGTGTCGTCGGCGGTGGCGGTCAGGGTGGCGGCAGTCGCGCCGCCGGCAACGGCGCCGGCGGCCAGGAGGGCCGCGGCCCTCATCCGGTACTTGCTCATCAACGTGCTCCTCTCTGTGGCCCACCTCGGTGGGGGCCTGCATCGACAGTCCGCCCCGGGCCTTGGCCTGCGCTCCGGTGCGCCTGTCAGGAGCCTGTGAATGCCCGTGGATGCCGGGAGGGTTGACCAATGCGTTAGTGGTGACTAACGTATTTGAGGTGACCGATCCGTTCAGTGCCGCCGCGGAGCCCAGCCGGCGTCGCCTGCTGCAGCTGCTCGCGACCGGTCCGCTGAGCGTCACCGAGCTCGCCGACCAGTTCCCGGTGACCCGCTCCGCGATCAGCCAGCACCTGTTGGTGCTCGCCGACGCGGGGCTGGTCGCGGCGGAGAAGTCGGGACGGCAGCGGATCTACCGCATCGTCCCCGACGGCCTCCGCCGACTCCAGGCCGAGATCGACCGTTTCTGGACGTCCGAGCTCGACCAGCTCGTCGCTGACGCGCACGAGCTCAACCGCAACCGCCCCGCCAGTTCTGAGAACCCCGTCAACCAGGAGTGAAGACATGACCTACTCGAAGACCGTCTCCCTGCCCGTCTCTCCCGACGACGCCTTCGCGCTCGTCACCCAGCCCGAACGGCTGCGCCGCTGGACCGCCGTCACCGCGCGGGTCGACCTCCGTGCCGGCGGTGACTATCGCTGGACCGTGACGCCCGGCAACGTCGTCGCGGGGAAGGTGCGTGAGGTCGAGCCCGGCCGCCGCGTGGTCCTCGAATGGGCATGGGACGACATGCCCGGCGCCGCGGGCGTCGACAGCACCGTGATCATCACCGTCGAGCCTGCCGAGGGTGGCTCCCTCGTCACGCTCACCCATGAGGGCCTGACCCCCGAACAGGAGGTCGGCCACGAAGAGGGCTGGAACCACTTCCTCGGTCGCCTCGAGGTCGCCGCCGCGAAGGGCGACGCAGGCCCGGACGAGTGGGCGTTCGCACCGGAGGGGATGAACGAGATCGTCGCCGCCGAGGCGACCCTGGCCGTGCTCCAGGGCGTGTTGCGCCAGGTTGTCCCTGCAGACCGCGAGAAGCCGACGCCGTGCGCCGAGTTCAACCTCCACGAACTGGTCGAACACCTCCTCGGCAGCCTCGTGTCCCTCGGTGGCATGGCCGGCGCGGACCTGGTGCGTGCCGACGGTGTCACGCTCGAGGACACCGTGTCCACCGTGGCGTCGGACGCGATCGAGGCATGGCGCCGTCGCGGGCTCGACGGCTTTGCGACGAGCCCGTTCGGCGAAGCCCCGGCCCCCATGCTCGCCGGCATCATCTCGATCGAGCTGCTCCTGCACGCCTGGGACGTCGCCCAGACGACCGGCGCGACGATCACCGTGAGCGACGCCGTCGTCGAGTACGTCGGCACGTTGGCCGAGAAGGTCATCCCCGGTGGGCGGGGACGAGCCTTCGCCGATGAGGTCGTCGCTGATGCCGACGCCGACGCGTTGACCCGCCTGGCGGCGTACAGCGGACGGACGCCCCGCGCGGCCTGAGCGGGGTGCGCTAATCTGGTGGCACCACCGAGCGTCGTCGCAACTGATGCGCTTCCGGTGATGATCACCCGATCGGCGCACTCCCGCAGCAGCGCGAGCCGCCCATCACCATCGAGGGAACCTGCGGACTCGTCCGCATCGGAAGGACACCTGTGGCTCGAGGAGGCCAGCGGGGAGCGACGCAGCAGCGTCGGAACCCCCAGGCGGCGCGCACGCGTCGCAACGAAGAGGGGATCATTCCCCAGCTCGCGCGCGCCGTGCGCGAGGTCGAGGCAGCGGTCGCCCGCCGTTCGGCGATGCCGGAGGTGCGCGCGAAGTTCCAGGTCGTCGCGCTGCTGGCGCGCGAGGAGCGCGCCCGCGTCAAGAACGACACGGAGCTGTCCGACAGCCGCCGCGGCGAGGAGCTCAAGCGCCTCGACGGGATCGCCACGATCCTGGCCCAGACGGCCGCGCGCGACAGCACCCTGTTCACGCTGCTGGACGAGAACGCCGAGATCTCCGAGGCCGCCAAGGCCGTACGCCGCGAGCTGCTCCGCAAGGCCGGTGCCGAGCCCGAGCCGGAGCCCGAGCCGGTCGTCGAGGACCTCGAGACCGCGCTCGCCGAACGACGGGCCTTCCCGGTCTCGGTCCAGGCGCGGCAGCTCGCCAACCCGTTCCTCGCTCCCGACTTCGACCACGCCCGGACCCGCGTCCGGCCCCGCCGCCTCGCCGGCTGGGAGCTGCTCGAGCCGCTGTTCCGTTCCTTCGAGCGCGCGGCCCCCGACGCCCCGGCGTGCATGCCGCTGCCGGAAGCCGACCTCCTGGTGTCGATGACCGGCCGACACGCCCCGGCCGGGCGTGAGCTGATGCCCCACCAGGCCCAGCTGATCGCCTCCGCCGCCGAGGGCCACCGCACCTACCTGCTCGCCGACGAGCCCGGCCTGGGCAAGACCGCGCAGGCACTGCTGGCTGCCGAGGCCGCGGGCGCCTTCCCGCTGCTGGCCGTCGTGCCCAACGTCGTGAAGACCAACTGGGCGCGCGAGGTGGACCTCTGGGTCCCCAACCGCCGCGCGACCGTCCTGCACGGCGACGGTGACGACGCCGACGGCTTCGCCGACGTCTTCATCGTCAACTACGAGATCCTCGACCGGCACACTGCCTGGCTCGCCACCCACGGCTTCCGCGGGATGATCGTCGACGAGGCGCACTACATCAAGAACAAGTCCTCGCAGCGTTCGCAGAACGTACTGGACCTGTCTGCCAAGATCCGTGCGCGGATCGCCCGGCCGCTCCTGATGGCGCTGACCGGCACCCCGCTGATCAACGACATCGAGGACTTCCGCGCGATCTGGCAGTTCCTCGGCTGGATCGACGACGTGGTCCCGCAGGGCGAGCTCATGGAGGCGCTCGAGGAGACCGGGCTGACCCCCGCCGACGTCGGCTTCTACCCCGCCGCGCGCCGCGCCGTCATCGACGAGGGCATCGTTCGGCGCCGCAAGATCGACGTCGCCTCGGACATCCCGGCCCGCCGGATCGCCGACATGCCTGTCGAGCTCGAAGGCGAAGCCGGTCGCTCGATCCGCAAGGCCGAGCAGGAGCTCGCCCGCCGCATGGTCGAGCGGTACGACGCCGCGCTGTCCACGCGGCGCAGTGGAACGGTGGTCGACGGGATCGACCACGACCTCGTGCGCCGGGTCGCGACCTGGGAGCGCGAGGACAACTCGACGAAGACCGGTGAGAACGTCTTCGGCATGCTGCGCCGGATCGGCCAGGCCAAGGCGGGTCTTGCCGCGGACTACACCGCCCAGCTCGCCCGCAACGTCGGCAAGGTCGTCTTCTTCGCCAAGCACATCGACGTGATGGACCAGGCCGAGAAGACCTTCGCCGAGCGTGGCATCAAGTACAGCTCGATTCGTGGCGACCAGACCAGCACCGCGCGCCAGAAGGCCATCGACGCCTTCGTCAACGACCCCGAGGTCCAGGTCGCGGTCTGCTCGCTGACGGCGGCCGGTGTCGGGCTCAACCTCCAGGTGGCGTCCAACCTGGTGCTCGCCGAGCTCTCGTGGACCGACGCCGAGCAGACCCAGGCCATCGACCGGGTGCACCGGATCGGCCAGGACGAGCCGGTCACCGCCTGGCGGATCATCGCCACGCAGACCCTCGACACCCGGATCGCCGAGCTGATCGACAAGAAGGCCGGTCTCGCGGCCAGGGCGCTCGACGGCGCCGGCGAGGAGGTCGAGGGTGGTTCGATCGACCTGCAGACCGAGGCGCTGGTGGCTCTGCTCACCTCGGCGCTGGAGGAGCGCGGCGACTGACATGAGGATCGCGGTCGCGGGTGGGACAGGAATGGTCGGGCGACTCGTCGTCGCCGAGCTCGAACGGATCGGCGCGACGCCGGTCGTGATCGCACGTTCGGCCGGCGTCGACCTGACGACCGGAGAGGGCCTGTCGGCTGCCCTGACCGGTGTGGACGTCGTCATCGACACGAGCAACGTCGAGACCCTCAGTGCGAAGCGTTCCGTGGCGTTCTTCGATGCCGCCACGTCGCGGCTGCTGGCCGCTGGTGCCGCGGCCGGGGTGCGCCATCACGTGGCGCTGTCCATCGTCGGTTGTGACGTCGTCGACATGCCCTACTACCTCGGCAAACGGCACCAGGAGGCGCTTGTCGCGGCCGGATCGGTGCCCTGGACCGTGCTGCGAGCAACGCAATTCCACGAGTTCGCGGAGCAGATGCTCGACCGCAGCCCGCCAGGTGTCGCGCTGGCACTCCGGATGAGGTGCCAGCCGATCGCTGCGGCCGAGGTGGCCGCTGCCCTGGTGGAGGCCGCACAGGGCGAACCCGCCGGCAGGCTGCCCGATCTCGGCGGCCCGCAGGAGGAGCTGATGGGCGCGATGGTGCGGCGCGTGGCCCACGCCGGAAAGCGGTGGCGTCTCGCGGTGCCGGTCCCCATGGTCGGCAGCGCCGGGCGGCAGATCGCTCAGGGTGGCCTGCTTCCGGGCGCTGGTGCGAGGCTCGGCGTCGAGACGTTCGACGCGTGGCTCGGCCGGACGCGCTGAGTCCTACGGGACTGACGACAGCTTCCGGTCGGCGTACCGGTAGAGCGCGATCAGGCCACCGAACAGTGCGGTGATCGCGATGCACACGACGACCACCGACCCCCAGCCCTTCTCCTCGTGGTCGAGGAACGGGTACGGGAACCAGCCGGTCGCGGTGCCGGCGACCAGGATGACCGCGAGCCAGCCGATCGGCCAGGCGAGGGAGACCGTGATGGCGCGCGACTCGACGCGTGGGCGCGGGCCGAAGGCGAACCAGCCGATCACGGCGAGCGCTGGAACGAGCATGTGCAGCAGCTTGTCGGCGACGTAGCTCGCGCCCTCGAGGTCGAGCAGCGGGCGCAGCAGGAAGAAGTGGACCAGTCCGGTGACGGTGATGCCGACGATGCCGGCCAGCCGAAGTGACCGGAAGCCGGTGCCGTCACGTTCCGGGTCGCGGGCGAGCAGGACCGTCGCGATCGCGATCAGCAGGTTGCTCTGGATCGTGAAGTAGGCGACCAGACGGATCAGCCGGAGGCCCAGGCTCGGCGGGTCCTCCTCGGCCAGGACAGCGGCACCGTCGATGACCAGGACGGTCTGGAGCGCCAGGGCGACGATCGTGACGACCGCGGTCAGGGCGTGCCAGCCACGGGCGCGTCCGCTCATGGCGTCACCAGGCTCTGGATGGCGTCGCCGTACAACGCGACGAGGGTGGCGGGGGAGGCTGCGCTCAGGACGGGGTCCTCCTGGAGGAAGAGCAGGTTGAGCAACCCGGCGATCTGGGCCACCACGAGCGCGACCCGGACCTCACGGTCCTCGCCGTCGAGGCGCGGAGCCAGGGGAGCGATGTAGGCCTCGGCGGTGTGGCGCACCATCTCGTCGCGGACCTGCTGGAGGTGCGACGCCTGGGCGATCGCGACGAACCGTCGGCGCATCGCCGTGTTCCCACCCTCGAGGAAGTACGCAACGAGGCGTCGGCCGAGGGTCTCGACGGGCCCGTCGATGACCGCGCCGATCCCGAGCGAGGTGTCGATCGTGCGCAGGAAGAGCGCTTCCTTCGAGCCGAAGTGCCGGATCACCAGGGCCGGGTCGACGCCGGCCTCGGCGGCGATGCCGCGGACCGAGGCGCCCTCGAAACCGCGCTCGGCGAAGAGCGCCTTCGCGGCGGCCTCGATCGCAGCCCGGGTCGCGCGACCCGCCGGCCGGAGGCGGCTGTCCGCGGTGGGTTCGGCCCGCTCGGCCGAGGTCTTCGTCACACGCCAACCGTAGGGCATCGACGACTTGAGTCAACGCTGTTGACACCCTCGGGTCAACGCCGTTGACTCTGCGGGTGACCACGACTTCTCCTCACCCGACGACAGCGCCCGTCGAGCTGCCGGGTGCCCCGCTCGTCACCGTCGCCGTGCTCTGCTTCGGCGGTCTCGTGGCTGCCCTGACCCAGACGATGGTCATCCCGATCCAGGGAGAGCTCGGGCAGCTGCTCGGCACCAGTGAGGCGAACGCGTCCTGGGTGGTCACCGCCACGCTCGTCGCCGGTGCGGTCGCCATGCCGATCGCAGGGCGCCTCGGCGACCTGTTCGGCAAGCAACGGGTGCTGGCCATCAGTGCCGGCCTGCTCGTGGTCGGGTCCCTGATCTGTGCCCTGAGCAGCACCCTGGTGCCCATGCTCGCCGGTCGCCTCCTGCAGGGCGCGGCGATGGGGTTCATCCCGGTCGGCATCGCCCTCATGCGCGAAGTGACGCCGCCACGCCTCACCGCCACCGCGATCGCAGCAATGAGCGCAACGCTCGGCGTGGGCGGCGCGATCGGCCTGCCCCTGTCCGCGTGGATCGTGCAGGACTTCAGCTGGCACGCCCTGTTCTGGGTGTCGACCGGGCTGGCCGCCGCTGTGGCCGCGGCGGTGGTGGCGCTCGTGCCGCACGTCCGTGACGCCGTACCCGGTCGCTTCGACGCCGTCGGAGCGATCGGACTGGCCGTCGGGCTCGTGGCAGTGCTGATCGCGGTGTCGAAGGGCAACGAGTGGGGCTGGACCCACGGCCGCACCATCGGACTGGCCGCCGCGGGCGTGGTGGTGCTGCTCGCCTGGGGCCGTTACGAACGACGGGTCACCGACCCGCTGTGTGATCTCCGGGTCAGCGCCCGTCGCCCGGTGCTGCTGACCAACCTGGCCGCCATTGCGATCGGCTTCGGCATGTTCGCCCAGGCGATCGTCGTACCCCGGCTGCTGCAGGCACCGGTCCAGACCGGCTACGGCCTCGGCCAGACCCTGCTCGAGACGGGTCTGTGGCTGGCCCCCGGCGGCCTGGTCATGATGGCCTTCTCGCCGGTCTCCGGTCGCCTGATCGGCCTGCTCGGTGCTCGCCGGACCCTGATGATCGGCGGCGCAGTGCTGGGTCTGGGCTACCTCTTCCCCTTGTTCTTCCACGACGTTGCGTGGCAGCTGATGGTCGCCAACTGCATCACCTCGGCCGGCGTCGGCATCGGGTACGCCGCGATGCCGACCCTGATCCTGGAATCGGTTCCGTTGAGCGAGGCCGGATCTGCGGTCGGCATCAACGGCCTGATGCGCTCGATCGGTACCAGCGTCTCGGCGGCGGTCATGGTCGCGGTCCTCACGGCCAGCACGGTCAGCCTCGGGGGACACGAGCTCCCGACCTCCGGCGCCTTCGAGGCCTGTTTCGTCGTCGGTGCGGTCGCGGCGTTCATCGGTGTCCTGTTCGCCGCCCTGGTGCCTCGAAGCGAACCTGTTGTTTCCGCGACAAGACTTCGCGGTTAACCGGAACCTCCACCTGTCGGCGTCGTTGAAGCGTGCAGAGGCCAGTGGCGCGCCGGAAACGGACGCCGCGGGCTGGGTGTGTTGCGGTGACTGGGGGGTTCCACGACATGCAGAGGCGGTTCCGATCGGGTCTCCGGTCGGGACCGCCTCTTCTCGTTCCCGCAGGTCGCAGCCCGATCCCGGAGGTGCGGTAGGCAAGGATGGGCGACGTGTCCGGCCCGATGATCACCACCGACCCGTCCTCTGACGAGATCCGGCGCAGCGCGCTGCGCCGGATGCGCACAGTGGCGGTCTCGCTGCTGCTGTTCGCCGCGGCGGTCTATGTCGCCACGATCAACCGCGACGGCTTCTTCGGCTTCGTCAACGCCGGCGCCGAGGCGTCCATGGTCGGTGCGATCGCCGACTGGTTCGCCGTCACCGCGCTGTTCAAGCACCCGCTCGGACTGCCGATCCCGCACACCGCCCTGATTCCCAAACGCAAGGACGACCTCGGCAAGGGCCTCGAGGAGTTCGTGGGCGACAACTTCCTGCAGGAGGAGATCATCCGCGAGCGGGTGCTCGGGATCGGGGTCGCACAGCGCGTCGGAGAATGGCTCGCCGTCCCCGCCAACGCCCACCGGGTGGTCAAGGAGGGCTCCGAGATCGCCGCCCTCGCGCTCGGCAAGGTGCGCGACGAGCACATCGAGGCGCTGGTGACCGAGGCGCTGGTGCCGCGCTTCCACGAGGAGCCGATCTCCCCGCTGCTCGGCGGACTGCTCGGCGAGGCGCTCCACGACAACCTGCACCACGGTCTCGTCGACCTGATGATCGACGAGATGCACGGCTGGCTGGTCGCCAACCCCGACACCGTCTACGCCGTCATCGGGGAGCGGGCGCCGGCCTGGGCGCCGGAGCGGCTCAACGAGCTGGTCGTCGAGCGTGTCCACCAGTACCTGGTGCGCTGGGTCGAGGAGATCCAGGTCAACCCGCACCATCGGGCCCGCAAGGCGCTCGACTCGATGCTCGGCAGGTTGTCCCAGGACCTGCTGGAGAACCCGTCCACCCAGGAGCGCGCGGAGCGTCTCAAGGACCGGGTGCTCGATCACCCTGCCGTGATCACGACGGCGATCTCGATGTGGAAGGCCCTTCGCAAGGCGTTGCTGACCTCGCTCGACGACCCCGAGGGCGCCGTACGACGTCGGCTGCTGGTGGAGGTCGAGGGCGCCTCGTCGAGGCTGGGCACCGACGCCGCGCTGCGCGAACGTCTCGACAAGATGGCCGCCGACGGCGCCGTCTTCGCCGTCGAGCGGTACGGCGCCGAGCTGACCGCCGTGATCACCCACACCATCGAGCGGTGGGACGGCAAGGAGGCCGCGCGGCGGATCGAGCTCCACGTCGGCCGGGACCTGCAGTTCATCCGCATCAACGGCACGATCGTGGGCGGCCTCGTCGGCGTGCTCATCCACGCGGTGTCCGTCGGCATTCACTGACCGGCGTGACCGCGACCTAGGCTGGCCACGTGGCAACTCCCCAGGACGTCGGCATCCGGGACGGATCGATCCGTCTCGGTCAGTTCCTCAAGCTCGCCAACCTCGTCGAGTCGGGCGCGGAGGCCAAGCCGCCGATCGCTGACGGACTGGTCACGGTCAACGGCGAGGTCGAGATCCGCCGCGGCCGACAGCTGGTGCCCGGCGACGTCGTGGAACTGGCAGGGCAGGCCGCCCGGGTCGCCGAGGGCGACGTACCGGACAACCTGCCCTGGTGAATCGCGTCAGCTGACCTCGAGCAGGTCGACGACGAAGATCAGCGTCTCGCCGGGCTTGATGGCGCCGCCGGCACCGCGGTCGCCGTACCCGAGGTGCGGCGGGATGACGAGCTGGCGGCGACCGCCGACCTTCATGCCCTGCACGCCGGTGTCCCAGCCGGCAATGACCTGGCCGACGCCGAGGCGGAACTGCAGCGGCGCGCCGCGGTTGTACGACGCGTCGAACTCCTCGCCGCTGGACAGGGCGACGCCGACGTAGTGGACCGACACGGCGTTGCCGGCGGTGGCCTCGTCGCCGTCGCCGACCTTGAGGTCGGTGATCACGAGGTCGGTGGGCGGGGTGGGGTCGACGAAGTCGATCTCAGGCTTTTCCATGCCCACCAGCCTAGAGGCCGGTCCCGACCGTGCCACCGGCCGTCCCGCGGAGCCATTGACAAGTGACACCACTGTCACCAACCATGGTGGACAGTGCGTGACGACCGTCACGTGGGGCTGGGAGGCTGAGCATGCTGGAGACCGCACACCACCGTCGGCGCAGATGGATCCTGACGGCAGTCGTCGCGATGCTCGCCACGCTCGTCCCGGCCGGCCAGCTCGCCCAGGCGGCACCGCCCGCCGACCGTCTGGCGGCGGCATCGGTGGCTGCGACTCCCGACCCGTTCTTCACCTACACGGGAGCCAAGCCGCTGGCCGACCACGCGCCCGGCGCGGTGCTGAAGAAGCGCACGATCTCCTACTCCATCGCCGGGATCGAGCTGCCGCTGTCGGTGGTGCAGATCGTGTTCCGCACGACCAACCAGCGCGGCCAGGCCGTCGCCGGTGTGACGTCGGTCTTCAAGCCCCTGACGGGCACGACCACCAAGGTGATGTCCTACCAGTCGTTCTACGACTCGCTGAACCCCGAGGACGGTCCGTCGCGCGCGCTCGCCGGGGGCATGAATCCCGGTGCCATGGCCGCCCACTTCGAAACCGCGCTGATGGTGCCGTTCCTGCTGCAGGGCTACGCCATCGTGTTGTCCGACACCCAGGGCCCGACCGCCGACTTCGCGGCCGGCCCGGAGTACGGCATGGTCACGCTCGACTCACTTCGCGCGACGCTGAAGGTGCCCGCCACCGGCGTGGCCCCCAGCGCGAAGATCGGCCTCGTCGGCTACTCCGGTGGCGCGATCGCGACCAACTGGGCCTCCGTCCTCGCGCCGGCGTACGCCCCCGACATCAACAAGCGCCTCGTCGGCGCCGCCGAGGGCGGTGTGCTGGTGCGCCCGGCCACCAACCTGACGTACGTCGACGGCAGCATCGTCTGGGCCGGCATCGTGCCGATGGCCGTCGTCGGGGTGGCGCGTTCGTTCAACGTCGACCTGCGGCCCTACCTCAGCACGTACGGCGTCAGCGTCTACAACAAGATGCAGAAGGCCTCGATCATCCAGGTGCTGGGCGCCTACCCCGGGCTGACCTGGAAGAAGCTGGTCAAGCCCCAGTACACCGACCCCTCCTCCATCCCGATCTTCGTGAAACTGGTCAACCAGCTCAACCTCGGCACCCGCCCCAACCCGACCATCCCGATGTTCATGGGTCAGGGCGTGGTCGGTGAGCTGGAGGGCACGATCGGCGGCAAGCCGGGTGTCGGCCCGGGCGACGGCGTGATGGTGGCCGGCGACGTACGGACACTCGCGAAGAAGTACTGCTCGGGTGGCGTGCAGGTCACCCATCGGGAGTACCCGCTCAGCCACTTCCTGTCCGTGCCGCTGTGGCTGGCCGAGGCCGTGCCGTGGCTGATGGCCCGCTTCGCCGGGACCCCGGCGACCAACAACTGCTCCTCGATCAAGGCGGGCAATCCGCTCCCTGCGCTGAAGACCAGTTGAGATCGAGGTCCTCGGGATAGGCTGGAGCCCAGCGTTCCCACGGGAGGGAACACGGCTCTTCTCGGGGGTACAGCGGTGCGGGTCAACGCCACGGGTGCGGACACATGGTCCTCCCCGGACAGCGGAACGCGCCTCGTGTACGCCGCCGGCAGTCATCCCGGGCGGGTGCGCACCGTCAACGAGGACTCCTCGCTGGTCGCGCCCCCGGTCTTCCTCGTCGCCGACGGCATGGGTGGCTACGAGCGCGGCGACGTCGCGAGCCGGCTGGTCGTGGAGTCGTTCGAGCCGCTGGCCGCACGTCATGACCTGCAGCCTGGTGATGTCGAGGCGGCCATCGCCGTTGCGCAGCGCAACGTGGCGAGCCTGGCCGCCGAGTTCAGCTCGGCGCCCGGATCCACACTGGTCGCGGCTGCGCACGTGCTTGAGGACGGCCGCGGCTACTGGTTGCTGGCCAACATCGGGGACTCGCGGGCCTACGCCTTCTCCGACGGCGTGCTCGATCAGTTGTCCAAGGACCACTCGGTCATCCAGGAGCTGATCGACGCCGGCGAGATCACGCAGGAGCAGGCGCTCGGGCATCCCGAGCGGCATGTGGTGACTCGGGCGATCGGTGCCCAGACCGACTCCGAGGCCGACTTCGCGCTGGTGCCGGCCCCGGCAGGGTCGCGGCTGCTGCTGTGCTCCGACGGCCTGACCTCGGAGATCTCCGACACCGCCATCTTCCACATCCTCTCCGAGGGCATGTCGCCCCACAACACGGTCAAGACCCTGATCGACGCGTCCGTCGCAGCAGGCGGCAACGACAACGTGACGGTCGTCGTCGTCGACGTCCACGGACAAGCCGTGGTGCCCGACGAGGACACCCGCCCGTCGCTCGAGGTGCCGGCATGACGGCGGACGTGCCCGAGGGCCTCGCGACGCTCGTGGCCGACGACGGGACCGTCCTCGCCGCGGTCCGGATCGACGGATCGGTGACGCACGTCCAGGTCGTCGTCCGGGGAATCGTCCTGACGCTGGCCCCGCTCGGCGCGACGCCCCCTGGCGTCTCGTGGCAGCTCCAGGGCCGGGCTCCGGCGGCACCCGTCTCCGAGTACACCGCCGTCCGGCGCTCGCCCGCGCCGCCCGCGCCGCCCGCGCCGCCCACCCCGCCGACCCCACCGCCGACCCCGCCGCAGGTCATGGACCTGTCGCCCGACCACGACGGCCGCACGGTCACCGCTGCCCAGCTCGAGGCCATCCGCGCCGCCCAGGCCCGGGCCGCGGTTCCAGCGGCCGCGCCCTCCGGTCGTCCGATGGTCGCCCTCTCGCTCTCCACCGGCCGCGTGGTCCTGGTCCGCCGACGCGTCCTGATCGGCCGCAGCCCGCGCGTGCAGCAGGTCGGCGGCAGCGCCAACCTGCCCGCCCTGGTCACCCTCGACGACCCCTACGTCTCCAGCACGCACCTGGAGGTCGCTGCCGACGGCACCCGGGTCACGGTGACCGACACCTCGACGAACGGCACGCTGCTCTCGCGGCATGGTCGGGCTCCGGTCCCGCTGGAGCGCGGTGTTGCGACCGAGATCGCGGTCGGCGACGTCCTCACCCTCTCGAAGGGCCTGACGGCCACCGTCGTCCCGGCGCCTGAGCAGGCGCCATGAGCCTCAACGCCCCGCAGATCCCCGGCTTCACCTTCATCGACCTGGTCGGCGAGGGCGGGTTCGCCGACGTCTTCCGCTACCAGCAGGACCTGCCGACCCGACAGGTCGCGATCAAGGTGCTGCGCAGCGGCAGCGACCCGGCATCCCTCGAGCTGTTCCGTGCCGAGGCCAACGTGATGGCGCAGCTCTCGAACCACCCCTCGATCGTGCCGATCTACCAGGCCGGGGTCAGCTCCGACGGTCGTGCGTTCCTGGTGATGGAGTTCTGCCCGCCGCCGCACGTCGCGCAGCGCTACCGCGCGCAGCCGCTGCCGGTCGGCGAGGTGCTCGACATCGGGGTGAAGGTCGCCAGTGCTGTCGAGACCGCACACCGGGCCGGGATCCTGCACCGCGACATCAAGCCCCACAACATCCTGACCAGCAGCTTCGGCGTGCCCCTGCTGACCGACTTCGGCATCGCGTCGGTCGTGGGGGAGAGCGGGGCGAGCGGGCAGGGCCTCTCGATCCCGTGGTCGGCCCCCGAGTCCCTCACCGCCGACAGCCACGACGTCCGCAGCGACGTCTACTCGCTGGCGGCCACGCTCTACTCGCTCCTCATCGGACACTCGCCCTTCGAGCGACGCGAGGGCCCCAACGACAACGCGAACCTGATGTCGCGCATCGAGCGCGGCCAGATGACCCCGCTGCGCCGCCCTGACGTCCCGCCCTCGCTGGTCGACATCCTGCGCCGTGCGCTGGCCATCGAGGTGGAGAAGCGCCCCGTGTCCGCCATGGCCCTCGGGCGACAACTGCAGGACGTGCAGATCGAGCTGCGCCAGTCGCCCACCCGGCTCGAGGTCATGGACGCCTCGCCTTCGGCGCTCGTGGACGAACAGCCCAACGACGCCCGCACACTGGTGCGGCCGGTCTCGGTGATCATCCCCGCGGCGGTCAGCGCCCGACCGCACCCGATCCAGCCGGCGATCGACGAGGACACCCGCCTCGGCACGCCGTACGCCGCCGACGCGAGCGCGGACCGACGACCGCCGCCGCGGCGGGAGGACTCGACGCCCGGTCCTCGGGCCCGGGTCGCGATCGGTGTCCTCGTCGCCGTGATCCTCGGAGGCGTCGGGTACGCGCTGTTGGCGGGCGACGGGGACGACGACGGCCCGGACACGGGACCGTTGCGGGGCGAGGACCCGGCGGACCCGGTCGAGGTGATCGACGTGCCCGCCGCGCCGACCGTCTCCAAGTCGGCCAAGGGCAACCGGTTCACCTTCACGTGGAAGCAGGAGGACCCTCGGGCCGACGACGAGTTCAAGGTCGTGCTCTCCGGTGACGGGACCGACCAGACGGCGCCCGAGTACACCCGCGAGACGAGCAGGACGCTGACGATCGCGCGCGACGCCACGGTCTGCGTGCAGGTGTCCGTGTCACGCGAGGGCAGCCCGCCGTCGCCGCCCTCCGCCCAGCTCTGCGCGGTGGGCCGATGATGCGCTCCACCGGCCGCACGTGGCGTCGTACCGCCTCGACGACGACGCTTGCCCTGCTGCTCGGCACGCTCGTCGTGCTGGCCTTCAAGTACGACGGCAAGCCGTTCACCGAGGTCGAGCTCAACGACGGCGGTGTCTGGGTCACCAACCAGAAGCAGAGTCTGGTCGCGCGACTGAACCCGCAGATCAAGGAGCTCGACCTGGGGGTCGACTCCGGGAGTGCCGACTTCGACATCTTCCAGCGCGCCACGAACCTCTACCTCGACGACGGCTCGGCCGAGCGCTCGGTGAAGCCCGTCGACATCCCGAGCGCATCGGTCCAGGACCCGACCGCGTTGCCGACCGGCTCCGTGGTGGCCCATGGCGGCGACACGTTCGCCGTGGTCGACCCGGGCGGCAAGGCCTGGGTCCAGCCGGCCGACACCTTCAGCAGCTTCACGGCCAAGTCGACGAAGCCGGTTGCGACCGACGCCCTCTCCGCTGCGGTCGGAACCGATGGCCGTGCCTACGTGCTCGACCGGGACGGCCGGGTCACGCCCTACACCGTCGACGACGACGGCAACGTCGTCTCCGAGGACGACATCGACCTCGGTTCGGACCTCGGAACCGATCCGGCGATGGTGGCGCTGAGTGTCGTGGGTGACGTGCCGGTCCTGTTCAACCGCAACTCCTACGAGCTGACGCGGCCCGGCGCCGACCCGGTCGTCCTGGAGACGACGGACTCGACGGCCGTCGAGCTCCAGCTGCCGTCCGAGGAGAGTGAGTTCCTCTACGTCGCGACCGTCGATGGCCTCTACGTCACCTCGATCAACGGCGGCAAGCTGGAGAAGATCAGCCGTGGCGCCGTCAGCGGGGCGCCGGCCGCGCCGGTGTCGCTGACCAGCGCCGGCTGCGTGTACGCCGCCTGGGCCGATCCGCGATCGCCGAACAACTACCTGCGCGACTGCGAGAACGAAGACTTCGACGACGTCGACCCGATCCCCGGCATGCAGGACGGCGCACAGCTCGAGTTCCGCGTGAACCGTGACGTCGTGGTCCTCAACGACGCCCTCACCGGCGACACCTGGCTGGTCCAGGACCCGGGCAAGGCGAAGGTGGACAACTGGCCGTCCGTCGACCCGCAGAACGAGAACCGGTCGAAGCTCAAGGAGACGACGGAGGAGGTTCCCGACCAGGAGAACCGTCCGCCGGAACCACAGGACGACGACCTCGGAGCCCGCCCGGGTCGGGCCACCGTGCTGCCCGTCGTGGCGCTCAACGACCACGATCCCGACGGCGACATCATCAGCATCTCCAAGACCCAGTACGTCAGCGGTCCGGAGCTCGAGGTCAAGGTGGTCGGTGGCGGCACCCAGCTCCAGGTCGCCGTACCGGCCGATGCCGAAGGCACGGCGGTGTTCCGCTACTACGTCACCGACGGCCGGGTGAACGACGAACGCCACGCCGAGGTGCGCCTGCAGATCCGCAAGGACTCCCAGCACAGCAGACCCCAGCTGATGGACGACCGGAAGCCGAAGCTCAACGTCGCCCGC
Organism: Propionibacteriales bacterium; assembly: GCA_026392415.1. Classification (GTDB taxonomy): domain Bacteria; phylum Actinomycetota; class Actinomycetes; order Propionibacteriales; family Nocardioidaceae; genus Nocardioides. Next base: position 64,780 of record JAPLCC010000026.1, read on the forward strand.
GGCAAGACGGCCAGTGCCTTCCTGCTGGCCGACTACTACGACATGGACGGCGACGACCTCACGCTGGTCAATGCGACCGCACGCGGCGGCGAGGTGGAGTTCCGTCCCGACGGCACCATCACGTTCACCGACGACGGCACCGGCGGCCGGGTCTCGGAGATCCAGTTCGAGATCGAGGACGGCTTCGACACGCTCGCCGGCAAGTTGCCCGTCCAGGTCCTGGGGGACAGTGCCCCGCCCGAGCTCGTCCCCGACCTCGCCTCAGGGGTCGCCGGCACCCGGGTCGTGGTGCAACCACTGACCAACGACCGCAACCCCGAAGGCCGCGACCTCACCCTCAAGAGCGTCAAGGTGATCGGTGACGACGCCGGCACGGAGATCTCCAAGGACCTCGAGTCGGGCACGTTCACCTTCGTCTCATCGAAGGCACGCAGCTACTACCTCGAGTACTCCGCGTACAACTCGTCGGCGACGAAGACCTCGCAGATCCGGCTCGACATCGAGTCGCCCCCGAAGGACAACCGCCCACCGGTCGCGGTCCGTGACAAGGCCGTGATCACTCCGGGCGGGACGGCGCAGGTGGACCTGCTGCTCAACGACCTCGACCCCGATGGCGACGTGCTCGTCGTGAAGCGGATCGGGCGGCCGTCGATCCCCGGTGTGAAGGTCTCGGTGGTCGACAAACGGCTCGCCGTGGTGAGCTCGGCGACCGACATCGTCGGCCAGCAGGCCACCGTCGAGTACGTCGTGTCCGACGGCCGCAGCTCGACGGTCGGTCAACTGGTGGTCACCCAGCGCAAGTCCACCCAGACCAACCGGCACCCGGTGGCCAACAAGGACCAGGTGACGGTCCGCGCCGGCTCGGTCACGACGATCCCGGTGCTCGAGAACGACTCCGACCCCGACGGCGCCAAGCCGCGGCTCTTCCAGTCCGACCTGATCAACGAGCAGGACCTCGACGTCTGGGTCGCCGGCGACGCGTTGCGACTGCGTGCACCAGAGAAGCCGGGCACCTATTCGGTCATCTACGGCGTCCGCGACACCGACGGTCTCAAGGCGACTGCCGAGGCGAGCGTCTTCGTCGTCGCCGACTCCGCGAAGAACAACCACCCACCGTTGCCGCAGCCGATCATCGACCGGGTGATCAGCGGTCGCCCGAAGGTCATCTCGGTCGACCTGACCGGCGCCGACCCCGACGGTGACTCCGTGGTCTTCCGCAGCATCCTCACCGCGCCTTCGCTCGGGCGGGTGCTCGACACGGGAGTCGACTGGATCCGCTACGAAGCCTTCGAGGCCAAGGCCGGCACCGACTTCTTCCAGATCCTGGTCCAGGACAAGTACGGCGCCACCGGCGTCGCAGAGGTGCGCGTCGGCGTCGTGCCGGAGGAGACGGAGAACCAACCGCCCGTCGCCCTCGACGACAACGTGCTCGTCCAGCCGAACCGGACGATCTCCTACAACGTGCTGACCAACGACGTCGACCCCGACGACGACCCGCTGCGGATCGAGGAGCTCAACTCCACGGCCGATGCCAGTCACGACAACGGATTCATCGAGGTCCCGGTCGGCGATGCACCCGACACCGGCGCGAAGGCGACCAATGTCGGCTACAGCATCGAGGACGCGGCCGGGGCCCAGGACAACGCCATCTTGAAGGTCTCGGCGAGCCGTGACGCGCCGTTCTACGCACCGATCGCCCGTGACGACGTGGCGGAGCTGCGCGACATCATCGGACGCGATCCCGGCGAGACCGTCGAGGTCGACGTGCTCGACAACGACCTCGACTTCGACGGCGCGAAGGCCGACCTGCGGGTCAGCGAGTGTGACGCCGGCAGCAAGGGCGAGTGTGAAGTCGAGGACGACACCGTGGTCAAGGTGGAGCTCAAGGCCCAGGACCAGGTCGTGCTCTACCGCCTCGACGACGCCGATGACGAGTCGACGGGCACCTTCGGCGTCATCTTCGTGACCGGGACCGACAACGTCCCGCCGCAGCTGACGACCGACGGGGACCGGATCCCGGTCGAGGTCGTCGCGGGGGAGGAGGTCGTCTTCGACCTCAAGGACCTCGTCGTCACCCGGGCGGGTCGCGAGCCCAGGATCGTGCCAGACACGACGCCGACGGCCGTCAACGGTTCGGTCACCCCGGTGAAGGAGGCGCCGACCTCGCTCTCCTTCACCGCCGCCCGCAACCACGTGGGTCCGGCCTCGGTCACCGTCGCGGTGACCGACGGCCGAACCGCCGCCGAGGACGCCGCCCTCACCTCGCTGCTGACCATCCCGATCGACGTCGAGCCGGCCGGCAACGTCGCGCCGACGATGCGCGACGCCGCGGTCGACGTCACCGAGGACGGCGACGCCGCCCAGATCGACCTCAGCGGCCTGACCCGGGATGCCAACAAGGACGACCTCGCCGCGATGGCCTACACCGTCAAGTCGGCCGAGGCCGGCCTGTCGGCCGACATCGACCAGGGAGAGAGCATCTTGTCGATCGAGGCCGGGGGGAGTGCCAACGACGGCGACGTGTTGCGCATCGAGGTCGTCGCCGACGACGGCAACGGCGGTCAGGACGAGGCAGTCGTCACGGTGCGCGTCGTGGGCAGCGACCGCCCGTTGTTGCAGATCCCCCCGATCACGGTCACCGGTGAGAAGGGCAAGTCGATGTCCGTCGACGTCGCCGACAACGCCATCAACCCCTACCGCGGAGAGCCGATCGAGGCCAAGGACCCGCGCGTCGAGGGCGAGGGCCGCCTCGCCGACCTGAAGGTCGACGGTTCGAACGTGTCGTTCACCCCGACCTCGTCGGGCACGTCGACGATCAAGGTCACCGTCTCCGACGCCTCGGGCGACCGCGCCCGCGACGTCGCGGCGCGGATCACCGTCGTCGTCGTCGCGGCGCCGGATGCTCCGGCCCGGCCGACGCTGTCCTCGGTCGAGGCGTCGTCGGCAGTGCTGTCCTGGCGGGAGCCGGAAGCCAACGGTGCGGCGATCGAGGAGTACGAAGTCATCGGCTCCCACGGCTTCAGCCAGAAATGTACGGCGACCACCTGCCGCCTGATTGACCTCACGCCGGGTGACGCCTACACGTTCACCGTGCGCGCGAAGAACTCCGTGGACTGGAGCAAGGAGAGCCCGCCGTCGGAGGAGATCATCCCCAACAAGGCGCCCGACCTGATGACGCCGCCGACCATCGTCGTCGAGTCGAAGCCGACCGGCGGCAAGATGGACCGCCAGCTCACCGTGACCTGGACGCCGCCGAACAACGAGGGCTCGCCGATCACGGCCTACGAGATCAAGGAGGCGGGCAGCGGCCGCACCTGGCAGGCCGGAGGCAGCGACACCTCCCAGGTCATTCCCGGCCTGACCAACGGGACGCCGTACGCCTTCGAGATCCGGGCCGTCAACGAGGTCGAGCCGCGCCGCGACTACTCCGGTGCCTCGAAGGCCGTCGCGCCGTTCGGCGTCCCGATGCGGTCCGGCGTCGCGCCGACCCTGACGGCCAGCGAGGCCGACAGCTACACCCAGCAGCCGTGGGTGCGCATCGAGTGGTCGAAGTGGTCGGAGTCGCAGAGCAACGGCAACGCGGTGTCCGGCTACGTCATCAGCTGCTCGGGGTGTGCCCGCTCCACCTACAACGTCGATGCCTCCACGTCGTCGAAGACCTTCGACCCCGCTGACGGCATCCGCAAGGGCCAGACCGTCACGTTCACGGTGGCGGCCACCAACGACGCGGGCACCAGCGACAAGAGCCCGAACGTGTCCGGCCGTCCGTGGACCAAGGCCGGACCGGTGCGCGGGCTGACCGAGGTGGGGGAGTCGCCGTCCGACAAGACAGCCATGATCGGCTGGAACGCGCCGGAGGACGACGGTGGCCTGCCCATCCACCACTACGTCGTCGACTTCAACGGGGGCAGCCAGACCGTCACGTCCGCCCCTGGGGCCGGGGGCGTGCCGATCACCTTCGCCGACAACGGGTCGCACACCGTCACCGTCCGGGCGATCACCTACAACGGTGACCGTGCCGTCGAAGGCGACGCCGACACCATCAACAACGTCGAGACCTGGGGCAAGCCGGGCCGGCCGAGCGTCGGTGGCAGCACGGTGAGCGGGGACCCTTACGAGGTCGACCTCCAGCTCCTGGCCGGCAGCGAGAACGGCAAGGATGTCGCCGGCGTGCAGTTCAGTGCCGACGGCGGGGCCAGCTGGCAGGACGTCAACTCGGGCTACCGCTACAAGGCCGCGGTCCCCGAGGGCAACAGCACCCACACGATTCAGATCCGCACCGTCTCCACCGCGACCGACGAGCGGAAGTTCAGCGACGCCATCCCGGTCACGGGCACGTCGCGGGACAAGTTCGTCGACATCGGGTTCAACTGTGGCCTCGGGCGGTGTGCCATCAACATCGTGGGATCCGGGTTCTTCCGGGAGGAACGGGCCGTCACGATCGGCGTCACCGGCTTCGGGGTGATCAATGCCGACAACTGTGGGAGCTTCGACGGCTCCACCACCGCCGCCGGCAACATCGACTTCCGCGTGGGTGGCACCAGTTGTCGATTCTCCGGGTCCGGCACGATCTCGGTGACCTCCAGCGGCCGCACCTGGTCCGAAGCGAACTAGTCAGACCAACAGGGACAGAGGAACAGGACGTACATGTCGCTCACCACCGAACAGACCGAGTGGTTCTCGCAGACCTTCGCCCAACTCGTCAGCAACGTCGAGCAGGCGATCCTCGGCAAGCCGGAGATCGTCCGGCTCGCGTTCGTCGCGCTCCTCGCCGAGGGGCACCTGCTCCTCGAGGACTACCCCGGGACGGGCAAGACGTCCCTGGCGAGGGCGATCGCGCAGACGATCCAGGGCGACCACCACCGGATCCAGTTCACGCCCGACCTGCTGCCGAGCGACGTGACCGGAGTGACGATCTTCGACCAGCGCAGCCAGGAGTTCGAGTTCCACAAGGGCCCGATCTTCTCGAACGTCGTCCTGGCCGACGAGATCAACCGGGCTTCACCCAAGACCCAGTCGGCCCTGCTCGAGGTGATGGAGGAGAACCAGGTCACCGTCGACGGCATCACCCACATGGTCGGCCAGCCGTTCATCGTGATCGCCACCCAGAACCCGATCGAGCAGGCCGGCACCTACCGGTTGCCCGAGGCCCAGCTCGACCGCTTCCTGATCAAGACGTCGCTGGGCTACCCGGACCACGAGAACACCGTCCGGATCCTGATGAACGCCCCCAAGGGCAAGGCCGCAGCGGTGGTGGGCCCGATCATCAGCGGCGAGAACGTGCTGGCGATGATCCGGCTGGCGCAGCAGGTCCACGTCGAGCCCGCGATCGTCGAGTACATCTCGAGCATCACCGAGGCCACGCGCGAGGCTCCCGAGGTCGTCCTCGGCACCAGCGTCCGGGCCGGCCTCGCCCTCGTCCGGGCCTCGCGTGCGTGGGCGGCGTCGTACGGCCGCAACTACGTCGTGCCTGATGACGTGAAGACCCTTGCCGTCCCGGTGCTCGCGCACCGCATGGTGCTGGACCCCGAGGAGGACTTCCGGGGTACGACGCCTGAGGACGTCGTGCGCCGGGTCCTCGAGCGCGTCTCGGTGCCGCTGGAGCCTGCTGCTCGATGATCAGTCCCCGCTCGTGGGCAGCCGGCACGCGCCGTACGCTCTCCGACCTCTCCCGTCGCCGCCGGGCCGTCGGTGGCGCGCTGCGTGACGGCGTCGCGGAGCGGACCCGTCGGATCCGCGAGCTGGCCGAGCCGGTCACCGAGACCGTCAGCGCCGCCGGTTGGGTGGTCGCATTCCTGGCCATCGCCCTGGTCGTGGCCGGTCCCCTGCTGCGCTGGCGTGAGCTGGTGATCGGCGGGGTCTTCCTGCTGGTTGTGCTGGTCCTTGTCGTGTTCTTCGTCGTCGGGCGTCAGCCGTTGGTCGCGCGTCTGGACCTCGCGCGCGAGCGGGTGATCGTGGGGGAGCGGGCCAACGGCTACCTCACCCTGACGAACCCGACCCTTCGGCGCTCCCGCTCGCTCGTCGTGGAGTTCCCGGTCGGTGCGGGTCGTGCCGCGTTCGAGCTGCCCGCGCTGGCGCCGGGCGCGCTGCACGAGGAGCTGTTCGCCATCCCGACGGCCCATCGCGCGGTCCTCGACGTCGGACCGGTCGTGGCGGTGCGCTCCGACCCGCTCGGTCTGCTGCGCCGCGAGCGCCACCTCAACAAGATGGACACCCTCTACGTCCACCCCAAGACGCTGCGGGTCGACGGTTCTGCGGCCGGACTGGTGCGCGACCTCGAGGGCCGCACGGTGCCGAAGATCTCCGACAACGACGTGTCCTTCCACGCGCTGCGCGGCTACGTCCCCGGCGACGACCGCCGCCACATCCACTGGAAGTCCAGCGCCAAGACCGGCACGCTGATGGTTCGCCAGTTCGAGGAGACCCGTCGCTCGCACCTGCTCACGATGGTGAGCTCGCGCCTCGAGGACTACGCCAGCGACGACGAGTTCGAGATGGCCATCTCCGTCGCCGGCTCGCTCGGCACCCAGGCGATCGCCGACGGCCAGCAGCTGAGCGCCGTGTCGTCCCACGGGTCCATCCCGGCCTCCAGCGGACAGCGGTTCCTCGACGGCCTGTCCGGCCTGGCCTACGACTGGAAGGCCGGTCGGCTGGTCGACGTCGCCCGACGCCTCAGCGGTGACGAGCTCGCCGCGAGCGTCATGGTGCTCTGCATCGGCTCCGGTGTGTCGATCACCGATCTGCGCCGCGCGCGCCAGTACCTCCCTGTCGACACCCGGGTGATCGCGATGCGCTGTCTGGTCGGTCAGGAGCCGTCCGTGCGCTGGTTGGGTGACCTCGCCGTGGCGACGGTCGGTCGCCTCGAAGAGCTTGGCGTCGCCGTACGACGGGTCTCGCAATGACCTCACCCACCCACAACGCCCCCCGGGTGCGCGAGGGCGACCCGCTCAGCAACAGCAGCCCCGTGCTGGTCGTCTCCGAAGGCGGCCGTCGCCGTGGCATGCCCTCGTGGCGCCTGATGGTCATCGACGCGGTCCTCGTCATCGGCATCGGGATCCTGTGCGCCTGGCCGCTGGGTGCCGCCTACACCGGCAACCGCTGGCTGACCGCCGTCGCCACCGGGCTGGTCCTCGGTGTCGCGATCGCGTGGCTCGGCGCCCGCTGGCGCTGGGGTCCGTGGGTCACCACGATCGCCGCGACGGCCGCCTACCTCGCGGTGGGCTCCGCGATCGCGCTGCCGACCCGCGCCACCAAGGGCTTCCTCCCGACGGCGGACTCGTTGCGCGACCTCGTGATCGGGCTGGCCCACTCGTGGCGCGAGTCGCTGACCCTCCCGGCGCCGCTCGGTGAGAGCGGCATCGTGATGATCGTGCCGCTCGTCATCGGTCTGGTCGGTGGTCTCGTGGCCGCCGTGCTCCTGTGGCGCTCGCGGTGGCCGGGCCTGGCTGGTCTGGTCCTGGTCTCGGTCCTGCTGCTGTCCTCCGCGTTCGGCGACATCGAGGCCGACGCGGCCATCGCCCGCGGACTCGGTGTCACCGCTGTCGGCATGGTCTGGCTGCGATGGCGGGCGCTTCGTCACGTGCGTGCGCGCTGGGGCCCGCGGATCCTGGCGACGCTCGTCGTGGTCGGTGTCGCAGGCGGCGCTGCCGGTGGCCTCGCGGCCCTGTCGGACTCCGGCGGACAACGGGTCGTGCTGCGCGACCACGTGGACACGCCGTTCGACCCCCGCGACTACCCGAGCCCGCTGTCGAAGTTCCGCGCGTACAAGAAGGAACCGGTGAAGACCGGGACGACGTTGTTCACCGTCGACGGCCTGGAGAGCGGCACCCTCGTGCGCTTCGCGGTGATGGACACCTATGACGGCATCGTCTGGAATGTTTCCGGTGGCCCGGGATCGACCCACGACTCGGGCACCTTCCGCCGGTTGCGCAACGACCCGGACGCCAATCTGAAGGCGACCATCCGTGGCCAGATCACCATCGGCGACTACACCGGCCCCTGGGTGCCCAGCGTCGGTCAGACGCTGTCCATGACACCCGTCAAGGACGGTCGCACGGACGGCGAGGCGGCGAGCGAGCTCGTCATCAACCGCGAGACCGAGACCGTCGCACAGATCGGCGGCGTCCAGAGCGGCACCACCTTCGAGATCGAGGCCGTCGCACCTCCGGCGCTGGTCGAGGAGCAGATCACGCTGCTCGACGCCGCGTCGGCTTCGTTGCCGCAGCCCGCCATCGTTCCCGAGGAGCTGATGGACCGGATCCAGCGCTGGCAGACCGAGGCGGGATTCAGCGGCGGCACCGGCGGGCCGCTCGCGCAGTTCCTGCGCGACTCCTTCCGCGAGAAGGGCTACTACTCCGACGGCATCGACGACTACACGCCGGCCGGCCACGGCGCCAGCCGGTTGGCCGTGCTGGCCAAGACAGCGACGCCGGTCGGGAACGCCGAGCAGTACGCCGCAGCGATGGCGCTCGCGGGTCAGCGCCTGGGGTTGCCGATTCGCGTGGTCATCGGGTTCAAGGTGCCGCCCGGCGGCGGTGCGGTCCGCGGCGAGAACGTCACTGCCTGGACCGAGGTCAAGCTCGAGGGTGTCGGCTGGGTGCCGTTCGAGCCCACCCCGCCGGAGGACCAGAAGCTGCGCAAACCCAACGACGAGCCGAACGAGGAACCGCAGCCCCAGGTGCTCCAGCCGCCACGGGTGCCCGGCGAGCCGAAGGAGGCCAGCGACAACCTCCAGCAGGGTGACGGCAAGCGCGACAACCTCGACATCCTCGAGGTCCTGGGCACGATCCTCGCCGTCCTGTTCGACGTCGCGAAGATCGCCCTGCTGCTGTCGCCCCTGTGGGGCGTGCTGCTCTACAAGTTCCTGCGCCGTCGTCGCCGGAGGAAGTCCACCGACGCGACGTCGCGACTGACCGGTGCATGGCGTGAGCTGGCCGACCGGATGCGCGACCTCGGCGTGCGACCGACTCCGGGGTCCACCCGGCGCGAGAGCGCCTATGCCGCCGCCGAGAGGTACGACGCCGTCCCGGTCGTGACGCTGGCCCACACCGCAGACCGCCACGTCTACGGCGAGGGCGAGCCGACGCTGGAGGAGGCCCGCGCCTACTGGTCCGACGTCGACAGCGCGCTCAAGCGGCTGCGCAGGTCCACGCCGTGGTGGCGCCGCATCGCGGCCCGTTTCTCGCTGGCATCGGTGCCGTGGCGCGCCACGATCGACCGCGTCCGGGCGCGAGCGCGAGGGGTCGGTCGCTGGCTGTGGGGTCGGGGACCGGTGGTGCGCATCCGCGTGCGCGTCCGTCGCCTCGTCCACCGCCCGGGTCGCTCGGGACCTGCGCCCCGCACGCGGGAGTGATCTGCGTCCCTGGGGCTTGCCGAGGGGTCGGCGCCGGGCAATACTGTTCCCGAAACTAGAACGTGTTCTAAATTTGGGAGACAGTTTCGTGTACGACTTCGAAGGTGACCACGGTGCTGCGGCATCGGGCGGTGGGGCGCCGCACCGCGCGCTGATGCTGCTCGAGCTGCCGCGCTGGACGGTGGAGTACGGCGCCTCGCGCATGCTCGACCTCGCCCAGCAGGTCGCACTGCCGGAGCGCAACCTCGGTCAGGGTCGGCCGGTGCTGGTCCTGCCGGGCTTCTCCGCACACGACAAGCTCACCGGCCGGCTTCGTTCGCACCTGTCCCAACGCGGGTGGAGCGTGCACGGCTGGGGCCTGGGCACCAACCACGGCCTGACCGACAAGATCGTCACGGGCCTGCCGCGGCGGTTCGCCGACATCGCCGCGCGCTACGACGAGCCGGTCAGCGTGGTCGGCTGGAGCTTCGGTGGACTGCTCGCCCGCTGGCTGGCCCACCAGAACCCCGACCAGGTGCGCCAGGTGGTCTGTCTCGGATCGCCGTGGCGTGCCGACGGGGAGCGGACCCATGCGACCGGCATGTTCGAGAAGTCCAGGGTCAAGCACGGCATCGCCCCCGACGCCCGCGAGATCATCGACCTGCTCCGCGGTCCGGTGCCCGTGCCGTTGACAGCTGTGTGGTCGAAGACCGACGGCATCGTGCCGTGGCAGGGATGCACGGTCGACCCGTCGACCGATCCGATCGCCGAGAACGTCGAGGTCATCAGCAGCCACGTCGGGATGGTCGCCAACCCGCTGGTGTTCGCCGCGGTGGTCGACCGGCTCTCTCAGGACCCGGCCCACTGGAAGTCGGCCCACTGGAAGTCGGCTCAGTGGAAGCCGGCGTCATGAGCGCGCTCTCTGGTCGCGACCCGGCCTACATCGCCACGGTGCTGCCGGCGCTCAAGCTCGCCATGAAGGCCTACTTCCGCTCCAGTGTCCAGGACATGGAGAAGGTTCCCGAGGGTGGTGCGCTCATCGTCGGCAACCACTCCGGTGGCCTGATGCCGATGGACGTCCCGATCATCGCGGTCGCGTTCGCCGACACCTTCGGAGCCGACCGGCCGCTCTACTGCCTTGCCCACGACATGCTGTTCACCGGCGTCGCTGGACCGGTGATGCGCAAGTTCGGGTTCGTGAAGGCCACCCGCGAGACCGCACACGAGATCCTGACCGGGGGAGGCGTGACGATCGTCTTCCCGGGTGGTGACTACGACACCTTCCGCCCGACCCTCAAGGCCAACGTCGTCGACTTCAACGGGCGCACGGGCTACGTACGCACGGCCCTGCGCGCTGGCGTCCCGATCGTCCCCGTGGTCTCGATCGGTGGCCAGGAGGCGCAGCTCTTCCTGAGCCGTGGCGAGTGGATCGGACGGCACTCGCCGCTGCGCAAGCTCATGCGCACCGACCTGTTCCCGATCGGCGCGGGCTTCCCGTTCCTGATCGGCCCGGCGCCGCTGAACTTCCCGCTCCCGACCAAGATCACCACCCGGGTCCTCGACCCCATCGACATCGAGGCTGAGTTCGGTCCGGACCCGGATCCCGCCGAGGTCGACGAGGTCGTTCGGGGGCGCATGGCGGACGCACTCGCCGAATTGGCGCGCAAACGGCGCTTTCCGGTGCTGGGATGAACACCGTGCTTGCGAAGCTGCGCACCCAGCTGTGGGTGTTCCGGATGCTCGTCACCAGCCGGATGCTGGTCCCGATGAGCCCGGCCAAGTACGTCCGCCTCATCCGGGTCCTTCGCGAGCAGGGCACCAACGCGACCACGAGCTTCGCGCTGGCCGCCGTACGACGCCCGACCGGCCCTGCGCTGGTCGACGACCGTGGCACGCTGACCTGGCAGAACCTCCAGGACCGGTCGGCTGCGCTCGCCGCCGGCTTGCTCGCCGTGGCCGGTGGGCCGGTCGATCATCGGCCCTTGGCATACCGAGGAACGAGGTCAGGCAAGGAACAGCCGGGGAGGTTGAGTAGCGCCACGGCCGAGGGACGAGGCCGTGAGGCGCGTATCGAAACCGTCGCGATCCTGTGCCGCAACCACCGCGGCTTCGTGGACGCGCTGCTGGCCAACTCCCGTCTCGGCGGCAGCGCGCTGCTGCTCAACACCGGCTTCTCCGGACCGCAGCTGGCCGATGTGCTCGAGCGCGAGGGTGCCCGGGTGATCCTGTACGACGAGGAATTCGCGGCTGTCGTGGCCGATGCCCGGGCGCGGATCGACGGCCTCGTCGAGGTCCTCGGCTGGACCGAATCCCCTGTGCCCACGGGCGTCCTGAGCATCGAGGGCCTGATCGAGGCGAGCGCCGGCCAGACGCCACCCAGGCCCGCGACGCGCGGTCGCGTCGTGCTGCTGACCTCCGGGACCACGGGTACCCCCAAGGGCGCGCGTCGCAGTGGCGGGGGAGCAGACGAGCTCGCCGGCATGCTCGAGATGATCCCGTGGCGCGGCGGGGAGACCGCCGTGGTCGCCGCCCCGATGTTCCACGCGTGGGGCTTCGGGCAGCTCGTCATCGCGGCGACGATGACCTGCACGGTCGTCACTCGCCGCAAGTTCGACCCCGAGGCCACCCTGGCCCTGGTGGACGAGCACCGGGCGTCCGCACTCAGCGTGGTGCCGGTGATGCTCGAGCGGATCATGGACCTGCCCGCAGCGGTGCTCGACAAGTACTCCCTTCGCAGCCTGCGCTTCGTCTCGGCGAGCGGTTCACGGATGCGTCCCCAGTCGGTGCTGGCGTTCATGGACCGCTTCGGCGACGTCGTCCACAACAGCTACAACGCGACCGAGGCCGGCCAGATCAGCGTCGCTCGGCCCGACGACCTGCGGCACGCGCCGGACACGGCGGGCAAGCCGGTCCGGGGCACCCTGCTGCGCGTGATCGACGACTCCGGTCGTGACGTCGCCCCCGACGTGGTGGGCCGGATCCTGGTTCGCGGCGCCTCGCCGTTCGACGGCTACACGGCCGGGGCGGAGAAGGACTTCATCGACGGCTACATGGTGAGCGGTGACGTCGGACGCCTCGACGCCGAGGGCCGGCTCTACGTCGTCGGCCGCGACGACGACATGATCGTGTCGGGCGGCGAGAACGTCTACCCGATCGAGGTCGAGAAGGTGCTCGGCGCCCACCCGGCCGTACGCGAGGTCGTCGTGATCGGTGTCGACGACGAAGCCTTCGGCCAGCGGCTGGTGGCCTACGTCGCGCTGGTCGACGGGGCCGCAGCAGCCACCGAGGGCGACCTCAAGGACCACGTGCGGACCAGCCTGGCCGGCTACAAGGTGCCGCGCGACGTCATCTTCATGGACGCGCTGCCGCGCAACGCCTCGGGCAAGATCATGGCCCGCGAGCTTCCGGGGCTCGCCCGATGAACGCGCGCCCCGTGCGGCCGGCCATCGAGCGGATGACGGGCTTCGACGCGGGTTTCCTGTACATGGAGACTCCCGCAGCCCACATGCACACCCTCAAGATCGCCATCCTCGAGGCCGACGACGCCCTGACCTACGACACCTTCGTCGCGGGGATGCTGTCCCGCCTCAAGCGCCTGCCCCCGCTGCGCAGGCGGGTCGTGGAGGTGCCGTTCGGGATCAACCACCCGGTCTGGGTCACCCTGCCGCGCATCGACGCGGCGCACCACATCCGCCGGCACCGCCTTGGTGGCGACGGCAGCATGCGCGAGCTGGAGAAGCTGATCGGCATGATCGCCAGCACCCCGCTGCACCGCGACCGGCCGTTGTGGGAGCTCCACTACGTCGAAGGGCTCGACGGCGACAAGGTCGCGGTCGTGGGCAAGATGCACCACGCCCTGGCCGATGGTGCCGCCGCCAACGCCCTCCTGGCGAACGTGACCGACGTGCGTACGGCGGCCGCTCCCGAGGCCCTGCAGGAGGAGTACGCCACCGCCGACCACCTGCCCAGCCGCTACAACCTGATCAGGCACGCATGGGCCGACGCGGCCGCCCAGGCCCTGACCCTTCCGGCGCTGCTGCTCCGCACCCTGCGCGGCATCCTCGCGGTCGTGCGGGCTCGCCGCGGAGGCGCGAACGCGCCCGTCCCGGTCCTGCATGCCCCCCGCGTCTCCTTCAACGGATCGCTCACCTCCCTGCGTTCCTACGCCACCGTCAGCCTGCCGTTGGCCGAGCTCAAGAGGATCCGCACCCAGCATGACGGCGTCACGCTGAACGACGTCGTCCTGGCCACCACGTCCGGCGCCCTGCGACGCTGGATGGCCGACCACGGCGAGCGACCCGCCTCTTCGCTCCTGGCAGGCGTGCCGGTCAGCACGGACGAGCGCGACGCCATCCCGCGCCTCGGCGGCAACCAGGTCTCGAATCTGTTCACGACCCTGGCCACCGACATCGACGACCCGACCGAACGCCTCCGCAAGATCTCCGAGACCACGGTCCATGCCAAGGAGATCCATGCCCGGCTGGGTGCCTCGATCCTGGTCGACTGGTCGCAGTTCACGCCGCCGCGACCCTTTGCTGCGCTCGTGCGCGCCTACTCGAGGATCAGCGCGGCGTCGTGGCACCCGGCTGCTTTCTCGGCCATCGTGTCCAACGTGCCCGGACCGCGCGAGCCGGCGACGGTCGGCGGTGCCCGGCTCGCCGACCTGTTCAGCGTGGGCCCGCTGGTCGATGGCATCGGCCTCAACGTCACCGTCTGGTCCTACGTCGACCGGATGAACTTCTCCCTGCTCGCTTGCCCGGACCTGCTGCCGGACGTGCACGTCCTGGCGTCGTACTTCCCCGACGCGCTTGCCGAGCTCGATCTGGAACCCCCCGTCGCTGCAAAGCCCCGTCGAAAGAAGAAGATTTCGTGACCACCCGAGTGGTGAAGTCCGCCGGCCGACACGCGCTCAAGGGCTCTTTCGTCGCCGCCCGCTACGGCGGCAAGGCCACCGTGTCCGGTCTGCGCGCCGGCATCCGGCGCACCCAGCGGTTCCCGGACCTGCCGCAACTGCCCGAAGGGCACTTCGTGGACCTGCCCGGCCGGGGCGAGGCCTTCGTCGTCGACACCGGTGTCCCCGAGGGACGCCCGGACGCGCCGACGCTGCTGCTCTTCCACGGGCTGGCCACGACGTCGTACCTCACGTGGTTCAGCACGCTCGACCAGTTGCGTGAGTCGCACCGCGTCGTGATGCTCGACCAGCGCTGGCACGGCCGCGGCATCGTCTCGGAGCGGTTCTCCCTGGAGGACTGTGTCGATGACGCCGCCCTGGTGCTCGACCACCTGGGGATCGCGGAGGTCATCGCGGTCGGCTACTCGATGGGCGGCGCGCTCGCGCAGGTGTTCTGGCGGCGCCACGCCGACCGCACCGCCGGCCTGGTCCTCGCGTCGACCTCTGCCTGCTGGAAGGCCGGGTTCGGGGACGCCATGTTCTATCCGGTGCTCGGATTGGCGAACTCCCGCTTCCGGGGGCACTACCGCTCGCGCGTCGACCTGGTGCGCGCCTCGTTGACGGAGCCGCTGGACCCCGGCCAGGAGATGTCCACCTGGGCATGGTCGGAGTTCCGCAGCACCAGTGCGTGGTCGATGCCCGAGGTGCTCGGCACCCTGGGCGGCTTCGACGCCCGTCCCTGGCTGTGCGAGATCGACGTACCGACGAGCGTCGTCATCACGGCCAGGGACCGCGCCATCCCGACGTCACGCCAGCGGCTGATGGCCGAGGCGATCCCCGGTGCGACCGTGCACGAGGCGCCGGGTGGGCACGCATCGGTGGTGTTCGACGTCCAGCACTGGCGGCCTGTGTTCCTGGCCGCCGTCGCCGAGGTCGTGGCTGCGGTCGAGACCCGCCGAGCGGGCGTCCCCCGGGCTGCCGACGGCTGAGCGGGCTGACTCAGCCCTGGTGGACGTAGCTGTCGAGCTGGTCGCGCTCGAACTGCAGCTGGTCGATCTTGTGCTTGACCATGTCGCCGATGCTCACGATGCCGACGACCTGGCCGTCCGAGGTGACCGGGATGTGCCGGAACCGGCCCTCGGTCATGATCTTCATGACGGCGTCGAGCTCGTCCTCGGGGGAGCAGGTCTTCACCTGCGGCGTCATGATCGAGGAGACCACGGCATTGATGACCGTGCCGTCGCTGTGCAGCGTGCGGACGACATCCCGCTCGGACACGATGCCGTCGAGCGACGTCCCGTCGGAACTGACGACCACCGCTCCGATGTTGTTCTCCGAGAGCGTCGCGAGCAACTCGCGTACGCCCGCGTCGGGGCTGATGGTGACCACGTCACGAAGTGACTTCGACTGGAGCACGTCGCTGATACGCATGTGACCCACGCTACTCGTCAGTGGTCCGGCTCGTCACGGTCTTCGTCAGTGAGACGGTGCCGATGTGCTCGCAGGTCCGAAACGCTGCCCGGCCCCGACCGCGGCCAGTCCGGGTCCTCGCCGGCCTCGGCGCCGCTGCCGAGGAACGACAGGGCCGCTTCGTGGAGGTGTCCGTTGCTGGCCAGTGCGTTGCCGCCCCACGGCCCGTCCTGGCCGTCGAGGGAGGTGAACCGGCCACCCGCCTCGCGCACGATGATGTCGAGCGCTGCCATGTCGTAGACCTCGAGCTCGGGCTCGGCGGCGATGTCGACGGCCCCTTCGGCGAGCAGCATGTAGGACCAGAAGTCGCCGTACGCGCGCGTCCGCCAGACCCGGCGCATCAAGGTGAGAAGGTCGTCGCCGATGCCGCGGTCCTCCCAGCCGGTGATCGAGGAGTACGACAGGGAGGCGTCCTCGAGCCGGCGGATGTCCGAGACCCGGCACTCGGTCGCCTTCATCAGGCCCTTGCCGGTCCACGCACCGTTGCCGGTCGAGGCCCACCAGCGGCGCTGGAGTGCGGGCGCTGAGACGACGCCGAGGACGACCTCGTCGTCGACGACCAGCGAGATGAGGGTGGCCCAGACGGGGACGCCGCGGACGAAGTTCTTCGTGCCGTCGATGGGGTCGATGATCCAGCGGCGCTGCGAGTGACCCGAGGTGCCTTGCTCCTCGCCGGTGATGGCGTCCCGGCTGCGCGCCTTGGAGAGGGTGCGCCGGATCGCCTCCTCGACGGCCTGGTCGGCGTCGGTCACGGGGGTGAGGTCGGGCTTGCTCATCACGTGCAGGTCCAGCGCGCGGAACCGGGCCATGGTGAGCGAGTCCGCGTCGTCGGCGAGCAGGTGCGCCAGTCGCAGGTCGTCGGTGTAATCAGGGGCGGCCACAGGGGCACCCTACGGCGTGGGTCTGGATTCGCCTTCGCGTGGTGGTGCACTCTTCAACCATGGAGATCAACGGTGTTCCGCTGCACCCCCTCGTCGTCCATTCGGCTGTCGTGTTCACCCCCCTCGCGGTCCTGGCCGCGCTGGCGTACGCCGTACCGTCCCTGCGTGATCGGCTGCGGTGGCCGCTCGTCGTCCTCGCCGCCATCGCCTTCGTCAGCATCTGGGTCGCCTTCTTCTCGGGTGAGGACCTCCGCGAGGAGCGTTTCGCCGAGGCGACCGGCCCCTTCGCGGAGCGGCTCGAGGACCACGAGGAATGGGCCGAGAAGCTCCGGATCGGTGTCACGGTCTTCGCCGCGCTGACCTTCGCCGCGGCGTGGTTCCACACCCGCACCGGCGCTGTCCGCACCGCGTTGACGGCTCTCACCGTGATCGCCGCACTCGCCACCGGTGTGCTCGTCTTCCTCACCGGCGACGCCGGCGCCCAGGCCACCTGGAAGATCGACTCCTGACCCATCGCCGAATAGGGGTCTTGTCCCCGCGAGTGGGGACTTTGTCGCGTCGAGAGGGGCTTTCGTACGGCGACGGCCTGCACAAACCCCCACTCGGAGGGACCAAACCCCTACTCGCGGGGACAAGGCCCCTACTCGGCGATCAGTAGTCGGTGACTGAGCGGGCCGCGAGGAGTCGCCGGAACGACGTCACCCGGTCGGCGTCGGCGACGCCCTCGGTGAGCGCGACGTCGAGGCCACACTCGGGCTCGTCCTCGCCGTGGGTGCAACCGCGGGGGCAGTCCTCGGTCATCTCGTCCAGGTCGGGGAACGCCTCGATCAGGGTCTCGGGCTTCACGTGGGCGAGGCCGAAGGACCGGATGCCGGGGGTGTCGATGATCCAGCCGCCGGCGCCCCAGGAATCGGGAAGGGGCAGCATCACGGCCGAGGTCGACGTGTGGCGGCCGCGGCCGGTGACCGCGTTGACGTGGCCGATCTTGCGCTTCGCGTCCGGGACCAGGGCATTGACCAGAGTGGACTTGCCGACGCCACTGTGGCCGACCAGCACGCTGATCTCTCCGGCCAGCCGTTCCTGCACGGCCGCGAGTCCGTCGATGGTGCGGTCCGGCCCACGCTGGGTGACCACCCACGGCACGCCGAGTGACCGGTAGGTGGAGAGCAGCACCTCGGGGTCGGCCAGATCGGACTTGGTCAGGCAGAGCAGCGGGGCCAGCCCGGCATCGAACGCGGCCACCAGGGCGCGGTCGATCAGGCCGGTCCGCGGCTCGGGGTCGGCCAGTGCGGTGACCACGACCAGCTGGGTCGCGTTGGAGACCAGGACCCGCTCGACGGGGTCGTCGTCGTCCGCCGTACGCCGAAGCACGGTGCTGCGCGGATTGACCTCCACGATGCGGGCCAGCGAGCCGTCGACACCCGACACGTCACCGACGACTCGCACCCGGTCTCCGGTCACCACGCCCTTGCGGCCGAGCGGGCGGGCCTTCATCGCCGTGACGACCGCGTCGCCGATGAGCAGCGTGTAGCGACCACGGTCGACGGTGACGACGACACCTTCGACCGCGTCGTCGTGGGCGGGCCGGTCCTTGGTGCGGGGGCGGGTGCGCTTCCGGGGACGTTCGTAGTGCTCGACGTCGTGGTCGGTGTAGCGCGCCATCAGGCCGGGCCCGAGGGGAAGAGCCGGGACCAGAAGTCGGCGAAGTCGGGGAAGGTCTTGCTGGTCGTGGCGACGTTCTCGACGAGCACGCCCGGCACAGCCGCGCCGATGATCACGCCGGCGTGCGCCATCCGGTGGTCGGCGTAGGTGTGGAACACGCCGCCGGACAAGGGAGCGGGTGTGATCGACAGGCCGTCCGGGTGCTCGACGACGCCGGCTCCCAGTGCCCCGAGCTCCTTGGCGAGCGCGGAGAGCCGGTCGGTCTCGTGCCCGCGGATGTGGGCGATGCCGGTGAGGTGCGACCCAGTGGTGGCCAGGGCGCACAGCGCTGCGATGGCGGGCGCCAGTTCGCCGACGTCGTGCAGGTCGGCCTGCAGCCCGAGCAGGCCGCGGTGGCCACCGTGGGGTCCGGTGACCGTGAGGCCGTGGTCGGTGTGTTCGACCCGGCAGCCCATCCGGGCGAGCAGGTCGCGCAGCGCATCACCGGCCTGGGTCGTCTCGAGCGGCCAGTCGCGGACGGTCACCGAGCCGCCGGACACGGCGGCCAGCGCGAGGAACGGCGCGGCGTTCGACAGGTCGGGCTCGATGGCCTCGTCGTGGGCGGCGATCGGTCCGGGCGCCACGGCCCACCGGTTCGGGTCGCCGTCGTCCACGGTGACGCCGCGGTCACGCAGCATCGCGATCGACATCTCGATGTGGGGGAGCGAGGGGATCGGCTTCCCGTCGTGGCGTACGTCGACGCCGGCGTCGAAGCGGGCGCCGGCCAGCAGCAGCGCAGAGACGAACTGGGACGACGCCGACGCGTCGATCACGACGGTGCCGCCGGGCACCTTGCCGGTGCCGTGGACCGTGAACGGCAGCGCGCCGGCCGCACCGGTCGTCGTGTCGTCGATCGCCAGACCGA
>JAPLCC010000020.1 GCA_026392415.1 Propionibacteriales bacterium
GCGGGACGGCGAAAAATGCAGCGACCCGCAGGCGTGGTCCGGCGGACCGACCGGGGGACGTCCCGGTGCACCTGCGGGTCGGGTGGCTGCTGTGTATTCGCAAGCAGCACTGGATCTGCTTGGGCTGCTAGCGGGCAGCCACCTCACGCGTCCTCAAAGAAATCATTCTTCGGACCACCTCCTTTCCCGTGTGCGACAACGGTAGGTCGGCACTCGCCGGGACACAACGGGATTTCCGGCAACATTTTGCGCGGTTCCGACGTCGGACCAGACATGAAGCCCATGACTGTGCGCCGTGCGCCGGCGACCCTGGCCCTGCTCCTGGTCGCGTCCACCCTGCTCACCGGGTGCAACGACGACGCGGGGGACGCCGCCGTCAAGGACCCAGCCACGCCGGGTACGAGCGCCGCCTCCACCGACCCGACCGAGACACCGAGCAAGACACCGAGCGGGACGCCGACCGACATCGACGACCTGGTCATCAGGCCCGGCGCGATCGGCGAGGCCCGGGTCGGGATGACCCGCGCCGAGTGGACGCCGACCGGGCTGTTCGAGGACGGCGCCGTGCTCTGCGGTGGCGAGTTGATCCACTGGGCGGCGGACCCGAAGGCCGAGAAGCTGCTCGTGCTCACCGGCACCGATGCCGCCATCACGCAGATGTTCGTCTCGGCGCCGGGCCCGCACACCGACCACGGCGACATCGAGGTGGGGTCGACGTACGGCGAGCTCAAGGAAGCGTTCGGCAACCTCACCGAGCCGGTCGCCGACGGCTTCGGAGACACCTCCTCCGTCTTCCCTCCGGGCGAGGAGGACGGCAAGGCCTACCTCGGCTTCCTGCTCGACGCCCTGCCCGAGGACGTCACCGATGACACGGAGATCGTGCGGATCGCGGTCACGGGTGGCGAGCCGGCGTACTTCCAGTACGGCTGCTGAGTCCTGCCCTCACACGGCAGCGGCCGCGAACTGCGCCGCGTGCAGGCGGGCAAACGGACCGTCCGCCTCGAGCAGCTCTGCGTGCGAACCCTGCTCCACGATCCGGCCGTTCTCCATGACCAGGATCAGGTCGGCGTCGCGGATCGTGGAGAGCCGGTGCGCGATGACGAACGACGTCCGGTCGGTGCGCAACGCCGCCATCGCATGCTGCAGCAGCTGCTCGGTGCGGGTGTCGACCGACGACGTGGCCTCGTCGAGGATCAGCAGCGCCGGCTGGGCGAGGAACGCCCTGGCGATCGTGATCAGTTGTCGCTCGCCTGCCGACAGGTTCGAGCCCTCGTCGTCGACGCGGGTGTCGTAGCCGTCGGGCAGCGAGTGCACGAACCGGTCGACGTACGTCGCCATGGCCGCCGCGCGGATGTCGTCCTCGGTCGCATCCGGCCGGCCGTAGGCGATGTTGTCGCGGATGGTGCCCTCGAACAGCCAGGTGTCCTGCAGCACCATCCCGATCCGGCTGCGCAGCTCGGCCCGCGACAGGTCCGTGATGTCCGTGCCGTCGAGGGTGATCCGGCCCGCGTTCAGCTCGTAGAACCGCATGATCAGATTGACCAGGGTGGTCTTGCCCGCGCCGGTCGGCCCCACGATCGCGACCATCTGACCGGGATGGGCCACCAGCGACAGGTCCTCGATCAACGGCTCGTCGGGGTCGTACGAGAACGACACGTCCTCGAACGCCACCTCGCCCCGCGTGTCCTCGCGTACGGCGTCCGAGGCGCGCGCGGCGTCAACGGTCGTGACGACCGAGGCGTCGATCTCCTCCTCGGCGTCCAGCAGCTCGAAGACCCGCTCCGCCGACGCGACTCCGGACTGCAGGAGGTTCGCCATCGACGCGATCTGGGTGATCGGCTGGGAGAACATCCGGGAGTACTGGATGAACGCCTGGACGTCACCGATGCTCATCGAGCCCGACGTCACCCGGAGGCCGCCGACGACGGCGATGACCACGTAGTTGATGTTGCCGACGAGCATCATCACCGGCATCACCAGGCCGCTGATGAACTGCGCCCTGAACGAGGACTGGAACAACGCTTCGTTGGCCTCGTCGAAGCCGGCCTCCACGCTCTCGCGGCGACCGAAGACCGACACCAGCGCGTGGCCGGAGATGGCCTCCTCGACCTGGCCGTTGAGCTTGCCGGTCTGACGCCACTGATTGATGAACTGGCTCTGCGAGCGCTTCATGATCCGGCCGCTCGCGAACATCGCGATCGGCACCGAGACCAGCGCGATCAACGCCAGCAGCGGTGAGATCCAGAACATCATGCCGAGGACGCCGACGACCATCAGCAGTGACGTGAGCAGCTGGCTCATCGTCTGCTGGAGGTTCTGTGCGACGTTGTCGATGTCGTTGGTGACGCGGCTGAGCAGTTCACCCCGCGGCTGCTTGTCGAAGTACGACAGCGGCAACCGGTGCACCTTGTCCTCGACGTCGGACCGCATCTGCCGCACGGTCTCCTGGACGACGTCGTTGATGAAGTAGCCCTGCAACCAGCCGAGCACCTGCCCGCCGACGTAGATCAGGAGCGTGAGCAGCAGCAGCTGGCCGACCTTGCCGAAGTCGACGCCCTGCCCGGGGATGATGTCGAGGCCGCGGAGGAAGTCGGCGTACTGGCTGTCGCCGCGCGCCTCCGCACCTGCGACGGCGTCGGTCTTGCTGGATCCCGCGGGCAACTGGCGGGCGATGAAGCCGTTGAAGACGGCGTCGGTCGCCTTGCCGAGGAGCCACGGTCCGACGGCCACGGAGGCCACGGAGGCGATCCCGAGCAACACCACGGCGACCGCACGTCCGCGAGCAGGCCGGAGGAGCGAGAGCAGGCGCCGCGCGGACGCCCGGAAGTTGTCGGCCTTCTGGCCGACCATGCCGCCCATCGGACCACGACCGGGGCCGCCCTGCTGGACGATCCGCTCGGTCTCCTTCATCTTGCCGCCGGACTCGCTCATGCGACTGCCTCCTCACTGGTGATGCCCTGCGAGGCAGCGATCTCCTGGTAGGTCGGGTCGTCCCGCATCAGCTCGTCGTGCGTGCCGCGGCCGACCACCTCGCCGTCCTCGAGCACGAGGATCAGGTCGGCGTCGCGGATCGTGGCGATCCGCTGGCCGACGATCACGACGGTCGCGTCGCGGGTGACCGGCTCGAGCGCGGCCCGCAACCGGGCGTCCGTGGCCACGTCGAGGGCCGAGAACGCGTCGTCGAAGAGATAGATCTCCGGACGGCGCACGAGCGCGCGGGCGATGGCCAGCCGCTGGCGCTGGCCACCCGAGACCGTCGTACCGCCTTGCGCGACGGCGGTGTCGAGACGGTCGGGCATCTCGCGCACGAAGTCGGCCGCCTGGGCGATCTCGAGCGCCTCCCAGAGCTCGTCGTCGGTGGCGTCCTCCCGGCCGTAGCGCAGGTTGGTCGCGACAGTGCCGGAGAAGAGGAAGGCGCGTTGCGGCACCAGCCCGATCTTCGACCAGAGCAGCTCGGGATCGAGGTCGCGTACGTCGACGCCGTCGACCCGGACGACACCCTCGGTGGCGTCCAGCAGCCGGGGAATCAGGTTGACCAGCGTGGTCTTGCCGGCGCCGGTCGAGCCGATCAGTGCGATCGTCTGCCCGGGGCGGGCACTGAAGGACACCTCGCGCAGCACCGGCGCCTCGGCACCGGGATAGGTGAGGCCGACGCCCTCGACGTCGAGGTGGCCGGCGACGTCGACCGAGGTGATCGGGTCGGCCGCGGGAACGACGCTGGAGTCGGTGTCGAGCACCTCGGCGATCCGGATCGCACTGACGGAGGCGCGCGGGATCATCATCAGCATGAACGTTCCCATCATCACCGACATCAGGATCTGCATGAGGTAGGACAGGAACGCGGTCAGCGCCCCGACCTCCATCTGGCCGTTGTCGACGCGGTGTCCGCCGAACCAGATCACGCCGACCATGGCGACGTTGGTGACGCCCATGACGAGCGGGAACATCAGGGCCATCCAGCGTCCGGCACGGATCGACACCTCGGTGAGGTCGTCGTTGGCGCGCGCGAACCGGGCGGTCTCCTGCGGCTCGCGGACGAACGCGCGGACCACGCGGATGCCGGTGATCTGCTCGCGCAGGATCCGGTTGACGTCGTCGATGCGGGCCTGCACGGTCTGGAACGCCGGCACCATCCGGGACACGACGAAACCGATGCAGATGAAGAGGACCGGGACGACGGCGAAGACCAGCCAGGACAGGCCGAGGTCTTCCCGCATCGCCATGATGATCCCGCCGACCATCATGATCGGGATCATCACGCCCATCAGGCAGACCATCATCGCGAGCATCTGGACCTGCTGGACGTCGTTGGTCGCGCGGGTGATCAGCGACGGCGCACCGAAGGTGGAGACCTCGCGGGCGGAGAAGCCGCCGACGCGTGCGAACACGGCCTTGCGCAGGTCGCGACCGAAGGCCATGGCGGCCTGCCCACCGAACCACGCGGACGACATCGAGCACGCGGCCTGGACGAGTGAGACGCCGAGCATCACGGCGCCGATCCGGACGACGTAGCCGGTGTCGCCCTGGGCGACGCCCTTGTCGATGATGTCGGCGTTCAGGCTGGGCAGGTAGAGCATCGCGGCCGTCGCGGTGAACTGAAGCAGCACGATCGCCGACAGCCAGCCCTTGTACGGCGACAGGTAGGTGCGGAGCAGACGGGGAAGCATCAGGCGTCCCTCCTCTCGACGCCGCTCAGGACGGTGTCGACGATCCGGGCAGGGGTCAGCAGGTCGTTGTCCGCGATCTCCTGGTGGGAGCCGGCGAAGGTGAGCAGACGCCACACGTGCAGCACCTGCGCGGGGGGCAGGGTCAGGCGGTCCGCGTCCGGTTCGATCAGCGCGAGCAGGCGTGCACGCACGTCCTCCAGGCCCTTCTTGAGCTCGGGCCGGTCGTGGAGGTGCTGCGGCGGACCGACGGTCCCCATCGCCCGCATCAGTCCGAAGATGGCGAGGAACCGCTGCTGGAGGATCGACGTCATCGCGAGCATCCGCTCACGCAACGGCAGCCCGGGGTCGATCTCGTCGAGCCGGCGCAGCACGTCGCCGGGTTCGAAGGCCCGGGTGACCGTCGCATCGATCAGCTCCTCCTTGGAGGCGAAGACCCGGAAGATCGTGCCCTCCGCGACACCGGCGGCCTCGGCGATCAGCTTGGTCGTGACCGCGCGGCCGTGGTCGTAGAGCAGCGGCCGGGTGGCACGGATCAACGCCTCTCGCCGGTCCTCCGGCGAAAGCGGGGCGGCGCGAGGTGGCATTGCTCCAGCGTATGTGAGTGAGCGCTCACTCCCAAGTGAAATACTGGATCACGGCGTGAGCGCACCCGCGAGGTCGCTGCCCGGGAGCACGGGCACCCGGAGCCGGGCACCGTCGGCACCACCGATCCGCAGCGTGTGCAGCCCCGGCAGCGCCAGCGGCGAGGCGAGTGAGGTACCGATGAGCATCCGATGGCCCTTCTCGAACCGGTTGCCGACCGGCCACAGCTCCACCTGGTAGCGGCGGAACTGGAGCGGGGTGGCCGGCGAGGGGTGGGTGTAGTCGCCGTACGGCTGGACGACGCGACCGTGGCCGTCGGTGAGCGACCTTCCGGGCACCAGCCCCGGGTAGCTGGTCGAGAGTCGACCGACGGTCAACGGATGCGACGTACCGTCCGGGGCCACGTCGGAGAGCACCGCCCAGATGCCCGACCCGGGCGTCGTGGTCGACAGGTTCACGTCCAGGGCCACCGGACCGGCCAGGTCGACGTCGCTGGTCAGCGCACCGGTGGTGAAGGCCTGAGCCGTCAGACCGTCGAGTCCGGCAAGCGTGTTCTGGGTGAGCAGCGGCAGCGCCCCCGTGAGCACGCTCGCGCCGGCGGCGTCGATCAGCGCGATGTTCGGCACGTCGGTCATGGTCGGCAGGCTCGGGACGGTGAGGTAGGACGCCGTACGCCGCGTCGTCGGCGGGGCCAGCTCGAGCGACTGGCCCGGCGCCAGTGCGAGCTCGGTCCATGACGTGCCGGGCAGTGGCCAGTCGGCGCCCTGGACGGTGACGTGCTCGCCCTTGAGGTACGACGCCCGGTCGCCCCTGGCCAGCGTGAGGCTCACCCTCGGCTGCGCCTCGATGCCGTTGGCCTCGCCGCGCACGAAGTGGTCCAGCCACGCGGCTGCCTCGGCCGCTCCCCCATCCGTGCCGACGGGCACTCCGTCGTGACCACCCTCCATCACCAGGTGGGCGCCGTCGGCACGCAGCGCCTGGTAGCCCTGGAAGGCACCGCGCGACTCGACGTCGTAGAAACCGTTGATCATCAGCACGGGGATGTCGTTGGCGTCGCCGCGCCAGCCGCGTTCGGCCCACCACGCGTCGAGACTCGGGTGCGCCAGGCCGGCGTTGACACCGGAGGTGAACAGGCCGCCGATGACGTCGAGCGAGGAACCCGGGTTGCGCTGCAGTCGGTCGACGCCCTGGAGCAGGGCAGGTGCGCCGATCAGCGCGAGCACACCGGCGCCGGGCACCAGGTTCATCAGGCCACCCGGCACCAGCAGGTCACGGTAGAGCTCGTGGGTGCCGGACTTGAGGATCGCGGCCTTCACGCACGGGAGCTCCTGGTGCCAGGAGTTGTAGAGCACGATCGCGCTCGCCGAGAAGCCGTTGAGCGCGAGCCGTCCGTCGCTGAACGGCTGGTTGCAGGCCCATTCGAGCACCTCGACCACGTCGCTCTGGCTCTTCGGGCCGAGCGCATCGAAGGACCCGTCGCTGTCCCCGGTGCCGCGGATCTGGACGAGGAGGTAGTTGTAGTCGGGTCCGACCGTCAACGTCTGGCTGTTGTCGCCGTACGGCGAGAACTCGACGACCGTCGGCTTCGCCTCGACTGTTCCGCTGCTGGTCAGCGTGGTCTGCAACGTGACCCCGTCGGAGGCCGTGAAGCGCTGGTCGACCACGACAGGTGCAGGTGGCGCCGGGGGCTCTGCCCCTGCGGCCCGATCGGGCGCCAGCGTGACGGCAGACGCGACCGTTGCGACGGCGAGCGCCCATGCTCCGAGTCGGTTCCCCATGGTGGGTCAAGCACAGCAGTTGGCGAGGGCTGTGTCGAGCCCCCTACCACCGCGACGGTGCCGCAGGTCGATGTGACCGGGATGGGCGATTCGGCCACGAGAATCCTGTGTGCGAGGGAGGATGCCGCCATGGACATGGGGCTTCCGTCTGACGAGCGCGCCACACTGCAGGCGCTCATCGACGCGGCCGCACCGCACCCGGTGCCGGCCGACCAGGCGCTCACGCTGCTGCAGCGCGTCAACGGCCTGGACTCCGAGGCGCTGGGACGCCTCGCCTACCACGCGCTGACCGGCGTCGACCCCGGTGATTCCGGTGATTCCGAGCCGGACGCACCGGTCGACCTGATGGACACCTTCCCGCCCTTCGCCTCCGAGGTCCTGATGCGGGCGATCTGCGGACCCGACCACCGCCGACCCACGCCCCAGGCCGTGGTCATCGTGCTCGAGACCGTGCCCGCCATCGCCTGGCCGTCCGCCGGACGTCCGCACATCGTGCTCGAAAGTGCCTCCAGCGCCGAGGTGTCCGAACCCGTCGCCGAACCCGCCCCGACACCGGAGCCGCCGTCGGCCTTCGAGGCGGAGCCCGCACTCGAGGCGGAGCCCGAGTCCGTCGACCACGACGCGGAGTTCCGCAACCTGTTGATCCCCTCGCGCACGGTGCCGCGGTTCGATCCGCTCTCCGACCCGTGGGAACCGGAGCCGGCGCTGCAGTCCGAGCTCGCCTTCGAGGAGAACCTGCCGGCTGACGACGACGAGGCCGTCGAGGTCGAACCGGACCCGGTGATCGAGGTCGACTCCGAGGTCGAGCCCCAGCCCGAGGCCGAGCAGGAACCCGAACCCGCGACGACCTCCGTCGTCTCGTACGACGAGCCCGTGGCAGCGCCGGACGAGGACGGCATGCACTCGGAGTTCCGCAACCTCGTGCCGACGTCGTTCGAGGTGCCCCGGTTGGTCACCCCTGCGAGCGGCGAGCTCGGCGTCCTGGCCGAGGACCCGCGCCGTCGCAGCAGCGGGCGCCGACGCAGCGACAGCGGGAAGAAGGGCGGTCCTGTCGAACCCCGCGACCGCGGGCCGATGCTGCTCCTGATCGCGGCGATCGTCGTACTGATCCTGCTCGCGGTGGTCTACTTCGCCGCGAAGCAGATGCGGGAGGAGACCGACGTCACGATCGATCCTCAGGGCGCCAGTCGCGTGACGTCCCAGCCGGTCGACGTCCGCCCGTAGGAGATGCGGTCGTGCAGGCGGCCCCGACGTCCCTGCCAGAACTCGAAGCTCGCGGGGCGCACGAGGTAGCCGCCCCACGTCGGCGGCACCGGCACGTCCTGGCCGTCGAAGCGGGCCTCGACATCGCGGTAGGCCTGGTCGAGCTCCTCACGGCCGCTGACCACCTGTGACTGGGGCGAGGCCCACGCGCCGAGCTGCGAACCACGTGGACGGGTTGCCCAGTAGGCCTGCACCACGTCGGCGGCGAGCGGGCTCGCCATCCCCTCGACCCGGACCTGCCGCTCCAGCGGGTGCCACGGGAACAGGAGCGCGCACGACGACTCATGCGCCAGCGCCCGGCCCTTGCGGGACGCCGTGTTGGTGAAGAAGGAGAAGCCGTCATCGGGCCGCAGCGGCGCCACGCCCTTGAGCAACACGGTCCGCGACGAGGGCGCACCGTCGCCGTCGACGGTCGCCACGATCATCGCGTTCGGCTCGTGGATGCCCGCAGCAACCGCGTCGTCGTACCACCGCTGCCACTGGACCCACGGATCGGGATCGACGTCGTTCTCGTCGAGCCCGCGGGCGCCGTACTCCTTGCGAAGTGCGGCAAGTTCGGCCGCCGACGTCGTCTGGTGGTCCCCGGGCATGCCACCAAAGTAGCGAGTGCGGCACAATGCCGGGTGGCCTGCGTGTCGTTCGCAATCCGAACGGCTCGCCCCACGGAAGAAGGAGCTGTCGATGCCTGAGGTACACCACGGACTTGAGGGCGTCGTCGCCTTCGAAACGCAGATCGCAGAGCCTGACAAGGAAGGCTCGGCACTGCGCTACCGCGGAGTCGACATCGAGGACCTCGCCGGCCGCGTGCCGTTCGAGAACGTCTGGGGTCTGCTCATCGACGGGTCCTTCACCCCCGGCCTGCCGCCGGCGGAGGCCTACAGCCTCCCGGTCCACACCGGTGACGTCCGCGTCGACGTCCAGGCGGCCATCGCGATGCTCGCGCCGGCCTTCGGCTTCGGCCAGACCTACGACATCTCCGACGAGCAGGCCCGCGAGGACCTCGCCCGCGTCGCCGTCATGGTCCTGTCGTACGCCGGCCAGTCGGCCCGCGACCTGCACCTGCCCGTCGTCCCGCAGCGCCTGGTCGACGAGGGCAAGACGCTCGCCGAGAAGTTCCTGATCCGCTGGCGCGGCGAGGCCGACCCGAAGCACGCGCACGCCATCGACGCGTACTGGTCCTCGGCTGCCGAGCACGGCATGAACGCCTCGACCTTCACCGCGCGGGTCATCACCTCCACCGGTGCCGATGTGGCCGCGGCGTTCTCCGGCGCGATCGGCGCCATGAGCGGCCCGCTGCACGGCGGCGCGCCCTCACGCGTGCTCGGGATGATCGAGGACGTCGAGAAGTCCGGCGACGCCCGCGCCTACGTCAAGAACCTGCTCGACTCGGGCGAGCGCCTGATGGGCTTCGGTCACCGCGTCTACCGCGCCGAGGACCCCCGGGCGCGCGTGCTGCGTCGTACGGCCAAGGAGCTCGACGCTCCCCGCTACGCCGTCGCCGAGGCTCTCGAGCAGGCCGCCCTGGCCGAGCTCCGCGAGCGTCGTCCCGACCGCGTGCTCGAGACCAACGTCGAGTTCTGGGCGGCCATCGTCCTGGACTTCGCCGAGGTCCCGGCCCACATGTTCACCTCGATGTTCACCTGCGCCCGCACCGGCGGCTGGTCGGCGCACATCCTGGAGCAGAAGACCACGGGCCGCCTGATCCGCCCGTCCGCCATCTACACCGGCCCGCCGACCCGCCCCGCGAGCGACATCGAGGGCTGGGACGACGCCTGGGCGAAGTAGCCCGCAGCGTTTCCTCGTGGCCGTCCGCAGTGCGGGCGGCCACGACGCATTTGCGCCGGGGTCAGCCGGCGACATGCTCCAGCAGGACCGCACTGGCGGCAGCAGCGGCGTCGACGTCACCGGCCCGGATCGCAGCGAGCACGGCGTCGTGCTCGGGTCCGAGATCGTCGGCACCACCCGGGTGGTCGATGCTGGCGCGCAACGTCTCCACCAGGCCGTCGTAGAGCTCGACGAGCAGCGGGTTGTGGGCGGCCGCCACGACGGCGATGTGGAAGTCGACGTCGGCGGTGATGAACGCAGGTCCGTCGCCGTCGGCCAGTGCGGCCAGGCGCCGGGCCATGGCGGCGTCGAGGACCGTCAGGTCCTCGGTCGTACGACGTTCGGCGGCCAACGCGGCTGCCCGCACCTCGATGGCGTGCCGGACCTCGAGCAGGTGGGCCAGCTCGACGCGATCGACCTGTCGCCGCATCAGCGCCTGCATCTCGGTGGCAGCGGCGACGTAGGTGCCGTCACCGCGCCGGACCTCGAGCAGACCGACGTGGGCCAGGGCCTTGACCGCCTCGCGGACGGTGTTGCGGCTGACGCCGAGGGAGGCGCCCAGCACCGGCTCGGGCGGGATCCGGGTGCCGACGGCCCACTCGCCGCTGGCGAGCAGCGCGCGGATGCCCGCGATGGCCTGGTCGACCAGCGAGGCGGGGGTGGTGGGGGCGAGTGGCATCGTCGTCCTTTCGTCCGATCATCCTATGCCTGCTTGCCGCGGCCCTCGCCCGCTCCGGGGTCCACCTCACCCCGAGCCGTCGAGCAGCGATTCCGGGAGGGTTCGGTCGATGCGACGCAACAGGGCGATGCCTTCCTCCACGTCGTCGACCCAGTGCCGCGGCCAGGTGCGGGGGTCGGCCTCGCCACCTCGGATGAGGAGCACGATGTCGCCATCGATGCTCCACCCGAACCCGGGGGCGTCGTCGAGGACCGCGATGACCGTCGCAGCCACGGCCTCAGCGAGGTCCCGGGCGGCCGCCACGATCCGGATGTCTCCCCGGCCTTCTGCAGGAACCTCGAGGAACGGCTCATGTCTTGCCGGGGCCGCTGCGCGCCTGCCCGCGTCGAGCAGGAGCGCGGCCGGTGCGATGGTGATCGACGTCGCCCGGCGACGCAGCGTGACCGCGAACACCGCGTACCTGTAGGCGGTGGAGTACTCGCCCACGAATCGTTCCTGCTCGAGGTCGAACGCACGGAACCGCAGAGAACCGCTGGTGCCCGTCACGACACGGTGCACCCGGTGCCCGCCGATGACCCCGCGATCGAAGGGCGGGTGAGCCAGGTCGTCGATGACGCGTGGCGCCGACGCGGCGTAGCTCCACCCCCGGCGGGCGGCAGCGTCGGCGACGAACCGGTCGCGCTCAGCCCCTGTTCGCCGCCGCGGGCGCTCGTACCGCAGGTACAGGGTGACCATCATCAGACCGACGATGAGTGCGGCAGTGATCGCGTACGGCCACTGGTTCCCCGTCACCGGATCGGTCCGGTCGTGCGGCGGTGCTCCGAGCCGACCAGGAAGGCCGCACGGAACTCACCGGAGTCCGTCACCACGGAGGACCCGAGTCGGTCCATCAGTTCGCGGA
Source organism: Propionibacteriales bacterium (assembly GCA_026392415.1). Taxonomy (GTDB): domain Bacteria; phylum Actinomycetota; class Actinomycetes; order Propionibacteriales; family Nocardioidaceae; genus Nocardioides. The sequence continues at coordinate 11,695 of JAPLCC010000020.1, forward strand.
GCCGCTGGTGGACCTCGGTCGGCATGTCGCTCATCGGCGCCTCATTCCTGCTGGCTCGATCGTAGGGAGAGATCTGGTCGACCGGGGACGATCGGCGACATCGGCAGAGCGCGGGGCCTTCCCGTTTTCGTCCAATCATCCTACGTCTGCCTACACTGGTCGACATGCCCACCACTGCGCAGCCGTCGCGCCTCTCGCACCTGCTTCGGGGACATCTCTCCGAAGGTGCCGAGGTGAGCCCGCAGACGCGGAGGCGGGCCAGGATCAGTCTGGTCGTTGCCGTCCTGCTGGTCGCGTTCAACCTGCGGATCGCCGTCACCAGCCTCGGCGCGATGCTCGACCGCCTCGGCTCGATGGGCCTGTCGGCCACCACCCAGGGCTTCCTGACGTCCCTGCCGGTGCTCTGCTTCGCCGCCGTCGGCGCGACCGCCATGATCGTCACCCGCCGCGTCGGCGTGGACCGCGCCCTCGAGGCCGCCCTCGTCCTGCTCGCCGGCGGCCTGGTCCTGCGTGTCGTCGACGGGACCCCCGCCCTGATCGCCGGCACGCTCGTCGCCTGCGCCGGCATCGCCCTGGCCAACGTGCTGATCCCGGCGATCGTCAAGGAGCACTTCCCCACGCGCGTCGGCGCGATAACCGGTGCCTACAGCGCCGTGCTCTCGCTCGGCTCGGCCTTCGGCGCCGCCCTCACCGTGCCGATCGCCAACGCCACGGGCAGCTGGCGCGTGGGCCTGGGCATCTGGGCAGCGCTCGCCGTCGTTGCCGCCGTCGCGTGGGCGCCGTACTGCCGCGGCCGCGGCCGTGCGCGCTCCACGGCCCGGGGCACCTCGCTGTGGCGCAACCCGACCGCCTGGGCGGTCACCGTGCTCTTCGGCACCCAGTCGCTGTTCGCCTACGTGATGATGAGCTGGCTCCCGAGCCTGTACGCCGATGCCGGGTTCAGCGACGAGACGGCCGGACTGCTGCTGGCGGTGAGCATCCTCATCGGCGTGCCTTTCTTCTTCCTCGTCCCGAGCCTCGCGGGTCGACTGCGCCACCAGGGCCACCTGGTCGCCGTACTGACCGCGCTGACGGTGCTCGGCTGGCTCGGCCTGTGGCTGGCCCCCGCCGGCGGCGCCTGGCTGTGGGCTGCCCTGCTCGGCATCGGCGGCTCGGTCTTCCCGGTCGCGCTGTCGTTCTTCGCGTTGCGCACGACCTCGTCGGTCGACACGGCGGCGCTGTCGACGATGGCGCAGAGTGTCGGCTACCTGCTGGCGGCCAGCGGACCGTTCGTCGTCGGCGTCCTGCACCACTCCACCGGTGGCTGGACGCTGCCCTGCCTCTTGCTCGCCGCCCTCGGAATGATCCAGATCGGCACCGGCTACCTCGCTGGACGACCGGTCCGGATCGGCGCCTGAGCATTCCGACAGGGCAACTTTTCGGATATCGTGCGCCCGATGGAGAACTCCACCGCACGCAGGTACGGCGGCCAGTCGGCCGAGGAGCGCGACCACGGTCGTCTGCTGCGACTGCGCGCCGCGGCCCTCGACCTGTTCGGCACCCAGGGCTACCAGGCCACGTCGATCGACCGGCTCTGCTCGACGGCATCGGTGTCCACGCGGCACTTCTACCTGCAGTTCAGCTGCAAGGAGGACCTCCTCCTCGACCTCTACGGCGCGATCACCGCCGACGCCTACGGCGCGGTGGCCGAGTCCCTCGCCACGACCGAGGGGCAGGACTTCCGACGTCGCATCGACGCCGCTGTCCGCGCCTACCTCCGGCCCGTGCTGGCCGATCCGCGGACCGCCCGGATCGCCTTCGTCGAGATCGTCGGCGTCAGCCCGCGGGTGGAGCAGAAACGGCTCGACTTCCGGGCGACCATCGTGGCGCTCGTCGAGGAGGAGGGGCGCCAGGGAGTCGCCCGCAACGAGATCGACCGGCGGGACTTCCACTTCCTCGCCCTCTGCCTGAGCGGCGCCATCAACGTCGTGGTCCACGACTGGATGCTCCAGCGCAACAGGGCACCGGCCGAGCGCCTCGAGGGCCAGCTGTCCGCACTCGCGGTCCACCTGTTGACGGGCGACGCGACGCCCATCTGAAAAGGCGTCTGCACGGCATCTGAAAAGGCGTCTGGCCGACCGCCCGGATGCCCCCTACGCTCCGCGCATGCGAAAGACAGTCATTTCGCTTTGTGAGCTGCTCGCAGTTCTCATCGCTGTCGCCCTCCTCGCCCCTGCTGCCACGGCCGAGCCGCTGCCGCTGCCCGAGGACGATCCGTTCTTCGCTGCGCCCGCCGACCTGGCGTCGTACGAGCCGGGGCAGGTGATCGCGTCGCGACGGGTGCAGGTCAAGGCGTACGAGCTGCCCGTGCCGGCGACGGCGTGGCAACTGCTCTACCGGACCTCCGACCGCACCGGGACGCCGACCGTGACCGTGACGACCGTGATGGTGCCGACGAGCCGGTGGACCGGTGCGGGCCCGCGCCCGCTGGTCTCCTACCAGACCGCGGAGGACGGCGTCTCGACGCGCTGCGCACCGTCGTACGCCCTGACTGCCGGCGCCTCCGGAGGCTTCACCGGCTCCTACACCGAGGCTCCGATGATCGTCGCGGCCCTGGCCCAGGGCTGGGCCGTCGCCGCGCCCGACTACGAGGGCATGGAGTCGCAGTTCCTCGTCGCCGATGTCGCCGCGAAGGCAGTGCTCGACGGCCTCCGCGCAGCACGACAGTTCGCCGCGGCCGGACTCCAGGACTCGCCGGTGGCGATCTGGGGCTACTCCGGCGGCGCGTTCGCGACGGCCAACGCAGCACAGCTGCAGGGCTCCTACGCCCCCGAGCTGCCGATGCGCGGCGTGGCCCTCGGCGGCCTGCTCGGTGACGTGCGGGCGACCATCGATGCGTTCGACGGCAGCATCGCCGGGGGCGCGATCCCGATGGGCATGCACGGATTCGACCGGGCCTACCCCGAGGTCGGCATCCAGCAGTACCTCAACCCGCTCGGCCAGCGACTCTTCGCGACCATGAAGGACGACTGCCTGTTCGACGCCGTTCCCCGGCGACCGTTCCTGCGGATGCAGGACATCGAGAGCATCCCGAACGCCCTCGACACCCCAGCCGTGGCCGCGATGCTGCGCGAGAACAGCCCGCGCCACCGCAGCGGGATGCCGACCGCGCCGGTGTACGAGTACCACACGCTCCTCGACGAGTTCGCTCCGATCGGCCCCGCGAGGGACACGCTCCGCAACTACTGCCGGGGCAGCGTGGCGGTCCAGCACGACGTCAAGCTGCTCGGCGAACACCTCACCGAGATCGTGCTCGGCGCCCCGGGCGCCATCGGCTACCTCCGCGCGCGGTTCGCCGGGAAACCCGCGCCGAACAACTGCAGCGGACTGGTCCGGTGAGTGCGCGAAGGTTCCGCGCCGCCGTCGCGACAGGGATCCTGACGACGGGCCTCCTGGTCGGCGGCTGGACGTCCGGGTCGGCCGACGCGGCCACGCGCACGTGGTACGTCAAGGCCGGGGCCACGACGACGACCGGCTCCGCCGCGCGCCCGTTCGGCTCACTCACCCAGGTGGAGCGGGCCTCACGTGCCGGGGACACCATCGTCGTCCTACCGGCGCCACGAGCCCTCGACGGCGGCATCCGGCTCAAGACCGGCCAGACCCTCCGCGGCTCGGGTCCGTCCGTCCGGACCGCAGGCGCCACGGCGCCCCGCCTCACGAACACGACGACGCGCCTCTCGGGGGATGCCGTCCGGGTCGCCGACGGGACCACGGTCACCAACCTGCGCATCACCGACGCCCGGCGGGGCGCCGTGTACGGCGTGAACGTGTCCGGCGTACGCATCGCAGGCAACGACGTCTCCGGCCAGAACGCCGACTGCATCGACGGCTACCTGATCCCGCCGTTCATGGCGCCCACCAACCTGCCCGGCGTCGGGATCCCCATCTCGCACGGGCTCCAGAACGGCTGGGCCGGCATCATGATCGACGCCTCGACCCGACGCGGGCTCGCGGTGACCGTCACGGGCAACCTGGTGCACGACTCGACGTGTGGCGACGGGATCGACGTCCGCCTGTCCGGCACGGCCACCGGTACGGCGACCATCACCGACAACGAGATCCGCTCGCTGCGGCAGGGCAAGGGCTTCGAGTCGGTGCTCGCCATCGGCCTCCAGGCCCGCGACTCCGCACGTGTGAGGGGACTCGTCCACCGCAACAGCCAGGCCCTGCTCGGCAACCCGGACGATCTCAACCTCGCAGTCGCGGGCGCCGACTCCGAGGGCGTCTTCCTCAACGCCGTCGGGGCGGCCCACCTGACGGCGACGGTCACCCACAACACCTACACGAACGTGCACGGCTGGGGCGGCTTCTCGGCCAACGGGCTCGAAGCCGTCACGATGGGCTCCGGTGCGCGCCTCGACGTACTCGTGCAGGACAGCTCGTTCTCCGGCTCCCCCGGCGACGTCATCGAGCACGGTGGCCTCGGCACCGACGCCGTGATGACGATGACCCTCGAACGGGTCGTCGCCGAACGATCGACCGGGATCGGCAACACCGTGCTCCTCCCCTTCAACAACGGCGACTGCGTGCTCGCGGGCAGCCTCGGGGCACGCAACACCATCCGGCTGGCGGTGCGCGACAGCGTGCTGCGTGGCTGCGCGAACAACGGTCTGTCCCTGGGCAGCAACGTCGTCAACGGGACCGGACCGACCACCGAGATCACCGCCACGATCGACGATTCGACGATCACCGACAACCGCGGCTCCAACATCGGAGTCCGCAACTTCACCGCTCTCGACAAGCTGTCCGTCCGGGTGCAGCGCACCGACATCTCGCGCGCTGGCAGCATCGGCTCGGGCGTCGCGGACTTCTCGGCCGAGGACCTGGGCTCGACGAAGAGCCACGTGATCGACATCGGCGGCGGACCGCTCGGCAGCGTCGGCCACAACTGTCTGGTCGGCGGCCTCCTGGCCGCCGACGTGGTGCGGTACGACGTGTCCGCACGGCACAACTGGTGGGGTCAACCCAACGGACCCGGACTGCTGCGGACCCTCGCCCTCGGCGGTGTCCTCGACACCACCTCCCCCGTGACCTCCTCCCCCTGCGCCGATCAGAGCCGCTTGCCGTAGGACCGCGCGAGTTCGTGGCCGGCGTAGAACCCGAACACGGGGATCTCGACGTAGCCCTCGCTCAGGTAGAGCGCGATTGCCTCGGGCTGCATCAGGCCGGTCCCGAGGACGAGTGCGTCGTGGCCGGCCGCAGCAGCGGTCGCTTCGAGCTCGGCGAGGATCCTGCGGGCGAAGCCGCGGCCCCGGGCCTCCGGGACGACGTACATCCGCTTGAGCTCCACCGCGTTGCTCGCTCCCAGCGCGCGCTCGGAGGACGAGCGCCAGGCACCGGTCACGACCGGCGTCCGGCGCTCGTCGTACCCGACCAGGAAGAGACCGGCCGGCGGGTCGAACTCGCGCAGGTCCACGGCCGCCTCGTCCGGCGACCCGTAGCGCTCGGCGTACTCCAACTGCACGCGCGCGACGAGCGCAACCGCATCGGGATGGTCGTAGCCGACGGGGCGCAGTTCCAGTACGGGGTCCATGAGGCTTAACGATTTATCACCGATGTGATGCGGCTGTCACACTGGTTTCATCTCTGACAGCGTCGTCAGCCTGCCCCTCCCCTCACCATGATGAGAAGGTTGAACTCGTGACTGACGCGATCGTGATCCCTGACGACATCAAGCCCGCCGACGGCCGCTTCGGCGCCGGCCCCTCGAAGGTCGCCCCCGGCGCCCTCGACGCGCTGGCCGCGACCGGCACCTCCCTGATGGGCACCTCGCACCGCCAGGCCGCCGTGAAGAACACCGTCGGCCGCGTGCGCGACGGTCTCGGCTCCTTCTTCGACCTTCCCGAGGGCTACGAGGTCGTGTTCGGCAACGGCGGCGCCACCGCGTTCTGGGACATCGCCACCTTCGGCCTGATCCGCGAGAAGTCGCAGCACCTCACCTTCGGCGAGTTCTCGAGCAAGTTCGCCAAGGCCGCGGCCGACGCCCCGTGGCTGGCCACGCCGTCGGTCATCACGTCGGACCCGGGCACCCGTCCGGTCGCCGTCGCCGAACAGGGCATCGACGTCTACGGCTGGGCGCACAACGAGACCTCGACCGCCGTCATGGCGCCGGTCATCCGCCCCGCGGGTGTCGCCGACGACGCGCTGGTCCTGATCGACGCCACGTCGGGTGCCGGCGGCCTGCCGGTCGACCTGAACGAGGTCGACGTCTACTACTTCGCACCCCAGAAGTGCTTCGCCTCGGACGGCGGCATCTGGTTCGCGATCATGTCGCCGAAGGCGCTGGCCCGCGTCGAGGAGATCAAGGGCTCGGGTCGCTTCATCCCGGCGTTCTTCGACCTGCAGACCGCAGTCGACAACTCGCGCCTCAACCAGACCTACAACACCCCTTCCATCGCGACGTTCTTCCTGATGGCCGAGCAGCTCGACTGGATGAACGCCAACGGCAGCCTCAAGGGCATGGTCGAGCGCACCACGGCGTCCTCGGACGCGCTCTACGGCTGGGCCGAGAAGACGGCGTACACCACGCCGTACGTCGCCAACCCCGACGACCGTTCGCTGGTGATCGGCACGATCGACTTCGACGACAACATCGATGCCGCTGCCATCGCGAAGGCGTTGCGCGCCAACGGCATCGTCGACACCGAGCCGTACCGCAAGCTCGGCCGCAACCAGCTGCGGATCGCGATGTACCCCGCGATCGACCCGTCGGACATCGAGGCGCTCACCGCGTCCATCGACTACGTCGTGGGCCAGCTCTGACGAACCGCTGAAAAAGGCCTTCAGGTCATCTCCCCCACGCGGAGATGACCTGAAGTCGTTTTGGGTGTCAGGCGAACGTGTCGACGCGCAGCCCGACGGCGGCGATCAGCTCGGTGCGCGCCCGGCCCGAGACGGCACCCGGCGTTGCGAGCACCTGGGCGACGGTGCGCTCGAGGTCCTTGTGCTGGTGGAAGTGCTCGAGAGCGGCGGAGCGCCACTCCTCGACATCCGCGCCGACGCTGGCGGCTGGCGCTGAGCCTCGCGTCAGGGAGACGGCGCAGAAGCACGCGAGCACCATCAGGAGGAACGCGGAGGTCAGTTCGAACGGCATGATCGTCTCCTTTCAGCGGTACCGGGTTCGGTAGCTGAACAACGACGCCGGCCGATCAGGGGTGACGATCGGTCACCGGAATCGGGACCTTGTCCCGGTCAGAGCCTTTCGGTGATCAGGTCGTACGACGACCGCCCGAACGCCACGATGCGCGCCGTCTCCACCTGCGTGGGGGTGCCGCGCAGCGTCTCCAGGGCGGCGTCGACCGCATCATCCTTGGGCCAGCCGTAGGCACCCGCGCTGATCAACGGGAAGGCGACCAAGCGGGCACCGATCTCATCGGCCACCTCGAGCGCCCGGCGGTAGCACGAGGTGAGCAGGGACCGGTCGGTCTGGCCCACGTTGCGGTTCGGCCCGACCACGTGGATCACCCAGCGCGCCGGCATCAGCCCGGCCGTCGTCCAGCCCGCATCGCCGGTGGCGAGGCCTTCGGGGAAGCGACGCACGCAGTCGGCCAGCACCTCGGGTCCGCCCGCGCCGTGGATGGCTCCGTCGACACCGGACCCGCCGCGCATCCGGTTGTTCGCGGCGTTGACGACCGCATCGACCTGCTGCTCGGTGATGTCACCCTCGACAACCTCGATCTCCATGCCGTCAGCGTGCCACGAAGGTCCGACCCGACGGTCGTCCCACAACTCCACGCGAGGTCGTCGAGTAGCGGCGAGCGTCACGGCCCCTAGGTTCGTCGAGTAGCGGCGAGCGCCACGGCCCCTAGGTTCGTCGAGTAGCGGCGAGCGCCAGCGAGCCGCGTATCGAGACGCCCGCAACCCTCCCACCCGTTGGTCGAGGAGGTCGCTCCGCGACCGTCTCGAGACCCCGAGCTCTCCACAACCCAGAGGTGGCTTCTCCTCTCTCCACAGGCAGGTTCTGCTCGCCTCGCGATGTCGGCGCCTCGTGATCCAATACATGTATGGATCTCGGAACCGACACCCGCTCTGATCGGACGCTGCTGTCCGACCTCGGCAAGGGCGTCAAGGTCCGCGAGGCCGCGTTGGTCCAGGAATGGATCGACATCGCCGGCAAGGGCGTCAAGGTCCGCGAGGCCGCGTTGGTCCAGGAATGGATCGACATCGCCTCCTGGGCCCACCGCAACACCGTGACCTCCGTCGAGGGCGCGGCGACGTTGGTCGAGGGCGTGATCGACACGGGTGTCCCGATCGCCGGCGATGGCGCACCGTTGGTGTCGGAGTTCAACCTGATGGAACTCATCGCCGTCCTCGGCCGATCGCCTGACGGTGGCCGTGGGTACGTCGGGCGGATCATCGAGTGCGCTTGGCGCCTCCCTGGCCTCTACGCCGCCGTGGTTGAGGGCCGGTTGGCTCCGTGGCGGGCCGAACGGATCGCGGACCTCACCCGGCCCCTCAACGCCGAAGCCGCCGGGTTCGTGGACCGGCAACTCGCTGCGGTCGGCGGGGTGGGTTGGGCGCAGCTGGAGCGCCTCGTGACCGAGGCGGTGATCCGGTTCGACCCCGAACGCGCTGAAGCCGAGAGGCTCGCTGCAGCCGACCGACGCAGGTTCGACTTCGATGAGGTCGACGCGAACGGGTTGGTCGAGTCCCACAGCCTGATGGACGCTGCTGATGCCCACGACCTCGACCTGGCGTTGTCACGCCGCGCCAAGCTCCGCGGACAACTCGGCGACACCGACTCCCTCGACGTCCGCCGCGCCAAAGCAGCCGGCGACCTCGCCCGCCAGGACCTGTCCCTGGACCTGCTGTTCGCCGACGGTGACCCGGAGGTCGAGGAGGTCGCTCCGCGACCGTCTCGAGACCCCGCCGACCAGGACGGTCGAGTAGGCGCCGAGGAACGAGGCGACGTATCGAGACCCCTCATCCCCGGCCGCAAGGTCGTCCTGAACATCCACATCACCGACA
>JAPLCC010000018.1 GCA_026392415.1 Propionibacteriales bacterium
GCTCCGCGACCGTCTCGAGACCCCGCCGACCAGGACGGTCGAGTAGGCGCCGAGGAACGAGGCGACGTATCGAGACCCCTCATCCCCGGCCGCAAGGTCGTCCTGAACATCCACATCACCGACACCACCCTCACCGGCAACGACCCCGTCGGACGCTGGGACGAAGCACGCACCCCGATCAGCACCGAGCAGATCAAGGACTGGCTCCGTGCCCCCGGCACAACGGTGACCGTCCGCCCCGTCATCGACCTCGCCGACTGCATCCCCGTCGACTCCTACGAGATCCCCGACCGCATCCGCACCCGCGTCGAACTACGCGACCACCGATGTCGGTTCCCGTGGTGCACCCGACCCGCAGCCAAGTGCGACCTGGACCATGTCGTCGAGCACAACAAGGGCGGACCGACATGTTCCTGCAACCTCGCCCCGGTCTCCCGGTCACATCACCGCGCCAAGACCTTCTCGAACTGGTCCTACACCGTGATCCAACCCGGCCACTACCTGTGGATCAGCCCGAACGGCCACCACTTCCACGTCGGACCCAACGGCACCAGAGCCCTCGACCCACCGAGACAACCCGACCCCGACCACTAGCTTTCACACCCCTGCACCCCGCCCACTAACGGGGCCACAGGCATGCCCGTGACCCCACACCGGTCTCCAGCGATCCCTTGAACGCTGCGAATGAGTGATCACTGAAAGCGCGCGCTCATACCGAGTTGCGCGCATGGCGTGATCGGCGCGATTCGCGTCAACCTGGTTGATGCAAACCGCGCCAATGCCCGAACTCGTGGATCCGCTCGGGTCTGCCGCTGTTGGCGCGAAGCGCCCGACCCACCGCCCACCGGCGGCGTCAGGCAAGCGGCGGCGCAGGCGTCGCCGAGGTCACTCGCCGGTGGCGCCGTCGATGGACTCGCGGAGCAGATCGGCATGGCCGTTGTGGCGGGCGTACTCCTCGATCAGGTGACACATGATCCAGCGCAGCGAGATCCGGCTGCCGTTCTCCTCCCCGGCGGACAGCGTGGCCAGGCCCTCGGGGCCGGCCAGGGTGTCGGTGACGACGCGGTCAGAGATCGCGATCGACTCGTCGAACCAGGCGAACAACTGCTCGGGTGTGGAGCGGGCCGCAGTGGTGAACGACCAGTCCCGGTCGTCCGGGTCCAGCTCGTCGAACCACGAGGGTTTCGCAATCCCTCCAGCGAAGAACTGGTTGAGCCATCCGGCCTCGACGACCGCCACGTGCTTCAGCAGGCCGCCCAGAGTCATCCTCGTCGGGGCCAGGGAGGTCGAGAGCTGGTCGGCGGTCAACCCTGCGCACTTCCAGCGGAGGGTGTCCCGCTGGTGGTTCAGGAACCCCAGCAGCGTGGCTGCTTCGTCGGCGTCCACGGGCGGATCGGTGCGGTCCTCGGCACGAAAGCTCGTCATCCGCCCGAGGGTACCCACGCAGCTGCGGCGCTCAAGGCGTGTCCGTCACGCTGCCTCGAGGACGAAGAAGAGGAAGCACATGAACGACTGGCCTGGTTCCAGCCCTGGGGGGAGCACCTCGGAAGGAGTGTCAGGCGCCGGCGGTGGCTCGCTGATGGCGGCGATGCGAAACCCGGCCGCGCTGAAGGCATTCGTCATCGCGTGCAGCGGCCGGTGCCAGAAGGTCAGCCACGTCACCTGGTCGTCGAACGTGTAGTCCTCGGAGTACTTCGTCACCGCGAAGTAGTTGGCGTCGGGATAGACGATCGCGTAGGCGGCGGGGTGGTTCACCGAGACCAGAAGCCGACCGCCCGGCTTCAGCACTCGACGCAGCTCGGAGAGCGCGACGGTCCAGTCCTCCAGGTAGTGCAGGACGAGGGAGGCGACCACGTCGTCGAACGCGGCGTCGTCGAACCGCAACGGCGCGCCGAGCGCCGCCACGTGCAGGTCGGCTTCCTCGCCCAGCCGGTGGCGAGCCAAGTCGATCATGGCGGCACTCGCATCGATGCCGGTGACCACGGCGCCCCGATCGCGCAGGGCGGCCGCCAACGGCCCGGAGCCGCACCCCGCGTCCAGGATGCGGCGGCCCGAGACGTCACCGGCGAGCCCGAGCATCGCGGGCCGCTCGTAGTAGGCGTTGAAGAGGTTGGACTCGTTCTCTGCCGCGTAGGCCTTCGCGAAGTCGTCGTAGTCGCTGTCCGGCATCGTCGACGCGACCTCAGACGCCGGGCACGATCCGCAGGTCGCGGGCGGCGCCACCGTCCAGCGCGGCGAGCGCCGCCTGGTAGTCGGGGGAGTCGTGGGCCGCGCGGGCGGCCTCGACGCTCTCGAACTCGATGACGATGGTGCGGGTGTTCAGACCGGCTTCGTAGGTCTGCTCCGGCATTCCGCGGGCGAGGAAGCGGCCGCCGGCGCCGGTGAGTGCCGGGCCGGCGAGGGCGGCGTACGCCGCGACCTTCGCCTCGTCGTAGACCTCGGGGTACGTGCTGATCCAGTAGGCAGGCATGGGACCCATCATGCCGTCGGTGATACTCGACCCATGCCCGACCTGTCGTCCGAGGATCAGAAGCTCGTCACACTCGCCCGCGCCACGCGCGCCCGCATCAACGCCGCGGAGGGCGCAGCCGTGCGTGACACCGACGGGCGCACCTACGCGGCAGCGACGGTCGACCTGCCCTCACTCCACCTCACGGCGGTCCAGGCCGTCGTGGCGATGGCGGTGGCGTCCGGCTCGACCGGGGTGGACGCCTGCGTCCTGCTGGGTGGCGCCGAGGACCTCACCGAGCCCGACGAGGCCGTGTTGCAGGACTTCTCCGGACCCAACGGCGTCGCGATCCACCTCGGTGACGCGCGCGGCATGATCGGCAATTCCTTCACCTCCTGAAACCTGGCTGTCACTGGTCGGGGGTAGCCTCGCAATGTGGCAGATCTCGGCTGGCACCAGCACCGGAACGCTCTCGAGCGGCTCGCGTCGTCGTATGCCTCCATCCCGGAAGGCCAGCAGGTGCGTCTCTCGAAGCGCACGACCAACCTCTTCCGGACCCGTGCGGCGACCACTGTGCCCGGTCTCGACGTCGGCGGTCTCGACGGAGTGATCGAGGTCGTGCCCGACGGACCGGACGGCCCGGTGGCCGAGGTGCAGGGCATGTGCACCTACGAGTCGCTCGTCGACGCGACGCTCCCGCACGGCCTCGTCCCGTACGTCGTCCCGCAGTTGCGCACGATCACCCTCGGCGGCGCCGTCACCGGTCTCGGGATCGAGTCGACCAGCTTTCGCCTCGGCCTCCCGCACGAATCGGTGCTGGAGATGGACGTCTTCACCGGCGGCGGCCAGGTCATCACGACGCGACCCGGCGACGCCCTGTTCGACGCCTTCCCCAACTCCTACGGCTCGCTTGGCTACGCGACCCGTCTGCGCATCCGACTCGCGCCGGTGCCACCCTTCGTCGACCTTCACCACGTGAAGTTCGACGACGCCGAGCTGCTGGCGAAGACGATTGGCGAGATCGCAGCGACGGGGGAGTTCGACGGCCAGCGGGTCGACGGACTGGACGGCGTCTCGTTCGGACCGGGGGAGCACGTGCTCACCGTCGCGCAGTGGACCGACGAGCCCGGACCGACGTCCGACTACGCCGGCCAGGATGTCTTCTACCGATCGCTGCAGGCCCGCGACCGCGACCGGCTCACCACCTACGACTACCTCTGGCGCTGGGACACCGACTGGTTCTGGTGCTCGGGCGCCTTTGGTGCCCAGAACCCGCGGATCCGCCGGCTCTGGCCTCGTCGCCTGCGTCGCTCCGACGTCTACATGCGCCTGCTCCACCTCGACCGCCGCTTCGGTATCGCCGACCGGCTCGACCGCCGGGCGGGTCGCCCTCAGCGCGAGCGGGTCGTGCAGGACGTCGAGGTGCCGATCGAGCGTCTCGCGCAGTTCCTGACGTGGTTCGAGGAAGAGGTCGGCATGCGCCCTGTGTGGCTGTGCCCGCTGGTGTCGACCGGCACGACGGACGGCGCCCGCTGGCCGTCGTACCCGCTCGAGCCGGGACGGCTCTACGTCAACATCGGCTTCTGGGGCACGGTCCACGTCGGCCCCGACGCGCCCGAGGCTCCACGCAATCGCGCCATCGAGGCGAAGGTGCACGAGCTCGGCGGCCACAAATCGCTCTACTCCGAGGCGTTCTACGACCGCGAGACCTTCGACAGCCTCTATGACACGACGAACCTGGCGGCGGTGAAACGCCAGTTCGACCCTGACGACCGGTTGACCGACCTCTACGACAAGGCAGTGAGGAGCCGATGAAACCCCCCACCACCCTGACCATCGCCGACGCCTTCGGAATGCTGACCGCCGACGAGCTGCCGCTGCGCTTCACCGCGTACGACGGCAGCGCGATCGGCCCCGAGGACGCGCCGTTCCACTTCCACCTCGCCACCGAGCGCGGGTTGTCCTACCTGATGAGCAGCACCGACCCGGACCTCGCGTTCGGCCGCGCCTATGTCGCCGGCGACCTGGTCCTCGAGGGTGCGCACCCGGGTGACCCCTATCCGATGCTGGTGGCCCTCAAGGAGGGCCTCAAGTTTCGCCGACCCTCTGCCTCCGAGGCGTTCGCACTGGTCCGCTCGCTGGGGATCAACCACCTGGTGCCCCCGCCCCCACCGCCGCAGGAGGCACCCGGCCGCGTGCGCCGTGTGATCGACGGCGTTCGGCACAGCCTGGGTCGCGACGCCGAAGCCATCAGCCATCACTACGACGTGTCGAACCGGTTCTACGAGCTCGTCCTCGGCCCGTCGATGACCTACACCTGTGCGGTCTACCCGACGGACGGGGCAACGCTCGAGGAGGCGCAGTTCGAGAAGTACGACCTGATCGCGCGCAAGCTCGACCTGCAGCCCGGCCAGCGGCTGCTCGACGTCGGTTGCGGCTGGGGCGGCATGGTGCGCCACGCGGCCCGCGAGTACGGCGTGAAGGCCCTCGGTGTCACCCTGTCCGAGGAGCAGGCCCTGTGGGCGCAGGAAGAGATCAAGCGGCAGCGCCTCGACCACCTCGCCGAGGTCCGGCACCTCGACTACCGCCTGCTCGAGGAGTCCGGGTTCGACGCGGTCAGCTCGATCGGCCTCACCGAGCACATCGGCATCAAGAACTACCCGGCCTACTTCGAGGCGCTGCGCGACAAGCTCGGGCCGCACGGCCGCCTGCTCAACCACTCCATCACGCGCTCGCACAATCGGCCGACCGACACCGGCGCCTTCATCGATCGTTACGTCTTCCCCGACGGTGAGCTCACGGGATCCGGCACCATCGTGTCCGCGATCGAGGACGCCGGCCTCGAGGTCCAGCACCACGAGAACATCCGCGTCCACTACGCCCGGACGCTCGCCGCCTGGTGCCACAACCTGGCCGCGAACTGGGACGCGTGCGTGGCCGAGGTCGGCGAGAACACCGCACGGGTCTGGGGGCTCTACATGGCCGGCTCCCGGTTGTCCTTCGAGCGCGACGAGATCCAGCTGCACCACGTGCTGGCCTCGAAGACCGATGGGGAGGGCGTCAGCGGCTACCCGCTGAGACACTCCTTCTGAACCTCGTTGGTCGAGGAGGTCGCGCGGCGACCGTCTCGAGACCCCGATAGCCTTCATCGGTGAGCACCCGCGCCCAGCAGTACGACGCCGACGTGGTCGCGCGCGAGCCGTTGACGCCGCACCTGGTGCGCCTGACCCTGGACGTGCCGGGCTTCGTCACGACCGGAATCGCCGACGAATGGGTCGGCTTGATCGTTCCGGGGCAGTTCCAGAGCCGCTACTACACCGTCCGCTCGGTCGAGGGGAGCACGCTCGTGCTCGACGTCGTGGTCCACGAGGTCGGTCTCGTCACCGAGTGGGCGCTCGGGGAAACGGTCGGCCAGCGGGTGACGATCACCGAGCCCAAGGGTTCCTTCCTGCCGCCGGCCGACGCCAGCTGGCTGCTGCTCGTCGGTGACCTGACGGCGCTGCCGGCGATGGCGCGGATCGCCGCCACCCAGGGCGCGTCACTGCCGACGCGGATCGTGGCCGAGGTGCCGGCCGACTCCCGGATCGAGGGATACTTCCCCGACGGGGTGGACGTCGAGTGGATGCCCGCCGATGGCGAGAGCCGCCTGGCCGAGATCGTCGAGGGCTTCGACTGGCCGGAGGGTGACGGCTACTTCTGGATGGCGGGGGAGTCCGCGCAGATGCGGGCGATCCGCAAGCACGTGATGCGCGAGCGCAAGCTCCCCAGCACGCACTACGACGTGATGGGCTACTGGCGGGCGGTGACCCGACGGCAGCCACGCGCCGTCGATCCTGGTCCCATCTGGCGCGCAGGCAAGGCCGCAGGGAAGTCAGACGACGAGATCTGGGCCGACTACGACGCAGCACAGGGAGCGCAACAATGAGTGACGACGACTTCGACGACGAGTTCGACGAGGACTTCGGTGGCCTGCCCGCACCTGCACCGGCGCCCGCCATGTTCGGGTCCCTCGACCTCCCGGACAACTACCGCAGTGGGTTCGCCTGCTTCGTCGGACGTCCGAACGTCGGCAAGTCCACGCTGACCAATGCCCTGGTCGGCCAGAAGATCGTCATCACCTCCGACAAGCCGCAGACCACCCGGACCGTGGTGCGCGGCATCGTGCACCGCCCCGACGGCCAGCTCGTGCTCGTCGACACGCCCGGGCTGCACCGTCCCCGCACCCTGCTGGGCGAGCGACTCAACGACCTGGTGAAGACGACCTGGTCCGAGGTCGATGTCGTCGCCGTGTGCTTTCCTGCCGACGAGAAGATCGGCCCCGGTGACACGTTCCTCGTGAACGAGCTGGCCAAGGTCCGTCGTACGACGAAGATCGCCGTCGTCACGAAGACCGACACGGCCACGCCCGAGCGGATCGGCGAGCACCTGGGCGACATCGTCGCGCTGGGCGCCGAGACCGGCACCGAATGGGCCGAGATCGTGCCCGTGTCGTCGGTGAGCGGCGACCAGATCGAGCTCCTCGGCAACCTGCTCGTCGCCCTGATGCCCGAAGGTCCGCCGCTCTACCCGGACGGCGACCTCACCGACGCTCCCGAGGAGATCCTCGCGGCCGAGCTCATCCGGGAGGCCGCCCTCGACGGCGTCCGCGACGAACTGCCGCACTCGATCGCGGTCGTGGTGGAGGAGATGGGCCTGCGCGAGGGCCGCGACGCCGACCGTCCGTTGCTCGACATCCACGCCAACCTGTACGTCGAACGCGACTCCCAGAAGGGGATCATGATCGGCCACAAGGGTGCCCGGCTGCGCGAGGTCGGAACGGTCGCCCGGAAGCAGATCGAGGCACTCCTCGGCACGCCTGTCTACCTCGACCTGCACGTCAAGGTCGCCAAGGACTGGCAGCGTGACCCGCGTCAGCTGCGGAAACTGGGCTTCTGAGGTCTCGAGACGGTTGCTGAGCAACCTCCTCGACCAACGTCGCTTCGCTCAGTCCGGAGCCCAGCAGCGGCCGAACATCTGGCCCATGTCCCACTGTTCCCTGGTGGGCCACTCGTAGCCCCACTCGAAGACGAGCGGGTCCTCGGCGCGGTCGGCCGCAGCGTCCTCGCACTGGGTGCGGCCGGCGGCACGGACCTTCTTCTCACCGGGGTACTTGCCCTCGTCGAAGACCACCACGTCGATGGCCCGCCAGGTGTGTTTCGCCGAGCACAGCACGCGCTCGAAGTTCTTGGCGTCGGGCGCCGCAGTGCCGCACATCGCGTACCGGTCGCGGACCTTGGACTGGTCCAGGACGCCCTTGAGGCTGGTGGTGAGCTCGGCGAGGGTCGACGTGCCGGCCAGCAGGACGGCATCGCAGCGGTACCACTCGGCACCGGCGTCGGACTCCTTGACCGTGGGGGTGAACCACACCGGCCGGATCATGCTCAGGCGCAGGCGTTCGCGGCTGCCACCGACGTACTTGATCAGGGCCTGCGGGCAGGCCGTGGCGACCTGCGCCTGGACCCGGTCGGAGTCGACCGCGACCAGGTGGCCGTCGACGACGGCGTCGATCGTGCCGATCGCGACGGTCTCGCTGGTGTGCCTCGCGCTGCACTTCACCGGCTCGATCTCCGTGGTCGGCGCGACAGCGGTCTCGAACGGCAGCGGGTAGCAGGCGCCCGCCTTCGGCGCCGTCGGCGGTTCGGCGGCAGCGGTCTGCGTCGTCGACGGATTCTTCGGACCCTCGGTGTTGTCGTCGCCACCACCACCGCAGGCGGTCAACGTCGCCACCAGGACGAGGGCCACCGATCCGAGCAGGGAGCGGCGCATCACTTCGCGGTCCTCGCCCAACACACCGAGCGACGGATTCCGGCGTCCCACTCGGGCTTGTGGAAGAAGGTGAAGCCGTACTCGAACTCCGCCGGGTAGTTCAGCCACGCCTTGACCGACTGAGCACAGAACGAACGGGTGCGGCTCTCCATGACCCGGTCACCGGGGTACTTGTCGTCCGGCTTGCCGAGCTTGACGGTGGTGACTGCCCGCCAGTCGTGCTTGGCCGAGCAGGGCACCTTGGCACCCTCGGCGACCGAGGCGCCGCGCGCGCAGCTGAGCCAGCTGTCCTTGGGGCGGCCGGAGAGCATCCCCTTCGCGGTCTCGGGGAGCGGGCGGTAGTCGGGACTCGACGAGTTGCCGCCGACGACGTCGCAGCGGTACCAGCGCGCACCCTTCTTCCAGGCCTTCTCCGACGGCCGGAACCAGGCCCAGCTGATCGTGGTGCGCAGCACCAGGCTCTCGTCGGCGCCGACGAACTTGGCAAACGCCTTCGAGCACGTCCGGTAGGCGAAGTTGCCGAGGTCCGGGTCGTCGTACTCGACGTCGTCGTACTCGGCCGGGAGCCCACCGGTCACGAAGGTCTCCGCGGTGTGCTCCATCGTGCAGTCGACGGCCTTGGTCGCGTTCGCCGGCTGGGCGACGTCGTCGGGTGTCAACGTGCGGCACACGCCGTTGTTCGGGACCTCGACGGAGTCGACCAGGTCAGGGTCGGTGTTGCCGCCCTGGTCCTCGGAGCCACAGGCGCTGAGAGTGCCGCCGGTGAGCAGCAGCAGGCCGAGGAGGAGTACGGCGACGGCGCGTCGCTGCGTCATCGCGTGGGCTCCCTTCTCAGGCGGTCAGCAGTGCCGCGATGGTAGCGCCCAGTGCGTAGGCGCCCTCGGTCGCGGCGTCGTCCACCTCACCCAGGACGCCGAGCACGTCGTAACCCGGGCGCCAGCCGAGTGCGCCGACGATCGACTGCACGGAGCGCTGGGCGCCGGTGAGGTCGTAGCGGCCGTGCAGCCAGAGCCCGTAGGGCCGCCCGGTCGTCGAGCCCGTGGCATCGGTCGCGTCGCCCGGCGCCCCACTGGGGTCGAGTGAGCCGCCGATGGCGAGGAACGTGCTGTCGAAGAAGTGCTTGAGGGCGCCGCTCATGTAGCCGAAGTTGGCCGTGGTCCCGAGCAGGTAGCCATCGGCGGCCAGGACGTCCTCGGCGGTGGCATCGAGCGCGGCCCGGACCTCGACTTCCACCCCCGCACCTGCCTGGACCTCCTCGTCGTGGGCGCCCGCGACGATCTGGTCGAGCAGCGTCTGCATCGACCGGGTCGGGGAGTGGTGCACGATCAGCAAGCGGGCCACGAACCGAGACTAGATGAGCAAGACGTCTGGGCCACGTCACGACGAAGACGCGTCCTGTTAGAGTGAAGGCCTCATGATGATGCGAGCCCTCCTCCTTAGCGGCCGCAGCGAGGTCTGAACCAGCCGGACCCCTCGTTGCGGAGCGAGTCGCGCGCCCGGCGCCCCCCTGCGAACACCAGCCGAGGAAAGTCATGACCAGCGAGCGCATCACCATTCCGAACCAGAAGCCCAGCGGGATGCCGTTCCACCGCTACCGGGCCTTCGAGCCCGTCACCGTCCCGGACCGCACGTGGCCGGACCAGAAGATCACCCACGCACCCCGGTGGCTCTCCACCGACCTGCGTGACGGCAACCAGGCGCTCATCGATCCGATGAGTCCTTCGCGCAAGATGATGATGTTCGACCTCCTGGTGAAGCTCGGCTACAAGGAGATCGAGGTCGGATTCCCGTCGGCGAGCCAGACCGACTTCGACTTCGTGCGTGAGCTCGTCGAGGGCGACAAGATTCCGGACGATGTCCGGATCTCCGTGCTGACCCAGGCCCGCGAGGACCTGATCGAGCGCACCGTTGCCTCGCTCGCCGGTGCCGACAAGGCAACGGTCCACCTCTACAACGCGACCGCGCCGCTGTTCCAGCGCGTCGTGTTCGGGGTGACCGAGGCCGAGTGCATCGCGATCGCCACGCGCGGCACCGAATGGGTGATGAAGTACGCCGACCAGCTGCTCGAGGGCACGGACTTCGGCTACCAGTACAGCCCGGAGATCTTCACCCAGACGCCGACCGACTTCGCGATCGAGGTGTGCGAACGGGTCTCGGACGTGTGGCAGCCGGAGGAGGGTCGCGAGATCATCCTCAACCTGCCCGCCACGGTCGAGATGTCGACGCCGAACACCTACGCCGACCAGATCGAGTACTTCGCCCGCAACCTGTCCCGCCGTGCCCACTCCGCCATCAGCCTCCACCCGCACAACGACCGCGGCACTGCTGTCGCAGCGACCGAGCTGGCGATGATGGCCGGTGCCGACCGGGTCGAGGGCTGTCTGTTCGGTCACGGCGAGCGCACCGGCAACGTCGACCTGGTCACCTTGGCGATGAACCTGTTCAGCCAGGGCATCGACCCGATGATCGACCTGTCCGACATCGACGACGTCCGTCGCACCGTGGAGTACTGCACGCAGCTGCCGGTCCACCCGCGCCACCCGTACGCAGGCGACCTCGTCTACACCGCTTTCTCCGGCTCGCACCAGGACGCGATCAAGAAGGGTCTCGAGGACCTCGACCGGATCGCCGAGGAGAACGGCAAGCCGGTCGGCGAGATCCCGTGGGAGGCGCCGTACCTCCCGATCGACCCGAAGGACGTCGGCCGCACCTACGAGGCCGTGATCCGGGTCAACAGCCAGTCCGGCAAGGGCGGTGTCGCCTACGTCCTCAAGGCCGAACACAGCCTCGACCTGCCGCGGCGCGCGCAGATCGAGTTCAGCCGGGTCATCCAGCAGCGCACCGACGCCCAGGGCGGCGAGGTCACGCCGGACGAGATCTGGTCGATCTTCCGCTCCGAGTACCTCGACCGCGAGGAGCCCTACAGCCTGGTGTCGTTCTCGTCGACGACCGACCAGGGCGGCGATGACCGGCAGGAAGTCTCGATGGTGGTCCGCGGTGAGGAGCGGACGATCACCGGCATCGGCAACGGTCCGGTGGCCGCCTTCGTCGACGGCATGCGCCACGCCGGCGCCGACATCCGCGTGCTCGACTACGCCGAGCACGCGCTCTCCTCGGGCGGCGACGCTGTCGCGGCTGCCTACGTCGAGTGCGAGGTCGCCGGCGAGATCGTGTGGGGCATCGGCATCCACCACAACATCGTGACTGCGTCGCTGCGCGCGGTCGTCTGCGCTGCCAACCGGGCGCAGTCGGTCACGATTCCGTCTGGTTCGGGAGCCTGAGCATGGGTCGCGCCGCGTTGGCCTCGGAGATGGTCGGCCAGTGCTTCGTCGACGGGCCACGCGGCCGCGACCGCCTCGAGTTCACCGAGTACGGCGGCGGGGACGCCTGGGTCGTCCTGGTCCCGCCGCTCCTGGTGCCTCGCCGCGTGCACGCGCACACGGCGCGCATTCTGGCGTCGTCCGGCCTGCACGTCGTGGTGCTCGACCCGCTCGGCCACGGCCGTTCGGACCGTCCCGAGGACCCGCTGGCGTACTCGGTGACGGCGTTCGCCCACCAGGTGATCGCGCTGCTCGACCACATGGGCGCGACCCGTGCTGTCATCGGCGGCAGCTCGCTCGGCGCCAACGTCGCCCTCGAGGTGGCCACGATCGCCCCGGAGCGGGTCTCGGGCCTGGTCCTCGACGGCCCGGTGCTCGACAACGCGCTGGCGGTGCAGGTATCGGTCCTGACCCCGGTTCTGCTCGCTGCGCGCTTCGCGCCCTTGACGGTGTCGGCCGTGCGGGTGGCGACCCGCCCGTGGCCGCGCCGGATGCTGCCGGAGTGGCTGCGGCTCGCGCTCGAGACGCTCGACCAGCGCCCCGGTGCCGTCGCCGCTGCGGTGCACGGTGTTCTCTACGGCCGGTTCGGACCGTCTTCGGCCGAGCGTGCCGCGATCACGGCGCCGACGCTGATCCTGGCCCGCTCGCACGACCCGTTCCATCCGGTCGCCGATGCAGACCTGCTGGCCGGCGAGATCGCCGGTTCCACGACCGAGTACGCCTCGGCGCCGCTCGAGTGGCGCCGCCGCCCGGAGCGGCTCGACCTGGTCGTGACCCGGTTCGCACGCGAGTGTGCGCGCGGCGGGTTGCGGGTTCGTCGTACCCGCTCCTCGTGACGCGAGCAACGCGCTAACGGGCACCGAGCTTCTCGGTGTCGAGCTTGATTTCCTCGTGCATCCGCGCGCGGACGTTCGCCCGCAGCTCGGTCGCCGACTCCCGGATCGCGTCCGAGATCAGCTCGTGGACCCGGGGGTCGTCCAGGGCACCCTCGGCGATCCGGAAGACGGTGTCGGCGACCAGCCGGACCACGTCGTCGTGGAACGGCACGAACTTGAGCCGCCCGGTCGTCTGGTCCCGCCTGATCAGGTCGAGGACCAGTGTGTCGAGCTCGGCACGGTTCTCGTCGATCGCGCTCGCGATGTGGCGCGTGTAGTTGCCGGTCTGGATGACCGCGATCACCTCGTCGAGCACGGCGACCGTCACGGGCCGTCGGATGACGCCGACGATGGTGTCGGCGAACCTCCCGACGAGGTAGGCCGTTGCGCGGTCGCCGACGGCGCGGTCGGCGGCACGACCGAGGCGGATCAGGATGATCACGATGCGGATCAGCCGGAATCCGCGGAACGCCGGGTGGGACAGCGGGATCATGCCGAGGATCTCGTACCAGTACAGCCGCAGGAATCGGGTGCCCATCCGCGACCGCCGCCAGCGGACGAGGAAGTCGACCGCGAAGATCGCGCAGATGACGTAGTCGGCGGTCACGACGCGGTCATGGACGTCGGGGTCGACGTCCCAGAACGTCACCCACGTCAACAGCACCACGGACACGACGGCCAGCACGAGCATCAGCCAGTCGACCAGGGTGGTGGGCGGCGCGGCCGGCCTGCCTTCTCTGCGGCGTGGCCCGCTGCCCGACCACTGCGTTGTCGAGGTGTCCGCGGCGGCGACCGGTTCCGTCGTACTCATGGGCGCACCCTAAGCGGGCGCCCAACCCGGCCGGGCGTCAGCAGCCGGCTGCGTAGACGTAGCAACGCAGCGCGGGTTCCTTCGGGAGCAACGGGGCGCCCGAGAGCGTGAGGCTCGGCACGACGGTGAGGAGCAGGTTCGGCAGGGCACTGAGCACCGGCGTGAACGACGCCACGTCGAGCGGGTTGATGCCGGGCATGTAGATCTTGGTGCACCAGGACCGGTCGATGCGCGACAGCTTCGCGGGGCCGGTGTGGTCGAGCGCGTCCGTGACGGCGGCGAACACCGCAGGACTGACCGTGCCCATGAGGATGTGCTCGTAGGGGTCGAGCGGGCACACGTCCTGGACGGCGATGTTGGCCTTGTTGCCCTGGCCGGTGGTCAGGGCGGCGGACGGCGGCGGCACGACCACCTCGTCGTGCTTCGTGTAGATGTTCGTGTAGTCGATGCCGGCGAAGGTCTCGGCGCGGCTGTTGAGCGCCTTCATGAAGGCCGAGCCCGCCTTCTGCTGCCAGACCGCAGGTACGCAGGTGGTGAGCCCGGGGATGCAGCCGGCCAGCACCGTGGTGCCGTGGTTGGAGGGCGCCATCCCGATCAGCTCCGCGACCTTCGTGCGGAGGTCCGGCCAGAAGCGCAGTGCCCAGCGCGGGTTCATCCCGCCCTGGCTGTGGCCCAGGATCGCGATCTTCTTCCCGGTGCGCCGGTACATCGTGCGGATCGCGTTGACGTGGTACTCCGCGGCGACCTGGATGTCCCCGAACGTGTGGAACGGCATCGTCACGGTGCAGTAGTAGCGGCCCTGCCCGGCGAACACCTTCGCCCAGTTCCAGGAGTAGTTCTCGACCGGTGTCACGCTGGTGGCCGGGCTGAGCAGGATCGGCCGTGGGCCGGTCTTCGGGTCTCCGTGGCACGCCAGCGCCGCGTCGAGGGTGCTCGCGGGCACCGTCAGTTTCGGCCCCGGCCGGTCCAGCGGCGCGTAGGACGGCGACGTGGTGTCCGCACGCGCCGGTCCTGCAACCGGCCCGGCGAGGGCAGCGGTGAGGGCGGTGCCCAGCAGGAGCAGGCTGATCAGCAGACGGCGCATGGCGGTTCAACGGGGTGGCGTCGGGATTCGTCACGGTCCTGGCCGCACAATGGAGGGGTGCCGCTCTACCGTGACGAAGCGATCGTCCTGCGCACCCACAAACTGGGTGAAGCGGACCGCATCATCACGCTGCTGACCCGCGAGAACGGTCGGGTCCGTGCGGTCGCCAAGGGCGTTCGTCGTACGACGTCACGATGGGGCTCGCGGCTCGAGCCGTTCACGCACGTGGACCTCCAGCTCGCCGAGGGCCGCAATCTCGACACGATCACCCAGGCCGAGACACGGGGTGCCTACGGGGCGCTGGTCGGTCGTGACTACGACCGCTACACCGCGGGCACGGTGATGCTCGAGACCGCCGAACGGCTCGTGGTCGAGGAGCGGGAGCCGGCACGCCAGCAGTTCGGCCTCCTGCTCGGCGGTCTCAACGCGATGGCAGCGGGGGAGCGCGGGGCCAACCACGTCCTGGACTCCTACCTGCTGCGGGCGCTGGCCATCGCCGGCTACGCCCCGGCCTTCGTCGAGTGCGCCCACTGCGGCCGCCCGCCGGTGACGGCGACCGGCGAGTTCGGCCACCACCGCTGGTTCAACCCGTCGATGGGCGGCGTCCTCTGCTCGACGTGCCGGATCCCCGGCTCGGCCACGCCGGCTCCGGAGACCCTGACCCTGCTCGGTGCCCTGCTCGCCGGCGACTGGCCGGTCATCGAGGCCGCCGAGCTTCGCCACGTGCGCGAAGCAAGCGGACTGGTGTCCGCGTTCGTGCAGTGGCAGCTCGAGCGCGGGCTGCGTTCGCTGGCCTACGTCGAGCGCTGACGCTGCCGAGTCGTAGGAGGCGTCCTCAGCCGGTCGGGTTGGGCTCTGCGCCGCCGTACCGCCGGTCGCGACGGGCGTAGGTGTCGATGGCCTGCCAGAGGTGGCGGCGATCGACGTCGGGCCACAGCACGTCGGTGAAGACGAACTCGGAGTACGCCGCCTGGTAGAGCATGAAGTTCGAGAGTCGCTGCTCGCCCGAGGTGCGCCAGATGAGGTCGGCGTCGGGCAACTCGGGCACGTAGAGGTAGCGGGCGAGAGTGCGCTCGTCGACCTTCTCCGGGTTGATCTTGCCCGCCGCCACGTCGCGGGCGAGCCCCCGGGCCGCGTCACCGAGCTCGGAGCGGCCGCCGTAGTTGACGCACATCGTGAGGGTGAGGACGTCGTTGTCCTTCGTCATCTCCTCGGCGACCTGCAGTTCGTTGATGACCGACTTCCAGAGCTTCGGCGCGCGCCCTGCCCAGCGCACGCGCACACCCAGCTCGTGCATCTCGTCGCGACGGCGACGGATCACGTCACGGTTGAACCCCATCAGGAACTTGACCTCGTCGGGACTGCGTGACCAGTTCTCGGTGGAGAACGCGTACGCCGAGATCGCCTTCACGCCGATCTCGATCGCGCCCTCGACCACGTCGAACAGGCTGGACTCACCCTCCTCGTGCCCCCTCGTCCGCGGCAGGCCCCGCTCCTTGGCCCACCGACCGTTGCCGTCCATCACGATCGCGACGTGGTGGGGAACCAGTTCGGGCTGGATCGCCGGCGGGGTCGCGCCCGAGGGGTGCGGCGTCGGCGGCCTGACATCGGTACGACGAGCGGCGGTCGCCGCGGCAGCGCGGGAACGTCGGGAAGCGCGAGTCACGGGGGTCAGTCTGTCAGGACGGCCAGCCCGAACCCGCAGACCTCGACTCAGTGCTCGTCGTAGTGCGCGCCGTGCTCGGCGTGCCGGTGACCGTCGTGGACGTAGTCGACGTGGTCGTCGTGCGGGACCGCGAGGTGGCCGCAGCCGGGGCCGTGGGCGTGGGGGTGCTCGTCGCAGGCCTCGTGGACGGGGATCTGGCCCTCGGCGAAGGGCTCGCTCAGGCGTGCGCGTCGGCGGGTCCAGATGCCGATCGGCCAGGCCACGACGTAGCAGGCCAGGGCCAGCAGGACGATCGTCGGTCCGGGTGCGACGTTGGCCTTGTACGAAGCGAAGGTGGCCAGGACCAGGCCGCCGACCGACGCGAAGGCACCGAGCACCATCGCTGCTGCGATGGTGGTGCGGAAGGACCGGGTCAGTTGTTGGGAGGTCGCCACCGGGACCACCATCAGCGCCGACACGAGCAGGAGGCCGACGGTCCGCATGGCGACCGTGACGCTGACTGCGGCGAGCACAGCCACCAGCAGGTTGTAGGCGCGCACCTGCAGTCCGGCGACCCGGGCGAACTCCTGGTCCTGTGCGACTGCGAAGAGCTGTGGGGCCAGCCCGACGCTCAGCCCGATGACGGCGATGGACAGCACCATGGTGACGATGACGTCGCCGGCAGAGATCGTCGTGAGGGACCCGAAGAGGTAGCGGTTGAGGGATGCCGCACTCTGCCCGTCGATGCCGCTGACCAGGATGCCGCCGGCCAGGCCGCCGTAGAACAGCAGGGCGAGGGCGACGTCACCGTTGGTCTGGCCGCGTTCACGAATGGTCTCGATGAGTACGGCGCCCAGCACCGCCACGACGACCGCTGCCCAGGTGGGCGAGGTGTTGGTGACCAGGCCGATCGCGACGCCGGTGACGGCGACGTGGCCGATGCCGTCACCCATCAGCGCGAGTCGGCGCTGGACGAGGAAAGTGCCGATCGCCGGCGCGGCCAGGCCGGTGAGCAGTGCAGCGATGAGGGCGCGCTGCATGAAGGGGAGAGCGAACAGCTCGGCGGGACTCATCGGTTCTGGCCTCGCGGTCGATCGATGGGCGAGCCGACGTGCGGCACGTGGTCGGTCTGCTTGGTCCCCGCGTCGTGATGGTGGTGGTGGGTGTGCGGTTCGGCGAACCACGGCTGGTGCACCTCGTGGTCGCGCAGGGGTGCGCCGTCGTAGACGACGCGGCCGTCGCGCAACACCACGGCGCGGTCGACCAGGGGCGCGAGCGGGCCGAGCTCGTGCGCGACGAGCACGACGGTGGCGCCGCGCGACTTGAGCTGGGCGAGGGTGTCGGCAAGGACCTGCTGGTTGGGCAGGTCGACGCCTGCGGTCGGCTCGTCGAGGAAGAACAGCTCCGGCTCGCCCGCCAGTGCGCGGGCGATGAGCACCCGCTGTTGCTGGCCGCCCGACAGGTTGCTGACGGCGTCGCGGCGACGGTCGGCCAGGCCGACGACCTCGAGTGCGTCGAGGATCGCGGCCCGGTCGGCGCGGGACAGCGGGCGCAGCAGGCGTCGGCGGGTCAGCCGGCCGGCCGCGACCACCTCCCACACCGATGCGGGTACGCCGGCGGCGGCCGTCGCGCGCTGCGGGACGTAACCGATCCGGGACCAGTCGTCGTACTGCTCCAGCGGCGTGCCGAACAGTCGCACCTCGCCGGCCACGAGGGGCCGGAGTCCGACGAGGGCTCGGACGAGGGTGGACTTGCCGGAACCGTTCGCGCCCATGAGGGCGATGAAGTCGCCGGGGGCGACGGCCAGGTCGATGCCGCGCAGGACGGGGCGACCGCCCAGCGCGACGCTGCCGTTGCTGATGGCCACCGCGGCCATGTCGAGGGTCGTCATCGACACCCGTTGGCGGAGACGAGGGTCGCCAGGTTGGTGTCCATCAGGGAAAGGTAGTCCGATCCTGCGGGCGCGTCCTCGGTCAGGCCCTCGATCGGGTCGAGCACGCCGTTGGAGATGCCGAGGTCCTTGGCGAGGTCTTCGCCGAGCGCCGGCTCGAGGGGCTCACTGAACACTGTGGTGATGCCCTCCGTCCGGATCAGTTCCTGCAGCTCGCCGAGGACGGCGCCGGTCGGCTCCGCGTCGGGGGACAGCCCCACGATCGAGGCGATGTGGAGGCCGTACTTCTCCAGGTAGCCGAAGGCGTCGTGGGACACCACGATCGTGTCACGGTCGCAGTCGGCGAGGCCAGCGCTGTAGGCCTTGTCCGTTGCCTCGAGGTCGTCGCGCAGCGCGTCGGCGTTGGAGTGGTAGCGGTCGGCGTTGTCCGCGTCGATCTTCGCGAGCTCGTCGGCCATCGCGTCGCCGAGGTCGGCCATCCGCAGCGGGTCCTGCCAGAAGTGCGGGTCGACGTCGCCGTGGTCGTGCTCGCCATCTTCGTCGTCGGCATGCTCCTCGTGGTCCTGCGCCGACTCCTCGGCCGGCAGCAGGTCGACGATGTCGGCGGCGTCGAGGGTGGCGCCCTCGGCGTTCTGCTCGACGGTGTCGTCGACGGCGGGCTGGAACCCGGACTCGAAGACGACGAGGTCGGCGTCGACGACGGTGGCCGTCTGGCTGACGGTGAGCTCGAGGTCGTGCGGCTCCTTGCCCGGCGCGGTGAGCAGTTCCACGTCGGCGCCCGTGCCGTCGGTGACCCGTTCGGCGACGTAGGCCAGCGGGTAGAACGCCGCTGCCACGGTGGTCTTGCCGTCGTCGCCGCCGTCGCTGAAGGCCGAACAGCCGGAGGCGAGCAGGGCGAGGGCGGGGAGGGAGACGAGGCCGAAAGGGAAGCGCATGAGAATCATTCTCAACTGTGGATCGGGTCTGGTCAAGTTGAGGGGCTAGGTGAGATGGCGGAGCAGTTCCCGACCCACGGCTCGCAGTGGTGCGTCGGTACGGCGAGCGCGGCTCACCAGCAAGGCGCCCTCGATCGCGCTGACGATCAGTGCGGCGCGGTCGGCCGCCCGGTCGTGGGGGAGTCCGTCGTCGGCGAGCGCTTCGGCGAGGGCCTGCTCCCACGTGCCGAAGGCGACGCCAGCGGCATCCCTGGCCGCCGGCGTCTCGTCGGAGGAGAGCGCGGCCGCCGCGACCGGGCAGCCGGTGTCGAAGTCGCCTTCGAGGAGGACGCGGGACCAGTGGTCGATGATCGCGTCGACCGCTCCCACGGGATCCGCGCTGCCCATGACCTGCGCCACCAGTCGGGCCATCAGGTCGCCTGCCCGACGCGTGGCGTCCTCGGCCAGCTCGGCCTTGCCGCCGGGGAAGTGGTGGTAGATCGAGCCGCGCGGCGCACCGCTGTGCGCCACCACGTCCCGCAGGGACGTTGCAGCCACCCCTCGAGCACTGAAGAGAGCGATGGCGCTGTCGAGCATCGCCTCGCGCGGCGAGCGCCCGCTCGTCGTGCTCACACCGCCTCCAGGCGGGCCGGGACGTACTTGTGCCAGGGCGTGCCGGCGAGCCAGTCGCGGTGGTGCAGTGAGGTCAGCTCGTTGGGTGCGACGCCCGGCGTGCCGTCCGGATGGTCGATGCCGAGTCCGTTCGGGAGCGAGACGTGCCCGGCTCGCAGGGTGTCGGTGACCTCGACCGAGGCCTCTGCGCTGCCGCGCTCGGTGACGACGCGGAGCCGGTCGCCGGTCGCGACACCCAGTTGCGCGGCGTCGGCAGGGCTGATCCGGAGCGCCCCGTCGGCGTCCCGTCGTCGCCAGGACGGGTCCCGGATGATCGTGTTCGCGGTGAACGCGCGGCGCTCGCCGGCGGACAGGACGAACGGGAAGTCCTCGGTCGTCCACGTGCTCGGTTGGTCGGCCAGACCGACCAGGTGCTCGATGAGTTCGGGGATCTCGACGGTGAAGCGGCGGTCCGGGCGGCGTACGTAGTCCCACGCGTTGTCGTAGTCGTCTCGGGTGAACACGACACCTTCGCCCTCGAGGATGCGCTCGAACAGCTGGTTGCCGGGATCGAAGCCCACGCCGGTGAAGCCGGCGCGCGCGACCGGTCCGGCCTGGTTCATCGCGCACAGCTGGGCCACGCCCCACAGGGCTGCGGTTCCACGCGCCGACCCGAGGGTCGGGCCCAGCGTCTCGTGCAACACATGAGCGGCGATGCCCATGATCCGGGGATCGTCGGTGACGGCGGCGAAGAAGGCATCGGCGTACGCCGCCAGGCCTGCTTCGGCGGCCGCGTGCAACGGGGTGAGCGTGGCCTCGTCGACCACGTCGAGCGCGCGGATCACGCGGGCATAGATCTCCGGCTCGGCCAGGGTGCCGTCGAGCGGCTCCATCAGTGGTGCGCGCAGGTGGAAGACGTTCGCGGGGAAGTCGACGTTGAAGAAGGTGCACTCCCACTTCTCGAACTGCGACGACGCCGGCAGGACGTAGTCGGCCTCGCGGGCCGTCTCGGTCATGGCGATGTCGATGACCACGCTCAGGTCGAGGCGGCGCATCGCCCGGCGGAAGCTCTCCGAGTCGGCCAGCGAGTGCGCGGGATTGACCGCGTCGATCCACATCGCCCGAAAGCGGTCCGGGTGATGGGTGTCGATCTCCTCGGCAATCGAGTTGCAGGGCACCAGGCCGGAGATGATCCGGGCTCCCGTGACCGGCGTACGACGACCTCCGCCGCCCCCACCGCTCCCGCCGCCCGTCAGGGAGGCGAAAGTCGAGTGGAGGAACATCCCGCCCTTCTTCGCGAAGTTGCCGGTGAGGATCCACAGCAGCTTGTTGAGATAGGAGTTCAGCGTGCTGTGCGGAGCCTGCTGGATGCCGAGGTCCTCGTAGGTGCAGACGCTGTTCGCGGCTGCGATCCGTCGGGCCGTGGTCCGGATCAGGTCCTCGGGGACGCCGCAGCGCTCCGCGAAGTCGGCGACGTCGATGTCCACGTACGCCGCCAGTACGGCCTCGACCCCTGTGGTGTGGTCGCGCACGAAGTCGTGATCGATGAGGTCCTCCTGGACCAGCACGGCGCCGAGCGCGGCCAGGCACCAGGCGTCGGTGCCGGGCCGGACCTGGAGATGGATGTCGGCCATGGCTGCCGTCTCGCTTCGCCGCGGGTCGATCACGACCATGGTGCGAGCGGGGTCGGCGGCCATCTCCTTGAGGACGGGGCGTGCACGCGGGAAGGAATGGGACTGCCACGGGTTCTTGCCGATGAAGACCACGACCTCGGCGTGCTCGAAGTCGCCCTTGGTGTGGCCGCCGTAGAGCCGCCCGTCGACGTACATCTCGCCGGTCTTCTCCTGGGCCAGGGCGTTGGACCTGTACTTCGCGCCCACGGCCGCCTGCAGGGACTGCCCGTAGCCGGCGCCGAGATGGTTGCCCTGCCCGCCGCCGCCGTAGAAGAAGATCTTGTCGCCGCCGTGCTCGTCACGGATCGCGGTGAGTCGTGCCGCGATCTCGCTCACCGCGGTGTCCCAGTCGATCTCCTCGTAGGTCCCGTCCTTGCGTCGCCGCAACGGGCTGGTGAGGCGCGGGGTGCCGTTCTGGTAGCGGTCCAGCCGCAGCGGCTTCTCGCAGGTGTAGCCC
Organism: Propionibacteriales bacterium; assembly: GCA_026392415.1. Taxonomy (GTDB): domain Bacteria; phylum Actinomycetota; class Actinomycetes; order Propionibacteriales; family Nocardioidaceae; genus Nocardioides. The sequence continues at coordinate 21,537 of JAPLCC010000018.1, forward strand.
TGGGAGGCCGGGTGGTCCTTGTCGCCGCGGATCCTGAGCAGTCGTCGGTCCTCGACCTGCACCTCGATCCCGCAGTTGCACTCACACAGGATGCAGGCGGTCTTCTGCCAGCCGGTGTGGGTGGGGGTGTCCTGGGTGGCGGTCACGAGGGCTCCTGACGATGCGGACTATGACGACTGTCATAGTCGCCCTCCGTGGTGCGTCCGTCAAGGAGTACGCCGCGTAGAGTGCGGCCGTGCTCGTCGTCAATCGCTTCCGGGTCCCGGCCACCGAGGACGCCGGCGTCCTGCGGGCCGACCTGGAGCGGGTCCACGGCCTCCTCGTCGACAAGCCCGGGTACGTCGCCGGGTGGATCGGCCGCAACGTCGACGAGCCCGACCTGTGGGTGCTGACCACCCGCTGGGTCAACGTCGGGGCGTACCGGCGGGCCCTGTCGTCGTACGACCTGAAGCTGCACGGCGTGCCCGTGCTGATGCGGGCGATCGACGAACCCGGCGCCTACGAGGTGGTCGAGCCGAACACCGTGCTCAACGTCGCCGAGGCTCGCGTAACCTAGGAGATTGCTCCCGCGAGTCGAAAAGCAGCACTGACAACACCGCCCGGCAGCCAGCCGGGCTCGTTCCCATGAAGGAATTCCTGTGGCCAAGCCGCCCACGTCCACCGTTGACCAGGTCGTCTCCCTCGCGAAGCGCCGAGGCTTCGTCTACCCCTGCGGAGAGATCTACGGCGGCACCCGGTCCGCCTGGGACTACGGCCCCCTCGGCGTGGAGCTCAAGGACAACATCAAGCGTCAGTGGTGGAAGTCCATGGTGCAGATGCGCGAGGACGTCGTGGGTCTGGACTCCAGCGTGATCCTGCCGCGCCAGACCTGGGAAGCCTCGGGCCATGTCGCGACCTTCGCCGACCCGCTCACCGAGTGTCAGTCGTGCCACAAGCGCTACCGCGCCGACCACCTGCAGGAGGCCTTCGCCGAGAAGAAGGGTCTCGACAACCCCGACGACGTCGACCTCGCCACGCTGGCGTGCCCCAACTGCGGCACCCGCGGCGCCTGGACCGAGCCGCGCAGCTTCTCGGGTCTCCTCAAGACCTACCTCGGCGTCGTCGACGACGAGTCGGGCCTGCACTACCTGCGCCCCGAGACGGCCCAGGGCATCTTCCTCAACTTCGCCAACGTGGTCACCAGCCAGCGGATGAAGCCGCCCTTCGGCATCGCTCAGATCGGCAAGAGCTTCCGCAACGAGATCACGCCGGGCAACTTCATCTTCCGCACCCGCGAGTTCGAGCAGATGGAGATGGAGTTCTTCGTCAAGCCGGGTGAGGACGAGGAGTGGCACCAGTACTGGATCGACGCCCGCACCGCCTGGTACGTCGATCTCGGCATCGACCCCGACAACCTGCGCCACTACGAGCACGCGCAGGAGAAGCTGTCCCACTACTCCAAGCGCACCGTCGACATCGAGTACCGCTTCAGGTTCGCAGGCTCCGAATGGGGCGAGCTCGAGGGCATCGCCAACCGCACCGACTTCGACCTCAAGACCCACAGCGAAGCCTCCGGCACCGACCTGTCCTACTTCGACCAGGCCAACAACGAGCGCTACACGCCCTACGTCATCGAGCCGGCAGCAGGCCTGTCCCGCAGCCTGATGACCTTCCTCGTCGACGCCTACAACGAGGACGAGGCGCCCAACACCAAGGGCGGGGTCGACAAGCGCGTCGTGCTGCGGCTCGACCCGCGTCTGGCGCCCATCAAGGTCGCCGTGCTGCCGCTGTCCCGCAACGCCGACCTGTCGCCGAAGGCGAAGGACCTGGCCGCCGAGCTGCGGCGCAACTGGACGGTCGACTTCGACGACTCCGGAGCCATCGGCCGGCGCTACCGCCGCCAGGACGAGATCGGTACGCCGTACTGCGTCACCGTCGACTTCGACACCCTCGAGGACCACGCGGTGACCGTCCGTGAGCGGGACACCATGTCCCAGGAGCGCGTCTCGCTCGACAAGCTGACGTCGTACTTCGCCGAGCGGTTCGTCGGATGTTGATGCGGGTCACGGCCGCCGTCCTCGTCGTCGGCCTGCTCGCCGGCTGTGGCTCGACGGACGACGAGCCCAAGGACAAGGCGTCGGCCAGGCCGAGCACCTCGGCAACGACCGAGACCCCGGGGCCCTATCTCGAGGCGCCGGTGGGCGTGACCCTGACCGAGCCCGGCACCCAGCTGGACCTCGGCGAGCACGGCGTCATCGCGTTCGAGCGGCGCCAGAAGCAGGTCGGCGTCCTGTCCGTGACGGTCGAACGAATCGAACGGACCTCCTTCCAGGAGTCGTTCCCGAACTGGGACGTGGACGACGTGACGGCTGCGCGCACGCCGTACTTCGTCCGACTGAGCGTCACCAACGTCGGCGAGATCGACCTCGGCGGGCTGCAGCTCGACAACGTGATCTGGGCCGATGACGGCACGACGCTCGAGGCGCCGAACTACTACACGAAGGAGCAGCAGCCGGCGTGTGTCGGCGGACCGCTCCCCATCGCGTTCCGCACCGGTTCGACGGTCGAGCTGTGCCAGATCTACTACATCGCGCCCGACCACGAGCTCGAGTCGATCAGCTTCCGTCCCCCCGCCGGCCTGGCGGACGTCACCTGGGTCGGGGAGTTCAGCAAGGTCACCAAGCCGGGCAAGAAGAAGCCGGGCAGGAAGAAGCCCAGGCAGGACGAGAAGACGCCGGCGCAGGAAGAGTCGTGACGGGCCTGCGTCTCGGGTCGCTCGAGGTGCCGACCCCGGTGGTCCTGGCACCGATGGCAGGCATCACCAACGCTGCCTATCGGCGCCTGTGCGCCGAGTACGGCGCCGGCCTCTACGTCTGCGAGATGATCACCAGCCGGGGTCTGGTCGAGGGTGACGAGACCACCAAGCGGATGCTCGTCTTCGACGAGGCCGAGACCGTGCGTTCGGTCCAGCTCTACGGCACCGACCCGACGTACGTCGGCAAGGCCACGAAGATCCTGTGCGAGGAGTACGGCGTCGCGCACGTCGACCTCAACTTCGGCTGCCCGGTCCCCAAGGTCACCCGCAAGGGCGGCGGGGGAGCGTTGCCCTGGAAGCGCAACCTGCTCGGCCGGATCCTCGAGGAGGCGGTGGCCGCCGCCGCGCCGTACGACGTGCCCGTGACGATGAAGACCCGCAAGGGCCTCGACGACGACCACCTCACCTATCTCGATGCCGGACGGATCGCCCAGGAGTCCGGGGTCGCTGCGATCGCGCTGCACGGCAGGACCGTCGCCCAGGCCTATTCCGGCCAGGCCGACTGGGACGCCATCGCCGCACTCGTCGAGCACGTCGACATCCCCGTCCTCGGAAACGGCGACATCTGGGAAGCGGCCGACGCGGTGCGCATGGTCGAGCAGACCGGTGTCGCCGGCGTGGTGGTCGGCCGTGGCTGCCTGGGCCGTCCGTGGCTCTTCCGCGACCTGGCTGCCGCCTTCGGTGCGGGCGACCTCGTCCCGGTGCTCCCGACCCTGGGTGAGGTGCGCGTGATGATGCGCCGGCACGCCGAACTGCTGTGTGAGCACATGGGCGAGGAGCGCGGCTGCAAGGAGTTCCGCAAGCACATCGCGTGGTACCTCAAGGGCTTCCGGGCCGGCGGCGAGCTGCGCCGGTCGCTGGGTCTGGTGGACTCGCTCGCGACTCTCGATCGTCTGCTCGACGAGCTGGATCCGAGCGAGCCGTTCCCCGTCGGAGAGCTCGGTGCGCCCCGTGGCCGACAGGGGGCGCCCCGTTCCCGAGTGGTGCTCCCGGAGGGTTGGCTGGACGACACGGACGGCGTCCGCGAGGGCGGCGGAGGCCTGCTGGAGGAGGTCAGCGAGACCACCGGCGGGTGACCCGAAACACGCTTGTCATGTGATCCAGGGATTATTGAAGCCGCAATTACCTATGCTTCACTCGATTGATACGCCTGACCCGGCAACGAGTCAGGCGTCGTCATGTCAGCAACAGCAAAGGATCAGCGCGTGGCAAACAGCCACAAGCGGGAAACCGCGCGACGTCAGCCCCGAGCCTTGGCACTTGCCGGCTCGCTGGCCGTTCTTGCGACCGGAGCCGTCGTCACGGCCGGCGTTCTCAACAGCTCTCCGGCGCCCGACTCCGACCTCATTGCCGTCGACCGCGCCGCAGCCCAGGGCTCGGTCAGCGGCGCGGTTCGTGAGCTCCCCGTTCTCTCCCGCGGTGGCGGTCGTGACGACGCAGGCTCGAGCCGTGTGGCTCGCCTGCTCGACGCCGATGCCGTGGCGAAGGCCATCAAGAACGCCGACACCCGCCGCTGGACCACGGCTCCGTTGAACCTGTGGTCGCGACCGGACAAGAAGGCCAAGAACGTCGGCGAGCTGGACGAGGGCAAGAAGGTCCTCGTCACCGGTCGCAAGTACGGCGACCGCTCCGAGATCGTGCTCGACGGCAAGGCTCGCTGGGTCACCACCGGCTACTTCAGCGACGAGAAGCCCCCGACGTTGACCGGTGACTGCACCAACGGCACCTCGGTGCCCGCGGGTGTCAGCCCCAACATCAAGAAGGTCCACGCGGCCGTCTGCGCGGCCTTCCCCGAGATCGGCACCTACGGCACCTTCCGTGGCGACGGTGAGCACTCCCAGGGCCTGGCCGTGGACATCATGGTCTCCGGCGCGCGTGGCCAGCAGGTCGCCGACTTCGTCCGCACCAACTACGCCGCCCTGGGCGTCAACTACGTCATCTACTCCCAGCGCATCTGGTCCGTCGACCGCTCCGGTGAGGGCTGGCGCGGGATGTCGAACCGTGGTTCCGCCACGGCCAACCATTACGACCACGTCCACGTCACGGTCTACTGACGTTCCCAGCCGCTAGTCTCCGGCTCGTGGACGAGGTCGAACAGCGCTACGACGCGCAGGCGCGGGAGCGCATCGTGCCCGAGCCGCCGAAGCGGGTCGAGGCGCCGGAGCGGCTGGCGTTCGAGCGGGACCGGGCGCGCGTCGTCCACGCCGCCTCGTTCCGTCGGCTGGCGGCCAAGACCCAGGTCGTCGGTCCGCAGAGCGACGACTTCGTCCGCAATCGGCTGACGCACAGCCTCGAGGTTGCCCAGATCGCGCGCGACCTGTCCCGGGCCCTGGGCACGCACCCCGACATCACCGAGACGGCGGCGCTGGCGCACGACCTCGGCCACCCGCCGTTCGGTCACAACGGTGAGCGGGCCCTGGCCGCGCTCGCCGTCGACTGCGGCGGCTTCGAGGGCAACGCGCAGACGCTGCGCCTGCTGACCCGGCTCGAGGCGAAGACCGCGGATGCGGCGGGGGAGTCGGCCGGGCTGAACCTCACCCGCGCCACCCTGGACGCCTGCACCAAGTACCCCTGGGGCGTCGCCGAGGCACCGCTGTCCGCGGACGGCAAGTTCGGGGTCTACGACGACGACCGGCCCGCGTTCGCGTGGGCGCGTGCCGGCGCGCCGGCCGGGCGGCGCTGCGTCGAGGCGCAGGTGATGGACCTTGCCGACGACGTCGCCTACTCCGTCCACGACGTCGAGGACGGCACAGTCGCGGGCAAGCTCGACCTGACCCGACTCGACCCGGAAGCCGTCTGGCCGACGGTCCGGTCGTGGTACCTGCCTGACGCGAGCGACGACCGGCTCGACGAGGTGCTGGCGCGGCTGCGCACGGTCGGGAGCTGGCCGCGGGCGTCGTACGACGGGCAGCGGGGGAGCCTGGCTGCGCTGAAGAACCTGACCAGTGACCTGATCGGTCGCTTCTGCGGCGCGGTGCAGCAGGCAACGTTCGCTGCCTCCGAGGGCCCATTCGTCCGCTACGCCGCGGACCTCGTCGTCCCCGAGGACACCTGGCTCGAGATCACCGTGCTGAAGGGCATCGCCGCGCACTACGTGATGCAGGACGCCACCCGCGTGGCTCTCCAGGTGCGTCAGCGTGAGCTGCTGGCCGAGCTCGTGGGCGCGCTCCTGGACCGGGAGGGACACGGCCTGGACGAGTCGTTCTCCAGCGACTGGGCCGTTGCGGCCAGCGATGCCGCCCGGATCCGGGTCGTGATCGACCAGGTCGCCTCGCTGACCGATGCGAGCGCCGTGGCCTGGCACCAGCGTCTGGTGGGCTGAAAAACAGCCGACCGGCCGGGGCCCGTGGGCTCCGGCCGGTCGGATTGCCGACAAATGATGTGCCGAGAGGGTGACCCGTCAGGGTCGGTGGCTGATGATCAGCCGGTGACCGGGACGTTCGTCTCGATCGGGGTCGGGGTCGGGGCGTCGCTCGGGTCGTCCGTCTCCTCGTCGCCGTCGACCTCACCACAGGTCGCGGAGGCAACCGTCAACTCGAGCTGGTCGAGCAGGTTGACGTAGATCGCGTCGACCGTGAAGGTGCCGTCGGCGTTGGCGGTCTGGCGGTTGACCGTGACCTCGACGACGCCGGGGATGGCGACCGAGGAGTTCGGCGTGTTGGTGTCGATCAGCGAGCCGACGAGGCCGTTGGTGCCCTCGATGACCGTGTTGCCCGTGTCGCCGGTGCAGGACGCGGTGACCGCGTCAGCGCCGAGGAGGTTTCCGGTCGTGGCGAAGTCGCAGAGGTCGCCGAGCTGACCGGAGGTGACGTCGGACAGGTCCAGCGCCGTGAGCAGGCTCAGGTCGATGGCGGGGTCGAGTGCCTCGACGACCGGGCCGAGGAGATCGGGCAGCAGGTTGCCGTTCGGGCCGGTGAGCACGCCGGTCAGGTCGTCGACCGGAATCTGGTCGAGCACGTCGCACAGCGGCGCGAGCTGCTCGCCCAGGGTGTCGAGCGCAGCGAGCGGGCCGTCGAGCAGGACGACGTCGAGGTTGGCGACGCTCGACTCAGCCGCACCGTTCTCGGCCGAGGCGGTGATCAGCCCGGCGTCGAGCAACGGGTCGACCGGCAGGTCGATGACGGAGTCGGTGACCGGCGCACCGTCGGTCGACTCGACGAACGGCGTGCGGTCGATGACCGCGTTGCCCGCGAGGTTCAGCTCGAGGCCGAACGCCGAGGACGGCTGGCCGGCGGCGACAGCGGTGCCTCCGCCGCCGATCAGGGCAAGCGATGCCCCCCCGGTCACGAGCACGAGGGCACTGGCGACAGAGGCCAGGGTTCGTGTGTTCTTCATGGTTTTCCCTTCGTATTCATCATTTGTGGCAAGTCAGTTGTATCGGGATCGGTCAGGCCTTGTCGACGATCACCGGAGTTCCGATCGGGACGTTGCGGAGCAGGTTGAGTGCTTCATCGGGCACTCGCACGCATCCGTGGCTGATGGCCTTGCCGAAGACCGACGGGTCGGTCCATCCGTGCAGGGCCACCGTTCCGGGGCCTCCGCCGTAACTGTCGAGCGTGGCGCTGTGGCTGCCCAGCGGCAGGATCACGGGGGAGAACGGCTGCTTGGAGTCGGTGATCTGGCCGAGGACGAAGGTGCGACCCGTCGGTGTCGGCGTGGCTTCGGCGCCCACAGCGACCCGCCACGAATCGACCAACGCGTTGTCCTCGAACAGCTCCATCGATCGCTGGCCCAGGTGCACCTTGATCAGGAACCGGCTGTGAGCCTCGGTCAGCTGGGAAGAACGGATCCATCCGGTCGAGTTGTTCGGCCTCGACGGCAACAGCACCTGCACCCAGTCGCGGTTGCGGGTGATCACCGGGAGCCAGGTGTCGCCGAACTGGCGCGTACCGATCTTCGCGAACGCCTTGCCGTCCGGTGCGTCGTACAACGCCACCATCCGCTTGGGGTGCACGACGGTTCCCTTCGGCACACCCTTCGGACGAGGGTCCTTCGGAGCGGCCTTGATGGTCGTCTTGGTGGAACTCATCGGCAGGGACTTGAAGTCGACCTGCGCAGCAGCAGGAGTTTCCGTGGGCGGCGTCGCCTTCTTCTCCTCGTCGCCACCACGGAAGGCCAGGAAGCCCGAGATCGCGAGGATCACGACGATGAGCGGAATCGGCCAGGACGCGCGTGAGTGCGCAGACGGCTGTCCCATGCCCGGTCCCTCCCCGATTGTTCTTCATCCCGTAACCCTTGCTCACGCTTCCCTCCCCCAAGGGCAACGAGTCACCTGCAACCCAGGTCACGCTCAGGCCACGCTCGCGAGGATACCCGGAACCGGCTCTCCCGGTGCAGCAGTCCTTGTGCATGGACTGTCACCGGTCTGGGCGGTCGTCAGTAGGATCGGACCATGGCCGGACGGATTCGTGACGAGGACATCGCCGCGGTCCGTGAAAAGGTGCGGATCGACGAGGTCGTGTCGTCGTACGTCACGCTCCGCAATGCCGGCGGCGGGTCGCAGAAGGGGCTCTGTCCGTTCCACGACGAGAAGTCCCCGTCCTTCCACGTGACGCCCGGGCGCGGGTTCTTCCACTGCTTCGGCTGCCAGGAGGGCGGCGACGTCTTCACCTTCTTGATGAAGATCGACGGATTGAGCTTCAGCGAGGCCGTTGAGCGGATGGCCGATCGTTACGGCGTACAGCTGCGCCGCGACGAGTCGGGCACCGACGACCGGCCCAAGGGTCCGCAGCGTCGCCGCCTGATCGAGGCGAACGCTGTCGCAGCGGAGTTCTACGCCGCGCAGCTCGCCACCGCGGAGGCCCTGGCTGCCCGCCAGTTCCTGGACCAGCGCGGCTTCGACCAGCAGGCAGCCCTGACCTTCGGGAATGGCTTCGCGCCCCGCGACGGCGACGCGCTCTGGCGCCATCTCAGCGCCCGCAAGTTCACGTCCGAGGAGGCCATCGCCGCCGGTCTGGTCGCGATGGGCCGATCCCTCTACGACCGGTTCCGCGGTCGGCTGCTGTGGCCGATCCGCGACGCCACCGGTGACACGATCGGCTTCGGCGCGCGCCGGATCTTCGACGACGACAAGATCGAGGCCAAGTACCTCAACACCCCCGAGACCGCGATCTACAAGAAGAGCCACGTCCTCTACGGCATCGACCTCGCCCGGCGCGAGATCGCCCGCAGCTCGCAAGCCGTGATCGTCGAGGGCTACACCGACGTGATGGCCTGTCACCTGGCAGGCGTCGGCACTGCCGTCGCGACCTGCGGTACGGCGTTCGGCGACGACCACGCACAGGTGCTGCGCCGGTTCCTCGACGACCACGAGCAGTTCCGCAGTGAGGTCGTGTTCACCTTCGACGGTGATGCCGCTGGCCAGAATGCTGCTTTGAAGACCTTCGCCCGCGACCAGCGCTTCGTCTCCCAGACCTATGTCGCGGTTGCACCGGAGGGGATGGATCCCTGCGAGCTCCGCATCAAGGAGGGCGATGCGGCCGTCCGCGAGCTGATCGCGACGCGTCGCCCGCTCTACCGGTTCGTCCTCGAGAACGTCGTGGGCCGTTACGACCTCGATCGGGCCGACAGCCGCATCGACGCGATGCGGGCCGGCGCCCAGCTGGTCGCGAGCATCCGGGACAAGTCCAAGGTCGACGCGTTCGCCCGCGAGCTCGCCGGCATGGTCGGCGTCGACATGGAACAGGCGCGGGCCGAGGTGCGACGGGCTGCCGCCCGCGGACCGGCGTCGACCACCCCGCGCGAGCGGCCCGGCGTACAGCCGACGCCGGAGGCGGCACCACCGCGGGCGAAGCTCCCGGACCTGCGCGACCCGCGCTTCAGCATCGAGCGGGAGACGCTCAAGCTGGTGCTGCAGCACCCGATCGCGATCGGCCGCACGACCGCCGACATCGGCGTCAACGACTTCAGCCATCCGACCTACCGCGCCGTGTGGGAGCTCATCGCCGCTGCTGGCGGCACCGTGGCCGGTCAGGGCGACGCAGGGTGGGTGTCGCGGGTCCAGGACGCCTCGACCGACCCGGCGGTGTCGTCGGCGGTGAGCGCCCTGGCGGTCGAGCCGATCCCGGCGACCCGCGACGTCGACGCCTGGTACGTCGCGCACTACGTCCACCGCTTGCAGGAGCTGACGGCCCTTCGGCGCATCGACGAGGTCAAGTCGCGTCTCCAGCGCACCAACCCGGTCGAGCAGGCTGCCGACTACAACAAGATGTTCGGCGAGCTCGCCGCCCTCGAGCAGCACCGGCGCATGCTGCGCGAGAAGATCGTGAGCGCTGGCGCGTGAAGTTCTCGCCCCTGCCGTCGCGACGGCCCGTCCTCGAGGTCGCGGCCGGTGAGCGCCTGCTCGCCTGGGCGTCGGTCCCGTACCCGAACGCCGGGGGACCCTCGTCGGTGGGTGGCACCCGCGACGCCCTGTACCTCCCGGAGCGCCTGCCCTGGGAACAGGTGGCCAGCGCCGACTGGGATCAGGAGGAGTCGACGCTGCGCGTCGTGGAGGTCGGCCAGTTCGGCGAGCCGAACCCGGTCCATGTCATCCGGCTGGACGACGCCGGCCGGCTGCTGCAACTGGTGCGGGAGCGGGTGACGGCCAGCATCGCCGTGCAGAGGCACGTCGCCGTGCAGGGCCGCAGGTCGGTCCGGGTGCTCGCCCGGCGGGCCCCCGGAGCGCACGGTGAGCTCCACTGGTTCGTCGAGTACGACGAGGGACTGGACCCGTCTGACCCTCGTGTCGATGCCGTCGTGCAGGAGGCGCTCGCCGCCGCACGTAGCGACGTCGGTGTCTGACGGGGTCTCGATTTCTGGCGGGGAGCCGGGCTTGCTAGTGTTTCCCCGCTGCGCAGAACCCTCGGGTGAACGCGCAGACATGTGATCCCCCGTAGCTCAACTGGCAGAGCATGCGACTGTTAATCGCAGGGTTATTGGTTCGAGTCCAATCGGGGGAGCCAGCCAGAGCCCCGTCGACCTCTTGGTCGGCGGGGTTTCATTGCTTCAGGGTCCGGGAGGGCGGACCCGGGAGCACGGGACGCGGATCGGCGTCCTGTTTTGTCGTACAAATATGATAGTTTTAGTAGAGATTCAGCGCCGAAGAGCGTCCCGCGAAGTCGGTGACGCGGGACAGGGAGTGCACGCGTGCGGACGTCGTCGGTCGTGAGGCTCTGGTACCTCGTCATCGGCGCCGGTCTCGTCGTCGCGCTCGTGATCGCGGTCCTCGCCCAGTCGGACAGCGGCGGGGGCAAGGTTCCTCTCACCGAGCCGGCCGTGGCAGGTCCGACCGCGACCGCCGAGCCGAGTGATGGTTCGGCTCGTCCCGAGACGATGCCGAAGCAGCCCAACGTCGTCCTGGTCATGTCCGACGACATGCGGGTCGACGACCTCGCCTTCGCGCCCAACCTGCGCAAGCTGATCGCCGAACACGGCGTGACCTTCGAGAACTCCTTCGCGCCGTTCCCGCTGTGCTGCCCCAGCCGCGCCTCGTTCATGACCGGGCAGTACTCCCACAACCACAAGGTGTTCTGGCACGACCCGCCCTACGGCTACGGCGCCTTCGACGACTCGAAGACGATCGCCACCTCGCTGCAGGCAGCCGGCTATCGCACCGGCTTCATCGGCAAGTACCTCAACGGCTACGGCCTGGCGCCTTCGAAGGTGACCGGGGAGCCCTCCGCCAGGTACGTCCCCAACGGCTGGGACGACTGGCGGGGAGCGGTCGAACCGCCTGCCGAGTCGGAGATCCACGGCAACACCTATGACTACATGGACACGCCGTTCAACGTGAACGGCACCATCGACAACAACTACCGCGGGATCTACCAGAGCGACGTCATCGGTGACATGTCCGTCGACATGTCGCGGCGCTTCGCGAAGGCGAAGGACCCGTTCTTCATGTACGTCAACTACGTCGCCCCACACCACGGCCAGCCCAACCCGGCCGACGAGCCGCGCGACGTACTCGATGAGGACGGCCGGGAGGTCAGTGTCGTCACCCCTGCCGTGCCCGACTGGGTGCGTGGCAAGTTCGACCGCCGCATCGACCGCGCGTCCGGCGTCGCCCGCACGGGCGAGCCGATCGAGACCGACGTCAGCGACAAGCCGCCGGCGCTCCTCAAACGCATCCAGCGACTCGGCGACGAGGCGAAGGACGCCCTGCGGTACGCCACCCGACGCCGGGCCGAGGCGGTCTACGTGATGGACCGCAACATCGCCCGACTGGTGGCCGAGCTCCAGCGCTCCGGTGAGTGGGAGAACACCGTCTTCGCCTTCACCTCCGACAACGGGATGATCATCGGTGAGCACGGCCTGGGCATGACCAAGGTCCGTGCCCACGAGCCCTCGCTCCGGGTTCCGATGCTCGTCACCGGGCCGGGCCTGCGCGAGCAGGAGAAGCGCTACGACCCGATCTCGACCGTCGACCTGACCGCGACCATCCTCGACCTGGCCGATGCCAGGGCGCCGCACAAGCCCGACGGTCTGAGCCGGGTCGACTCGCTCGTCAACGGCGACAGCGGGTGGACGACGCCGGTCGTGACCGAAGCCGTCTTCACCTCCCTGGGCAGGGACCCCGCATTCACCGATCTGCGCAGCACCATCGGGATCCGGGTGAGCCGCTACTCCTACACCCGCTACCGCAACGAGACCAGCGAGCTCTACGACCTCGTCAGCGATCCGCGCGAGGACCGTAACGTCGCCGACGATCCCGAGTACGCCGACGTCCAAGCCGCGCTCGAGGAGCTCTGGCCGAGGATCAAGGACTGTCGGGGCAAGGCTTGTTCGCCCGTCCTGGATCCGATCCTGACGGCTGACCCGCAGCTCAACCAGACGAACACCGATGCGTACTGGGACGAGATCCTCGCTGCGTACGGCTGGTAGCCCGACCCGCTCAGCTCGACGAGGTCGTGTCGTCCTGGGCTGAGGGCTCGCTGTCGCCCTGCTGGGGTGCCGTGCCGGGAGGAAGGTCGACACTGCCCTGCGGCGGCATGTTCTGGCCGCCCGGGCCACCCGGTCCCGGGAAGTCGCCACGCTCGCCCGGCCCCTCCCGCTCGAAACGCTCCAGGCGGCTGCTGTGGTCCTGATCGCGGTCCAGGACGAGCGTGCCGAGCACGCCGAATCCAGCGCCCAGCACGATTGATGCCAGGGCAACGGCCAGGACGGCACGGAAGCGAAACATCCGGTCGCGCCAGAGAACCCTGGGCGGGGCGGTCGGCGCAGGTGGCATGGGCTGGTCCGGCGTGGGCTGGTCGGGGGCGTTCTCGTTCTCCATGTCCTCACCGTGGCGCCCGGTCCTGTGTGCCGACTGTGACGACCCGATGAGGCAGCGATGGGATCCTTGTGGAGCCCACAAGGCACGCACAGGAAAGACACAGACTGGTGGCAGAGTCTGCTGTCATGACCGAAACCGCCACCCGCCCCGACGGCACTCCGCTGCGTGCCGTTGTCGTCGATGACGAGATCAACATCGCCGAGCTCGTGGCCATGGCGTTGCGCTACGAGGGCTGGGTCGTGGAGACCGCCCACACCGGGACCGGTGCCGTGGCGGCAGTGCGGGCCCAGAGTCCCGACGTCGTGGTGCTGGACATGATGCTGCCCGACTTCGGGGGCATGGAGGTGTTGCGGCGGATCCGGGCCGACGACCCGTCGGTGCCCGTGCTGTTCCTGACCGCGCGCGACGCCGTCGAGGACCGCGTCGCCGGACTCACCGCGGGCGGCGACGACTACGTCACCAAGCCCTTCTCGCTCGAGGAGCTGGTCGCGCGCCTGCGTGCGCTCGTCCGCCGGGCCGGTGCAGCCGTCGAACAGGACCGGTCCACCCTGGTGGTCGGCGACCTGTTGATGGACGAGGACAGCCGCGAGGTCACCCGGGCCGGTGAGGAGATCGCGCTGACCGCGACCGAGTTCGAGCTGCTGCGCTACCTGATGCGCAACCCGCGCCGGGTGCTGAGCAAGGCCCAGATCCTCGACCGTGTCTGGAATTACGACTTCGGGGGCCAGGCCAATGTCGTCGAGCTCTACATCTCCTACCTGCGCAAGAAGATCGACGCCGGCCGCGAGCCGATGATCCACACCATGCGCGGTGCCGGTTACGTCCTGAAGCCGGCCAGCTGATGTTGCCTCGCTCGCTCACCTCGCGACTGACAGTGACGGCGGTCGCGTTGGTGGCGGTGGTGTCACTGCTCATCGGCACGGTCACCACCATCGGCATGCGAGCCTGGCTCACCGACCGGCTGGACGACGACGTGGCAGCGGCCTTCACCCGCGTGCAGCGGGTGCCTGACGGCGTGCCGCGGCCCGGCCCCGGAGGGGGGATCGTGGGGCCTGACGGCGGAGGCTTCGGTCGCGAGGTCGGCATGCTGACTGCGACGCTCTCCGATTCCGGGGACCAGGGCACCGTCATTCGCGACCGCGCCGGCGGCAAGGTGAGCCTGGTGGCGCTCGACGACGGCGCCCTGGCGGCGTTGGCAGGGGCCACCGACGGCGGAGCGCAGACCGTCGACGTGCCGGGTGTCGGGCTCTATCGGGTCGTTGCGCGGGGCGACCAGTCCGGCGCGACCCTGGTCGTCGGGTTGCCCACCGACGACGTCGACGAGGTGACCATGTCGCTGGTCCGCTGGGAGATCGCGCTCGCCCTGCTCGGCATCGTCGCCGCCGCCATGGCTGGCTCGGCCGTCGTACGACGCCAGCTGCGTCCGCTGCGCGAGGTGGCGGCCACGGCACACGCGGTGGCCGAGCTGCCGTTGCATTCGGGCGACATCGGAGTCACCGAGCGGGTGCCCGCGCACCTGACGGACCCGCGCACCGAAGCCGGTCAGGTCGGCGCAGCGCTGAACCAGCTCCTGGAGCACGTCGAGTCGTCACTCTCGGCCCGTCATCGCAGTGAGCAGCAGGTCCGCCAGTTCGTCGCGGATGCGTCCCACGAGTTGCGCACTCCGTTGACCACGATCGCCGGCTACACCGAGCTCGCGCGGCGCCGCGGCGATGCCGAGACCTCCGCCATGGCACTGGGCAAGGTCGAGGAGGAGGCCGGTCGAATGACCGCACTCGTCGAGGATCTGCTGCTGCTGGCCCGACTCGACGCCGGCCGGCCGTTGGCAGCCGAGACCGTCGACCTGACCCGATTGTTGCTGGAGGCCGTCGACGACGCCCGGGTCGTCGCCCCCGACCACCGCTGGCAACTCGTGCTGCCCGAGGACGGCGAACCGATCACGGTGAGCGGTGACGAGCATCGTCTGCACCAGGTGGCGACGAACCTGCTGACGAATGCCCGGAAGTACACCCCGGCCGGAACCACGGTGACCGTCACCGTGCGCGCTGAGGGATTCGACGTCCACGACGACGGACCGGGATTCTCACCCGAGTTGGCCGCGACGGCGTTCGAGCGTTTCACTCGGGGCGACGCGTCCCGCCACCGGTCCGACGGCATCGGTCTGGGGCTGGCTCTGGTGAGGGCGATCGTTGCGGCCCACGCGGGCACGGTTGCGCTCGTCAGTGTGCCGGGAGACACTGTGATCTCCGTGCGATTCGGGGTTTCCGCAAGCCGAAACTAGAACGTGTTCAACGACTCGGATCGGGCTCTGTCACGGCTGTCCAGCAGGCTATTTTCTTTACTTTGGCAACCCTTCTCAAGCGCCGGTGACATGCGTCACTCTGGCCCCGCCAGTAGGCAACTCCAAGGCGCTCGGGGCCACGGCTCCCCAAGGAGAATTGCATGCCCAAGCACCGCCGGCGCCGTCAGGCGCCTACCCCCCACTCCCCACGCCGGTTCGCCGGCATCGCTCTCACCACGGCGCTCCTCGCGGCGCTGACGGCGTCCGTGCTGCCGGCCGAGGCCGGGACGACGATCGTCACGCCCACCGAGGCCGGAAGTCCCCCCATCGTCCGCGGCAGCTCGGTCGACGTGGTCGTCGACCGCGCGGCTGTGAACTACACCCGCTCGAACGCCACGAGCAACTTCACCGCGCAGTCGATCGCGGCGGTCGCACTGAGCGGCTGCCGGGGTGACAACCCCGCCGGGACCAACAACTCACCGCGCACCCAGGTGACGGTCACCGACCCGAACGGTGACGTCGTGCTGACCAAGCTGTCGGAGGTGCGCGACCTCTCGTTCGGTGGCTTCCTCACGAGCCCGGCCAACAAGCCGCTGGCGCCGCAGCCGGCGCCCGGCAACACCAACTACCGCGGCGGGATCCCCAACAGCGGCGGCGGCTTCTCGGCCACCGTCAACCTCGACGGCAAGCCGGCGGGCATCTACACCGTGACCACGACCGAGACCAACATGGTCAAGACCGGCCTCGGTGCCTGCACGGTCGGTACGCCGGCGACCACGATGACCGGTTTCGGCAGCACCTTCGTCACTGGCCCGAAGGTCTCGACGCAGACCTTCGAGTACCGGCCCTGGACCGTCCAGTTCAAGGACGTGTTCGGCAAGGGCAGCGTCCGGGCCAACATCGAGCCGGCTGAGTACCAGTACGCCGTGGACACCGCCACCTCGCCGATCACGCAGAGTGCGGCCACCCCGGGTGGTCCGACGGTGAAGTTCTACGGCTTCGACGGCGCCTTCGCGTTGCCTTCGGACCCGGCGGCCTGTGTCGCCTCCCCGTCCACCTGCCTGCCTGACGTCGCCGCACCCTGTGTGCCGTCCACGGGCTGCACGCCCCGGGTGATGCTCATCAACCGTCCGACGACGGCCACGAGCACCGATGCCCTGGTCGGTGTCTTCGACCTGGACACCAAGGCGTTCATCGCGTACGCGTCGCTCAACGGCAAGACGCGCACCCTGATGTCGCTCGGCACGGTCAACGACGCGTACTACCACGACCTCCTCAACAAGCTCTCGACCAGCGCGGCGGCCCAGGGTGTTGACCTGGCCTCGATCCTCGCGACCGAGGTGAGCGTCGGCAACGGTCAGAAGAAGGTGTCCCTCAGCCTGCTCAATGGTCTGCAGATCGACCCGAGCAGTTCCCCGGGTGGTGTGCAGATCACGACCGACGCGACGGTCCAGGCCGGCGTGATCCTGGACATCTACTCCTCGCTGCGGCTCACTGGCGGCGCGTGTGTCGCCAACAGCGCCGACTCGAGCACGGAGCCGAACCGGTACACCCGCAACGAGAACAACGGCTACAACGTGACGAAGTCCGACCTGCTGCCTGAGGTCCCCACCGTGGGACCGCTGGGCGTTCTCGTGGGCGGACCGCTCTACCACATCACGGGCAAGTTCAACTCGGACGCACTGGTCAACACCGCGACCGCTGCGATCGGGGTCGACACGGCTGCTGGGAACCCCAACGGCCTCCCGGTGTGGATCTCGCCGTTCCTCGGTGGCATCCACACGGCCAAGCCGAAGACGATGGACTTCCTCGGCACCGGGACCTGGTCGGCGAGTGAGTCGCCGGTCCTCACCGGTTGCCTGGTCGTCGACTTCCTTCTCGGGACGGGTGTGGCTGTCTACAACAACCCGCTCCCGGTCGGTTTCGGCACCATCTTCGACCCGCTGGCGACACCGACCCCGGCTGCTGAGCAGCTCACGGACGCGGTGAACGACGCGGTCGACCAGGTGGTGGGTCTGGCGAGCGCCAACCCGACGGTCAGCGCCCTGCTGACCCAGGTGACGGCGCTGCTGCCGCTCAGCTGATCACCGGACCGGGCCGGGTGGGACGTCGTCCCACCCGGCCCGGTTCTCATTTCTGGCGGCTCAGGGCTCACAGCACCCGCACAGGCAGACCCGAGCGAGCCCACAGTCCGCACCACGAGGGTCGGACTCGTGAAACGACTGCTCTCGCGCGTGCGCCCGCCGTGGCACCGTCCCCGCCGACTCGTGCTCGTCCTCCTCGCTCTCGTCGTCGTCTCGGGCGTGGCAGGGGCATGGCTGTTGTTGCGCGACGACGCCCCTGCCGCGGCGGCCTCGACCACTGCGACGGTCGCTTCCCAGACGCTGAAGGAGACCGTGACGGCCAGCGGCACGGTCGCCGCCGCCACCACGGCTGAGCTTTCGTTCGCCGTCAGTGGCACCGTCACCGATGTCTTCGTGGAGCCGGGTGACACGGTGCGCAAGGGCCAGAAGCTCGCGGCGATCGACGACACCGTGCTGCAGGCGGAGCTGGCTGCCGCGCAGAGCGCTCTCGACGCCGCGCAGACCGCGCAGTCCGAACACCTCTCCGACGGATCGTCCGACGAGCAGGTGGCCGCCGACGAGGCTGCGGTCGTGTCGGCCGAGTCGAGCCTGGCCCAGGCCGAGGAGGCCGTGTCTGACGCCGTTCTCCGCTCGACCACCGCTGGCACGGTCACGGCGGTCGGCCTCGAGGTCGACGACACGGTCGGCAGTTCGGGCGGGACCGGCGGCAACACCGACGCCTCGGCGGACGCGGCCACAGGCACGGTCACGGTGGTCTCCACCGGTCGGTTCGTCGTCGAGGCGACCGTCGCGAGTGCTGACGTCGAGAAGCTCACGAAGGGACTCCAGGCCGAGATGACGGTCAGCGGCATCGACGAGACCGTCTACGGCACGGTGCAGGAGGTCGGTCTCGTCGCCGAGACGGACCAGAACGGTGCCGCAGCGTTCCCGGTGACCGTCGCCGTCACCGATGCGCGCGACGACCTCTTCGGCGGTACGTCGGCCGACCTCGCGATCGTGGTCAGCCAGCGCGCCGATGTGGTGACCGTCGACAGCCGAGCGGTGCAGACCGATGGCGACACGACGTACGTCGACAAGGTCACCGACACGACGACAGGGGATTCCACCCGGACCGAGATCGAGATCGGCGAGATCAGCGGCATGGCCACCGAGGTCGTGTCCGGTCTCGTCGAGGGCGACGTGGTCGTGGTGCCCGGTTTCACCGGTCCCGGAGGGGGCGGCGGGAACCAGGACATGCAGGAGATGCAGGAGCTGATGCGGGAGCGGATCGAGCAGGGCGGGCAGCTGCCTCCCGGTGGCTTCATCCAGGGTCCGGGCGGCGGCCAGTGAGCGCGCTCATCGAGCTCGACGGAGTCCGCAAGACCTACCGCTCGGGATCGGTCGAGTTCGAGGCGCTGCGCGGCATCGACATGACCGTCCAGACGGGGGAGTACGTCGCCGTGATCGGCCCGTCCGGTTCTGGCAAGTCCACGCTGATGAACGTGCTCGGCTGCCTCGACCTGCCGACGGAGGGCCGCTACGTCCTGGCGGGGGATGACACGTCCCTCCTCGACGAAGCGGCGCTCGCGACGATCCGCAATCGCCGGATCGGCTTCGTGTTCCAGCAGTTCAACCTGCTGGCGTCGATGCCCGCCTGGCGCAACGTCGAACTGCCTCTCGTCTACGCCGGAATCCCGCGGGCCGAGCGCCGCGAGCGCGCGGAAGCCGCGCTGTCACGGGTCGGGCTCGCCGACCGGCTGGCCAACCGACCCGGGGAGCTGTCGGGTGGCCAGCAGCAGCGGGTCGCCGTCGCGCGCGCCCTGGTGACGGAGCCGGACCTGCTGCTCGCCGACGAGCCGACGGGCAATCTCGACTCGGCTTCCACTCGCGACGTGCTGGCTCTGTTCGACGAGCTGCACGAGGCCGGTCGCACGATCGTGCTGATCACCCACGAGCCCGACGTCGCCTCCCGCGCTGGACGCAACCTGGTCATCGACGACGGGCTGATCACCAGCGATCGTCCCCGCTCGACGCTCCGCGGCGTGGGTGTCCGATGAGCTGGTGGGAGACCGTCAGGTCCGGGTTGGCAGCGATCCGGGCGCACCGGCTGCGTTCTGCACTCACCGTCCTCGGCATCGTCATCGGCATCTCGTCGGTGATCCTCACCGTCGGCCTCGGCCAGGGTGCCCAGCAGGAGGTCGAGGAGCAGATCGACGCCCTCGGCTCCAACCTCCTCATCGTCTCGCCGGGCAGCAGCACCAACAGTTCCGGGATGCGCGGTGGCTTCGGGTCGGCGTCGACCCTGACGTTCGCCGATGCCACCGCGATCGCCGACAGCGACGTGGTCCCGGATGCGGCCGCGGTGGCACCGGCCACGACGAGCTCGGTCTCCCTGGTCAACGGTGACACCAACTGGACGACCTCGCTGGTGGGTACGTCGACGGCGTGGTCCCGAGTGCGCAGCAGGGATCTCTCGGCCGGTCGGTTCTTCACGAGTGCGGAGGCCGAGAGGGGCGCTGCGGTCGTCGTACTCGGGCCGGACACGGCGTCCGAACTGTTCGGGCGGCAGAGCCCGGTCGGACAACAGCTCACCGTCAACGGCGCCAGGCTGACGGTGGTCGGCGTGCTGTCCTCGTCCGGTTCGTCGGCGAGCGGCGCCAGCGAGGACGACATGGCGGTGGTGCCGGTCGCGACGTCCAGTCGGCTCACGGGCAGCACGTCGGACACCGTGTCGACGATCTACGTCGAGGCCGTGAGCGAGGACGTGCTGGCCGCGGCCTACCAGGAGGTGCAGGCGCTGCTCGCCAACCGGCACGGCGTGACGACTGCCGAGGCGGACTTCTCGATCGCGACCCAGGCCTCCCTGGTCGAGACCGCGAACGAGACCAACCGGACCTTCACCGTGCTGCTGGGCGGCGTGGCCGGCATCTCGCTGCTGGTCGGAGGGATCGGGGTCATGAACATCATGCTCGTCTCGGTCACCGAGCGGGTGCGCGAGATCGGCCTCCGCAAGGCGCTCGGTGCCGCGCCGCGGGTGATCCGTCGTCAGTTCCTGGTCGAGGCATCCCTGCTGGGCCTCACCGGCGGGGTCGTCGGCGTCCTCCTGGGCGTTGTCGGTGCCCAGGTGCTCCCGCACTTCATCGACCAGGCCGTCGCGATCTCGGCGGTCGCGACGATCGCCGCGCTCGCCACCGCGCTCGCCCTCGGCGTCGGCTTCGGTGTCTATCCGGCCAGTCGCGCTGCCCGACTCACCCCCATCGACGCGCTGCGCAGCGAATGAGCACAGTGCGATGCCCAACTCCCGGAAGAGAGCACCCATGACCTCCCGTCCCCCTTTCCTCCCACTCCGATCGGTCGGTGCCATGGCCACCGGTGTCGCGCTGGCCGGACTGCTCGTCGGCTGCGGCGGTGACGACGGCGCGAGCAACGATGCTGCCGCGCCGACCTCAGCGGCCGCGGCCGACGGCCCCGGCGGTGCACCCGGTGGCGCGCCCGGCGGCATGCCGGGCGCGTTCGGCGAGATCGCAGCAGTGGACGGCGACGTCCTCCAGGTCCGCAGCCCGATGACCGGCCAGGTGGCGGTGACGGTCACCGGTACGACGACGATCTCGGACCAGGCGGCCGGCACTCTGGCCGATGTCGAGACAGGGATGTGTGTCGTCGTGCGGAGCGCGGCGAGCGACGACGCCCCAGCACCCGGAAGCGGTACGCCGACGGAGGTCGACGCGGCATCGGTGTCCGTCGTCGCGGCTGGCGACGACGGATGCGCCGCGGGCGGGTTCGGTGGGGGACCGGGGGGCGGTGAACGCCCGAGCGACCTGCCGACCGACCTGCCGACCGATCGGCCCTCGGGAATGCCTGAGGGCATGCAGATGGGCTTCGGCACCGGCGGCGAGGTCACGACCGTCACCGCCGCCGGTTTCGTCGTGAAGGGTGTCGACGGCGACGTGAGCGTCACGGTCGGCGACGACACGACGTACACGAAGCAGGTCGCGTCCGACGCGACGGCGCTGACCGTCGGCCGCTGTGTCCGCGTGACCGGTGACGCCGACGACGTGGGTGCGGTCATGGCTGAGTCGATCCAGGTCAGCGATGCGGTGGACGACCAGTGCGGGCGCTGATCCGGTCCCGCCGGGTGGCGCTGCCGCTCGCGGCGGTGGCGCTTGCTGGCACGGGCATCGCGGCGTACGGCGTCGTGGCGGACGAGGGCGCGCAGTACCGCACGGTCGCGGCCGGTGTGGGCGACGTCGACCAGGTGCTCGGGCTGTCCGGCGTGGTGGAGTCGAGCGGTCGCTCCGACCTCGCGCTCGGCACCGGCGGGACGGTCGCGAAGGTGCGGGTGGAGCAGGGTGACGAGGTCGAGCAGGGCGACGTGATCGCCGTGCTGGATCGAGCGGCACTGCGGGCCGCCGTGGACCGGGCGCAGTCCGACCTGGCCGCGGCGAGGGCGCAGCTGGCCGGGGACAAGGACGCGCAGACCAGCGCCGTGGCGAGTGCGACGGAGCCCGCGGACGACGTGGCGTCCGCCCCCGTGGCGGCACCATCGACGGTAGAGCCGGTACGGGAGAGTGGTCCGACGGAGCCTGCGAACGGCCCCCTGCTCGCGCAGCTGGTCGCCCAGCAGGACGCCGTACTCGCAGCCCAGTCGACAGCGAGCGCCGCTCTGGCCAGCGCGGACGCGGCGCTGAGCACGCAGGAACAGGCCTGCGCCGTCGTGGAGGCTCCTGCCGAACCGACGGAGGGCGGGACCGACGAACCCGCCGCCGAGCCGTCGAGCCAGCTCGGCGACGAATGCACAGCGGCACTGGCGGCGGTGCAGTCGGCCCAGTCGGCCACGGCGACGGCCCAGACCGCGTTGCAGGCGGCGCTCGAGGAGCTGGGTGGCACGCTGACCACCGCCCTCGGGTCCGTCGATGCCGGCGACCAGACCGACACGGGCGACATCCCGGAGTCCACAGGAAGCCCCGAATCCACGGGAAGCCCCGAATCCACGGGTAGCCCGGAGTCCACGGGTAGCCCCACCGTCCGGACCGTCACTGCCGCGACCCTCGCCGCTGACCAGGCCGCTATCGACCGTGCCGCAGCGGAGCTGGCGTCGGCGCGTGCCAGCCTTCGCGCGGCCGTCGTTCGCGCTCCTGCCGACGGCAAGGTGGTGTCGCTGTCGGTCGCGCCGGGGGACCGGGTGGCCGGCGGCGACGCCGTTGCGGTCGTGGTCGCACCCGGTCTGACGACCGTGTCGCTCGCTGTCACGGCGACCCAGGCGGCCCAGCTCGCCATCGGCACGGAGGTCGACGTCACGCCTGCCGGTGCGACCGATGTCCTCGCCGGCACGATCAGCAGGGTCGAGAAGATCCCCTCTTCCGACGCGACCTCCGGATCGGACACGACCTACCCCGTCGAGGTCGTCCTCGACGAGCGCGACCTCGCGCTGCCCGACGGCATCCCGGCATCGGTGGCCGTCGTCGTCGGCAGTGCCGATGACGTCGTCACCGTGCCCGCCTCGGCAGTGGTCGACGGTGTCGTGACCGTGCTCGAGGCAGGCCTGCCGAAACAGACCCGGGTGACGACCGGGATCGTCGGCAGCACCGAGGTCGAGGTCGTCGACGGGCTCGAGGCCGGGGCGGAGGTGGTGCTGGCCGACCTGGGTGCCGAGCTCCCGACGGGGGAGAGCGAGGACCAGGGCCCGGTCGGCGTCCGGTTCGGGGACGGCGGTGGCTTCACCGGCGGCGGACCCCCGGTCGGTGGTCCACCGGGACGGTGACCACGGAGCAGGCCCACGGCGCACGATGCGTCCACCGCGCGGCAAACCGGTGGCATCCGGTCGCAGTGTGGGTCACGCTGCGCTGGTGAGCACGTGGACCAGCGCGACGTGGGGAACTGAAGAGTTCCTTGCGGAGCTGTGCTCGTTCGTGGGCGGGGCGATCGGGGTGCCGGACCGGATGGAGCGCGTTGCTGACCACCCCTGGTCCGCGGTCTGGCGCGTGACGGCAGGCGGGTCGACGTCGTATGCGAAGCAGAACTGCCCCGGCCAGGCGCACGAGGCCCGGGTCCTCCAGGGCCTGGCTCGGGTCGCCCCGGAGTACGTCGTCCCGGTGCTGGCGGCGGATCCCGAGCGCGACCTGCTCCTCACAGCCGACCTCGGACCGACCCTGCGTGACGGGGGCGGTGCCACCGACATCGACGCGTGGTGCCGGATCGCGGCGGCCGGGGCCGCGTTGCAGCGACGCGCAGCCGAGTCCGCCGGCGGGTGGGGTCTGACTGTCCTGCTGCCGGCCGACGCGACGACGTACGTCGCCAATGCCGTGGGTCGGCTCGCTGCTCTGGAGCCCGGTGATCCCCGCCGACTGGAGCCGTACGCCGCCACCCGGCTTCACGCGCTGCTGCCGACGGTGGAGCGTTGGTCGGACCTGGTCGAAGATCTGGACCTTCCGCTCACGATCGTCCACAACGACCTGCATCCTTCGAACGTGGTGGCTGGGGACGGATCGTTGAGGTTCTTCGACTTCGGCGACGCCGTGCTGGGCGAACCGCTGGGCAACCTGCTGATTCCGCTCAGCACCCTGCGTGACGAGCTCGGTGCCCGGGCCGACGACGCGAGGTTGTGGCGCGTCGCCGATGCCGCGATCGAGGTGTGGAGTGACCTCGTGCCAACGCCGGTGCTCCGCGCTGCCCTTCCCGCGGCGCTCCAGCTCGCCCGGCTCGCACGCGTCGAGTCCTGGCGCCGATGTGTCGCCACGATGACATCCGCCGAGAGGGCAGTCTGGGGTTCAGCCCCGGCCGCCTGGCTGAGCACTTTGCTCGAGCCGGCACCGGTCGGGATCGCTCCGCGTGCGGGAGGAACCTGATGGTGGGGCGGGTGGGGCTCGAACCCACGACCCAAGGATTATGAGTCCTCTGCTCTGACCGACTGAGCTACCGCCCCTGGTGCGGCGGCATCACCCTAGTGCGGGGGATCGGCCTACTCGCCCCAACCCATCGCGAAC
This sequence comes from Propionibacteriales bacterium, assembly GCA_026392415.1. Taxonomy (GTDB): domain Bacteria; phylum Actinomycetota; class Actinomycetes; order Propionibacteriales; family Nocardioidaceae; genus Nocardioides. The sequence continues at coordinate 45,913 of JAPLCC010000018.1, forward strand.
ACCTCGAACGGCGCCGCGAACGTCACCCCCAGCCGCGAGCCCGTGGCCCGCGCCATGCCCTCGAGGAACTCTCTCGGGTCCCAGTTCTCCCAACCGAGTCCATCGATGTACGCCGCATGGGCCTTCAGGGACTCGACGCCCGCGTCGAAGGTCGCGGTCGTGTCGACGGCATGTGCCGAGTCGGGCGACCCGAACGCCCACACCGCACGGACGCCGCCCCAGGGCTCGAGCCCGTCGGTGAGCTGCTCGGCGAAGACCCACCTGTTCCCGGCGTCGCGGACCGCGTCCAGAACGGCGCGACCGGTGGCGATGTGATCGGCCTGGTTGAGGTTTCTTCCACCCCACGTGTCGCGGAAGTTGCCCGTGATCACGATCTCCGGCCGGTGCCGCCGTACGACGGCCGCGAGCGAGCGACGCAGTGCGGCGCCGTACTCCAGGACTCCGTCGGGCTGGCGCAGGAAGTCGACGACGTCGACGCCGACGATCTGCGCCGAGGCCACCTGCTCGGCCTCCCGCACGGTGCGGCACGCATCCGGGTCGAGCCCGTCGATGCCGGCCTCCTCGCTGGTGACCATGCAGTAGGTGACGGACTTGCCCTGTCCGGTCCAGCGGGCCACCGCGGCCGCGGCGCCGAACTCCATGTCATCGGGGTGGGCGACGATGCAGAGCGCGCGCTGCCATTCCTCGTCGAGGGGCTCCAGCGGGGCGGGGGTCTCGGCCATGGTTCGAGCATGCCACGCACACCGCCCCGGCCGGGCTCACGTGGGCCGACCGGGGCGGTGGTGGGGTGGCTGCCGAGCAGCCGGGTTTCACTTCCAGACGACCGGCTTGCCGTCGAACTGGTCGTATCCGGCGTCGTCCGGGCCACCGCTGAACTGCACGCCGTCGACCGTGGAACCCTTGGTCGCGAGAGCAGGCACGCAGCCCGGCGCGGTGTCGCCGGCCTTGGCGTCGTACTCGAAGCCGCCGTCATCGCACGGCGCGAAGTCTCCGAACACGATCAGGCTGCCGGCCTTGGTGTTGCCGGTCAGGCCGTCGAAGTCGCTGCCCGGCGTGTAGCTGCCGAAGCCGCCGGGGCCGACCTCGAGGATCTTCATCTCGACCTTGATGTAGAACGGCGTGTAGTCGGCGGCGTCGTCGACCTCCGCGGCCTTGAGGTCGGCCGAGGTGCCTTCGCTGATGCCGACGACCTTGACCTCGACGGTCGCGGTGCCTTCGGTGCCGTAGGTCAGCGGAAGCACGGCGGTGTCGCCGATCGCGAGCTCGGTGCCCGGTGCGGTGACATCGCCACTGAGGGCCTCACCCGGTGCGGCCGGGCTGGATTCGGTGCTCTCCGCCGTGCTGGTGGTCTCGGTGGGACTGTCCGAGGTCGTGGCCTCGGTGGTGGCCTCGCTGGTCGGGTCGTCCGACCCCGAGGTGGCGTCGTCATCGTTGCAGGCGCTGAACGCGAGGACCGCGATCAGGGCAACTGGCATGGCGAGCTTGACGGACATCTGCATTCCTTCGGTCGGGAACAGTGGTGCGAGCCGCCTTCCCGCCGCCGCGCGGGTTCACACCTCGGTGGAGGAGATGCGGGTCACGTCGCCCTACAGTGCGGCTGTGATCAAGTACCTCGGCTCGAAGCGCACGCTGGTGCCGACGCTGGGGGACATGGCAGTCGCGACGGACGCGCGCACGGCCGTCGACCTGTTCACCGGGACCACGCGCGTCGCCCAGGAGTTCAAGCGCCGGGGGATCGAGGTGATCGCGTCCGACGTGGCGTCGTACTCCGAGGTCCTGAGCGACTGTTACGTCGCGACGGACGCCGACCTGGTCGACGTCGACCTGCTGGACGCCGAACTGGCCAGGCTCAGCGCCCTGCCCGGAACCCGGGGCTACTTCACCGAGACCTTCTGCGAGCAGGCGCGATTCTTCCAGCCCAAGAACGGTCTGCGCATAGACGCGGTCCGCCAGGCGATCGAGCGCGACCATCCGCCCGGCAGCACGCTGCGCCCGATCCTGCTGACCAGCCTGATGCTGGCCGCCGACCGGGTGGACTCCACCACCGGCGTCCAGATGGCCTACCTCAAGCAGTGGGCGCCCCGCTCTCACGCGGAGCTCGAGCTGCGCCGCCCCGAACTGCTCGCCGGCCCCGGACGGACGCTGACCGGCGACGTGATGGACACGGTGAATCAGATCGGCCCGGTCGACCTGGCGTACGTCGACCCGCCGTACAACCAGCACCGCTACTTCGCCAACTACCACATCTGGGAGACCCTGGTCCGCTGGGACGAGCCGGAGCACTACGGCGTGGCCTGCAAGCGGGTCGACACCCGTGAGCGGAGCAGCGTGTTCAACAGCAAGCGCTCCATGCCGGCCGCCGTGGCCGACGTACTGGGCAGGTTGAAGGCCGAGGTCGTCGTGGTCTCCTACAACGACGAGTCCTGGATCACGACGGAGGAGATGACGTCGTCGCTCCGCGCGGCCGGCCATGAGGAAGTGGCCCTGTTGGCGTTCGATCGCAAGCGGTACGTCGGCGCGCAGATCGGGATCCACAACCGCGCCGGTGAGCGGGTCGGTGCGGTCGGGCGGCTGCGCAACGTGGAGTACCTGTTCGTCGCCGGTCCCGTCGACAAGGTCGCCGCGGCCGTCAGCGCAGGCGACCCGACGCCCCCGCAATGAGCAGGCGGCCGCCCTGCTGCACGAGTCGCAGGGTGATGTCCTCGGTGCGCCGGACCCCCTCGTAGCGATAGGTGTAGGTGTAGGAGACCGAGAGGTTCGCGGGGTCGCCGGCGACCGAGACGATCTGCGGATCCTCGATCGCCTCCCAGACCTCGCGGTACCGGGGGCTCGCCTGCTGATAGGTCCGCGTCAGCAGGTCGTATCCGCGCTGCGGGTCCTGGCTCGCCGTGGAGACGTAGGTGCGGGCGAACTCCTCGAGCTCGGCGGCCGAGACCGGTTCGGCAGATGCGGTCGCCGTTGCCTCCTCGGTGGCACGGTCGTTGTCGCGTGTCGCCGCGGCGTTCGATGACCGTGACGGATCCCGGTCCTCCCCGTCTCCTCCGCCGCCGAGCAGGAGCGCGGCACCCACGACCGCGAGGCCCACGATGACCGCGGCGCCGGCGATGACGAGTGCGAGGCCGGAGAGCCGGCGCGGGGCGGGCTCGGAGCCGGCAACCTGGGCGCGGAGGTAGTCGACGACGTCGGACATCGTCGGGCGGTCCTTCGGATCGACCTGCAGCGCGAGTTCGATGAGAGGCGCGAGCCATCCGCCTTTGCGTCGGTCGGTGTCGTCGACGCCCGGCGTGCGGCCGGTCGTCACGTGCAGCAGCACGGCCGCGAACGACCACACGTCCTCGGCCAGCGGGTGCGGACGAAGGCCCCAGGTGGGATCGGGCGGCGCGAAGGCCGGATCCGGCGCCACGACCGCGGGGTCGACCAGCGTGGCGCGCCCGTCCGAGTCGACCTGGATCGCTGCGGGGGAGAGGGCGCCGTGCGCGTGCCCGCTGGCGTGGAGGGCTGCCAGCTCCTCGGCGACGGGCAGGAGGAAGGACGCGGCGTCGTCCGGTTTGAGGGGACCACGAGTGCGCACGCGGTCGGTCAACCTGACGTCGTACTCGCTCACCTGCTCGAGGCTACCGACATTCGCGGTTCTCGCGGAGGGTTCGCCACAACTACCGCGCGCCGTCGATCAGCAGGTGGCCGTCCGCCTGCTCGAGCTCGAGGGTCACCCGCTCGGTCGCCTTGCCCTTGCCCGGAAACACGTAGGAGTAGGTGTAGGTGACGGTCATGGTCGCCGGATCACCGGCGACCTCCAGGATCTTCGGCGAGCGCAGCGGGCCCCAGAACCCGATGTAGCCGGGACTCTTCTCCTGGTACGCCGGCGTGAGCATCCGGAAGCCGGCGGCCGGGTCCTCGTCGGCGGTCGCCACGTAGTTCTCGGCGAAGTCCTCGAGCTCCTGTGCCGTGGGTACGGCGCTGGCCGGTCCGTCCGTCGTGCTCGAGGTCGCGTCGTCCGCGGACTGCTGCGCGGGGTCGTCCGCGCCGCGACCGATCAGCAGGACCGCGGCCAGCAGCGCGTCACCGCGAGCGGACCGTTCTCCGCGTCCTCGAGGTGGTAGGGAGGCCGCCCGGTCAGGACGTGGACGAGGGTCGCACCGAAGGCCCAGACATCGCTCGCGGGAGTCGCCGTGGCGCCGGTGGCGACCTCCGGAGCGAGGTACGCCGGCGAGCCGGTCACCAGGCCGGCCTGCGTGAGGGTCGCGTCCTGGTCGCCCCGGGCGATCCCGAAGTCGGACAGCTTGGCGCCGCCGAGGTCGCTCACCAAGATGTTGGACGGCTTGACGTCGCGGTGGACGATGCCGTGTTGGTGGGCCGCGTGGAGCGCGTCGGCCACGGGCGCGAGCAGACGCGCCGCGGCGTCCGGGGCCATCGGCCCGGTGTCGCGCGCGATGGCGGACAGGGAGCGGCCCTCGACGTACTCCATGACCAGCCACAGGGCGTCCTCCGACTCCACGAGGTCGAAGACCGAGACCACGTGGGGATGATTGACCCGCGCCGCGAGGCGCGCTTCCCGTGCTGCCCTGGTCGGGTCCTCGGTGTGGCCGGGCAGAAGGGCGACCCGCTTGATCGCGACCTGCCGGCCGAGCACCTCGTCCCGGGCGAGCCACACGGCACCGCCGGCACCCCGACCGACTTCACGGTCGAGTGCGTAACGCCCGTCCACCCGAGTGCCGCTCATGATGTCTCGAACGGTACCCGCCGATCACGCGCTGAACCCGGTGGGCGAGGTGGCGGTCGATGGGGCAGGCTTGACTCCACCATCTGCTGGACGTTTCCAACCCGGAAAGGACCGACGTGCCCGTCGACCCCACCCTCCTCGACGACCTCGAGTGGCGCGGCCTGCTGGCCGAGACCACCGACCGTGACGCGCTGCGTGCCGCGCTGACGGAGGGAAGCGTCCGTTACTACGTCGGCTTCGACCCGACGGCGCCGAGCCTGCACATGGGCAACCTGGTGCAGATCGTCACGGCGATGCGCTTGCAGCGTGCGGGGCACACGCCGTTCGCCCTCGTCGGGGGCGCCACCGGGATGATCGGTGACCCGCGCGACTCGGGTGAACGCTCTCTCAACTCCCTGGACACGGTCCAGGACTGGACCGCCCGCGTCCGGGCCCAGATCGAGCCGTTCCTCTCGTTCGAGGGCGAGAACGCCGCGACGATGGTGAACAACCACGACTGGACCGCCGGCCTGTCGGTGATCGATTTCCTGCGCGACATCGGCAAGCACTTCCCGGTCAACCGGATGCTCGGTCGCGAGACCGTGAAGCGGCGGTTGGAGTCCGGCATCAGCTACACCGAGTTCTCCTACGTCCTGTTGCAGTCGATGGACTTCCTGACGTTGTTCCGCACGAAGGGCGTCACCCTGCAGTTCGGTGGGTCGGACCAGTGGGGCAATCTCACGGGCGGTGTCGAGCTGATCCGGCGCGCCGAGGGGGGCTCGGCCCACGCCTTCGCCACGCCCTTGATCACGAAGGCCGACGGCACGAAGTACGGCAAGACCGAAGGCGGAGCGCTCTGGCTCGACCCCGACCTGATGCCGCCGTACGCCTTCCACCAGTTCTGGCTCAACGTCGAGGACGAGAAGGTCATCGAGTTGTTGAAGGTCTTCACCTTCATCCCTCGGGCCGAGATCGAGGCGCTCGAGGCGCGGCACGCGGAGAAGCCGTTCCTGCGCGAGGCGCAGAAGCTGCTGGCCGACGAGGTCACGACCCTGGTCCACGGCTCCGTCGAGACCGAGCAGGCGAAGACCGCGGCCGCCGCCCTGTTCGGGGGCGGTGACATCACCGCGTTGTCCGCGGTGACGCTGGGCGCGGCGTTGGGAGAGGCCGGCACGGTCGAGGTCGTGGGCGGCGACGGCATCCCCGACGTGACCGACCTGTTGGTGCTGACCGGACTCGCCAAGTCCAAGGGCGAGGCGCGACGCACGGTGGCCGAGGGCGGCGCGTACCTCAACAACGAGCGTGTCGACGACCCGGAGTTCACCCCGTCTGAGGACGACCTGATCGGCGACTCCTGGCTCGTTCTCAGGCGTGGGAAGAAGCGTTTCGCAGGCGTACGGGTGGTCTGAGGAGCGCCCGGGAAGCAGTGTGGCCCGGGTCACGTCACCCCGATTTGTGCTGTCCGGGGGAGTGTCGTAATGTTCTCCATGTCGCAGGGAGCGGCGGGAAGCAAGTCGCCAGTCGGCGAAGGGCTTCCGGCCCCGGCGGCCACCATCTCGATCGCAGTCAGATCGGGTGCGGGTCCGAAAAGCAGGCCTTGTGGGCCTGGTACAGACCTGGATCCGGATTGTGATGGGATAACCATCAACGCGAAGACGAACCGGCGACGGGGAGCTTCGGAGTGTTTGATGTTTGAGAACTCAACAGTGTGTCATGCAAATAGATTGTTGTGACGTTTGTGTGCGTCCGGTCTTTGGATTCGGATGTGTTTGTGACAATGATGATTCTGACAACGTTTGTTGTCAGTGTCCGTCGATTGTCAGGTTAGAATTTTCTTATGGAGAGTTTGATCCTGGCTCAGGACGAACGCTGGCGGCGTGCTTAACACATGCAAGTCGAGCGGAAAGGCTCCTTCGGGGGTACTCGAGCGGCGAACGGGTGAGTAACACGTGAGTAATCTGCCCTGCGCT
>JAPLCC010000033.1 GCA_026392415.1 Propionibacteriales bacterium
ACGAACACAGGAGGTCCTCCGCATGGAGGTCAAGATCGGCGTCACCCACGCCAACCGCGAGCTCGTCGTCGACACCGACCTGGACGCTGCCAGCGTCGAGGAGCAGGTGCGCGCAGCGCTGGCCGAAGGTGGCCTGCTGAGCCTCACCGACATCAAGGGCCGCCGGGTCGTCGTACCGGGCGAGAAGATCGCCTACATCGAGGTCTCGACCAGCACCGTCGGCAAGGTCGGCTTCCACTCCAAGGACTGACCTAGCTGGCGAGACCCAGCTCGGCCATCCGGGCCGCGTGGTTCTCGGTCAGCCGGTTGAACATCCGGCCCAGGGCGACCAGGTCGAGTCCGGGCCGGTCCACACCGCCGGCCAGCAGCGCGGCCAGCGAGTCGCGCTCGGCTGCCACCCGCTGCGCCTGCGAGAGCGCCTCCCCCATCAGCCGGCGGCCCCACAGGGCCAACGGACCGGCAACCCGGGGGTCCTCAGCGATCGCCTGGCCGACCCGCTCGACGACGAAGCCGGCGTGCCCGGCATCGGCCAACGACGTGATGATCAGGTCTCGGGTGTCAGCGTCGAGGAATGCTGCGACCTCACGGTAGAAGTCAGCGGTCATGCCCTCGCCGACGTACGCCTTGATCAGTCCCTCGAGCCAGTTGCTCGGTGCCGTCTTGGTGTGGAAGGCGTCGAACGGCTTCACGAACGGCGCCATCGCCTCCATCGGCTCGGATCCGAGCGCCGCGATCCGGGCGATCAGCGGCTCGACGTGGGCGAACTGGACCGTGGCCATCTTGCCCAGCGACAGCTTGTCGGCCAGGGTCGGCGCGAGCTTCGCGTCCTCCGCAAGCCGCTCGAAGGCGGAGATCTCGCCGTACGCGATGGCCCCGAGCAGGTCGACCACGGCGGCCCGGTAGCCGGGATCCTGGAAGGCCACCGGCACGTCGGCCCCGTCGGTCTCGGCCTGTCCTGCACCCGGCGTCGTACCCACGGAACTGGGAATTTCGGTCATAGGGGGAGCGTACCGATAGACTGGGCCCGGCAGACGGCCCCCGTCAGCGCCCGGACACGACCGGGGAATACACCTGGACGACACCGCTCAGGCGAACGGGGAGGCAGCCGCGCCTTCGACCCACTCGAGCAATCGAGCATTCACAGAACGGCAAGATCCTGACTACCTTCCGAGACCTCGGGGTACTCCCCGAGATTTGCGATGCGCTCGAGCGCGGCGGCATCACCACCCCCTTCGCCATCCAGGAGATGACCCTCTCGGTCGCCCTGATGGGGACCGACCTGATCGGCCAGGCCCGCACGGGTACCGGCAAGACGCTCGCCTTCGGCATCCCGGTGCTGCAACGCTCGTTCGCGCCCGGCCACCCCGAGTACGACGAGCTCGACGCCCCCGGCAAGCCGCAGGCCCTGATCGTCGCCCCGACCCGCGAGCTCGCGCTCCAGGTCTCCAGCGACCTCCAGCTGGCCGGCAAGGACCGCGGCATCCGCGTCCTGACCGTGTACGGCGGTGTCCCCTACGAGCCGCAGCTCGAGGCCCTCGAGACCGGGGTCGAGGTCGTCGTCGGTACGCCGGGCCGCCTCATCGACCTGATGAACCGCCGGGCGCTCGACATCAGCCACGTGAAGTCGCTGGTCCTCGACGAGGCCGACGAGATGCTCGACCTGGGCTTCCTGCCCGACGTCGAGCGCCTGCTGGCCAAGACGCCGGAGAGCCGCCAGACCATGCTCTTCTCCGCGACCATGCCGGCCGCGATCGTGTCGCTGGCGCGGATGCACATGCGCCACCCGATGAACATTCGCGCGGAGTCGTCGTACGACAACCAGACCGTTCCCGCGACCGCGCAGTTCGTCTACCAGGCGCACGACCTGGACAAGACCGAGATGATCGGTCGGATCCTGCAGGCCGAGAATTCCGGTCTGACCATCGTCTTCACCCGCACCAAGCGCCAGTCGCAGCGGATCGCCGACGACCTGACCGAGCGCGGCTTCGACGCCAGCCCGTTGCACGGCGACATGGCGCAGACCGCCCGCGAGAAGGCGCTCGCCAAGTTCCGTGAGGGCAAGCTCCGGGTCCTGGTCGCCACTGACGTCGCGGCCCGCGGCATCGACGTCACCGGCGTCACCCACGTCATCAACTACACCTGCCCCGAGGACGAGAAGACCTACGTCCACCGGATCGGCCGTACCGGTCGTGCGGGTGCCACCGGCATCGCGATCACCCTGGTCGACTGGCAGGACCTGCACCGCTGGAAGATGATCAACAAGGCTCTCGACCTGCCGTTCGACGAGCCAGCCGAGACGTACTCCAGCTCCGAGCACTTCGCCACCGACATGAAGGTCGTGGCCGGCATCAAGGGCCGCGTCATCCCCGAGGGTCAGGTCGTCATCAAGCGCGAGCCCCGCAATGACGACCGTGGTGGTCGTGACGGCGGACGTGGACGCGGCGGCCGTGACGGTGGCAGCAGCCGCGACAGCGGCGGCGGGCGTGGACGTGGCGAAGGCCGCTCCGAGGCCCGGGCGGACGCTCCGGCAGCGACTGAGGCCGACAAGCCCGCCCGCGCGCCGCGCAACCGGAACCGACGTCGTACCCGTGGCGGTGGCGGCGGAGCCGCGACCGCAGCAGCCGAGTAGAGCTCAGGTCGACCGGGGCGTCGTCAGACGACGACGACCTCGGTACCGACCGGGGCGAAGTTCCACAACCGCTCCGCGTCGACCATCCGCTGACGGATGCACCCGTGCGACTGCGGCGTACCCAGCTGCTTCTCGGTCTGCAGTGCCTTGCCGGACTTGGTCGGGATGCTGTGGAAGCCGATCGGAGCATTCTCGCCGCGCGTGA
>JAPLCC010000060.1 GCA_026392415.1 Propionibacteriales bacterium
GAGATCGGTGGCCAGGCCATCAAGGAGGGCGAGCGTGTCGGCCTCTTCTACGCCTCGGCGAACTACGACGAGGACGTCTTCGAGGATCCCTTCACCTTCAACATCCTGCGCGAGACCAACCCCCACCAGGCCTTCGGTGGCCACGGTGCGCACTACTGCATCGGCGCCAACCTGGCCCGCCTCGAAGTGAAGCTGATCTTCGACGCCCTCGCCGACCGCGACGCGAAGATCAGCCCGGCGGGCGATCTCGTCAAGCTGCGCAGCGCCTGGATCAACGGCGTCAAGGAGATGCCGGTCAGCTACCGCTGACCGGCCTCCGGGTCGTCAGATCCGCTCGATGATGGTGCCCGTGGCCATGGCGCCACCTGCGCACATCGAGATGAGTGCGGTGGACTGGTCGCGCCGCTCGAGCTCGTGCAGGGCCGTGGTGATCAGCCGTACGCCGGTCGCGCCCACCGGGTGACCGAGGGCGATCGCGCCGCCGTTGACGTTCACCTTGTCCATGTCGACGCCGTGCACTCCGGCCCACGACAGGACGACGGAAGCGAAAGCCTCGTTGACCTCGAACAGGTCGAAGTCGCTGATCGACATGCCGGTGCGGTCGAGCAGGCGCTGGGTCGCGTCCACCGGGCCGTCGAGGTGGAAGTAGGGGTCGGAGCCGATGAGGGTCTGCGACACGATCCTGGCGCGGGGGGTCAGGCCCAGCTCGCGGGCCCTGGCCTCGTCCATGATCAGCAGGGCGGCGGCGCCGTCGGAGATCTGTGACGACGTCCCGGCCGTGTGCAGGCCGTCGGGCAGCACGGACTTGAGGTTCGCCAGTCCGTCGAGCGTGGTGTCACGCAGGCCCTGATCGGTGTCGACCAGACGGGTCTCGCCGGTCGGGTTGCCGTCGGCGTCCAGCACGGGAGCCTCGATGGCGGCGATCTCGCGCTTGAATCGGCCTTCGTCGACGGCGGTGCGTGCCTTCAACTGCGAGGCGAGGCCGAAGGCCTCGAGGTCGGCGCGGGAGATGCCGCGGTGCTTGGCGATCCGGTCGGCTGCCTCGAACTGGTTGGGCATGTCGATCGACCAGTCGGCCGGGCGCGGGTCGCCCATGCCGGCAGGCACGTTGGCGCCCAGCGGAATGCGGGACATCATCTCGACACCGCAGGCGATGCCGACGTCGATCGACCCGGCGGCGACCATGTCGTTGACCAGGTGGGTGGCCTGCTGGCCCGAGCCGCATTGGGCGTCGAGCGACGTGCCAGCGGTGGCCTGGGCGAGTCCGGCGTACAGCCAGGCCCGGCGCACCATGCCGTTCGACTGCTCACCGGCCTGGGTCACGCACCCGCCAATGACCTGCTCGACGAGCGCTGGGTCGACCCCGGCGCGACGGAGCACTTCGGCCTGGATGAATCCGAGGGTCTGGGCGGGATGCAGGCCGGCCAGCCAGCCCTTTCGCTTGCCCAGGGGAGTGCGGACGGCATCGACGATGACAGGGGTACCCATGGCCGGAGAATACCACCGAACTAGAACAGGTTCTCGTTTCATCCCGCTGGTCAAACACGCTTGGCGAAACCCTTTCGTTCCGGGGCAACGCTTTGTACTGTGGTCAGAACTAGAACGTGTTCCATTACTGAAAGGTTCGACGCGTGACCGAGCTTCTCCTTCCGGCGGATTGGGATCCGACGAACCCCGACATCAATGCGGTGGCGCTCCCGCACGAGGAGTTCCGCTCGCTGCGTGCGAACGAGCCGATCCGCTGGATCGAACAGCCTCCCCACGCCCGCGCGGGCTTCCTGGACACCGGCTACTGGGCCTGCACCCGGCACCAGGAGGTCCGTGAGATCTCCAAGGACAACGAGAACTGGTCGACCGCCGAGAACGGTGTGATCATCCGGTTCGCCGAGGACATGACGCGCGACCAGGTCGAGGTCCAGCGCGCGATGCTGATCCACCACGACCCGCCGGACCACACCAAGATGCGCGGCATCGTGTCTCGCGGCTTCACGCCGCGTGCGATCGCCAGCCTCAAGGAGAACCTGCGCGCCCGTGCGTACGAGATCGTCCAGGAATCCGTGGACCGCGGCGCCGGCGACTTCGTCGAGGACCTCGCCGCCGAGCTGCCGCTCCAGGCCATCGCCGACTTCCTGGGCGTTCCGCAGGAGGACCGCAAGAAGATCTTCGAGTGGTCGAACTCGATGATGGGCTACGACGACCCGGACAACACGTCCGACCCGGCCACCGCGTCGATGGAGCTCCTTGTCTACTTCGACGCACTCGCCAACGAGCGCCGCGCCAACCCGCAGGACGACATCGTCACCAAGCTCGTCAGCGTCGGTCAGGACGACGACCACGGCGCGCTCACCAACGACGAGTTCGGGTTCTTCGTCATCCTGCTGGCAGTCGCCGGCAACGAGACGACCCGCAACGCGATCAGCCACGGCATGCACGCGTTCTTCCAGCACCCCGACCAGTGGGAACTGTGGAAGAAGGACCGCCCCGACACGATGATCGACGAGATCATCCGCTGGTCGACGCCCGTCACGGTGTTCCAGCGCACCGCCAAGAACGACGTCGTCGTCGCCGGCCAGGAGGTCAAGAAGGGAGCCCGGGTCGGGATCTTCTACGCCTCGGCCAACTTCGACGAGACCGTCTTCGAGGACCCGTTCACCTTCGACATCACCCGCGAGAAGAACCCGCACGTCGCGTTCGGTGGCCACGGTGCCCACTACTGCATCGGCGCCAACCTGGCCCGCATGGAGATCAAGCTGATCTTCGATGCACTCGCCGACCTGGCCCCGAACATCCAGCTGGCCGAGGAGCCGAAGCGGCTGCGCTCCGGCTGGCTCAACGCGATCAAGGAGATGCAGGTCAAGTACGCCTGACCTCCCTTCAGCGCAGGTTCAGGGTGGTTCCACGACAATGGGACCGCCCTGAACTGCTTTTTCCGGCCCGGAGGTCTCCCATGCGCGTTCTCGTCGTCGATGACGAGCAGCGACTCGCGCGTTCCCTGAAGCTGGGCCTGGAGGCCGAGGGCTTTGCGGTCGATGTCGCCCACGACGGCACCGACGGCCTGTGGATGGCGCGCGAGAACGAGTACGCCGCCATCGTGCTGGACCTGATGCTGCCCGGGATCAACGGCTACAAGGTGTGCGAGACGCTGCGGGCCGAGAAGAACTGGACGCCGATCCTGATGCTCACGGCCAAGGACGGCGAATGGGACCAGGTCGAGGGGCTGGACACCGGTGCGGACGACTACCTGACCAAGCCCTTCTCCTTTCCCGTGCTGGTGGCACGACTGCGTGCCGTCGCGCGCCGCGGTGCCCGCGAGCGTCCGACGGAGCTCATGGTCGGTGACATCCGGGTCGATCCGGCGGCTCGTCGGGTCTGGCGGGGTGACGTGGAGATCGAGTTCACCGCCCGGGAGTTCTCCCTGCTCGCCTTCCTGGCCCGCCATCAGGGCGACGTCGTGTCCAAGCGGCAGATCCTCGAGTCGGTCTGGGACGACGACTTCGAGGGCGATCCCAACATCGTCGAGGTCTACATCAGGCACCTCCGCAACAAGATCGACCGGCCCTTTGATCGCGAGTCGATCGAGACCATCCGGGGTGCCGGCTACCGATTGGCGACCGACGGTGGCTGACCTCGGCTGGCGGCGGGCATCGGTCCGGCTGCGTACGACGGCCGCGGCGGTGCTGGTCGTCGCCATCATGCTCGTGGTCGGTGGCTTCGTGCTCGTGGCCCTGGTCCGCGAGTCGCTCCTCGACGGTGTCGAGGCGACGGCTGAGCAACGCGCCTCCGAGATCGTCGACCAGATCGCGACGACCGGCCTGCCGGAGTCCGGTGTGGCCGAGGAGCCCGAGGACGACGAGGACGGCGACGAGGACGACGACCTGGAGCCTGAAGAACTCGTCTGGCAGGTCCTGGACGCCGATGGCGCCGTGGAGCGCTCGTCCCAGCCGCTCGCCAGCGCGCTGCCGAAGGGCGACCACGACACGATCGATCTGCCGGGTGGTGAGGACCGCTACCTGGTGGTGACCGAGGAGGCAGGCGACCGCGATGTCGTGGTGGCAGTCTCGCTCGAGGACCTCGAGGAGTCGACGGCTGCTCTCGTGACGCCGCTCGTGTTCGGCCTCCCGGTGCTGCTGCTCCTGCTCGGTGCAACCACCTGGGTGGTGGTGACGCGCGCACTCGCCCCCGTCGAACGGATCCGTCGCGAGGTGGAGCAGATCACCGGCGACCGGTTGGATCGCCGCGTGCCCGAACCCCCGGCACAGGACGAGATCCACCGCCTCGCCCACACGATGAACCAGATGCTCGGCCGGCTCGAGGTCTCGCGCACCAAGCAGCAGCAGTTCGTCGCCGATGCGTCGCACGAGCTGCGCTCGCCGCTGGCCAGCATCCGCCAGACCGCCGAGGTGGCCAGTGCGCACCCGGGAGCCCTGCCGGAGGGCGAGCTCGCCGTCGCCGTACTCGAGGAGGGTGCGCGGATGCAGCGACTCGTCGAGCAGTTGCTGATGCTCACCCGTGCCGATGAAGGCGCCCCCCGGCGTTCGCACGACGTCGACCTGGACGACCTGGCGCTGGCCGAGGCCCGCCGCGTACGCCGTTCGGGCCTCACGGTCGACACGTCCGGTGTCGCGCCCGGCCGGGTCCGCGGCGACGAGGTGGCCCTCGCGCAGGTCGTGCGCAACCTCGTCGACAACGCGGCTCGTCACGCCGACGCCGCCCTGGCCATTGCCGTGCGGGACGTCGCCGGGGGAGTCGAGCTGGTCGTCGACGACGACGGTCCGGGCATCCCCGAGGCCGATCGCGGCCGCGTGTTCGAGAGGTTCGTCCGGCTGGACGAGGCGCGCGCTCGCGACGCCGGCGGCAGCGGTCTCGGACTGGCCATCGTCAGGGAGATCGTGGCGTCCCACGGTGGCACCGTTGAGGTGTCGACCTCGCCCCTGGGCGGGGCGCGTTTCGTCGTGCGGTTGTCGGTCGTGTCTCCTTCCTGAATGGGCTTTCAGGCACCTTCAGGAAGCATTCAGCGAGGTCGGGAGAGTCTGGGGTCACCCAGTCAGGAACCCCCGAAAATGCCCAGAAAGGCACTCTCATGAAGACCTCGAACCTCCGCCGCAAGCGCATGGTCCTCCCCGCCATCGCAGCCGTCGCCGTGCTCGCCGTGGGGGGCACCGTCTGGGCCGCCAGCGCCGACAACGACGTCAAGGGCGACGAGCGCAACCGCGTGGCCACTGCCGCGACCGGCGCCGTCGGCGGCGGCGAGGCCGTCGACGTCGAGACCAGCGACGACCTCGGCGAGGCCTATGAGGTCGAGGTCCGTCGGGCCGACGGCAGCGAGATCGACGTGACGCTCGACGAGAACCTCAAGGTGGTCGGCAAGGACGTCGACGACGCCGATGACGACCGCGACGACGTCAACGACCGCGACGACGTCAACGACCGTGACGACCGCAATGACAACGACGCCGACGACCGCGTCCTGAGCGCCACCGAGCGCGCCTCGGCCGAGAAGGCGGCGCTCGCTGCCGTCGGCGGTGGCACGGTCCGCGACGTCGAGGCGAGCGACGACCGCGGTGCCGCCTACGACGTCGAGGTGATGGACAAGAACAACGTCGAGTGGGACGTCGACCTGGACGCCTCCTTCAAGGTGCTGAACAAGGTGCAGGACAACTGATCGATCGTCGTTCACGCAAAGGGGCAGCCGGTAGGGCAGGCTGCCCCTTATGCATTTCGTCGGAGTCGACCTCGCCTGGGGTGACCGCAAGCCCACGGGCGTCGCCGTCCTCGATGAGGACGGACGCCTGCTGACGGTGTCTGCTGCCAACAGTGACGACGAGATCGTCGAGGCACTCGCGGCGTACGTCGACAAGGACTGCCTGGTCGCGATCGATGCGCCGCTCATCGTCACCAACAAGACCGGCAACCGACCGGCGGAAGCCGCTCTCAACAAGGACTTCGCCCGCTTCGACGCGGGCGCGCACCCGTCGAACACCGGCAAGAAGGAATTCCGCGAGCAGCCCCGCGGCGCCCGGATCGCTGCGCGGCTCGGGCTCGACATGAATCCGCGTTCGGGTCGAGCCCGTCGGGCGATCGAGGTCTACCCCCACCCGGCGACCGTCGCACTGTTCGGGCTCGGACGGACGCTCAAGTACAAGAACAAGACCGGCCGCTCGCTCGAGACGCTCCGCGCCGAGCTGCTCGTCCTGATGGGTCTCGTGGAAGGGCTGGTCGACGCAGATCCCGCGCTCGTGGTCGACGCACCGGGTTCGGCCTGGAAGTCCCTTCGCAATGCCGTCGAGGTCGCCGGTCGCAAGAGTGAGCTGCGTGTCGTCGAGGACCAGGTCGACGCGGTCATCTGCGCCTACATCGGTCTGTTCGCGACCCGACGTCCGGGCGAGACGACGACCTACGGCGACTTCGAGACCGGCTACATCGTCACCCCCACGTTGCCGAGCGACCTGGCGCCGACGCCTCGGACGGCAGCAGCGGAGGGTGGGAGTGACGCCGGCTCCGCCGTGCGCGAGTACGCCGAGGTGCAGCCCGAGCTGCGCCAGGCCGCCGACCAGTTCGTCCAGCTGGTCACCGCGATCCTCGACGAGGCCGGCATCAACTACCTGACGGTCACCGGTCGTGCGAAGTCCGTGTCGTCCTTCGCGGCGAAGGCAGCGCGGACCCTCGACGGCCGCCCGGTCTTCGCCGACCCGCTGCGCGAGATCACCGACCAGATCGGGGTCCGCGTCATCACCTACGTGCACAGCGACGTCCAGGCGGTCGCCGACCTGATGGAGGACCAGGTCGTCGTCCACGACGACCGCGACATGGGCCGCGAGACCGCGAGCGAGGGGCGCTGGGGCTATGCCAGTCGTCACCTGTTGGTTGGCCTGGACCCGGCGCGCGAGGGGCACGACGAGTTCGAGGTGCTGCGGGGCAGGCAGGCCCAGATCCAGATCCGCACCGTGCTCCAGCATGCGTGGGCCGAGTTCGAGCACGACATCCGCTACAAGGTCACGATCCCCGACGAGTACGTCCCTGACCTCGACCGCCGCTTCACCCTCGCCGCTGGCCTGCTCGAGCTAGCCGACCGGGAGTTCTCCACGATCCGCGACCGGCTCCAGTCGGGGATGGCCGGTCCCAGCGACGAACCCGAGGACGACGACCCGCGCATCAGCCCGCGCGAGCTCGCCGCGTTCCTCGCCGGCCAGTACGCCGACTCCGGTTGGTCCCGCACCGACCACTACACGTGGATCGCCGCCCTGGTGCTGGAGCTGGGCATCACCTCGCTCAACGAGCTCGGCGACGTGCTGCGGTCCGTGGACGGCGAGACGCTCAAGGAGCGGATGGACTACCGCTACCCGCCGGGCGCCGTACGACGTCTGGACGACGCGCTGCTCTGGGTCTACGGCGACACGTACGTCGAGCTGCATGCGAACGCCGACCGGGTGCCTGCGCTGCGGGCACGGCTGGCCAAGATGCGGCCCGCCACGACCTGACGGAGCCCGGGCTCAGGTCCCGAGCTCGCGCACCTCGTTGCGCAACCGGCCCATGGTCTGGTCCAGGGTCGCCGCGGTGTCGGCGGCGTGGTGCAGCTCCTCGAGCAATGTCGTGGGGACCGTGCCGTCGTACTTGTAGTAGATCGCGTGCTCGACGCTCGCCCAGAAGTCCATGGCGATGGTGCGGATCTGCAGCTCGACCGGGACGTGCTCGGTGCGGTCCGACAGGAACACCGGCACCTGGATGATCAGGTGGAGGCTGCGGTAGCCGTTGATCTTGGGCTTGGTGATGTAGTCCTCGACCTCGAGCACCGTGACGTCGGGCTGGGCGGTCAGCATGTCGCTGATCCAGTAGACGTCGGAGATGAACGGGCACACGATCCGGAGGCCGGCGATGTCGCGCACCCGGGCCTCGATGTCCTCCAGGGTCGGCGGGCAGCCGATTCGGTCGACCTTCGCGAACAGGCTCTCGACCGACTTGAGCCGGGTGCGCACGTGCTCGATCGGGCTGTGGTCGTGGGCCTCCTCGAATTCTTTGCGCAGGATGGAGATCTTCGTGGTGACCTCGTCGAGTGCGAACTGGTAGCGCATCCGGAATCGGGTCATCGCCGGATCGGACACGAGGTCGCGGAACGCCTTGGCGCCGGTCCGCGCCGGAGTCAGGTCCGGCAGGGCCGACGGGTTGGGTTCGGTGACGCTCACGTGCAGGGTCCTCCTGGAGTCGAGTCCAGCATCCCTGACGCTTCAAGGCCTCCGTCGCGAGACCCGGGTCGCGAGGTTAGGTTGGGGCGGTGCCTCGGTCCTTCACCACAGATCCCCATTCCCACTCGCGGCCCAACGAGGTCGTCGTCCGCCACATCGCGCTCGACCTCGACGTGGACTTCGTGACCCGGCTCCTGACCGGGACGGCCACCTTCGACCTCGAGCACCGCACGCCGGGTGCGACACAACTCGTGCTCGACACGTGGCAGCTGTCCGTCGACCGCGTGACGGGGTCCGACGGCGCGGACCTGCCGTTCGCGCTGGGCGACCACGACCCCGTTCTCGGCTCCGCGCTGACCATCGACATCGGGACGGCGGAGCAGGTGGTCGTGAAATACGCGACGAGCCCGGAGGCGCGTGCGGTCCAGTGGCTGGAGCCCGAGCAGACGGCGTCCGGCAAGCCGTTCCTGTTCACCCAGTCGCAGCCGATCCTGGCCCGCACCTGGATCCCGTGCCAGGACAGCCCGGCCGTCCGGGTCACCTACGACGCCACGGTCCGTGTCCCCTCGGACCTGCTCGCCCTGATGAGCGCGGAGAACCCGGTCGAGCGCAGCGACGACGGGGCCTACCGGTTCTCGATGCCGCAGCCCGTGCCGGCGTACCTCATCGCTCTGGCGGTCGGTGACCTCGAGTTCCGGGAGCTCGGCGAACGCAGCGGCGTCTATGCGGAGCCGACGGTCGTCGACGGAGCCGCGTGGGAGTTCGCCGACACCGAGCAGATGATCGAGGCGGCCGAGCGGCTCTACGGCCCCTACCGCTGGGGGCGCTACGACATCCTCGTGCTCCCGCCGAGCTTCCCCTACGGCGGCATGGAGAACCCGCGGCTGACCTTCGCGACGCCCACGATCCTCGCCGGCGACCGTTCGCTGGTGACCCTGATCGCCCACGAGCTCGCCCACTCGTGGTCAGGCAACCTCGTCACGAACTCGACCTGGAACGACATCTGGCTCAACGAGGGCTTCACGGTCTACTTCGAGACGCGGATCGACGAGGAGTTGTACGGCGCGGCGTACACCGCGATGATCCTGCGGCTCGGGCGCCAGGACCTCGATCGTGCCGTCGCGGACGAGGCGCCGCGCGACACGTGGCTCGAGCTCGACCTCGCGGGCCGCGACCCGGACGACGGTCCGACCAAGATTCCCTACGAGAAGGGCTCCCACTTCCTGCGGCTGGTCGAGGCCACGGTCGGTCGGGAGCGCTTCGACGACTTCCTGCGCGACTACTTCGACCGTTTTGCGTTCGAGTCGATGGACACCGCCACCTTCCTCGACCACCTGACGACGCATCTGCTGGAGCCGGCCGGGGTGTCGGCCGAAGACCTGCAGGTGGAGGCCTGGGTGCACGGACCGGGGGTGCCCGACAACGTTCCGGAGTTCGTGTCGGATGCGTTCGACCGGGTGGACGAACAGGCTGCTGCCCTGGTGGCGGCTGGCGCAGGCGCGTTGGGTGAGCTGGTCGAGACCACGGGGGACTGGGTGAGCCAGCAGTGGGTGCATTTCGTCCGGGCGCTCCCGCTCGACGTCGACCATGACCTGCTGGCTGCGGTCGACAGTCAGTTCGGCTTCAGCACGAGTGGGAACATCGAGATCGCGACCGCGTGGCTCGAGCTGGCCGTGGCTTCCGGCTACGTGTTCTCGGAACCCCGTGTAGACGAGGCCCTCGCCGGGTTCCTGACCCGCCACGGTCGCGCCCTCTACATCCGGCGGGTGTACGAGAAGCTCGCGGCCACCGAACGCGGTCTCGTCCGCGCCCGGGAGATCTACGCGATCGCCCGGCCGACGTACCACTCGGTGTCGCAGGGGGTCATCGACCGCATCCTCGGCGGCCGCTGACGGTCAGCCGCCTTCCTCGGTCAGCGTCGCGGGCGGCAGCCAGTCGGCTCCGAGGAGGTGGGCGAGGTCGGCGAGTCCGGTGGTGTCGCTTCCCACCGTGTCGGAGGCCGCGGCGATCCGTTCCACCATCACCTTGCCGACCTGTTCCTCGACCGTGCCCTCGGCGTACGCGATGTGCCAGGGCGAGACCTGGTGGTCGCGGTGCGTACGACCGGTCACCTGCCGTCCGGCGATGCCGGAGAAGCGGGCCTGGTGGAAGACGCCGACCCGCGGCTCGGTGCTCGCCTGGCGGCCGTCCGCGAGGGTCTCGCCGGCGTGCAGGCTGATGGAGGCCACCGTGGTGAAGACGCAGACCTTCGCCTGCCCGGTCTGGAACCGGAGCCGTTCGGCTTCGGGATCGAATCGGTCGCGGCCGTAGATCGTCGCGACGTCGATGCCCGAGTCGCGCAGCTGGTCAGTGATCGGGTCGGCGGCGGTCCCGACGAACTCGACGGAGCAGGCCACCTGTCGCCCTGCGTCGACCTGCTGGGCGATCCAGGCGACGGTCGAGTCGACGCGGATCAGGCCGGCCTTCTGCCGGAAGCGCAGCAGCGCGGCCCGCCCCTTCGCGACATTGCGGCCGCGCCGGGCGATGTCCATCTCACGACAGAACTCTCCCCATTCGGAGTCGTACGCCGTTCGCTCCGCCGGCGTGAGCGTGACCGGCATGCCAGAGATCGGCACCGGTCCCCACGGTGCGGCACGGTGCAGCATCGCCGGGGGGCGCTCCTCGTCGAGCCAGCCACGCACCAGCTTGAGGTCCGCACTGCGCCGGACCGGATCGGTGGTCCACGTCGCGCCGTAGCGGCCGTGCTCCACGCCGACTCCGTGCCGCTCGAGCGCGGCGGCGAAGGTGGCGCCGGGCTGGGTCGCCGACGTCCACTCCTTCATCGGCTCGCCGAGCGCCTGCGCGTAGGCCGGCGCGAGGTACGGCAGCTCGAGCGGCGTGTGTCCGGGCGTTGCGGTCGTCGCGATGACGAACGGCGCCTTGTCGTGCGCTCGCCCGTGTCCGGAGATCCGCGCCCAGTGCTTCCACCGCTTCGTCGTCGTACGCCGCAGCGCGTGGGCCTCGTCGGCGATGATCACGTCCCACGTGTGGTCCTTGACCTTCTCCAGCCGGTCCCACGTGATCACGACCCACTCCAGACCGCCGTTGCCCAGCGCCATGATCGTGCGGCACCAGTGGCCGATCGTGATCGCCGCCGGTCGGTCGGCGACGACCAGCACCCGTCGCGCACCGCGCAGGTCGCCCACCGCCGTTGCCCCGAGGACCGCGGCGATCGTCTTGCCGACGCCCGGCTCGTCGGCCAGCAGGAACTGCCGTCCGCCTGCCGCGGCGCGCGCTGCGATCGCGTCGGCTGCTTCGAACTGGATCTGCCGGGGTTCGAGATCCTCGGTCGGCTCGGGGTTGGGCGTCGGACTGTCGGGATTGAGGGTGTTCTCGATGAACCGCCCGAGCGTGTAGGGACCGGGGGAATAGGGGGCGAGGTGCGCGGGCAGCGCCCGCCCGACGTACAGATGGGTCTTCGCGGCCGGTTGCCAGGTGGCTCCGTCGACCTGTGTCCCGTAGGGGACGTCGAGCACCCACAGTCGCTCGCCCGGCCCGGCGGCCGGCAACGGCCGCGCCGCCGGGCGCGACCGACGGACGCTGGATCGACGACGACTGGCCATTCAGAGCGTCTTCTCGAGCAGGGTGAACTCCAGGCCGTCGCGTCGGGGGAGCCCGAAGCGCTCGTCGCCGTACGGGAACGGGGTGCGTCGGCCGGTGTCGGTGTAGCCACGGCGCTCGTAGAAGGCGATCAGGTCGATGCGCTGGCGGATGACGGTCATCTCCATGAGCGCGCACGACCATCGGGTGCGGGCCAGGTCCTCGGCGTACGCCATCACCTGCTTGCCGACACCGCCGCCCTGACGCATCGGGTCAACGGCGAACATGCCGAAGTAGCAGCGTGTACCGCGGCGCTGCACGTGGCAGCAGGCGACCAGCGCGCCCTCACTCTCGGCCAACACCACGACGCTGTCCGAAGCGGTGATCGAGGAGAGCACGTCGCCGGGGGTGGTGCGCTGGCCGTCCAGGAGGTCCGCTTCAGTCGTCCACCCAGCGCGGCTGGACTCGCCGCGGTACGCCGCCTGGACGAGCGCCACGATCACGTTGACGTCCTCGGCAGTGGCGGTGCGGAAGGTGGGGTGCCCGATCATGCTGCTCATCTTCGGGGGCGTGGTGTGTTCGTACGTGCGGTGGGTGGAGCGTTGCGGGGGTCCTCGGGCCAGGCGTGCTTCGGATAGCGCCCGCGCAGGTCGGCACGCACACCCGGGTAGCCGTTGTCCCAGAAGGACTCCAGATCTGCCGTGACGGCTGCGGGCCGTCGTGCGGGAGACAGCAGGTGCAGCAGGAGCGGGACCCGGCCGTCGGCGAGGAGGGGTGCGCTCGTCCAGCCGAAGACCTCCTGCAGTCGTACGGCGAGCACGGGCTGTTCGGCGGAGTAGTCGATCCGCACGATCGACCCACTGGGGACCTCCACGCGCTCAGGAGCCAATTCGTCGAGCCTTCCAGCCTGCTGCCACGGCACCATCGCCCGCAGCGCCGCCGTCACGTCGATGCGACGCAGGTCCTGGGCCGCGCGGACTCGTGTCAGCTGCGGCCCGAGCCACGACTGGATGTTCTGTGTCAGCGCCGCGTCGCTCACGTCGGGCCACGGGTCGCCGAGCGCGCGGTGCAGGAAGTCGAGGCGGGCACGGAGCGCCGTCGCCGCCTCCGACCAGGTGAGGAGAGCGATGCCCTCGCTCGCCACTGCTTCCCGGATCGCGTCGGCCACGGCCTGCGGAGGTGGGTCGGTGAGCGGGACGGAACCGAGCTCGATCGCACCGAGCAACGTACGTCGGCGAGCCAGCACCCGTCCTCCGGTCCAGGTGACCTCGTCCACCTCGGTCCACAGCGGGCCCGCCGCCTCCAGGGCAAGGTCCTCGGTGAGCGGTGCCGCTGCCCGGATCCGGGCTTCGCGCTGCCCGGGGCGCCGCTCTGCGTCACCGACGGCGAGCCACTCCAACCCAGCAAGGGGACCCGGGTCGCGCGGATCCAGGGCTGCTCCCGTTCCGGATGTCATCAGGTAGCTCGAGGAACCGGAGCGTTTGCGTGCGATCCGGTCCGGATGCGCCAAGGCGACCATCAGCCCCACCGCTACGTCGTCGGTGAGTGTTCCGGCGGTGCGCTGGTTCTCCACGATCCCTTCGAGCCGGGTGACCTGGCTGCGCCACGGACCTGACCGTGGGCCGGCGCGCAACGAGCGCAGAGCAGCAACCAGGTCTCCGCCGGGAGCGCGCACGTCCTCGCTCAGCAACGCGACCACCTCAGCGGCCCGCCGGGTTCCGACGAGAGCGGCTCCGTCGATGAGGGCACGGGCCAGTCTGGGGTCGGCCGGCACCCCGGCGATGACCCGGCCCCGTGGGGTCGCTCGCCCGTCCTCGGTCATCGCCCCCAGATCGATCAGCACCGCCTTGGCCACGGACAGCGCGTGCGCCGGTGGCTGGTCGAGCAGCGCGAGGTCGTGCACGTCGTGACTGCCCCAGCACGCCACCTCCAGGGCGAAGGCCGTCAGATCGGCGGTGGCGATCTCGGGCTCCGGGTGTGCGGCCAGGTGTGCGTGCTCCGCCTCGGACCAGCAGCGCAGAACGGCGCCCGGCCCGAGTCGTCCGGCGCGCCCCGCGCGTTGCTCGGCCGCCGCCCGGCTCACCGCGACGGTGACCAGGGACGCCAGTCCGCGACGATGGTCGGTGCGCGGCTCCCGCGAGAATCCGGCATCCACGACGACACGCACGCCGGGAACCGTCAGTGACGACTCGGCGACGGCGGTCGAGACGATCACGCGTCGGCGCGGGCCCTCGGTGAGTGCACGATCCTGCTCGGCGCCGGACAGACGTCCGTGCAGGGCGTGCACGGACGCGTCCACGCCGCCCAGGCGACGTACTGTCGCCTCGACCTCCGCGACACCTGGCACGAAGACCAGGACATCACCCTCGTGCTCGACGAGCGCACGCCGTACGGTCCCTGCGACGTGGTCGTGGAAGGCCGGGGTGATCCCTCGGTCGTCGGTCCGGCGCTGTCCCGCAGGAAGCGGACACCAGACCGCCTGGACCGGATGGAGGGCACCCGGGACGCGGATCACCGGAGCGGCGTCCCGGCCGAGCAACGCGGCGGTCCGTTCTGCCTCCACGGTGGCCGACATCGCCAGCAGGGACAGGTCCTCACGCAGGTTGGCGCGGATGTCGATGAGCAGCGCCAGGGTCAGGTCGGCGTCCAGATGGCGTTCGTGCACTTCGTCGAGTACGACGGCCCCGACGCCGGCCAGCTCGGGATCGTGCTGGATCCGCCGAAGAAGGAGGCCGGTCGTGACGACCTCGATTCGGGTACGTCGACTGGTGCGCCGGTCTCCGCGGACGGAGTATCCGACCGTTTCCCCGACCGGTTCGCCCAGCAGGTGCGCCAGCCGACGGGCAGCGGCCCGGGCTGCGATGCGGCTGGGCTGGGTGACGACGACTCTTCCGGCGACGACACCAGCAACCGCGGGCGGGACCAACGTCGTCTTGCCGGTGCCGGGCGGTGCGTGGACGACTGCGACGCCGCGAGTGCGGAGCGCCACCTCGAGGGCGGCCAGGCCAGCTGTGACCGGTAGGTCGGGCGGCGCGGCGAGCAGGCTGCGCAGCGGGTCGGACACCCCTGAAGTGTGCCCGACCCGCTGCGGCGGTGCTTGCTAGCTCACGGCGCTGGCCAGCAGGCCGAGCGAGTCCTCGAGAGCAGACTTGGGGACCAACGGGAACGCGACCTTCTTCAGGAACGCGGCGTCGACCTTCGACCAGTCATAGGTCAGCGTCACCTCGGTGCTGTCAGGTCCTTCGGCCTTCAGCTCCCAACGCCACTCCCAGCCCGGCGGTTCCTGCCCGGCGGGCGCGGTCTTCCACGCCACCAGCTTGTCGGGGTCGAGCCCGACGACCAGGTTGTCCGTCTGGTAGTCGCCGCCCATGTGGTCACCGGACATGTTCATCCGGAAGGTCTGACCCACCTCGGTGATGCGATCGGTGCGTTCGTCGCTGCGGACGAAGCCGGAGGCGTCCAGCTCCGGGTGTCGAGCAGGAAGGGTGAGCACCTCGAAGATCGCCTTGGAAGTCGCGGGAATCTCTCGTCGGACGGTGATCGCGCTTTCGTCGGTCATGAGCCGGTGATACCCAGAGTTGGTCATTGCAGCCTGCTCGAGTCGCACACTGCTGACCTTGCTGATGCTCGGTGCGTGGCGCCGTGCTGGTCAGACGCGCGGCTCAGGTGGTGAGTTCGCGTGGCGAAGGTGAGTCAGGACGGCGAGGACTCGGCGGTGACCGTCGTCGGACTCGGCGAGACCGAGCTTGATCAGCAGGTGTCGTACATGACCCTCGACGGTTCTCTCGCTGACGACCAGACGTCGTGCGATGGCGGCATTGCTGAGCCCTTCGGCCATCAGCGCCAGCACCTCTCGCTCACGTTCTGAGAGCTCGGAGATCGGGTCGTCGTCGGACCGCGAGGCAAGGAGCGTTCCCACGACCAGCGGGTCGAGTGCGGACCCGCCGCCGGCGACCCGCGCGGCAGACTCGAGAAAGTCTCCGACATCGAGCACGCGGTCCTTGAGGAGCCAACCGAAGCCGCCGAGGGTGACCAGATCGACGGCGTGCCGTGCCTCGGTGTGCTGGGACAGCACCAGCACCCCGACGTGCGGGGCGTGGTCCTTGACCTCGCGCGCTGCCCGAGCCCCTTCGTCAGTGAAGGTGGGCGGCATCCGTACGTCGAGCACCACCAGGTCCGGATCACCCTCACGGACCGCGGTGAGCACGCCGCCCGCATCGGGGAGTGCGGCGACCACGGTGTGCCCGCCGTCCTCGAACAGCCGGCACAAGCCCTGGCGCAGGAGCGCCTGGTCCTCGGCGATCACGACCCGCATGGCAACCGCACGATCAAGGTGGTCCCGGCGCCCAGGGGGCTCTGGAGCAACAGGTCACCGCCGACGGCAGCGACCCGATCGGCCAGGCCGCGCAGACCCGAGCCTGTGCCGGAGCCGCTCCCGAAGCTCGCTCCGCCGATGCCGTCGTCCTGCACCGTGATCACGAGGTCGTCCCCGTCGTCCTCGGCTGTGAGCGTGATCGCGGCCGCCGCTGCGTGCTTGAGGATGTTCGTGAGGCCTTCCGCCGCGACGAAGTAGGCCGTTGCCGCCACGGCATCGGGGACCGCTGTCGAGGTGGCGCTGACCCGCACGGGAAGCGGCGATCGACCCGCCAGGTCCCGCAGCGCGAGGTCCAGTCCGTCTTCCAGACCGGCGGGACGGACACCGTTGGCCAGCGCGCGAAGGTCACTGATCGCTGCTGTCAGCTCGCTGATGACGTCCTCGATGTCGTTCACGACTGCTGGATGGTCGCTGAGGTGGTGCTGGACGTGGCGGAGTGCCAGGCCCGCGCTGACCAGTCGCTGCTGGGCGCCGTCGTGCAGGTCTCGTTCCAGACGGCGGCGCTCGTCGTGCGCCGCCGCGACGATCCTGGAGCGCGAGTTCTCGACCTCGGCGAGCTGACGATTGACCTCGGCCTGGAGCCGGGCGATCTCGATGGCGAGTCCGGCCCGGGCGATGACCTCGGTGAGCGGGTCCTCCTGCGGGACCGAGTGGATGACCTCGGCCAGCGGAACTCCCGAGCGTTCCACCACGGTGCGATCATCACCTCTGGTCGGAGACTGCCCCGGGAGCAGCAGCCGGAGGGTCAGCCCGGGGTCATGCAACACCTGGCGCAGGAGGCTCTCCAGATCCTCTGCCGACGCCCGTCCCGCACGCAGGTCTTCGAGGTACGCGTCTATCTGTGCCAAGGAGGCGTGCCGAGCGCGCCGGAAGGTCCGATCGACGGCATCCTGCACCCGCTGACGTAGAGGGAAGAAGACGGCCGCAGCAGCCAGCGTGGCCCCCGCGGTGACCCAGGACGAGCCTCCGCCCAGGATCGCGCCCAGAGTGAGCGCGGTCGTGCCCCAGGCGGCGGCGAGGAGCACGGTTGTCGTCGTCCACGCCAGGGTCCGTGAGATCAGGAGGTCGACGTCGTAGAGGCGGTAGCGCAGGATCGCCACGCAGATCGTGACCGGCAGGAGCGGGATCAGCAGGGCGATGGCGACCTGGACGAGGACGCTGGAGTGATAGGCGAAGCCGGCAGCCGGGCCGACGACTGCGAGCAGGCACCCGAACCAGAAGATCAGCTTGAGCTGTTGGCGTTCGACTCCAGCTGAGCGACGGAAACGGGCGGCCAACGACGCGATTGACAGGAGCAGCGACAGGGCGAACCCACACTCAGCCACGACAGTGAACGCTTCAAGGCCATCGATGGCGTACGGGTTGCCTCCACGGGTGAACGTGTAGGAGTCGTCGTTCATGTGCCCGAACGCTGCGCTGAAGACCATGGCAGCGGTGGCGAGCACGGTGAACGCTGGCAACCACCGCCAACGCGGGCCGGCGGCATGCCCGTCGGGGAAACAGGCCAGCAACGTGGCCGTGCTTCCGGCCCCGACCAGGGACGCCCAGGACGCCACCCACTGAGCGGTCAACGCTCCCACCCAGGTGTCGTGGCTCCCGAACCCTTCCAGCAGCTCGACGATGCCCGCCGCCAGGCCCAGGCCGACCAGGAGAGTGCCGATCCGGTGATGCGGAAGGCGAAGTCCGATGAGCAAGCCGGCCAGCCCCAGCATCACGGCGTTGACCGGGTAGAAGACGGTGTCGACTGCTGGTTCCCGACCGGCCGAGAGTGGGACGGACACGGCCGCCACGGTGCAGGTGAGCCCGAACAGCATCGACCGGGCGACGATCGCGCGACGGGGCATGACTGATCGTCTCGCCATCGTCGGCCTCCGGACAAGAGTGGTAGCACCTGGATCGCAACAGGTGGCTGCCCGGCTGTCGGGGACCTCGTTCAACGACGAGGGTCGAAGCGTTCCCATCCCACAGCCGGAGGCAGACCATGACCAGTGAGTACGACATTCGCAGCGGCAGCGGCAGCGACACGAGAGACCGCCGCACGAGCCCGGCGGTCAGCACACAGCTCAGGCTCTACGGGGCGCTGTGCATGGTCGGTGCCCTGATCGCCGTCCTCGGCACGGCCTGGGAGTTCACCCGGGTGGTGCCGGCCGATGGCGCGTTGATCAGTGCCCCGCACTCGCTGCGAACGTTCCGGACGTTGGAGGTGGTCTGGACACTGACCCATGTCCTCACGCTGCTCGGGGCGGTTGGCCTGGCCCGGTCCGGCGTCGCTGGAACAACGCGCGCCGCCCGTGTCGGAACTCGGCTGGCAGTCGCGGGCATGGCGCTGCTCATCCCGTGTGAGCTTGCCTTCGCCTTCTTCGCCTCCTCCACCGACTCCGACACCGGCCCGATGGTGGCGAGTACGGCCATCGGGATCGCGTCCATGGTCGCCGGGGCTGGCTTCGTGGTCGTCGGCCTCGCCGTTCTCCGCGCGAAGATCTGGTTGGCCCCGGCCCGCTACTTGCCGTTGCTGGTCGGCGCGTGGGTCTTCGTGGGCATGACTCCACTGATCCTCGCGGACGGTCGGCTCTTCTTCGTCGGAATCGGCACCTGGAATGCCCTCCTGCTTGCCCTGGGGGCGGGGGTCTTCGCTCTCGGCGGTGACGATCGAGACTGATTCCCTTGCGGGCATTCTCGGGTTCTCGTCGGAGGTCCGGGAGGATGAGTGCCATGTTGTGCCACGCCTGTTACGCCGAGCCCGACGCGGTGGTGGACTGCGCCGTCTGCCGCGGCACCGGCCGCTCGACCCGGATGCCGCTGTGCCGCGATCCGTGGAACGAGGTGACCCCTGGTCTCTGGCAGGGCGGTCACGATGTGCTGTCGCAATCGCGCGGTGCGTGTGTGGTCGCGGATCAGTTCGACCTCGTCGTCAGCCTGGTCTCGCGGCAGGGCTACGGGCCGGCCGAAGGCGTCGAGCACATCGTCGCGCGGATGGCCGATGCCGTACCGGACGCCGGTGCGTCGTTGGTGCTGGCTGGCTTGGCCGACACTGTTGCGGACGCCGTGCGCTCGGGCAGAACGGTGTTGGTGCGCTGCTCCGGCGGCCTCAATCGTTCCGGCGTCGTCGTCGCCTCCGCCCTGATCCGCCTCGGCCGGACGCCGGACGAAGCCCTCGCCGAGGTCCGTGCTGCCCGCGGCCCCTGGGCCCTCACCAACCCCGGCTTCGTCGGATACCTCCGTCGCAAGTGAGTGTCGCCTGCTCCTGGTCCACGGTGACCGGGGACGGGCTTGATCAGGTACGCGCCGCGCGCGGGACTGAGGTCGGGGCGACAATGGACGAATGGACATCCGACAGGTCGTCATCACCCGCGCAGGCGGCCCGGAGCAGTTGAGCCTTCAGACGTCGCGACTCAACCCGCCGGCCCCTGGTGAGGTGCAGGTGGAGGTGGTCGCCGCCGGGATCAACTTCGCCGACATCCTCGCCCGTCAAGGCCTCTACCCCGACGCGCCGCCGCTGCCGCTGGTGGTCGGTTACGAGGTCTCGGGCACGGTGCGTGCCGTGGGAACGGGGGTCGAGGAGTCCCTGGTGGGGCAGGACGTGCTCGCACTGACCCGTTTCGGCGGCTACAGCAGCGCTCTGAACGTCCCAGCGAAGCAGGTCTTCGCCAAGCCGGGGTCGCTGAGCCACGCGGAGGCCGCGTCGATCCCGGTTGCCTACCTCACCGCCTGGCAGCTCCTCGTGGTGCAGGGCGGTCTCCGCGAAGGGGACACCGTGCTCATCCAGAACGCTGGGTCGGGGGTCGGCCTCGCTGCTCTCGACATCGCCCGCCACGTGGGGGCGCGCACCATCGGTACCGCCAGCGCGGGCAAGCACGCCTTCCTCACGGCTCGGGGCCTGGACCACGCCATCGACTACCGCACCGGCGACTGGACCCGCGAGGTCCGCGCCCTCACCGACGACCGGGGCGTGGAGCTGGTGATCGACCCGCTCGGCGGGGAGAGCTTCCGTCGGTCCCGCAGCGTCCTGCGCCCGACCGGCCGGCTCGGGATGTACGGCGTGTCCGCCGCCTCCAGCAACCAAGGTCTGCGCGGCAAGCTGCAGCTGGCCAAGACCGCGGCGCTGATGCCGCTGTTCCACCCCGTGCCGCTCATGAACGCCAATCAGGGTGCCTTCGGGGTCAACCTCGGGCACATGTGGGACGAGGTCGACCGGCTGCGTCGATGGATGGAGCAGGTGCTCGAGGGCGTCGGGTCCGGTTGGGTGCGTCCCCACGTCGACTCTTCGTTCCCCCTGGCCGACGCCAGCGGGGCCCACTAGCACATCGAGGCTCGCCGCAGCACCGGCAAGGTCGTACTGGAACCCTGATCTGTGGACGACGGTGGTCACGACGAGCTGGACCCCGGCCGTCAGTGCATTCCCTGGGTGCGGGGAGCGGGCGTCGGCAATCCGAACCGGGTGTGCACGCCGGGCGAGAAGGCCACGTGGTCGGGGTCCCTCGCCCGCAGGTCCCCGAAGCCTGAATCCTCGAGAAGGGTGCCGTCCAGGTGCCGCAGCCGCGCAGCGTGCAGCGGCCAAGGTTCGTGCTCGTTGGGGATGTAGCGGGTGCTCCCGGCCAGCGAGGTGTGGAGGCCCCAGCGGGCTGACAGGAAGTGGTCAAGGGCGGAGGGCTCGATGGGCGGGCCGACCTCGATCGCGAGATCCAGCGTCGCCGAGGCGCTCGAGCCGCGCACGCGACTGCGGTATCGGTGCACCGGGCCGGACGCTCCTACCCCCACGTCGTGCGTCATTCGGGCCCACCGGTAACGAACCCCGAAGGCGACCCGTGCGGCAACGGTCACGACGAGTCGCTCGCAGTCAAGGGTGAGGAAGACGACCCCGCGGCGACCCTGCTGGTCGACCGAGTAGAGCCGGAGATTGGTCTCCAGGAAGTCGCCGAGATACGGCTCCCGCAGGCGGCGTCCTGGTCCGGCGTTGGCCATCCGGAACGGCACCAGTCCGACGTAGGTCGCACCGTCGTGCACGTCGGGCACCACTCCGGGCGGCATGAGCGGAGCGATTCGTTCGGGGGCGACCGCCCAGTGGACGTAGGTCAGGTCACGCCAGTCCTGGTTCATGAGAACCGGTCCGCGCAACGCAGGGGCGTGCTGGGTGATCGGGTCGATCTCGGGGATCATGCGGCCCCTTCCACGCTGACTGGAACTTGTTCCAGTCTGACGAGCGGAACGCCGCGATCAACGTGATTCCGGTCTCGTTGTCCCTGGACCGCTCACGAGCAGCCGAGGCGGACGGCGATTGCTTCGCCGAGTGTGCGGCCGGAGAGGTAGGCGCCTTCGACGCGCGAGACCTCCCCCCAGCCGTCGCCGCACAGCCCGACCAGTTGGTCGTCGAGCCAGAACTGCTCAGGTCGCACGCCCGTTGGCCGGGCGACCGACCAGCGCTGGACGTAGTGACCAGTCGGTGCCATGGCGGTGCCGAGGATCCTCTCGAGCGCCGCGAGCATGACCGGAGCGGCGCTCTCGGGCTCCGCGAGGTGTCTTCGAGCAAGCTCCGGGGTGGAGTGCGCCACGAGCACCGGGGCATCGTCCCCTCGGCGACGTCCGTCGTCTGCAATCCAGGCCAGGTCCAGGTCGCCGTTGACGAACGCGCCGTGGAAACGCGTACCAGCCGGCTGCCCGGCCCGGTCCCAGGTCCGATCGGGCCACCAGGCCCCGAGTGCGATGACCGGGTCCCACTGCCGCGCGAGCTGCGCCGCCACCGTCTCGAGACCCGGCGCCAGCAGTACGCGGGCCTGCGGGTCGGGCATCGCGAGGACCACCGCGGGCGCCGGCCGTTCGTTGACCAGCAGTACTCCGTCGTCGCGCCGCCGGACCGAGGTGACCTGGACGGCGGACCGGACGTCGAGGTCGACGGCGAGGTCCTCCACGAGGGTCCGGATCCCGCCGGCTGTGCCCCAGCGCAGAGGACCGCTGCTCGCCCGCGGGTCCGCACCGTGGTCGAGCACGGTGAAGGTGTCCGTCCATGGGTGTGCCAACCCGGCTCTGTGCCAGGTTTCAACGACAGCGGTGAAGCGCTCGTCCGAGACGGTGAAGAAGGCTGCCCCGAGATCCGCGGGACGCCCGTCCAGGCGTCGGCTCGCCATGCGACCGCCGATCCGGCGACCCCGGTCCAGGACCACGACCGGGTGCCCGGCATCCATCAAGGCGCGGGCGCAGGCGACTCCGGCGATGCCGGCGCCTATGACGGCGACTGGCGGCACGGACGTTGGTCGAGGCTCGGACACAGGCGCAAGCCTAGGCACGGGGCCTGTCGGGCTCTCGGCGGACGCCGATCTGCAGGCGTCAGCCGCGGGCGGTGAGAACGATCGGGTCGCCGTCGGTGATGGCGATCGTGTGCTCGACGTGCGCGCCGCGCGAGCCGTCGGCGGAGCGGATGGTCCAGCCGTCGGGGTCAAAGGTGATCTCGTCGGTGGTGTGCAGGAACCACGGCTCGATGGCGATCACCAGGCCGGGGCGCAGCTTGAGGCCGCGACCGGCACGGCCGTCGTTGGGGACGTGCGGCTCGCCGTGCATGGTCCGGCCGACACCGTGGCCGCCGAACTGCAGGTTCACGCTCAGACCCTCTTCCTGGGCGACGTTGCCGATCGCGGCGGAGATGTCGCCGAGCTTGTTGCCGCCGCGTGCGGCGGCGATGCCGGCGTCGAGGGCGCGCTGGGTGACGTCGATCAGCCACTGGTCCTTCTCGTTCGGCGTACCGACGATGACGGACAGTGCCGAGTCGGCCACCCAGCCGTCGATGGAGGCAGCGAAGTCGACCGAGAGAAGGTCGCCGTCCTGGAGGACGTAGTCGTGCGGCAGCCCGTGCAGCACGGCGTCGTTGACCGACGTGCAGAGCACCTTGCCGAACGGGCTGGCGCCGAAGGACGGGTGGTAGTCGATGTAGCAGGACTCCGCACCGGCGTCCTTGATCATCTTGTGCGCCAGCGCATCGAGCTCGAGCAGGTTCACGCCGACCGCTGCCTTCTCGGAGAGTGCAGTGATCACCGAGGCGACGAACCGCCCGGCGGGACGCATCTGCTCGATCTGGGCGGGGGTGCGGAGCTCGATCACGACAGGAGCCTATCGGGGGAGTGCGGAGACCCTCGACTTCACGCGATGGTCTCCAGCGCAGAGCTCAAGGCGGGATCCGAGGGCGTACGACGAAAGTGCGCGACGGTTGTCCACAGTGGAGGAAACGCGCGTTGCCGTTCGAACATCTGTTCGGTATCATCTATGTATGAACTCGGGTCTTGTGGAGATGTCGCCGGAGCAGTTGCTCCAGGCGGCCGACGACCTGCTGCTCGAGGGTCGGCGGGTCGAGGTCGACAAGCTCAAGGTGTTGTTGGCGTGGGCTGCTGCGTTCTCGGGCGACCCGCAGGACGAACCCAACGCGGTCCCGATCCGGTACGGCGGACCACGCCTCATCACCCTGGGCGGCGAAGGCACCCCGCAGGTCTCGGACATCGCTCTGGTCGAGATCGCGATCGCACGCCGCGAATCGGTGTTCACGACCCGGCGGCGTCTGGCCGACGGGTTCGACCTGCGCCACCGCCTTCCCTTGGTGTGGGCCGGGCTGCAGGACCTGCGGTGCGACATGTGGGTGGGCAACAAGGTCGCCTCGATGTCCCGCAAACTCACCCTGCAACAGGTCGCTGTCGTTGATGTGGCGGTGTCGGAGGCGTTGGATGAGGCGCCGGCGCGGATCCTGCAGATCGCTGAAGCGAAGGTCATCGAGGCCGACCCGATCGCCCACCAGGCACGGATTGAGGCGAACCGTCGCCACAAGGGGGCGTGGTGCTCGAGCCCCAAGCCCGGCGAAGCCATCGAGGGCGACACCGCCGGTGTCGGCAGTGTGTTCGCGCGCATCGATGAAGCCGATGTCGAAGCCCACCGGCAGATGATCGAAGAACTCGCCGCCGCACTCGCCGCGAATGCCCCGGCACCGGCTGAGGGTGAAGAACCGAAGTCGATGGACCACTGGCGTGCCGAGGCGTTCGCGATGCTCGCCGACCCCGCCACCAGTGCCCTCGGACCCGTGGCCCGGGTCGAAGGCCTCGGGCCGATGCTGCTGTCCCAGGTCCGCGACCTGCTCACCCGCCACGCCAACATCAACCTGCAGCCGGTGATCGACCTCCACACCGGACGCTCCGTCAACGGCTACGAACACCCCACCGACGTCAAGACCCGCACCGAGCTGCGCACCATCGGCGACATGTTCCCTCACGCCACCAGCACCTTCACCCGGTCGGGTCGACCTCCTGATCACGACCACACCGTGCCCTACGACAAGCACGGGCCACCCGGTCAGACCGGCGACCACAACGACACCCCACTACACAGGCATCACCACCGCGCCAAGACCCACGCCGGCTACACCGTCGTCCAACTCGGACCCGACCAATGGATCTGGCGCACACCCCACGGCTTGCACCGCAGAGTCACCACCAAGGGGACGACAACCATCACGGCGCGCGAGTTCGACATGCTCCGAGCCATCACCATCCGGCTTGCCGGCGACCTGGTCGCCTGACCCGGGTCAGTTGGTCGGCTTCTCCGAGCCGACCACCCACATCGCGAAGAACTGCGAGCCGCCGCCGTAGGCGTGCCCGAGCGCCTTGCGTGCGCCCTCGACCTGGTGCTCGCCGGCTGCGCCCCGCACCTGCAGGGCAGCCTCGCCGAAACGGAGCATGCCCGAGGCACCGATCGGGTTGGAGGAGAGCACGCCGCCGGAGCAGTTGACCGGGATCTTGCCGGTCATCGCGGTCTCGCCGGCCTCGGTCAGCTTCCAGCCGTCGCCCTCGGCGGCGAAGCCGAGGTTCTCCAGCCACATCGGCTCGAACCACGAGAACGGCACGTAGATCTCGGCTGCGTCGATCTCGTCGATCGGGCTGGTGATGCCGGCCTGCTTCCACAGCGCGGCCGCGGCGTCGCGTCCGGCCTGCGGGTTGACCTGGTCGCGTTCGGCCGCCGTGGTGGCCTCCGAGCGCATCACCGTGCCGTGGATCCACGCCGGGTTCGGCGACATCTTCGCGGTGTCCTCGTCGACGATGACCAGCGCGCAGGCACCGTCGCTCGAGGGGCAGGTCTCGTCGTACCGGATCGGGTCCCACAGCATCTGCGATGCCATCACGGACTCGACGGTCGTGCCCTCGTTGTGGAGGTGGGCATACGGGTTCTTGAGCGCGTTGTTGCGGTCCTTCGCAGCCACGATGGCGCCGATGTGGTTCGGCGCGCCCGAGCGACGGATGTAGGACCGCACGTGCGGCGCGAAGTAACCGCCGGCACCGGCGTGCACGGGCATGTTGAACGGCAGCGGCACCGACAACGCCCACATCGCGTTGGACTCCGACTGCTTCTCGTAAGCGACCGTCAGCACGCGCTTGTGGACGCCGGCCTGGACCAGCGACGACGCGACGATGGCGGTCGACCCGCCGACCGAGCCAGCCGTGTGGACACGCAGGAGCGGCTTGCCAGCGGCGCCGAGCGCCTCCGCGAGGAACAGCTCGGGCATCATCACGCCCTCGAACAGGTCCGGCGCCTTGCCGACGACGATCGCGTCGATGTCGTCGAGCGTCAGGTTCGCGTCCAGCAGCGCCCGGTCGATGGCTTCGCGGCACAGGCCGGCCATCGAGACGTCCTCGCGCTTCGCACGGTGATGCGTCTGGCCGATGCCGATGATCGCGGCAGGCTGCTTGCCCATCAGTTGTTCTTCCCTTCGGTCGACCCGGACAGGGTGCAGACGAGGTTCTGCTGCAGAGCGGGGCCGCTGGTGGCGTGGGCGAGAGTCTTGTCGGCCTCGCCGGACCAGATCTTCTTCGCGGCCTCGCCGACGCGGATGCCACCGGCGGAGAACATCGGGTTGCTCGCGAGCGCGCCGCCGGACGGGTTGATGGCGACGTCGTCGCCGAGACCGAGCTCCGTGCGCAAGATGAGCTCCTGGTGGCTGAACGGTGCGTGCAGCTCGGCAACCTCGACGCCGCCGAGGTCGAGCGCGGCACCGGCCCGCTGGGCCGACGGCGACCGGGTCAGGTCGCGCACGCCCATGCCCATCGGGTCGACGTAGTGGGAGATTCCGGTGAGCCAGGCGGGCCGTTCGCGGACCTCGCGCGCCTTGTCGCCGGCCGCCAGCACCAGGGCCGCCACCCCGTCGGTGACGGGGGAGCAGTCGTGCTTGCGCAGCGGGTCGGCGTACATCGGACGCGCGAGCAGCTCGTCGACCGACGAGCCGCCCTTGCGGATGGCGTACTCGTTCTTCTCGGCGTCGGTGAGCGAGCGGTTCGCGACCTCGGCCATGGCGCGCTCGTCCCAGACGCCGGCGTCGAGGCCCGCGCGGGCCTGGAGGCCGGCGAGGGACACCGTGTCAGGCCAGAGCGGTGTCATCGTGTAGGGCTCGAGCTGGAGCGCGAGCGTACGGCGCAGGACGCCGGCCGAACTCTTGCCGAAGGCGTAGACGAGGGCGGTGTCGACCTCACCGGTCTGGATCTTGATCCACGCCTCGTACATCGCCCAGGCGAGGTCCATCTCCACGTGCGACTCGTTCACCGGCGGGATGACGCCGATGGCGTCCACCGCCTGGACGAACGAGAACGAACGGCCGGCCAGGTAGTCCGAGGAGCCGGAGCACCAGAATCCGACATCCCTGCGGGTCCAGCCGGTCTGCTCGTAGAGCTCCTTGAAGACCGGCACGAGGAGCTCGACACAGGTCGGGGACCCGTCGAACTCAGGCATCTGTCGCTGGGCGAACCCGACGACGGCGACGTCACGCATCTGTCCTGTATCCCGTCTCAGAGGTGCTGCTTGTAGGTGTCGAATTCGGCGTCCGGATCGCCGGTCGGTGCAAAGTGGTCGATGTTCTCCAGGGAGTACGCCCACTCGTCCTTCGGCTTCCAGACCGCCTTGACGCGCATGCCCATCCGCACCTCGTCGGCAGGGACGCCGAGGATGAGGTGCAGCACGGCGATGTCGGCGCCGTCGAGCAGGACGTACGCCGAGACGTACGGCGGGGTGATCTTCTGGCCGAGGAAGGGCACGTTGACGATGCAGAACGTCGTGATGGTGCCCGTCTGCGAGAGCTCGACCTCCTCCTCGGTCGGCGTTCCGTCGGCGGGGCAGGCGCTGCGCGGCGGGACATAGACCTTCTGACAGGTGGGGCAGCGCTGGCCCATGATCCGGCCCTCGTTGAGGCCGCGGTAGAACAGCGACTCCTCGGGCGAGGCCGCGTAGTTGTAGTCGAGCGAGACCTTCGTGACGACGCCGGTGACCGGCTCGTCCGACGCCGCAGCCGGGGCGGCGACCTCGGCCTCGCCGGGGGCCAGAGGCTCGAAGCCCGCGATGTCGTTGATGTGGCCGACCCGCTCCGCGGCCCAGCGCACACGCACCCGCATGCCGGTCGTGACGTCGGCAGGCGACGCGACGTCCAGCGCATGGAGGAATGGCACGTCGGCGCCGTCGAGGGTGACCAGGGCGAAGGCGAACGGCCGGTCGAACGGCTGGTCCTTCACCGGCTCGGGGACCCAGGTCCACGACGTGACCGTGCCGACGGAGGAGACCTCCACGAACTCGGTCGTCGCCTCGTGGGTGACGGGGTCGAACTCGAGCGGCGGTACGACGACCTGGCCGGCCGAGGTCCGTCCGCCCACGACCACGCCGTCGCGGAGTCCGGAGAGGAAGCGACCGACGACGGGGCCGGTCGATCGCGTGTAGTCGAAGGCGACCGTCACGGGCGCCTGCAAGGTGCGGCTCATGGCGCAAAGTGAAACATGTTCTGCCCAAAAGTGAAACACGTTCTAGATTTTGGGCACAGACCGTTTAGGGTCGGGGTTGTTGGTTGGCGTCGCAGGAAGAGCGGGAGTGAGGACGGCCATGAAGCTGGGACTGCAGTTGGGCTACTGGGGCGCGCAGCCCCCGCAAGGAGTGGGCGAGCTCGTCGCCGCGGCCGAAGACGCCGGATTCGACGCGATCTTCGCTGCCGAGGCCTGGGGGAGCGATGCCTTCACGCCGCTGGCCTGGTGGGGTCGCGAGACCACCCGGGTCCGCCTCGGGACGTCGATCGTGCAGATGTCGGGTCGCACCCCGACGTCGATCGCCATGCACGCCCTGACGCTCGATCACCTGACGAACGGGCGGGTCATCCTCGGCATGGGCGTGAGTGGTCCGCAGGTCGTCGAGGGCTGGTACGGCCAGCCGTTCTCGAAGCCGCTGGCCCGTACCCGCGAGGTCGTCGACATCATCCGCAAGGTGCTGGCCCGCGAGGAACCGGTCATCAACGCCGGACCGCACCACCCGCTGCCCTACAACGGGCCCGGCGCCGTCCACCTCGGCAAGCCGCTCAAGTCGATCGTGCACCCGCTGCGCGCGGACCTGCCGATCTGGCTCGGCGCCGAAGGTCCGAAGAACGTCGCGCAAACGGCCGAGATCGCCGATGGCTGGATCCCCATCTTCTACACGCCGAAGAGTGCCGGCATGTACCAGCCCTGGCTGGACGAGGGCTTCGCGCGGCCGGGCGCCCGGCGTACGCGTGACGACTTCGAGATCTCCGCGACCTGCCACCTCCAGATCGTCGGCAATGCGGAGGAGAAGCAGGCAGTCATCGAGGCGATGAAGCCCTTCGTCTCGCTCTACATGGGCGGGATGGGCGCCAAGGAGCAGAACTTCCACGCCCAGGTCTTCACCCGGATGGGGTACGGCGACCTGGCCGCGCAGGTGCAGGAGCTCTACCTCTCCGGCGAGAAGGACAAGGCGACGGCGCTGATCCCCGACGAGCTGGTCGACGACATGCACATCATCGGGACGCCCGGCGAGGTGAAGGAGCGCGTGGCGCAGTGGGAGGAGACCGGCGTGACGACGTTGCTGCTCTCGTCACGAAGCGCCGCGGAGATCCGCCAGGTCGCCGAGCTGTTGGCCTGACTTCGCCCGGAACACTCCCGGTTGTCGGTGACGACGGCTAGCGTCCTGTGCATGAGGCGGGAGCCGCACGAGAACGTCGCCACGGTGCTGGTGGATCCTGCCCTGCTGCGTGACCTCGAGCTCGAGCTGATGGAGCTCGACCTGTGGGTGTGGCCGGTGCGGAC
Organism: Propionibacteriales bacterium; assembly: GCA_026392415.1. Lineage (GTDB taxonomy): Bacteria > Actinomycetota > Actinomycetes > Propionibacteriales > Nocardioidaceae > Nocardioides. The sequence continues at coordinate 29,223 of JAPLCC010000060.1, forward strand.
CGCACCGATCTGTGCTGACGGCCCGCGGACGGCCTTCCAGGTCCGGCGGCGCCTGATCGAGGCGAAGCAGGGTGCGTGGGACTGCGCTGCGGCGTGGATCCCGGTCTGGATCAGCTTCGGCGAGCGCTGGTCGACGGGTGAGGATCCCTTGCCCTGGTCGGCGCACCGGGCGCTCTGGGACGCCCTCGACGCCCATGGCGACCAGGTGCGATTCCAGCGCCGTCTCGGCGGCGTACGACCGCTGATAGCGCCGATCGAGCGCCGCGCCGGGTGACGATCCTTGCTCGTAACTAGAACAGGTTCTACTGTTGGTCGTGTGACCGACACGCTCCGGACCCCTGCCCACAACGGCCACCTGATGGTCGCTGCCCTCAAGCGACACGCGCACCGCCCGATCGTGCATCTCGGTGACGTGACGCTCACCGGTGCTCAGACAGCTGACCGGATCTCGCAGTACATCCAGGCCTTCGAGGCCCTCGGCGCCGGCCGCGGTACGCCGGGCGCGCTGCTCGCGCTCAACCGACCCGAGGTGCTCTTCATCCTCGGCGCCGGCCAGACCCAGGGCTTCCAGCGCACGTCGCTGCACCCGCTCGGCTCGGCCGACGACCACGCGTACGTCATCAACGACGCCGGGATCACGACCCTGGTCATCGACCCCTACTTCGCCGGTCGTGCCGTGGAGCTGCTGGGCAAATGCCCCGGTCTCAAGCAGGTCCTCACCATCGGCCCCGTGCCGCCCGAGCTCGCCGAGGTCGGCACCGACCTCAACGAGGTCGCCGCATCGTTCACGCCGCAGCCGGTCCAGGCCGCAGTCCTCGAGCCCGATCACATCACCTCGATCACCTACACCGGGGGCACGACCGGCAAGCCCAAGGGCGTCATCGGCACCGTGCGCGCGTTCTCGACCATGGCCCAGATCCAGATGGCCGAATGGGAGTGGCCGGCCGAGCCGCGCTTCTTGATGTGCACGCCGTTGTCGCATGCCGGCGCGGCCTTCTTCGTGCCCGTGGTCCTCCAGGGCGGCACCCTCTTCGTCTCGTCACGGTTCGATCCGGCGGAGGTGCTGGAGAAGATCAACTCCCTGATGCTGGTCCCGACCATGCTCTACGCACTGATGGACCACCCGGACTCCCGCACCCGCGACCTGTCCTCGCTCGAGACCGTCTACTACGGCGCTTCGGCGATCAATCCGGTCCGCCTGAAGGAGGCCATCGAGCGCTTCGGTCCGATCTTCGCCCAGTACTACGGACAGTCGGAGGCGCCGATGGTGATCACCTACTTCCCCAAGGGCGACCACGTCGATGCCGACGGCAAGCCGGTCGAGGAGCGCCTGACGTCGTGTGGCCGCCCGTCGGCGTACCTCCGGACGGCGCTGCTCGGGGAGGACGGCAACCCCGTTCCCCAGGGCGAGCCGGGAGAGATCTGCGTGGCCGGGCCGTTGCTGTCGGCGGGCTACTGGCAGTTGCCCGACGAGACCGCCTCCACCTTCCGCGACGGCTGGATGCACACGGGCGACGTGGCACGCGAGGACGAGAACGGCCTCTGGTACATCGTCGACCGCACCAAGGACATGATCGTGACGGGTGGCTTCAACGTCTTCCCGCGCGAGGTCGAGGACGTCATCGCCGAGCACCCCGCGATCGCCCAGGTGGGCGTGATCGGTACTCCGCACGAGAAGTTCGGCGAGGCCGTGACGGCCGTCGTTGTCCTGCGGGACGGGTTCGAGCTCACCGACGACGTGGTCGCCGAGATCAAGGAAGCGGTCAAGGAGCGCAAGGGTTCGGTCCAGGCGCCCAAGGACGTCATCGCCGTCGACGCCTTGCCGCTCACCGCTCTCGGAAAGCCGGACAAGAAGGCGTTGCGGGCGAAGTTCTGGACGGGCGACCGCTCGGTCGGCTGATCCGCCCGGGGGCCTAGGGTGGCGCCGTGGCGGATCTTGTCGTCGGGTTCGATCTCGACCTGACCCTCATCGACACCGCTGTCGGCTTCCAGGATGTGCTGCGCGCTCTCGGTGCCGAGCTGGGTGTGGAGTTCCCGCTGGAGGAGATGACGTCGCGGCTCGGGCCCCCGCTCGACGTGCTCCTCGCGCCGTACCTGTCAGCCGAGCAGATCCCGGCGGCGGGCGACCGGTTCCGTGCCCTGTATCCCGACTACGCGATCACGAGCGTGCCGGTGCTGCCGGGCGCCCACGAGGCGATCGCCGCGGTCCGTCGCCACGGTGGCCGGGTGCTCGTCGTCACCGGGAAGTTCCCCGACAACGCCCGGTTGCATCTCGACCACACGGGTCTCGACGTGGACGTGCTGGAGGGCTGGGTGTGGGGTGTCGGCAAGGCCGACGTGCTGCGCCGTGAGGGCGCGTCGGTCTACGTCGGCGACCACGTCCACGACGTGGAGGGAGCACTGGCGGCGGGCGTCACCAGCGTCTCCGTGCTCACCGGCGGGTGCACGGCAGACGAACTGCGCGCCGCCGGCACGCATGTCGTCCTCGACGGGCTGGAAGCCTTTCCCGCCTGGCTCGACGGGCACCTCTCCTCAGGCGGGGCTACTGCCCCTTGAAAACGGCCGGCCTCTTCTCGAGGAATGCCCGCGGACCTTCCTTGGCGTCGTCGGAGGAGAACACGGCGGCACCCACCTTCGCGTCGTCAGCCCAGCAGTCCTCCTCGTGCTTGCCCTCGGAGTCCCGCATCGTCTTGAGGATCGCCTGGACGGCCAGTGGGCCGTTGGCTGCGATCAGGTCGGCGATCTCGTGGGCCTTGGCGAGCGCCTCGCCGTCCGGAACCACGTGGCCGATCAGGCCGAGTTCCTTGGCCTCGGGGGCGAGCAGGGTGCGGCCGGTGAGCAACAGTTCGGCGGCAACCGTGTAGGGGATCTGGCGGGGGAGTCGGACCGCGGAGCCGCCCATGGGGTAGAGGCTCCACCGTGCCTCGGCGACGCCGAACTTCGCGGATTCACCCGCGACCCGGATGTCGGTGCCCTGCAGGATCTCGGTGCCACCGGCGATGGCCGGCCCCTCGACAGCTGCGATCAGGGGCTTGGTCAGCCGGAAGCCCTTGAGCAGGCCCTTGATCGTGGTCGGGTCGTACTCGCCGGACTCGAAGCTCTCCGACGGGGGCTTCTCGTCCGCCGCCTTGAGGTCCATGCCCGCACAGAAGTAGCCGCCCGCACCGGTGAGGATGCAGACCCGGATCTCCGGGTCGGAGTTCACCCGGTCCCAGGCGCTCTCCATGATGCGCAGCATCTCGCTGGACAGGGCGTTGCGCCGCTCCGGGCGGTTCATGGTCACGACCAGCTTGTGGCCGTCCTGCTCAACGAGGCAATCGGTCATGTGGACCACGCTAGCGAAAAACTGGAACGTGTTCTAGTCTTGGCGTGTGGCCTTGAACATTGCCGATCTCTTCGAACATGCCGTCGACGTAGCGCCCGAGAAGCCCGCCGTACAGGTCGGCGATCGGGTCATCACCTTTGCCGAACTGGAGGCTGAGTCCAACAAGCTCGGGCACTACCTGCAGTCGCAGGGCATCGGCCCGGGCGACCACGTCGGCCTCTACGCCAAGAACAGCATCGAGCACGTGATCGCGCTCATCGCGGTCCTGAAGGTCCGTGCCGTGGCGATCAACGTGAACTTCCGGTACGTCGCCGGCGAGCTGGAATACCTCTTCGACAACGCCGACCTCGTCGGGCTCGTCCACGACCGGGTCTACGCACCGCTGGTGGCCGAGGTGGCCCCGAAGTTCGACAAGCTCCAGACGATCATTGCTGTGCCGAACCCGCTCGAGCCCAGCGACGCCAGCGACCTGTCCACCTTCGGCGGTGTCACGCTCGAGGACGCCGTTGCCGGCCAGTCCGACGCCCGCGACTTCGGTGAGCGCAGCCCCGACGACATCCACATCATCTACACCGGCGGCACCACCGGTTTCCCGAAGGGCGTCATGTGGCGCCACGAGGACTTCTGGCGGGTGCTCGGCGGCGGCATCGACTTCATGACGGCCGAACCGCTGGAGGAGTACGACCAGTCGAAGAAGGCGCTCCAGGAGGGTCTCGTCACCCTGCCGCTGAGCCCCCTGATGCACGGCGGCGCGCAGGCCTCGCTCCTCATGCACCTGTTCGCCGGTCAGCTCACCATCCTCGAGCCGAAGTTCGACCCCGTCCGCACCTGGGAGCTGGTCGACAAGCACGGAGTCCAGATGATGTTCATGACCGGTGACGCCATGGCGGTGCCGCTCATCGACGCCTACGAGGCCGGCGGATACGACGGCCAGACCCTGTTCGCGATCGCGTCCAGCGCAGCGATCTTCTCGAAGTCGGTGAAGGAGCGCTGGATGAAGCACTTCCCCAACGCCGTCTTCACCGACTCGGTCGGCTCCTCGGAGACCGGGTTCCAGGGCACCGGCCTCCAGGACGCCAGCGCCCTGTCGACCGATGGCCCGGTCGTCTCGATCCCGCCGACCACGGTGATCCTCGGTGACGACAACGAGATCCTCGACCCGGTCAAGGACGTCGGCAAGGTCGGTCGCACTGCGCGCTCGGGCAACGTGCCGGTCGGTTACTACAAGGACCCGGAGAAGTCCGCCAAGACCTTCATCGAGATCGACGGCCTCCGCTACTCCATCCCCGGGGACAACGCCCGGATCGAGGAGGGCAACCGGATCACCCTGCTCGGTCGCGGTTCGAACTGCATCAACACGGGCGGCGAGAAGGTCTACCCCGAGGAGGTCGAGCAGGCGATCAAGGCACACCCCGGCGTGTACGACGTCCTGGTGGTCGGGCTCCCTGACGAGAAGTACGGCCAGACCGTGGCCGCCGTCATCGAGCCGCGCCCCGGTGCCACGATCGAGCTGGAGGAGCTGCGGACCTTCCTCCGCACGCACCTGTCCGGCTACAAGCTGCCCCGCGCGCTGACCCTCGTCCCCGAGGTCCCGCGCAACGCCACGGGCAAGGCCCAGTACCCCCGTGCCAAGGAACTGGCACTCGAGAACCGCACGAGCGCAGGAGCGAACGCCTGATGAAGACCGCACTCTGCGATGCCTTCGGCATCGAATACCCGATCTTTGCCTTCACCCCGTCCGAGCACGTCGCCGCGGCGGTCTCCAGGGCCGGTGGTTTGGGTGTCTTGGGCTGTGTGCGTTTCAACGACACCGAGGAGCTCGACCGGGTCCTGACGTGGATGGACGAGAACACCGACGGCAAGCCGTACGGCGTCGACATCGTGATGCCGATGAAGATCCCCACCGAGGGCACCTCGACCGACCTGTCGTCGTACATCCCCGAGGAGCACAAGAAGTTCGTCGACGAGACGCTGCTCAAGCTCGGCGTACCGCCGCTGCAGGAGGGCGAGGGCCGCGAAGGCGTCCTCGGCTGGCTGCACTCGATGGCGCGCTCGCACGTCGACGTCGCGCTCCAGCACCGCCCGGTGCTGATCGCCAACGCGCTCGGCTCGCCGCCGGTGGATGTCATCGAGCAGTGCCACGCGGCCGGCCTGAAGGTTGCCGCCCTGGCCGGCGCGCCGAAGCACGCGCTGAGCCACGTCACGAACGGCGTCGACATCATCATCGCCCAGGGCTACGAGGCCGGCGGGCACACCGGCGAGATCGCCAGCATGGTGCTGACGCCCGACATCGTCGACGCCGTCGGTCCCGACGTGCCCGTGCTCGGCGCCGGTGGCATCGGCTCGGGCCGCCAGATCGCCGCGTCGATCGCCCTGGGCGCCCAGGGTGTGTGGACGGGTTCCATCTGGCTCGGCACCGAGGAGTATCGCGAGCTCTCCAGCAACACGGGTTGGGAGACGGCATTCCTGCGCGCCACCTCCGCCGACACGGTGCGGACCCGCGTCTACACCGGCAAGCCGGCACGTCTGCTCAAGACCAAGTGGACCGAGGCGTGGAACGAGGAGGGTGCCCCGGCGCCGCTCCCGATGCCGCTCCAGAACCTGTTGGTCGCGGACGCGCACAACCGGATCAACGCCTCCGGCGACCCGGACGTCATCTCGATGCCGATCGGCCAGATCGTCGGCAGGATGAACGAAGTCCGTCCGGTGGCCGAGGTCGTCGCCGACCTGGTCGCAGAGTTCGAATCGACCGTCAAGAAGCTGGACGGCATCGCCGGGATCTGAGAGAAGGCAGCGGGCATGGGGGCTCTTCGAAGTGTGCTGAAGGTCGGCGCTGACCCGGTACGACGACGGGTCGCCGTCGCTGTCGCGGTGGCCGGAGTCGTGGTGGGTGGGACTCTCGCCGCTGCCGAGGACCAGGTGCCCCCGATGGCGGTGCCTGAGGCTGACTGTGGCCCGGGTTCGCGCCCGGAGACCACGGACCTCCAGGGCCGTGTGCCCAAGGCGGACTTCGACTCCGGTCGGGTGCTGGCCGGCTACACCTGCAACACCGAGCCGGTCGGGCGCCACGGCACGACCGGTGGGTTCAAGACCCTTCGTTACACCGACGCGCAGGGTCACACCTGTGCGTTCTACGACTCCACCCGGATCCTCGGCGCCGACGTCGTCGGCAACCTGCTGAACGGAACCGGACTCGGCGTCGTCGTCCTGGACATGACGAATCCGGCGGTGCCGCGCAAGACCGCCAACCTGATCACCCCGGCCATGCTGAGCCCGCACGAGTCGTTGCTCGTCAACGCCGAGCGCGGGCTGCTGGTCGGCGTGATGGGCACCCTGACGACCGCACCCGGCATCCTCGACGTGTACGACGTGCGCACGGACTGCCGCAAGCCGAAGCTCCTCTCGACCACGCTCTCCGGCGTGCTCGGGCACGAGAGCGGGTTCGCACCCGACGGACAGACGTTCTGGACCGCGGGCGCGGCCGGGTTCACGATGACCGCGGTCGACCTCGCTGACCCGCGCCGCCCCCGCGTGCTGCACACGAAGCCGGGCGTCGTCGCTCACGGCCTCCGGTTCTCCGATGACGGCAACCTCATGTATGTCGCGAACATGGGCACCCCGTCGGGCAACTCCATCCTCGACAAGCCGAGTCTGCAGATCTACGACGTGTCCCAGGTCCAGGGACGGGTCGCCAAGCCCCGGATCAGCCTCCTGTCGGAGATCGACTGGCCCGGCATCTCCATCCCGCAGGTCGCCGAGCCGTTCCATCGCGACGGGCGCTCGTACGTCCTCGAGGTCGACGAGTTCACCGACTGGTTCGGCGACGGCTGGACGGTCGACTTCAAGAACAGCGCCGTCGGCGGCGCCCGCATCATCGACGTCACGGACCCGGGCGCCCCCGCGCTCGTGTCCGACATCCGGCTCGAGGTCCACCAGGCCGTGAACCGGACCCCGGAGGTCATGAAGGATCCGGGGAGCTCGCTCCCGATCGGTGGCTACTCCGCCCACTACTGCTCGGTCCCGACCCGCGACGCCCCGAACCTGGCGGCCTGTTCGATGATCGGTTCCGGGTTGCGGATCTTCGACATCAGCGACGTGGAGAACCCGCGCGAGGTCGCCTACTTCAACAAGCCGTCGTCGGGCGGGGCCAGCGCCCTGTCGCAACCGGCGTGGGACCCGTCCGGAGACAGCGTCTGGTACACCGACGGCACCAGCGGCTTCCACGTCGTGAGGGTGACCAACGGCGTCGAGGCCCTGCTCGACTGAGCGGGCGGCCGCCTAGTCTGGGCTGCATGACGCGCAACGTACTCATTGCAGGAGCAGGCCCAGGAGTCAGCGGGTCACTCGCCCGCCTCTACGCGTCCGAGGGCTACGGCGTCAGTCTGCTCGGCGCCGAGCAGGGGATCCTGACGTCCCTCGCTGATGACGTGGATGCGGCCGGCGGCACGGCCCGGACCACAGTCGTCGACCTCACCGATGACGTCGCGACCCGCGCCGCGGTCACCCAGATCGGTGGCCAGGTGGGCCACTTCGACGTCGTGCACTTCAACCCGAGCGCCTACCGCGAGAAGGATCCGCTGGCCCTCACCGTCGACGAGCTGTTGGCTGACGTCCGGCTCGGTGTCGGCGCCCTGCTGACGGTCGTGCAGGCCGCAAGGCCGTTCATGGGCCCGGGCGGCCGAATCTCTGTCACCGGAAGCATGGCCGCCGACACGCCGTGGTTCGGCGCCGCCTCGCTCGGCGTCCAGAAGGCCGGTGTGCAGAACCTCGTGCGCAGCATCGACGCGACGGTCAAGGAGGACGGGATCCGGGCAGTGTCCGTGACCGTCCGCGGCCTCCTGGCGAAGGAGGGAGCCTTCGCCCCCGACAACGTGGCGAAGGCGCTCCGGGCCGCCATCGACCAGGACGAGTCCGCCTGGCAGGTCGAGATCCCGTACGAGGGCTGATCCCGCGGCCCGAGGCTGTCGACACGTCTGCGGGACCGTGCGAGGGTGTGCGGATGCGACGACTTTCACCAGGGTTCACGAGGGTCTTGTTGGCCCTGCTCGCTGCTGCGCTGGTGGTGACCGGAGCCGTCGCGACCGCTGGATCGTCGCAGGCGGACCTCTCCCTGGGTGGCGTGCCCGAGGCGTCCTGTGGGGCCGGTGACCTGCCCGAGACGTCGACACAGGGTCGGGTGCCCACCGCCGACTACACCTCCGGCCGGGCAGCTCGCGGATACCGCTGCAACACCGTGCAGGTCGGCCACCACGGCAAGCGCTCGGCGCTCGGCTCGGGCGGCTACAAGGTCCAGCGCTACACCGACGTGACGGGCCGGACCTGCGCCTACTACGACTCCGCCCTCATGGTCGGGCTCAACCTCCAGACCCTCCTCACCGGCGGAGCCGGCCTCGGGGTCGTCGTGCTCGACATGACGGACCCGGCGAAGCCGGTGAAGACGGCCAACCTCATCACGCCCGCGATGCTCCAGCCCCACGAGTCGCTGCTGGTCAACGAGAAGCGTGGGCTGCTGGCTGCCGTGCTGGGCACGCTCGGAACGGCGCCGGGCGTCCTGGACGTCTACGACGTGAGCAAGGACTGTCGCAAGCCGCGGCTCATGTCGACGACCCTGTCGGGCGTGATGGGTCACGAGAGTGGCTTCGCACCCGATGGGAAGACGTTCTGGACAGCCGGCGCCGCGGGCTTCACCCTCACCGCGGTCGACCTGGTGGACCCGCGCCGCCCGCGGGTGCTCCACACGAAGACCGGGGTCGTCTACCACGGCGTCCGGCTGTCGCCCGACGGACGAACGATGTACGCCGCGAACATCGGCACCCCGGGGATCCTCAACGGGACCGTCCTCGACGGGGCTGGTCTCGACATCCTCGACGTCTCCGACATCCAGGATCGACGCTCGAGTCCGCGGCTTCGCCTCCTGTCCAGGATGGCGTGGGACGAGTCATCGATCCCGCAGGTCGCCGAGCCGTTCACGCGTGGCTCGCGGAAGTACGTCTTCGAGGTCGACGAGTTCAGCGACCTCTTCGGGGACATCACCCGCATCAACTCGCCGAGGAGTCCGGTCGGTGCGGCCCGGATCATCGACGTCACCGATCCGCGCGCACCCGTGGTCGTGTCCAACGTCCGGCTGGACGTGCACGACCCGCTCATCCGTGACGAGGTGATGGGCGATCGCGGGGCACGGATGATCGTCCGGAGTTACACCGGGCACTACTGCTCACTCCCGACCCGGGACAACCCGAAGATCGCGGCGTGCTCGATGATCGGCTCCGGGTTGCGTCTGTTCGACATCTCCGATGTCAGGCGTCCGCGCGAGGTGGGCTACTTCAACCAGCCAGGTCCGGACGGCGCATCGGCGTTGTCGCAGCCGGCCTGGGACGTCCGTCGCGGCCAGGTCTGGTACACCGACATGGACGAGGGCTTCTTCACCGTCGGCCTCCGGGGACCTGCCGCCGCGCTGCTGCGGCGCTGACCCGCCGACAGTAGCGTGGGCGCATGCGCCTGAAACTCGGTCGGCCTGACCTCGCCGCCTACGCCGACCGGTTCGACGTACCGCTGGCCGAGGGGCCGTTCGGCGTGACCTTCCTCGGCGTGGCCAGCCTTCTGCTCGACGACGGCACGTCGGCCGTGATGACCGACGGATTCTTCTCGCGTCCGCCGCTGTTGCGGGCGGCCGTCGGGAAGATCGCGCCCGACGGGGCCAGGATCGGCGCCTGCCTGGCGCGGGCCGCTGTCGATCGCCTCGATGCCGTGCTGCCCGTGCACACCCACTTCGACCACGCCATGGACTCCGCGGTCGTGGCCGACCGGACCGGCGCGGTGCTGGTCGGCGGCGAGTCGACGGCCAACATCGGACGCGGCCACGGACTGGCCGAGGACCGGATCCGGGTGGCGACTCCCGGCGAGCCGATGACCTACGGCGCCTTCACGCTCACCCTGGTCGAGTCGCACCACTGCCCGCCGGACCGCTTTCCGGGGGTGGTGGTCGAGCCCCTGGTTCCGCCGGTGAAGGCCGGCGCCTACAAGTGCGGTGAGGCCTGGTCGATCCTGGTCTCGCACACCAGCGGACGCACGGCCCTTCTCCAGGGCAGCGCCGGCTATGTCGCCGGGTCGCTCCACGGACGGCGGGCGGACGTCGCCTACCTCGGCATCGGCCAGCTCGGCGTCCAGAGCGAGGACTACATCCGCACCTACTGGGCCGAGACGGTCGAGGCCGTCGGCGCGCGCCGGGTCGTCCTGACGCACTGGGACGACTTCTTCCGCCCGCTCGACGAGCCGTTGCGGGCGCTGCCGTTCGCCGGCGACGACCTCGACGTCACGATGCGTGTGCTGGACGAGCTCGCCAGCGCGCAGGGGGTCGGGCTGCACTTCCCGAAGGTGTGGCAGCGTGAGGATCCCTGGCGCGACCTGCCCTGACCTTCAGTCGTACGACGTTCCGCGCTCCTGGCGTGTCCACACGGCCGCATCCTTCGGGGGCGGCTGCGCGGCGAGACTGCGCTTGAGCACCTTGTTCGTCGCCGTCCGGGGGAGCGAGTCGACCACGCGCACGTGGCGCGGCCAGGCCTTGCCCTGCAGGTCGGCCTGCTCGGAGAGGAACTGCTCGAACCCGGCTGGGGTCAGCTCGCCGCGCAGGACGAGTGCCGCTGCGACCTGGTCGCCCACCTTCGGGTCGGGAACGGCGAAGACTGCGGCTTCAGCGATCGCGGGGTGGCGCAGCAGGATGCGCTCGATCGGAGCCGCGGTCAGGTTCTCGCCGTCGACGCGCAGCCAGTCGCCGGTGCGGCCGGCGAAGTACACCCAGCCGTCCGGATCGCGGTAGGCGAGGTCGCCCGACCAGTACATGCCGCCACGCATGCGTTCGGCCTCGGCGCCGTCGTCGCGGTAGTAGCCCGCGAAGGCGCCGGCGCCCTCGGTGTTCACCAGCTCCCCGATCGCCTCGTCAGGGTTGATCAGGGACCCCTCGTCGTCGAACCGGGCGTCGGGGGTCTCGACGGCTGTCTCGGGCGCGAGCACCTTGATGCCCGGGAGCGGCATCCCGAGGCTGCCGGCAGGCATGCCGGGCCGGCGCTGGACGATCACGGCGTTCTCCGTCGAGGAGTACGAGTCGACGACGTCGCAGCCGAACCGCTCCGCGAACGCGGCGATGTCGCCCTCGTTGGCCTCGTTGCCGAACATCAGGCGCAGCGGGTTGCTCGCGTCATCGCTTCGCGCCGGAGTGTCCAGGACGTAGGTCAGCGGCTTGCCGACGTAGTTGGCGTAGGTGGCGCCGAAGCGGCGTACGTCCGGAAGGAAGCCGGACGCGCTGAAGCGGCGTGCGAGGGCGACGGTCGAGCCCGTCGCGAGCGCCGGGGCCCACCCGGCCATCACGGCGTTCGAGTGGAACATCGGCATCGAGACGTAGGCGACGTCCTGGACCTCGCCGGCGCTCAGCCCGAAACGCTCGCCGAGCAGGACTCCCGGGCCGGCGATCTTCTGGTGCGTGACGCGAACTGCCTTGGGGTCCCCGGAGGTGCCGGAGGTGAAGATGAGCATCAGCAGGTCGTCCGGACCGACGTCGCTCCGCGGGAGGGCCGCACCGGCGTGGGTCTCGAGCAACGACCGCCAGCGCTCGTCGGTCACGTCGATCACCTCGACGGGCAGGTCCCGGGGCAACAGGTCCCGCAGGTGGGGTTCGGTCAGCACCATCTGGACGTCGGTGCGGACGATGTCAGCGGCCAGGGCGGCTCCGCGGCGGGTGCTGTTGAGCCCGACGACGACGTGGCCCGCCAGGGCAGCACCGCCCAGCCCGAAGACGAACTCCGGGACGTTGTCGAACAGCACTGCGACGTGGGGCGGACGTGTCGGGTCGAGCAGGGTGTCGAGTACGGCGGCCCGCACCGCGCTCTCCTGCACGACCTCGGCCCACGTCCAGGACCGGTCCTCGAAGAGGAGTCCCGGACGCGGGTCGTCACTGCGCGCGAGCAACTGCTCACGAACGGTGCTCACGACGCGAAGCTGCGGCCGATCAACAGCGCCTGCTCGGTGGCTCCACCGAAGAGGAACTCGAACCGCTTGGCGGTCGTGAAGTAGCGGTGCGCCTCGCCGTCCATGTCGATGCCGACGCCGCCGTGCACGTGCACGGTCGTGTGCGCGAGGCGGTGGCCCGCGTCGGCGGCCCACAGCTTCGCGGTCGCCACCTCGGTCGCTGCGGGCAGGCCCTCGTTCAAGCGCCACACCGCCTGCCAGAGGGTGAGCCGCTGGCCGAGCACGTCGATGAAGCCGTCGGCCAGGCGCTGCGACACGGCCTGGAAGGTGCCGATCGGGCGCCCGAACTGTTCCCGCGTCTTCGCGTACGACGCCGTCAGCTTCAGCGCGCCCTCGGTGACGCCGAGCTGCTCGGCCGCTCCCAGCGTGGTCAGGAGCTCGCCCAGTCGGGTCACGGTGGCTCCGTCGCCGACCTGCGTCGCGGACGCCGCCGTGAACGTGACCAGTGCGGCGACGTCGCCGTCGCTGGTCTTCTGCGCGACGCGCTCCACGCCGTCGGCCGTCGCCTCGACGAGGAGGACGGCCGGGCCGTCGGGGCCCGTCGCGGTGACCAGGAAGGCGTCGGCCGCCATGCCGGCGCGGACGAGGGTCTTGGTGCCGGTGACGGTCGAACCGTCGCTCGTGACCGTCGGCGCGGCGGGCAGGTGCGAGCGCTCCTCGGCAACGGCTGCTGCGTAGAGACGGTCACCGACCGTGACGCCGTGTGCGGCGAGGACCGCGGTGCACGCGCCCTGGACCGCCAGCGGAACCGGAGCCACGCGGCGCCCGACCTCGACGAGCACGCGAGCCAGCTCGATGAGACCGAGCCCGGCACCGCCCTGTTCCTCGGGCAGGTGCAGGGTCGTCAACCCGGCCGTGGTCAGGTCTGCCCAGAGGTCGCGGTCGAAGCGGTCGCCGCCGGCCTCGACCTTCTTGAGCCGGTCGTTGGTCGTCTTGTCCGTGAGGATCAGGGCCGCCAGCTCGGCGGCCTCGTCCTGCTCGGGGGTGAAGAGGAAGTCCATGATCGCTCCTCAGCGCTTCGCGGCCGGCAGGCCGAGTCCGATGTAGCCGATGATGTCGCGCTGGATCTCGTTGGTGCCGCCACCGAACGTCATCACCAGCGAGGAGCGGTGGAACCGCTCCAGACGGCCCGCGAGGGCGGCGCCGGGGGAGTCACCCGTGATCCCGGCGTGCGGTCCGACGACCTCCATCAGCGACCGGTAGACCTCGGTCGCGAGCTCGGAGCCGTAGATCTTCGTGGCCGACGCCTCGGCGGGGGAGAGCTGCACCCCGTGGTCGGCGTCGGCAGCGAGCTTCCAGTTGATCAGCGTCAACGCCTCGATGCGGGCGTGCGCGCGGCCGAGGGCGATCTGCACCCACTCGGTGTCGATGACGCGGGATCCGTCCGGGTTGCGTGTCTCGCGCGCCCAGTCGAGGACCAGCTGCAGCGAGTGCTGGAGCGGAGCGGCCGACGTCAGGGCCACCCGCTCGTGGTTGAGCTGGTTGGTCATCAGCGCCCAGCCGCCGCCGCGCTCGCCGACGACGTTCTCGGCGGGCACGCGGACGTCGGAGTAGTAGGTCGCGGACGTGCCGACGCCGGCGACCGTGTGGACCGGCGTGTAGGAGACACCCTCGGCCTGGGCGGGCACCAGGATCATCGACAGGCCCTTGTGGCGCGAGGCGTCCGGCTCGGTGCGGCACGCCAGCCAGAGCCAGTCGGCGTACTGGATGAGCGAGGTCCACATCTTCTGGCCGTTGATGACCCACTCGTCGCCCTCGAGCGTCGCCTTCGTCTGCAGCGAAGCGAGGTCGGTGCCGGAGCCGGGCTCGGAGTAGCCGATCGAGAAGTGCAGGTCGCCGGCGAGGATCTTGGGGAGGAAGTACTCCTTCTGCTCGTCGCTGCCGAACCGCATGATCGTGGGCCCGACGGTGTTGAGGGTCAGGTAGGGGATCGGTACGCCGGCGATGGCGGCCACGTCGGTGAAGATCAGCTGTTCGATCATCGAGCGGGCCTGGCCGCCGTACTCCTTGGGCCAGCCGATGCCCAGCCAGCCGTCACTGCCGATCTGGCGGATGACGTCGCGATAGACGCCCGCTTCGCCGAACTCGCCGGTGGCCGAGGCCAGACCGGCGCGGATCTCGGGGGTGACCAACTGTGCGAAGTACTCGCGGAGCTCCTCGCGCAGGGCAATCTGCTGCGGTTCCAGATCGATGTGCATGTTGCTAGGGTAACCACAAAACTGTAACGTGTTCTAGTATGAGCGACACTCGCCTTCTGGATCAGGGAACCGTCCCGCTGCGTTTCGCCCGCGGCTGGCACTGCCTCGGCCTCGCGTCCGCGTTCAGTGACGGGAAGCCGCACGCGATTCACGGCTTCGGCACCAAGCTCGTGGCCTGGCAGGACAGCCAGGGCGAGCTCAACGTCCTCGACGGCTACTGCCGGCACATGGGCGGTGACCTCACCCAGGGCGAGGTCAAGGGCGACCAGATCGCGTGCCCGTTCCACGACTGGCGCTGGGGCGGCGACGGCAAGTGCAAGCAGATCCCCTACGCCCGCCGCGTGCCGCTCCGTGCGCGCACCCAGCGCTACGAGACGGCCATTCGCAACGGCCAGCTGCTGATCTGGAACGACCCCGAGGGCTCTGCCGCGGACCACGACCTCCTGCCGCCTGAACTCCCCGACGTGATGACGGACAAGTACACGCCGTGGTCCTGGCACACCCGGGAGATCAACGGATCGCACTGCCGCGAGCTCATCGACAACGTCGCGGACATGGCGCACTTCTACTACGTGCACTTCGCGTTCCCCACCAGCTTCCGCAACATCTTCGAGGGCCACACCGCCACGCAGTTCATGGAGTCGAAGGGCCGACCCGACGCCTCGGGTGGGGGATACTCCGGTGAGGACTCGACGTTGTCGTCCGTGGCGACGTACTACGGACCGTCGTACATGATCAACTGGCTCGAGGTCGACTACAAGGGCTTCGTCACCGAGGTCATCCTGATCAACTGCCACATCCCGACCGGCCCGGAGTCCTTCACCCTTCAGTACGGCATCAGCGTGCGCAAGCCGGAGGGACTCGACGACAAGACCGTCGACTACATCGCCGAGCGCTACACCGAGTCCTTCGGCGACGGCTTCCTGCAGGACGTCGCCATCTGGGAGAACAAGGTGGCCGTGCAGAACCCGCTGCTGTGCGAGGAGGACGGCCCGGTCTACCAGCTGCGCCGCTGGTACGAGCAGTTCTACGTCGACAAGGCCGACGTGGAGCCCGCGATGGTCGACCGGTTCGAGTTCGAGGTCGACACCACCAAGGCCAACGAGTTCTGGCACGCCGAGGTCGCCGAGAACCTCGCGAAGATGGCGGCCGACGCAGCCGAGTCGCCCGCGGACGCGTAGCCCCGCCATGTCGTCCTTCGTCCCGACGAGCCCGGACACGCTGGCGGACCAGCGTCTCTACACCGAGGTCGGCTTCGTCGACGTCGCCTGTCTCGACTGCCTGGCCACGGTCGGGGTCAAGAAGAACAGCGACCAGCACACGTCGGTGCAGTGGAGCACCGAGGCGCTGGGGAATTGTCAAGAGTTCGCGCGACAGGAACAGGGGCCCGTCAGGCGGGACGTGCACAAGCCCTGCCCGCGGATGATGGCTAGCATCGATGACGCTGTTCGGGCCGGAGTCGTCCCGATCGGCGAAGTCGAAGGCTACTGAGCCAGACAGATTCAACGCAGAAGGTCGTAGGTAGTTTCGTGGACATCGAGTCCTTTGTGCTGGACGTCGTCGGTGTGGTCGAGGAGACCGCCGACGCCAAGTCGATCAGCTTCTCCGTGCCCGCGGGTGCGGAGGAGAAGTTCGCCTACAAGCCCGGTCAGTTCCTCACCGTGGCGGTCCCGAGCGACCAGACGGGCATCGCCGCGCGGTGCTACTCACTCTCCAGCAGCCCGCACGACGGCGGCCCGTTGACGGTCACTGTGAAGCGCACGGTCGAGGGCTACGCCTCCAACTGGATCTGCGACAACCTCTCCGTCGGTGACACGCTGCGCGTGCTGCCGCCGTCGGGCATCTTCACCCCGGCCTCGATCGACTCCGACCTGCTGCTCTTCGGCGGGGGATCGGGCGTCACCCCGGTCATGTCGATCACGCGTACGGCGCTCGCCGAGGGCACCGGCAAGATCGTGGTGTTCTACGCCAACCGCGACGAGAAGTCGGTCATCTTCGCCGAGGAGTTCACCCGGCTGGCGGCCGAGAACCCCGAGCGCCTCCAGGTGATCCACTGGCTCGAGTCCGTCCAAGGTCTCCCGACGCCGGAGCAGATGAAGGCCTTCGCCTCGCAGTACCTCTCCTACGACTCCTTCGTCTGCGGCCCCGCGCCGTTCATGAAGATGGTGACCCTCGTGCTCCGTGAGCTCGAGGTCCCGCGCGAGCGTCGCCACCAGGAGAAGTTCGTGTCCCTGGGCGGCAACCCGTTCGGCGACCTCGAGGAGTTCCAGGTCGCCGAGAAGGAGATCGCGGACGCCGAGTCCGACGACGACGGCGCCGATGCCTTCGCCGATGCGCCCGCCGGGCCGGTCAAGGTCGAGGTCGAGCTGGACGGCGAGGAGTTCACCTTCGACGACTGGAACCCCCGCACCACGCTGCTCGACTTCCTGGAGAGCAAGGGCGTCAAGGCGCCGTACTCCTGTCGCGAGGGTGAGTGCTCGGCGTGCGCGATCCGCCTGCTCGAAGGCGACGTCCGGATGCTCCACAACGACGTTCTCGACAAGGACGACCTCGACGACGGCATCCGCCTCGGCTGCCAGTCGGTGCCGACGACCGACACCGTCAAGGTCACCTACAGCTAGCTCAGCCGGGTGGCCAGTCGGGTCGCGGTCATGTGCGCGATCGACTCGATCGAGATCATCGGGTTGACGCCCGATGCCGTCGGGAAACTCGAGCCGTCGGCAACGTACAGGCCCTGGACGTCCCAGGTCTGGCCGTCGGGATCCGTGGCCGAGGTCGCCGCCGAGCCGCCCATGCGGGCGCTGCCCATGATGTGCAGGGCGGCGAGGGCGAGCGTCGCCGGAGCCGCACCCGCGGACCGAAGGTCGCTCTCGAACGTGTCGATCGAACCGCGCACGCCGGGCTCGTAGCTGACCGTCTTGTGGTGGGGTGAGGCGATCCACCGGGCCCCGGCGGCCTCGGCGATCCGGGCGCCGCCGACCAACCCCTGGATCAGGTGTTCGGTGTCGCGGGGCGAGAGCTGGTAGCGGACGACCGGCTCGCCGTCCTTGCCGACCGAGACCGTGCCGCCCGGGTCCCGGTCCCGGACGATCAGGGCGACGGCCAGGGTCGACCTGAGGTCCACCATCCGGCGCCGGAAGTGGTCGGAACCGCGCCAGTTGATGAAACCGGTGGAGAGCCCCGGGGTCATCGGCGCCGTCTCGAACAGCACGCCGTAGCCCTTCCCGTCGAGGTTGGTCATCTTGTCGACGTAGCGGCTCTGCATCGCGCCGACCCAGCCGTCGACCGGCTCGTCCATCCGGCCCCAGACCGCGGTGGCGGGGTGCAGGCGCAGGTGGCGGCCGATGACGGGGTTGGCGAGCCCGCTGCGCTGCAGGAGTGCGGGCGTCTGGATCGCGCCGGCTGCGACCACCACGGCTCGTGCCCGCACCTGGACCCGGTGCCCGGCAGCCGTGGTGGCTTCGACGCCCGTGGCCCTGCCGAAGCTGGTGGTGACCGTACCCACGGTGACACCGGTGCAGATCCGGGCACCGGCCGCGGCGGCGTCCTCCAGCCAGGTCTTGGCCGTCGACTGCTTGGCGCCGACCCGGCAACCCATGCCGCAGCGCCCGCACTCGACGCCCTGGTCACAGCCCAGGACGTTGCGCGGCATTGCGCCCACGTCCCAGCCCAGGGCGCGTGCACCCTGCTCGAGAATGGCATCGCGCGGTGCCGCCTTGTCGTGCTCGGTGTTGACCCCGAGGCGGGCGCAGACCGCGTCCATCGAGGCGGCGTACTCCTCCCCGGCGAACTGCGTCGCTCCGTGGGAGGCCCATTCCTCGCGCACGTGGTCCGGCGTCCGGAAGGAGGTCGTGTAGTTGACGACCGTGCCGCCACCGAGGCCGCGTCCGGCCAGGAGCGCGACCTGTCCTTCGGCCGTGCTCTGCGGGGAGAGCGCGTAGAGGTTGAGGAAGCCTGCCTCCTCACCGCCGTCGAAGTCGCGCTGGTCGTGGTGGCCGCCCGCCTCGAGCACGACGACGTCGAGGCCCGCGGCGGCGAGCACGCCCGCCGCCGTACCGCCGCCGGCACCGGAGCCGACCACGACGACGTCGCAGCTCATGGCGGTGTCGCGATCGAGGGACAGGGGAGTGATGGGTGACGCCGGCGCGTCGGGGAGTACGCCGAGAGGTCCGGAGTAGCCCATCGCATCCCAGACGGGCGCGCCGCCGCGGATGTAGTAGGGCAGGACCGAGGCACCCTTGAGTGCCTGGAAGAGCGCGCGTTTCGCGCCGACCCGGGAGTCGGAGAATGACAACAGCACCTGCTCGCGCTCGGTCTGGCTCAGCTGGGAGAACCGGCGCGGTTTCCCGGTGAGCGCCAGGCCGAGTGTCCGGGTGTCCCACAGGTCCAGGAGCCCCTTGAGCTGGCGGCCGTCGCTGGCCCTCGGGTTCGTCCCCGCGATCTGGAGGGCGAGCTCGTGCGCCCCGACCTCCGTGGCCGACGGGACGCCGTCCCCACCGGCTGCGAAGGTGTCGGCGATGAGGCCCATGGCACGGACCTGGCGGTCGGTGAAGGTCATGGCCGGACTCTAGGCGCGATGATGCGGTGGGGTAAGCGTCCCGGTGATAAAGTTGGCCCCGTTGAAGGGGAGCGCCACGGCGCCCCTCCCGAACATCGTTAGCAATTTCGGTATCCGGTTCACTGTTGTAGCTCCATCTGGTTTTCCACGAGGCGCGGTGCAGTTGGTTTCAGCCCGCACCGGCAAGATGCCCGAGCGGCTTCGTAGGAAAGTTCACAAGGAGCAAGAAAATGGCAGTTGGCACCGTGAAGTGGTTCAACGACACCAAGGGCTTCGGCTTCATCGCGCAGGACGGTGGCGACGGCGACGTCTTCGTTCACCACTCCGGCATCTCGGGCAACGGCTTCAAGTCGCTCGCCGAGGAGCAGCGCGTCGAGTTCGACGTCACCCGCGGCCCCAAGGGCCTGCAGGCGGAGAACGTTCGCGCCATCTGATTCATCACTGTCGGGGCCGGGTGGCAGGGTTCGTCGCATGACGAACCCGCTCCCCGGCCCCGATGGCATTTTGCGCTGCCCGTGGGCCGTGTCTGCGCCGGAGTTCCCGGCCTATCACGACGCCGAGTGGGGCTTCCCCGTCGTCGACGACCAGCGGCTGTTCGAGAAGGTCTGTCTGGAGGGTTTCCAGTCCGGCCTGAGCTGGCGCACGATCCTGGTGAAGCGCCCGGCCTTCCGGGCGGCCTTCGACGATTTCGAACTCGCGAAGGTCGCGGCCTACGACGACCACGACGTCGCGCGGTTGCTCGGGGACGCCGGGATCGTCCGGCACCGCGGCAAGATCGAGGCGACGATCAACAACGCCGGCCGGGCGCGCGAGTTGATCGAGGAGTGCGGCTCGCTAGCGGCGTATTTCTGGCGGCACGAGCCGTCCCTCGAGGAGCTCGGCGCTCCGCAGACGCTGACCACCTCGCCCGCAGCGGTCGCCATGTCCAAGGACCTGAAGAGGCGCGGCTGGAAGTTC
Source organism: Propionibacteriales bacterium (assembly GCA_026392415.1). Lineage (GTDB taxonomy): Bacteria > Actinomycetota > Actinomycetes > Propionibacteriales > Nocardioidaceae > Nocardioides. The sequence continues at coordinate 49,282 of JAPLCC010000060.1, forward strand.
GTCGGTCCCACCACGGCCTTCGCGTTCATGCAGGCGATGGGCCTGGTCAACGACCACATCGTCGGTTGCGTGACGCGCGACGAGGTCGCGGCGGCCAGGGCAGCCTTCACGCCTCCCGTCGGCTGACGGCTGCAGCAATCAGGTCGAGGTGCCGCGCGCCGGTGCCGCAGCAACCGCCCCAGATGTCGACCTGCGGGTGGCGCTGGGCGAGATCGCCCATGGTCCGTGCCAGATCCTCCGGGTCGCCTTCTTCCAGGTGCCCGAGCTGGCAGAGCGCGATCTTCTCCATCTTCGAGGCGTTGGGACGCAGCGCGCGGAGCCGTTCGATCCACGGCCCGGGCGTCAGTGCGGGCCCGAACTCGAGCGGGTGCGAGCAGTTGATGCCGAAGAACTCAATGGACGAGGCGGTGGCGGCATCGACCGTCTCGATCGCAGCGGCGAGCGTCGAGCCGGAGTGCACGCGGGCCTCGCTGGTCAGCGTGAACGAGACGGCCGCCGGTACGCCGACGGCGCGGGCTGCACGCGCCACCCCGATCGCCTCCTCCTCGTCGTTGAAGGTGAAGGCCCAGGCGAGGTCGACGCCTGCCTCCTTGAGGGTGGCGAGCTGGACCGAGTGATAGTCCTCGGCCTCGTCGCGCGTCATCACCACGTCGCGTTCGTAGGCGTCGCCGCGCGGTCCGACGAACCCCTGGATGAGGATCGAGTCGATGTCGGCGGCGTACTCAGCGGCGAGCTCGCGCAGGAAGTCGACCGAGGCGAGGTTCGCCTCCTTCAGGCCTTCCGCGGAGTAGCCGAGCAGGCCTCCCCAGTCGGGGCTGGCCCGGTAGTCGAGGCCGCCCATCAGGGCTGACATCCCGTGCTTCGCCGCAGCGTCGAGATAGCCGCGGTACATGGTGCGCATGTCCGACATCGCGGCCGGGTTGTCGAGAAGCGGATACATTGCGAACGCCGGCAGCTCGTGCCCCCACCTGTACATGATCTCGGTCTCGATACCGCCCTCGGTCAGGTAGCGCCGGCCGGGGACCTGAGCAGGGAAGTTCGACATGTTCGGAACGTAGACCTGGCGTACGGGCCAGTCCGCGTGTTCACCGCTCGGGCCAGCGGAAATGAGGACCAATGCACGACTTCCTGAGCGCCGTCGGTGTCGAGTTGCCGGTCGTGCAGGCCGGCATGGGCGGTGGGATCGCCGGGCCGAAACTGGCTGTTGCGGTCTCGGATGCCGGGGGCCTGGGCACTCTGGGCATGGCCAGTCCGGGCCCGATGTGCGCACAACTCGAGGCCGTACGCCGTCGTACCGATCGACCGATCGCGATCAACTTGTTGCTGCCGTTCATCCGCGCCGGGCACGCTTATCCTGCCGCCGAGGCCGACGTCGTGGTCACCTTCTGGGGACGGCCGCGCAGATTGTCCAGGAAGCCGTGGATCCATCAGGTCGGATCGGTCGGCGAGGCGCGGGCGGCCCACGCCGCCGGTGCCGACGCGGTCATCGTGCAGGGGGTCGAGGCCGGCGGCCACGTCCGCGGTACGACGCCCGCTCCGGTCCTGTTCGACCAGGTGAGAGCAGCGCTGCCGACTGGCTACCCACTCCTGCTCGCCGGCGGGATCGCCGACGCCGCGGACGTTGCAATGGCACTTGGAGCGGGCGCGGTGGCAGCCGTGTGTGGCACCCGGTTCCTGATGTCCCAGGAGAGCGGTGCTGCTCCGGCCTACAAACAGCGTCTGGTCGATGGTGAGGCCACCGTCCTCACCGAGTTGTTCGGCGTCGGCTGGCCCGGAGCGCACCGGGTGCTCCCCAACGGAGCAACAGAACGCTGGTTGCGCTCCGAGCCAAGAGGCCCGCGAGCCGTCCGCCTCGCCAACCGCCTGACTCGTCCGCTGATGGCTCGCGGACCGGACGCCGTTCAGGCCTGGGCGTTGACGCACAGTTCCGTGCGACTGCCGTTCTACATCCCGGCGCCGCCAGCAGGCGACCTTCCGGTTCGCGTGCTCGAAACGTCGCCGCTCTATGCCGGGGAGACAGTTGCGCGGATCCACGACCTGCCCGACACAGCCTCCATCGTCCGGTCGCTCGTGGGCGGCACGTAGGTGATCGCCTGGTTCACCAGCCGCGTGCGCGCCATTCCGCCACCCGCGGCCGCTGCTCGCCGAGTGTGGAGTCGCCCCCGTGGCCGGGGTAGAACCAGGTGTCGTCCGGCAGGGTGCCGAAGAGCTTGGTGTCGACGTCCTCGATGAGGCTGCGGAAGGCGTCGGCGTCGCCGAAGGTGCCGCCCACGCCGCCGGGGAAGAGCGAGTCGCCCGTGAACAGGTGCGGGTGGCCCTCCGGGTCGCGGTGGAGCAGGCAGATCGAGCCGGGTGTGTGGCCGGTGATCCGAATGACCTCGAGGGTGCAGTCGCCGACCGCAACGGTGTCGCCGTCGCTCACCCGGCGGTTGACCGGTACGCCGGTCTGTTCGGTGATTGCGTCCGCGTCGGGCTCACCCGCGACGACCTCGGCGCCGGTCGCCTCGACGACGGCGGCCAGGGCGCGGTGGTGGTCCCAGTGCTGGTGGGTCGTGACAACGGTGGTCAGACCGGCGTCACCGATCACCTGCAGCAGGGTGTCGGCCGCGTCGGCAGCATCGATCAGCACCTGGTCACCGGTCGAGCGGCAGGTGAGCAGGTAGGCGTTGTTCGCCATCTTCTCGTCGACGGCGACCTTCGTGATCGTCAGGCCAGACAGTTCGCGGACCTGGGGTGCGGCCCCGACGGTCACGTCTCCGGTGTAGGTCATGTCCCCATCATGCCGGGGCGACCAGGTCGCCGGAGTCGCGGCCGGACGCCCACCAGGCCAGGGCCGAGGCGGGACCGCGGTACGTCGGCGCGTCGGGCGCGGGGGAGCCGAGTTCCCAGGCGCCGTCGCCGTCGGTGGCGACCAACCTGCAGTCAGCTCGCATTCCCTGGTGCTTGGAGAGCTCGAGGAACAGGACGACGGATTCTTCCGGCCAGTCCGCGTGGGTGTAGCCGGCGGCGAGGTCGGCGTGGTGGATCTCGACCTCGCGCAGTCGTAGCAGGGGGACCACGCCCGCCCGCAACAGCTGGCCACCGGGTGTGCGTTCGAACCGGGCGTCCTCCGGTGCGCCGAGCCCGGCGAGCGCCTCGTCGAACGCGTCGGCTGAGGACCGCAGACGGTCAAGGATCTCGGCCGGCGGAGCGGCGCCGAGCTCGGCGATGTCGGAGTCGCGCTGATCGTTCGAGGCATACATCGTGGTCGGGACGCCGTCGGTCAGGCCGCGCAGAGCGCCGGCGAGTCCCTCAGCGTTCAGTGCCAGGTGGGCGAGGACCTCGGCGCGGCTCCAGCCCTCACAGATGCTGGGCGCCGCCCAGTCGGCGTCGGGCAGGGCGGCGACGGTGGCGTACAGGCGAGCGGTCGCGGACTGGATCCGGGTGGTCACCGGTCCATCATGCCCCGCGAAACCCGCGCTGTCGGTGGCAGGTGAGAAGGTGATTCCCTGGCGCGTCGGCTTGCCCTGACGCCGTACCATGGCGAACACTTGTTCGAACGACGCACGACACCCCGAGGACCGGTAGTGACCGATCAGTTGATCATTCGCGGCGCCCGCGAGCACAACCTCAAGGACGTCTCCCTCGATCTCCCGCGCGACTCGCTGATCGTGTTCACCGGCCTGTCCGGTTCCGGCAAGTCGAGTCTGGCGTTCGACACGATCTTCGCCGAGGGTCAGCGCCGCTACGTCGAGTCGCTGTCGGCGTACGCCCGTCAGTTCCTCGGACAGATGGACAAGCCCGACGTCGACTTCATCGAGGGTCTCTCGCCGGCCGTCTCGATCGACCAGAAGTCCACCTCGAAGAACCCCCGTTCGACGGTCGGCACCATCACCGAGGTCTACGACTACCTCCGACTGCTCTATGCCCGTGCTGGCCGAGCGCACTGTCCCACCTGTGGTGCCCCGATCGAGCGGCAGACGCCGCAGCAGATCGTCGATCGCATGATGGCGCTCGAGGAGGGCACCCGGTTCCAGGTGCTCGCACCGGTCGTCAGCGGCCGCAAGGGCGAGTACGTCGAGCTCTTCAAGCAGCTCCAGGCGCAGGGATTCTCCCGTGCACGCGTCGACGGGACGATCCACAATCTCGACGAGCCGCCGACCCTCGACAAGAAGCTCAAGCACTCGATCGACGTCGTCGTCGACCGCCTGGCCGTCAAGGAGACCGCCAAGCGCCGGCTCACCGACTCGGTCGAGACCGCCCTGGGCCTGGCCGGTGGCCTGGTCGTCTTCGACCTGGTCGATGCAGCCAAGGGCGAACAGCAGGAGCTCAAGTTCTCGGAGAAGATGGCGTGCCCCAACGAGCACGCCATCGAGACCGACGACCTCGAGCCCCGCTCCTTCTCGTTCAACTCCCCGTTCGGCGCCTGCCCGGCCTGTGTCGGCCTCGGCACCCGGATGGAGGTCGACCCCGAGCTGGTCGTGCCCGATCCGACCGCGACGCTGGCCGAGAACGCCCTCCAGCCGTGGAGCCATGCGCATGTCGCCGACTACTTCGGCCGGCTGCTGATCGCGCTCGGCGACGAGCTCGGCTTCGACGTCGACACCCCGTGGGAGAACCTCCCGCCCAAGGCGCAGAAGGCCGTGCTGGAGGGCCATCCGACGAAGGTGCACGTCGTCACCAAGAACCGCTACGGCCGCGAGCGGTCCTACTACGCCGAGTTCGAGGGCGTGCGGAAGTACGTCGAGCGCCGCCACCGCGAGGCCGAGAGCGACACCAGTCGCGAGCGCTTCGAGGGATTCATGCGCGAAGTCCCGTGTCCCGTCTGTTCGGGGAGCCGGCTCAAGCCGGTGTCGATGTCGGTCACCCTCGGTTCGCGTGAAGCCGGCGGCAAGAACATCGCCGAGGTCTGCGCCCTGCCGATCAACGAGGCAGCCGCCTACCTGTCCGATCTCGACCTGTCGTCGCGCGAGCGCCAGATCGGTGAGCGCGTCCTGAAGGAAATCCAGGAGCGGCTCAACTTCCTGCTCGACGTCGGCCTCGACTACCTCTCCCTCGACCGGCCCTCGGGTTCCCTGTCGGGCGGCGAGGCCCAGCGGATCCGGCTGGCCACCCAGATCGGTGCCGGCCTGGTCGGTGTCCTCTACGTGCTCGACGAGCCGTCCATCGGCCTGCACCAGCGCGACAACCAGAAGCTGATCGAGACGCTGGTCCGGCTCAAGGACCTCGGCAACACGCTGATCGTGGTCGAGCACGACGAGGACACGATCCGGGTCGCCGACTGGGTCGTCGACATCGGCCCGGGCGCCGGTGAGCACGGTGGCCAGGTGGTCCACTCCGGCACGGTCAAGGGGCTGCTCGAGCACCCCGACTCGATGACCGGGCAGTACCTCTCCGGTCGCCGCGAGATCCCTGTTCCCGCCGTACGCCGTCCGCGCACCGTCGGCCGTGAGCTCAAGGTGCACGGCGCCCGCGAGCACAACCTGCAGAACGTCGACGTCAGCTTCCCGCTGGGCGTCTTCTGCGCAGTCACCGGCGTCTCGGGCTCCGGCAAGTCGACCCTGGTCAACGACATCCTCTACACGTCGCTGGCGAAGCAGATCTACAACGCCCGCGCCATTCCCGGCCGACACCAGAAGATCACCGGGCTCGAGCACGTCGACAAGGTGATCCACGTCGATCAGTCGCCGATCGGCCGCACGCCGCGATCCAACCCGGCGACCTACACCGGCGTCTTCGACCACGTCCGCAAGCTGTTCTCGCAGACGCCCGAAGCCAAGATGCGCGGCTACCAACAGGGACGTTTCTCGTTCAACGTCAAGGGCGGGCGCTGCGAAGCGTGCTCGGGCGACGGCACGATCAAGATCGAGATGAACTTCCTGCCAGACGTCTACGTCCCGTGCGAGGTCTGCCACGGCGCCCGCTACAACCGCGAGACGCTCGAGGTGCACTACAAGGGCAAGACCATCGCCGAGGTCCTCGACATGCCGATCGAGGAGGCCGCGGAGTTCTTCGCCGCGGTGCCCGCGATCAGCCGGCACATGAAGACGCTCTGCGAGGTCGGTCTGGGCTACGTCCGCCTGGGCCAGCCGGCGACGACGCTGTCCGGTGGTGAGGCACAGCGCGTGAAGCTGTCCTCCGAGCTGCAGAAGCGTTCGACCGGCCGCACCGTCTACGTCCTCGACGAACCGACCACCGGTCTGCACTTCGAGGACATCCGCAAGCTGTTGGGCGTCCTGTCGAGCCTGGTGGACAAGGGCAACACGGTGCTGGTGATCGAGCACAACCTCGACGTCATCAAGACGGCCGACTGGATCGTCGACATGGGGCCCGAGGGTGGTTCGCGGGGCGGCACGGTCGTCGCCGAGGGCACACCGGAGGAGATTGCCGCCGTCCGGGCCAGTTACACCGGCCAGTTCCTCAAGCCTCTGCTCGACGGTCGTGCGGCCGCTCAGCCGAAGCGGCGCGTCCGGGCCAAGGCCACGGCGAAGTCATAGCCGGTGCTCAGGAACTGGCCGTAGCCTGAGGCCATGACAGCCCCCCTCAGCAGGAGACGCGCTCTGGCGAGCGCTGCGACTCTCGGTGTCGGCGTGCCCTTGTTGGCTGCGTGCAGCGACGACGCTGGGTCCAGCGCGACCGACGACAACACGCCCGAGGCGACCAGCAGCGCGCCGACGTCGGCCACGACGACCGAGACCGCTGATGACGCCACCAGTTCGGCCGCGGCGGCAGGCGGGCTTGTCGCAGCGGCTGACGTCCCGGTGGGCGGCGGCGTGGTCCTCGCCGAGGAGAAGCTCGTGGTCACCCAGCCGACGGCAGGGGACTACAAGGGGTACACCGCGGTGTGCACCCATCAGGCGTGCCTGGTCACGTCGGTCAATGACGGCAAGATCCTCTGTCCCTGCCACGGCAGCAGTTTCAACGTCGCCGACGGCTCCGTGGCCGGTGGTCCGGCTCCCTCGCCCCTGGCAGCGATCGCCGTCAAGCTGGACGGCGACCAGGTCGTGCGCGCATGACCCGACCGGCACCCCGGCTGGGTGAGGTGCGTACGCATCGACGCATCGTCTTCTCCGGCCTCGGGGCGCTCGGCGTGGCGGCGGCGCTCGCGGGCTGCGCGGGAAGCGGCGACGGGGACGGTGACGCCGGCCCGGCGGTCGACTCCGGTGCGGAGCTCGCCTCGAAGTCCGAGGTTCCCGTCGGGGGCGGGATCATCCTCACTGAGGAGAAGATCGTGATCACGCAGCCGACCGAGGGCGACTTCCAGGCCTTCACCGCCGTTTGCACACACCAGGGCCTTCTGGTCACCTCTGTCGAAGAGGGCACGATCCGCTGCGCCAACCACGGTTCGTCGTACGACGCAGCGAGCGGTGACGCCACGGGAGGTCCGGCGTCCGGGCCGCTCGCACCGGTCGGGATCACTTTCGACGGCGACCGGATCCTCGCAGCCTGATCGGGGGATGTCGGCGCCGATCCGTAGGCTGGGCGCGTGTCACCCGCCCTGAGCTATCGGCCCGAGCCCGGCTCGATCCCCACGCAACCGGGCGTCTACCGATTCCGGGACCGGCAGCACCGGGTGATCTACGTCGGCAAGGCGAAGAACCTCCGGGCTCGGCTGTCGTCGTACTTCCAGGACATCGGCAACCTCCACCAGCGCACGGCCTCGATGGTGACCACCGCGACGTCGGTCGAGTGGACGGTCGTGAAGACCGAGGTCGAGGCACTTCAGCTGGAGTACTCCTGGATCAAGGAGTTCGACCCGCGCTTCAACGTGAAGTACCGCGATGACAAGTCCTACCCGTGGCTTGCGGTCACCGTCTCCGAGGAGTTCCCGCGGGTGATGGTCGGTCGCGGGGCCAAGCGCAAGGGCACCCGCTACTTCGGGCCCTATGGTCACGCGTGGGCGATCCGCGAGACCGTCGACATCCTGCTCCGGGTCTTCCCGATGCGCTCGTGCAGCAACGGTGTCTTCAAGCGTTCGGGACAGATCGGTCGACCGTGCCTGCTCGGTTACATCGACAAGTGCGCGGCGCCCTGCGTCGGCAACGTCTCCGCCGACGAGCACCGCGCCATCGTCGACGACTTCTGCGACTTCATGGCCGGGCGCACGAAGCAGTTCACCAAGCGCATCGAGAACGAGATGTACGCCGCGTCGGATGCGCTCGACTTCGAGAAGGCCGCCCGCCTTCGTGACGACCTCGGCGCGATGCAGAAGGCGCTGGAGAAGCAGGCTGTCGTCCTGAGCGACGGATCGGACGCCGACGTCATCGCGCTGGCCGAGGACCCCCTCGAGGTCGCGGTCCAGGTGTTCTACGTCCGCGGCGGACGGATCCGGGGCCAGCGGGGTTGGGTCGCCGACCGCACCGACGACGGCGACACGTCGGCATTGGTCGAGTACTTCCTCCTCCAGCTGTACGCCGGCGTCGCTCCCGAGGACGCCCGCGACGCCGTTCCTCGCGAGATCCTGGTGCCCGAGGTGCCGCCGGAGAGTGAGACGTTCGAGCAGCTGCTGACGGACCTGCGCGGCTCGAAGGTCGAGATCCGGGTGCCTCAGCGCGGCGACAAGAAGACCTTGCAGGAGACTGTTGCGCGCAACGCTGCCGAGTCGCTGATGCTGCACAAGACCAAGCGCGCCAGCGACCTCACCACCCGCAACCGGGCGCTCGCCGAGATCGCCGATGCGCTGGGCCTCGACGAGGCGCCGCTGCGCATCGAGTGCTACGACGTGTCCCACATCCAGGGGACCGAGATCGTGGCGTCGATGGTGGTGTTCGAGGACGGGCTGGCCAGGAAGGGCGAGTACCGCCGTTTCGTCATCCGTGACCAGGACGGGTCTGATGACGTCGCGGCGATGCACGAGGTGATCACCCGCCGATTCCGCCGGCTCCTCGACGAGCAGGCCCGCTCGGAGCTCCGCGCAGGGGACGAGACCACCGGTCCGATGCTGGTCGACCCCGACACGGGACGGCCGCGCAAGTTCGCCTACGCCCCTGGACTGGTCGTGGTCGACGGCGGGCCGCCGCAGGTCGCGGCCGCGCAGCGCGCCCTCGACGAGCTCGGTATCGACGACATTCCGGTGTGCGGACTCGCGAAGCGGCTCGAAGAGGTCTGGTTGCCGGGCCAGGATGATCCGGTGATCCTGGCGCGCACCTCGGAGAGCCTCTACCTGCTGCAGCGCGTGCGCGACGAGGCGCACCGGTTCGCCATCACCCACCACCGCAACCGCCGCTCCAAGTCGATGGTCGAGAGCCTGCTCGACGGGGTCCCCGGGCTCGGCGAGGTTCGTCGCAAGACCCTGCTCCGCCACTTCGGATCGCTGCGCAAGCTGCGGCTCGCTTCGGTCGACGAGATCGCCGCCGTGCCCGGCATCGGTCCACGCACGGCTGCGGCCATCAAGGAGGCGCTTGCCGGCGAGGACTCCGTCGCGGCGAAACCGCCCTCCACCACAATGACCCCATGAGCGAGGCCAGCCATGACTGAGAACACGCCGGGTCCCCTGGTCGTCGTCACCGGCATGACCGGTGCCGGCCGCAGCACCGCGGCCAAGGAGCTCGAGGACCTCGGGTTCTTCGTCGTCGACAACCTGCCACCGAACCTGCTGCCCGACGTGGTCCGCCTGGTCGACGAGAGCCACGGTCCGGCCCAGCCGGTTGCGGTCGTCGTCGACGTCCGGTCCGGCTCCTTCTTCCTCGGCCTGCGCAGCGCCCTGGCACACGGCGTCGCCGGCCGGGAGACGACCCTCGTCTTCCTCGATGCCGCCGACGAGGTGCTCGTCCGTCGGCAGGAAGCTGCTCGCCGTCCGCACCCCCTGCAGGAGGGTGGCCGCCTGCTCGACGGCCTGCAGCGGGAGCGGGTCGCCCTGGCCGATCTCCGTTCCGAGGCCGATCTGGTCATCGAGACCAGCAACCTCAACGTCCACCAGCTCACCGACCGGATCGCCGAGGCGTTCGGCACCCCTGACGCCACCCGGCTGCGGGTGACCGTCATCAGCTTCGGCTTCAAGTACGGCAGCCCGGTCGACGCTGACTACCTCGCCGACATGCGGTTCCTCCCCAACCCGCACTGGGTGCCCGAGCTCCGGCCGCGCACGGGCCAGGACCCCGAGGTCGCCACCTACGTGCTCGAGCGACCGGGAGCCGCCGAGTTCCTCGACGCCTACGTCCCGCTGCTCTCCGTGGTGGCCGAGGGCTACCTGCGCGAGGGCAAACGCTTCATGCGGATCGCGATCGGCTGCACCGGAGGCAAGCACCGCAGCGTCGCCATGAGCGAGGAGATCGTCCGCCGGCTCAAGGAGCAGGGGTACCTCGCACGTGCCATCCATCGCGACCTCGGCCGGGAGTGACCGCTCGATGAGCTCGGACTTCCTCGGGGCGGATCAGCGCGCGCAGGCGGTGGTCGCCCTCGGTGGCGGACACGGTCTGCACGCCTCGCTCAGCGCACTGCGGCAGCTGCTCGACGACCTCACCCTCGACAAGCTCACGGCCGTCGTCACGGTGGCCGACAACGGCGGGTCCTCGGGTCGGCTCCGTGGTGAGTTCGGTGTGCTGCCGCCCGGCGATCTGCGGATGGCGCTGGCCGCACTGTGCGGGGAGGACGAGTGGGGCGACACCTGGGCACGGGTGCTGCAGCACCGCTTCGAGGGCGACGGCGAGATGCGCGGCCACGTGGTCGGCAACCTTCTGATCGTCGGTCTGTGGGAGCTGCTCGGCGATCACATCGACGCGCTCGACTGGGTCGGACGACTGCTCGGCGCGCGCGGTCGGGTGCTCCCGATGGCACAGACGCCGATGGACATCACCGCCGAGGTGCGGGGCCTGGTGCCCGGTGATCCCGACGCGCTGACGACGGTGCACGGGCAGGTCGAGGTCGCCACCACCGAAGGCGTCATCACGGGGATCGCCCTCGATCCGCCCAGCCCCGAGGTCAGTCCGGCCGTCATCGACGCCATCACCGGGGCCGACTGGGCGGTGCTGGGGCCGGGCTCGTGGTTCAGCTCGGTTCTTCCTCACCTGCTGGTGCCGGCGCTGCGGGATGCCCTGGTGCGCACGGAGGCTCGCCTCGTCGTCGTACTCAACCTTGCGGAGCAGGTGGGGGAGACCGGGGGATTCGGCCCGGCCGACCATCTGGCCGTGCTGGCCGAGCACGCCCCCGACCTCACGATCGACGTCGTCCTCGCCGACCGCACCGTCCGGGAGGCCGGACTCGACGAGCTCGAGGAGACCGTGGCCGCCTTGGGTGCGCGCCTGGTCATCGACGACGTCGCGGCCGACGACGGGACGCCGCGACACGACCCCGTGAAGCTGGCGGCGGCCTACGCCCGGATCTTCGCCACCGGCTGACCAAGACACCCCGCGCGGGTTGTTGACCACCATGGCAGGATCGGCCCCATGGCGATGACGGCACAGGTCAAGGCGGAACTGGCCAGTACTCCGGTCACCAAGGCGTGTTGCCGCAAGGCCGAGGTTGCATCCACCCTGCGGTTCGCCGGTGGCATCCACATCGTCGCCGGCCGGATCGTGGTCGAGGCAGAGCTGGACACCGGTGCCGCCGCGCGTCGGCTGCGCAAGGACATCTCCGAGATCTACGGCCAGAGCTCCGACGTCGTGATGGTGCAGGGCAACGGCATCCGCAAGGGCAGCCGCTACATCGTGCGGGTCGCCAAGGACGGCGAGGCGCTCGCCCGCCAGACCGGCCTGCTCGACCAGCGCGGTCGACCGGTGCGTGGCCTGCCGCCCGCCGTGGTGTCCGGCGGGGCGTGCGACGCCGTGGCCGCATGGCGCGGCGCCTTCCTCGCCCACGGCTCCCTGACCGAGCCCGGCCGCTCGTCCTCCCTGGAGGTGACCTGCCCTGGCTCCGAGGCCGCGCTGGCGCTCGTCGGCGTGGCCCGTCGGCTCGGCATCCAGGCCAAGGCTCGCGAGGTCCGCGGCGTCGACCGCGTGGTCATCCGCGACGGAGATGCCATCGGCCAGCTGCTCACCCGACTCGGTGCCCACGAGACGCTGATGGCGTGGGAGGAGCGACGGATGCGGCGTGAGGTGCGCGCCACCGCCAACCGGCTCGCGAACTTCGACGACGCCAACCTCCGGCGTTCGGCCCGGGCGGCTGTCACCGCCGGTGCCCGCGTCGAGCGGGCGATGGAGATTCTCGGCGACGAGGTCCCCGACCACCTGAAGATGGCGGGGGAGCTGCGCCTCGAGCACAAGCAGGCCTCGTTGGAGGAGCTCGGGCAGCTGCACGAGCCGGTCCTCACCAAGGACGCGATCGCAGGTCGCATACGCCGCCTGCTGGCGATGGCCGACAAGCGCGCCGAGGACCTCGGCGTTCCGGACACCGAGTCCTCGCTCACGCCCGAGATGCTTGCCGGCGACGCCTGATCTGTGATCCGGGTCACCCCGGCGCACCCCTGTCCGGGGGCTGCGGGATAGGGTCGGAATCGACCGTTCCGCTCGCTCAGGAGGCTCGTAGTGACCGTTCGTGTAGGCATCAACGGATTCGGCCGGATCGGCCGCAATTTCTTCCGCGCGGTGCGTGCGAGCGGGGCTGACATCGAGATCGTCGGAGTCAATGACCTGACGGACAACGCCACGCTGGCGCACCTTCTGAAGTACGACTCGATCCTCGGTCGCCTCGACGCCGACGTGTCCGCCACCGATGACGCGATCATCGTCGGCGACCAGCAGATCCGCGCGTTCGCCGAGCGCGACCCGGCTGCCCTCGGCTGGGGCGACCTCGGTGTCGACATCGTGGTCGAGAGCACCGGCTTCTTCACCGACGCGACCAAGGCACGTGCCCATGTCGACGGCGGCGGTGCCCGCAAGGTCATCATCTCCGCTCCGGCGTCCAACGACGACATCACGATCGTGATGGGCGTGAACCACGAGCTGTACGACCCGGCACTGCACACGGTGATCTCCAACGCCTCGTGCACCACCAACTGTCTGGCACCCATGGCGAAGGCCCTCAACGACGGCCTCGGCATCGTCAAGGGCCTGATGACGACGGTCCACGCCTACACCGCCGACCAGAACCTGCAGGACAACATCCACCCGGACCTGCGGCGCGCCCGCGCTGCCGCGATCAACATCGTGCCGACGTCCACCGGCGCTGCGAAGGCGATCGGCCTGGTGCTGCCCGAGCTCAACGGCAAGCTCGACGGCTACGCACTGCGTGTGCCGACCCCGACGGGCTCGCTCACCGACCTCACGTTCGAGGCCTCGCGCGAGACCACTATCGAGGAGGTCAACGCGATCGTGGAGGCAGCAGCTGACGGCCGCTTCCTGCGTTACTCGACAGACCCGATCGTCTCCTCGGACATCGTGACCGATCCGGCATCCTGCATCTTCGACGCGCCCCTGACCAAGGTGATCGGCAACCAGGTCAAGGTCGCCGGCTGGTACGACAACGAGTGGGGCTACTCCAACCGGCTCGCGGACCTCATCGTCCACGTCGGCGCTACGCTCTGACGCTTGTGACTGCTTCCAACGGACTTGACCCGGAATTTCTCAGCACCGTCAGCGGCAAGCGGGTCCTGGTCCGCTCGGACCTGAACGTCCCGCTCGACGGTGGTCGGATCACCGACGACGGCCGGATCCGCGCCAGCGTCCCGACCATCAAGGCGCTCGCCGATGCCGGCGCCCGCGTGGTGGTCACGGCACACCTGGGCCGACCCAAGGGAGCGCCCGACCCGGCGTTCTCGCTCGCCCCGGTGGGTGAGCGTCTCGGTGAGCTCCTCGGCGCTGACGTCGCGTTCGCCACCGACACCGTGGGCGCCTCTGCTCATGAGGTCGTCGCCGGTCTCGCCGACGGCCAGGTGGCACTGCTCGAGAACGTCCGGTTCAACGCAGGGGAGACCAGCAAGGACGACGCCGCTCGCGGCGCCTTCGCCGACCAGCTGGCCGCACTCGCCGACGCCTTCGTCTCCGACGGCTTCGGCGTCGTGCACCGCAAGCAGGCCAGCGTCTACGACGTCGCCCAGCGACTCCCGCACGCCATGGGTGGTCTCGTGGCCACGGAGATCGACGTGCTGCGGCGGCTCACCGTGAGCCCCGAGCGGCCCTACGTCGTGGTCCTCGGCGGGTCCAAGGTGTCCGACAAGCTCGGCGTCATCGACAACCTGCTCGACAAGGCAGACAAGCTGCTCATCGGCGGCGGCATGGTCTTCACCTTCCTGAAGGCCGAGGGCCTCGAGGTCGGCAAGAGCCTGCTCGAGGAGGACCAGCTCGACATCGTGCGCGAGTACCAGTCGCGTGCCCGCGAACTGGGCGTCGAGATCGTGCTGCCGACGGACATCGTGGTTGCCGACAGCTTCGGCGACGAGGCCTCTGCCCGCGTCGTCCCTGCCACCGAGATCCCGGCCGACGCACTCGGCCTCGACATCGGTCCCGCCTCGGGTGCGGCCTTCGCTGCGGCCCTGGCGGATGCGAAGACGGTGTTCTGGAACGGCCCGATGGGTGTGTTCGAGCAGCCGGCCTTCGCAGAAGGCACCCGTGCGGTCGCCGAGGCGCTCACCCGGGTCGACGGCCTCTCGGTCGTCGGCGGGGGCGACTCCGCGGCCGCCGTACGCACGCTCGGGTTCGACGAGGCGGCGTTCGGCCACATCTCCACCGGTGGCGGCGCGAGCCTGGAGTACCTCGAGGGCAAGGAGCTCCCGGGCATCACGGTTCTGGAAGAGGAAGGTGCCTGAGATGGCGAGCAACGCGGCGCAGGCCGGTCGGACCCCCCTGATGGCGGGCAACTGGAAGATGAACCTCAACCACGCCGAGGCCGTCGTGCTGGTCCAGAAGCTCGCGTGGACGCTGTCCGACAAGCGCCACGACTACGCCAAGGCCGAGGTGGCGGTGATCCCGCCGTTCACCGACATCCGCTCCGTGCAGACGCTCGTCGACGGCGACCGGCTCTCCATCAAGTACGGCGCGCAGGACGTCTCCGCGCACGCCAGCGGCGCCTACACCGGCGAGATCTCGGCGGGCATGCTCGCCAAGCTCGGCTGCTCCTACATCGTGGTCGGTCACTCCGAGCGCCGGCAGTACCACGCGGAGACCGACGAGATCGTCAACGCCAAGGCGAAGGCTGCACTCGACGCCAAGATCATCCCCATCGTCTGCGTCGGTGAAGGCCTCGAGGTCCGCCAGGCGGGCGAGCACGTGCCGTACACGATGGCGCAGATCGAGGGATCGCTGGCCGGACTGACGAAGAAGCAGGTCGCCAGCCTCGTCATCGCCTACGAGCCCGTATGGGCCATCGGCACCGGCGAGGTCGCCACCCCCGAGGACGCGCAGGAGGTCTGTGCGGCGATTCGCGGCCAGGTGCGCGAATCCTTCGGGGACGAGGCTGCCGAGGCCGTCCGTGTGCTCTACGGCGGCTCGGTGAAGGCCGCCAACGTCGCGGGCATCATGGCCAAGGCCGACGTCGACGGCGCGCTCGTGGGCGGAGCGAGTCTCGAGGTCGACGAGTTCGGCGGCATCTGCCGTTTCTACGACATGCCACAACTGGGAACCAGCTGACCCACCCGCCCGCGGCGCTGACCAGCATGAGGGCCACGGCCGGCAGGGCGCTGATGTGCTCATGAGGGGCGCCTCCCAGGGAGACGAACCGAAGATGGACCGAGGAACCATCCGCACACCCGCATCCGCGGCGGGAAATCTTTGATCTTGCTGACCACTTGTTCAGTCAGGTGCTCTGCTTGTTTGGCTTACTTCTCGACCATGACCCCGCCGGAGCCGCCGCTGAAGGAGCGGCTCCTCACTGCCGCGATGGACGCTCTTCGCGACCTCACCGCGGTCGACCTTCTCAACGCCGTCGGGACCCGCGAGATCGCCCGGCGTGCCGGTGGTAGCGCGCCCAGCATCCACCACCACTACGGCTCTCTCGAGGGGCTCGCCTCGGCCGTGCTCGCCCACGTCTACGACCCGGCCCTGGGTCGGGCCGGCGAGGTCGTCGACCTCCTGGAGGCGATCGAGGACGCTCATCTGCCGCTTGACGCTGCCTTCGCTTTTCATGGTGCGGAGTTCGATCGGCTCTCCGGTGACGACGAGTTCCCGCTGCGGCTCGGTCTGTGGGCCTTCGGCGGCCGGGCCGGAGCCGAGGCCTACGGCAGGTATCTGCGGGAACGAGACGCAGTGATCGCGGGCTATGTCGACCGTGTCTTCGCAGCCTGGCGCCGGGAGTTGCGTCCGCCGTTCGACCTGGCCGGGTTCATCGCCACCAAAGTTGCCCTCGTCAACGGGACGACGCTCCGGCAACTGGTCGACCCCGACCCGAACCGACGAACCTGGTTCCAGCGGGCCAACCTCGCGCTCGACCTCGTCCTGCTTCGTGTCCCGGGCGACCGCCACAACACCGATGACCGCCTCACCGAGCTGAACTACTACCCCCTGACCAAGACACCTGGGACCAGGGAGAGCCCCCGCACCCGCGCCACCAAAGCGCGGATCATGCACGCCGCCGCCGATCTGTTCGCCACCCACGGGTACGAAGCCACGACCCTCGAGCAGATCGCAGCCCACGCCGACTCGAGTCTGACCACCCTGAAGAGGCACTACCCCGGCAAGCAGTACCTCGCCGTCCACCTGTTCAGTCACCTGGCCGCCACATTGCTCGCCAACCCCGAAGGCACCACCAACCGGAGGGGTCGCTCCGGCGCCGACACTCTCGAAGTCGACCTGACTGCGTTGGCGTACCTGGTGCCGCCACGGGCCGCGATGGCGAGCGCCTACCTCGCCCACCTCGTCACGACCACCAGCGATCAGTACGACGACCCGCTGCTGGCACTCATCCGCCCGCTCCTTCCACGCGGGACCGACACCCACACGCTCAGTGAGGCGCTGGTTGCCCTCACCATCCGCCGCGCACTCACCCACCCCTCCCAAGCCCCCGCCGACAATGCCCGGCACGTCCTGGCGCTCGTCGTCCATGACCCGCCACCACCGGATTTGCTGGATCCCTGACCGGGCCCGGTCCACCGAGCGTGATGTCGTCGCTCGCAGATTTCGGTCGGCGGATAGTCTCCTCGTGCTTCTCGGGCTGGCGGATGATCGAGGAGGCTTTGAATGAGGTCAATGGCGCCGGTCGCGGTGCGTTCCCTTACGATGCGCGATCGCACCCTGGAGCGGTACCCGGACCCGAGGGCGCGCGCGACCTACTTGGCGATCGTGGTGCTCGTCTCGGTCGTGATCTTCTACGAGATCTATGTGCAGGGCGCTGTCTCGACCGAGATCATCGCGGACTTCGGAATCCCGCTCCGCACGTTCGTGCTCGCCTCGATCCTCGGCAACGCCGTGGGCGCGCTCGCGGCCTGGGCGACAGGGATCGCTGACCGGTGGGGCCGGGCCAACCTGATCGTCGCCGGGTCGGGCGTCGCGGCACTCGTGGCGACCTTCGGGTTGCCCAACAGCACCAGCGCCGGCGTGTACATCACCCTGTACGTCCTGCTCAGCCTCACCGGTGGTGTGGTGCTGGTGGCGACCCAGGCTCTGGTCCGTGATTTCTCTCCGCAGTTCGGCCGGGCCACCGCGATGGGCGTCTGGACCCTGGGCCCGGTGCTGGGGAACCTGGTCATCAGCGTGGTCACCAACCGGACTGCTGACGCACACCCGGACTGGCAATTCCAGTACTACGTCGCCGGGACGGTAGGGCTGGTCACCACCGCGATCGCGTTCATCTGGCTCCGGGAGCTGTCCCCGGCGTTGCGGAACCAGGTGATGGTCAGCCTGGCCGACCGCGAGCTGGTCGAGAAGCGCGCTGCTGCCGCCGCGGGTGCCGACGAACGCGAAGACTCTGCCGACGGGTCGATGTGGACCCGAGCACTGGTCATCCCGTCGATCGGGATCAGCCTGTTCCTGGTCTTCTACATCACCCGGGTCGGGTTTCTGGTCCTCTACTTCGCAACCACCTTCGGCTACGCCACCTCCAAGGCCAACGGACTGGCCACCTGGTACTGGGTCGCCAACGCGATCGCCCTGGTCGCCACCGGGGTGCTCTCGGACCGCCTCAAGGTCCGCAAGCCCTTCATGCTCGCCGGTGCGGTGCTGTCGTTGGGGGCGCTGGCGGTCTTCGCGACCCGGGCCACCCACCCCGACACCTCCTACGCCGACTTCGTGGTCCTGCTCGTCCTGCTCGCCATCGGCGGTGCGATGGTGAACAACGCCTGGCTGACGTTGTTCAGCGAGACCGTCGAACGGATCAATCCGGCCGCGGTCGCTCGTGGCATGGCCGTCTACGGGTCTGTGCTCCGCGCGGCGGTCACCGTGATCCTGATCGGCTTCATGCTCACCGTCACGGCTGCCGGGACCCTGGCCGACCACGGCCGCGAGGTCGGCCGCATCGCCGCGACCTACCAGGCCGAGCTCGAGACCCTGGGCAAGGTCGCCCCGGCCACGATGAACCGGCTCCGCGCCGACCCTGAGGCTCGCAAGCCACGTGTCGACGCGCTGACCGGGCTCACCGGGCTGCCCCGCCCGGTCGTCGCTGGTGCCGTCCGCCGCAACACGAACGGGGTCCTGGGCAAGGGCCTGCCCCGCACCCAACGGGCCAAGCTCCTCACGGCCCAGAAGCAGGTGACTGCCGCGCTTGCCGTCCCGATCCCCGACCTGGTCTACCTGACCGAGCACGGCGCCGAGGTCCAGCAGGCCGTCAAGGACACCCCGCTGGAGTGGCGCCGCTGGTGGTGGGTCTGCTTCATCGCCCAGGCGCTGTTCCTCCCGATCGGACTACGAATGAAGGGACCGTGGCTGTCGCGCCACGCAGCCCGGGAAAACCGCATCCGCCAGGAGCGTGCAGCGGCCGAGCTCGAGGCCCTGGGGTGAGGCACCGCTCCCACGCACCCGAAGGTGCCTGTGCCTCAACCTGTGGGCGGTGTTGGTTCCATGAGATGCCAGTGCTGTCCTGAGCTGGACCCTGACGTAGGATTCCCCGCGTGTTGATCAACCTGCTCACCATCCTGCTCGTCACCGCGAGTCTGCTGCTCATCCTCCTGGTGTTGCTGCACAAGGGCCGTGGTGGCGGACTCTCGGACATGTTTGGCGGCGGTGTGTCGAGCTCGCTCGGCGGATCGTCCATCGCTGAACGAAACCTCGACCGCTTCACGGTCGGCATCGGCGTCATCTGGTTCGCGTGCGTCATCGCACTGGGCCTTCTGCTCGCCTATCAGAACTGACCGAACAACAGGCCTGCCCGACTAGCGGGCTGTCCGAGGGCTTGAGGAGAAAATCCGTTGGCTGGTGGTGGAAACGCGATTCGCGGGAGTCGCGTCGGTGCAGGTCCGATGGGCGAAGCCGAGCGCGGAGAGGCCGCCCCGCGGCAGGCAGTGACGTACTTCTGTACGAACAGCCACCGTTCGGTGATCACCTTCTCCGTCGAGGCGAACGTCCCCGAGTCGTGGGACTGCCCGAAGTGTGGCCTGCCGGCCGGTCTGGACTCGGAGAACGCTCCGCCTCCCAACAAGATCGAGCCCTACAAGACGCACCTGGCCTACGTGAAGGAGCGCCGCTCCGACAAGGAGGCCGAGGTCATCCTCGACGAGGCGATCCAGTTGCTGCGTTCGCGCCGCAAGTCGGGCGAGATCATCTTCTGATTCACCACTGCTCGGCCTCGACCACCAGGTTCCTGCGGTAGTGGAACCCGCCCGGAAAGGTCACCTTTCCGGAGCACGTGATCAGCACCAGGCGTCGGTGGACGCGTTGGGCGAAGAGCCCACGCGGCAGGTTCCGGCGATCGAAGCTCCGGACCTTCACCACCCGCCAGCGCAGGGGGTGACCCGCTGCGTCCCTGGTCTGGACCTGCTGACCGACCCGCACCCGACGCAGGGCGTGGAATGCGGCTGGACGGTCGCTGTTGTCGGAGACGTGGCCAGTGATCACGGTCGTTCCGACCACCTCCGACAGCGGGGCCCCAGCGGTCCAGAGCCCCGCCTGGCTACGGCCGTACGGCGCGGGGAGGGTGGACCTGTGGAAGGCGACGCCCTGCAGGTCCGCCACCAGGAGACCGGGGATGCGGACCTGGGGCGTCGCCGCGCGAAGCCGCCCCGTCGGAGGGGTTCCCCGTGCACCTCCCGTGTCGACCTGCGGATGCTTCGGGATGCTCGGTTGAGCGGGGAGGGCCAGGGAGGTCTCCTCGACGAGCCCTGCCTTCGACCAGGGCACTTCCTCGCTGTGGAGGGTGGCTGCGATCCGCTCGCGATAGCTGTAGCAACCACCGGCTCTGATCCGGGTTCGACCGACGGTGACGGCGCCGTCGCGACGAACGGTGAACGTCCCGCTGTTCGCGATCGGAGCGCCGGCCCATCGGGCACCCCGGCACCGCTGGGTGCGGCCGGCAGACACCGGCCCGAGCAACTGCCATTGCCCGGTCAGTGCGGTGGCACCCGGGCCCTGGGGTACGCCCGTGACGACGACCTTGTCGCTCAGGACGGCGCCGGCCACGGCCCGCTGGCGGTTGATCCTGGTGTGGAACACCGGGCGACTTCGCACCTGACTGGTCTCCTCGACCAGACCTGCTGGCGTCCAGGGCACGGCGATCGTGGTCGCCGACCCGTGCAGGCGCTCTCGGTAGGTGTAGCACCCGGTGGTGTGGACCCGTGTCGACCCGACGTCGTAGGTCCCGTCTCCTCGGGCGCGGAACGTGCCTCGGCCCGCCACCGGGGCACCGTCCCAGGTCCGTCCAGCACAACCGGTGCCGGCAGGCGCCACCGGTCCGATCAAGAGCCACTCGCCCGTGAGTGCTGCCCCGCGCGTGCCGATCACGTTCACGGAGTCCATCAGCGTCGCGCCCACCTGTGCGCGCTGGAGGTTGACCCGCGTGTAGATCGATGGCGTGGCCAGCGGACCGGTGCGGACCCCGGTGGTCAGGATCCGCAGACCAGCCGAGGCTGCGACTCGCTGGAAACGACCGCCCGATCGGTAGAGGCGGTAGCGGTGGTGCGGAACGCGTGAGTAGCGAACCCGGACCGAGACCGCCCGGCCGGCGGTGCGCTTCCACGTCAGCGTGCTGGACGAGGCACCCGTGCGGAACGTCCGTGTTGATCGGCCATCGGAGAGCCGGGCTCCCCGCAGGGTGACGGTCACGACGATGCCCGGTGTCCAGCGCCCGGTCGCCGATCGAAGGCCCAGGCCGGAGACGGACCCGGTTGCGCCGTCGGTGTGCAGGACCGGCGGGCGAACGGCGTAGCCCTTGCGCGGAGCGGCGTACCGGCGGGCCTCGGTCACCATGGCCCTGGCCCGGCGAACGATCTGCTTCTGGATCCGCGGACTCTCGCGTCGCACCTCAGCGAGGTGAGAGCGCATGCGCGCGGGTTGGGAGTTCAGGCCGCGGAGCCGGCCGACGGCCCACCACAGTGCTGCAGCATGGATCCCGTCCCGTCGTGCGCGGTCCAGATGGGCCGAGAGGAGGTAGCCGACCACGGGGTCGGTGACCAGGGTTGCTCGGCCCGTTCGTTCAGGCCAGATGCGAGAGCCGGTGTCCAGGCAGACGCCGATGGGGCCACCGGGGAGTCGGGCGATCCCGAGATCGTGGCCCGAACGCGTGGTGTACCCCGAGAAGTGTGGTTGTGGCGAGTGGCCGGGGCCGAGTCTCTCGTCGGCGGCGGCGGTGGTCGCTGTGGTCATCAGCAGCCCGGTCAGCAAGCAGAGGACAAGGGTGACGACGAGGCGTCGATGAGTGCTCATGCCGACTGATCATGGGGATGCGCTCACCGTGCACCCAGTGGCGTGAGGTGTGCCTGTGGGAACAGGCACACCGCGTCCGGCTGTGTGTTCGTCGTGGGACTTCTTGGGGCGGATGTGCCGCGCTCAGAGTGCGCTGGCAGCCGCGCTGTCGAGGAACCACACGGTCTCGGCCGTGCCGGTGACTCCGCGGGCCGGGGTCTCCGCGATCGAGCCGTCCTCGGCCAGCGCACGCTGAACGGCCGCTGCCTTCGCGTCACCACTCGCGAGGAACCACACCGAACGCGACCGGTTGAGCGCCTCGAACGTCAGCGTCACCCGGTCAGCCGGTGGTTTGGGGGAGTCGTGGACGGGCGCGGCGATCGCGTCGGTCACTGCGAGTCCGGGATGTCCCGGGAACAGTGAGGCGACATGTCCGTCCGGCCCGATGCCCAGCATCAGCACGTCGAAGTCGCCGTTGCCCTCGGCCCGCACCGTGGCGCTGTAGGACGCCGCGGCGGCCTCGGCGCTCTCGGACTCGTCGGAGGCGGGGATCTCGTGGACGCGCATCGCCCGGACCTCGTCGAGGAAAGCCGCACGGGCCTGGCGGGCGTTGCGGTCGGGGGAGTCGGCCGCAACGAAGCGCTCGTCGCCGAACCAGAACTGGACGGCACCCCAGTCGACACCGGATGCGGGCGCCAGCCGGGCGACCTCGCGGTGGACGGCGTCGGCGATCGTGCCGCCGGTGAGTCCGATGTCAGGCACGTGGCCAGCGGCCTGGGCGTCGGCGATCCGGTTCAGCAGCTCGCCGGCAACGGCGGTGGCCAGCACCTCGGCGTCGGCGTGGACCTCGATCAGGGGACTCGGTCGGCCAGATGTCTCAGTCATCGCGCGCGGTGCTCCCGGTAGTAGTGGATCAGGGCCCGGGTCGACGGGTCCTGTGAGGCAAGGACGGTTTCGTCGCCCGCGAGGGCCGGCGCGATCTGCAGCGCCAGCTGTTTGCCGAGCTCGACACCCCACTGGTCGAAGCTGTCGATGCCCCAGACCACACCCTGGACGAACGTGATGTGCTCGTAGAGCGCGATCAGTTGACCGAGCACGGACGGTGTCAGCGCGGGCGCCATGATCGACGTCGTCGGCCGGTTCCCTGAGAAGACGCGGGCCGGGACGATCGATTCGGCCGTGCCTTCGGCTCGGACCTCCTCGGCGGTCTTGCCGAACGCCAGCGCCCGCGTCTGCGCGAAGAAGTTGGCGAGCAGCAGTTCGTGCACGTCGGTGGCGCCGTCCACCAGAGGCGAGGTGGGCGTCGCGAAGGCGATGAAGTCCGCCGGAATCAATCGTGTGCCCTGGTGGATCAGCTGGTAGAACGCATGCTGACCGTTGGTCCCGGGCTCTCCCCAGAACACCTCACCGGTGTCGGTCGTGACCGGGGAGCCGTCCCACCGCACGCTCTTGCCGTTGGACTCCATCGTCAGTTGCTGGAGGTACGCCGGGAAGCGGTGCAGCGACTGTGCATAGGGCAGCACCGCATGCGTCTGGGAGCCGAGGAAGTTGACGTACCAGACGTTGAGCAACCCCATGAGCACAGGCACGTTGGCGTCGAGCGGAGCGTTCTGGAAGTGCTCGTCGACCGCGTGGAAGCCGGCGAGGAACTCCTCGAACCGCTCTGGACCGATCGCGATCACCAGGGACGTGCCGATGGCCGAGTCGACGGAGTACCGCCCACCGACCCAGTCCCAGAAGCCGAACGCGTTGGCCGGGTCGATACCGAAGGCGGCGACCTTGTCGAGCGCGGTGGACACGGCGACGAAGTGTCGGGCGATCGCCGCCTTCGCCTCGGGGTCCTCGGCGTCGGTGGTGCGCACCGCGCCAGCGGCGTGCAGGCCCTTGAGCAGCCAACTGCGGCACAGCCGGGCGTTGGTCAGCGTCTCCAGCGTCCCGAACGTCTTGCTGGAGACCACGAAGAGCGTGGTCGCCGGGTCGAGGCCGGCCAGGGTCTCCGCGGCGTCGGTCGGATCGATGTTGCTGATGAAGCGGCACTCGAGCCCGGTCTGGACGTACGGCTTGAGGGCTTCGTAGGCCATCACCGGTCCGAGGTCGGAGCCACCGATCCCGATGTTGACGATCGTGGTGATGCCTGCGCCCGTGATGCCCCTCCATGCGCCCGACCGGACGTCGTCGGCGAAGGCGTAGACACGGCCCAGGACTTCGTGGACGTCGTCGACGACGTCGTGGCCGCCGATCTCCAGGTCGGCGTCGACGGGCTGGCGCAGCGCCGTGTGCAGAACCGCTCGGTCCTCGGAGACGTTGATGTGGTCGCCGCGGAACATCGCGTCGCGCCGAGCACCGAGACCGACCTCGTCCGCCAGGGCCAGCAGGGTCGCCAGGATGCTCTCGTCGACGAGGTTCTTGGACAGGTCGACGAGCAGGTCACCGGCCGTGTGGGTGAGCGATGACGCGCGGTCGGGCGCGTCGAACAGGTCGCGGAGCGACGTGCGCCACGCCCCGTCGTCGCCGCGGTGTGCGTCCGCGAGCTCCTGCAACCGCGCCCACGCAGACGTGGTCGTGGGGTCGACAGGAGCAGCGTTCTGCGGCTCACTCACCGGTCAGGCTCCCGCCTTGGCCATCTGCGCCTCGACGGTCTCGATCAGTTCGGACCACGACACCTTGAACTTGTCGACACCCTCGGTCTCGAGCACCGTGAACACGTCGTCGAGGTCGATGCCGGCGGCGGCGAGCTGGTCGAAGACGGCCTGTGCCTCGGCGCCCTTCCCGGTGACCTCGTCGCCCGTGACCTCGCCGTGGTCGGCGAACGCGAGGAGTGTCTTCTCCGGCATCGTGTTGACGGTGTCGGCGACGACCAGGTCGGTGACGTAGAGCGTGTCGGAGTAGTCGGGGTTCTTCACGCCGGTGGAGGCCCACAGTGGACGCTGCGCATTCGCGCCGGCAGCGGCCAGCGCCTGCCAGCGATCGGACGCGATGACCTCCTCGAAGGCTGCGTAGGCCAGGCGCGCGTTGGCGACCGCGGCCCTGCCGCGGAGGGCGAGCGCCTCGTCGGTGCCGATCTTGTCGAGTCGCGCGTCGATCTCCGTGTCGACGCGGGACACGAAGAAGGACGCCACGGAGCGGATCGTGGACAGGTCGATGCCAGCGGTCTGCGCCTTCTCCAGCCCGGCAACGTAGGCGTCCATCACGGCGCGGTAGCGCTCGGTCGAGAAGATCAGGGTGACGTTGACGCTGATGCCCGCCCCGATCACCTCGGTGATGGCCGGCAGGCCCTCGAGCGTGGCGGGGATCTTGATCAGTGCGTTGGGACGGTCGACGGCGGACCACAGCGCTGCCGCGGATGCCACGGTCGCGGTGGTGTCATTGGCCAGGGTCGGCTCGACCTCGATCGACACGCGCCCGTCGTCGGCGGTGGACGCAGCGACGGGGGCGAGCACGTCGCACGCGTTGCGTACGTCGTCGGTGGTCAGCGCGAAGATGACGGCGTCAGCCGTCGCGCCTTCAGCGACGAGCGTGCGGACCTGGTCGTCGTACCGCTCCCCGTTGGCGATGGCTCCGGCGAAGATGGTGGGGTTCGTGGTGACACCGACCACCGACTTCTCGGCGACGAGGGCGGCGAGGTTGCCGGTCTCGATCCGCTCGCGGGACAGGTCGTCCAGCCAGATGGACACCCCCGCTTCAGCGAGGGCCTTCAGTCGTTCAGACATGTTTCCTCCTCGAGAGGTGGTGCAGGGGTGCTGCTGGTGTACGACGAGTGATGCGGTCAGGCTCCGGCCGCGGCGATGCTGTCCTTGGCGGCTGCGATGACCGCTTCGGGAGTGAAACCGAACTCGCGGAACAACGTGCCGGCGTCGGCGCTCGCTCCGTAGTGGTCGATGCTGACGATCCGGCCCGCATCGCCGACGTATTCGCGCCAACCCTGCTTCACGCCAGCTTCGACCGAGACCCGAGCCTTCACCGACGGCGGGATCACGGAGTCGCGGTAGGCCTGGTCCTGGGCGTCGAACCACTCGAGGCAGGGGAGAGACACGACGCGCGCGCCGATGCCCTCCGCAGCCAGCTGCTCGCGTGCGGCCACGGCGTACTGGACCTCGGAACCGGTGGCGAGGAGTACGACGTCCGGCTTGCCACCGTCGGCGTCGATCAGCACGTAGCCACCCCTGGCCACGCCCTCCGTCGTGGCGAAGCCTGCCTCGCCCCGAGGGAAGACCGGCACGTTCTGCCGGGTGAGGACGAGCCCGGCCGGGCGATCGGCGTTCTGCAGGACGGCGAGCCAGGCGGCGGCGGTCTCGTTGGCATCGGCCGGTCGCACGATGTCGATGCCGGGCATGGCGCGCATCGCGGCCAGGTGCTCGATCGGCTGGTGGGTGGGGCCGTCCTCGCCGAGGCCGACCGAGTCATGGGTCCAGACGTAGATCACGGGCGTCTTCGTCAGGGCTGCGACGCGGACTGCGCCGCGCATGTAGTCGGAGAAGGTGAAGAAGGTGCCGCCGAAGACGCGCGTCCGACCGCCGGCGGCGATGCCGTTCATGATCGCGCCCATGCCGTGTTCACGGATGCCGAAGTGCAGCACCCGGCCGTGGACCGGGTCGCCCGTCCACTCGTGGGAGGAGCGGTCCTCCGGGATGAAGGACGGTGCCGAGGTGATCGTCGTGTTGTTGGACCCGGCCAGGTCGGCCGATCCGCCCCACAACTCGGGCAGCAGCGGCGCGATCGCGTTGATGACCTTGCCGGACGCGGCGCGAGTGGCCGCGCCCTTGGGGTCGGCCTCGAAGGTCGGCAGCGCGTCAGCGAGCCCGTCGGGCAGGGCATGGGTCTTCGTGCGTTCGAGCAGGCCGTTCGCCTCGGGGTGAGCGGCACTCCAGGTGGAGTACGCCTCGTCCCACTCGGCACCCCAGGCCTTGCCACGGGCGACGAGCCCGCGGGTGTGCTCGAGAACGTCGGCCGGCACCTCGAAGTGCTGGTCCGGGTCGAAGCCCAGGACCTTCTTCGTGGCGGCGACCTCTTCAGCGCCGAGAGCGGAGCCGTGGGCGGCTTCGGTGTTCTGGGCGTTGGGCGCGGGCCAGGCAATGACCGTCTTGAGCACGATCAACGAAGGCTTGTCGGTGACCGCGTCCGCCGCGGCGAGGGCAGCGTGGAGACCGGGGACGTCCTCGACGTACTCCGTGCCGCCGTTGGTCCAGTCGACTTCCTGCACGTGCCAGCCGTAGGCCTCGTAGCGGCCGGCGACGTCCTCGGTGAAGGCGATGTTGGTGTCGCCCTCGATCGAGATCCGGTTGCTGTCGTAGATCATCGTGAGGTTGCCGAGCTTCTGCGTGCCGGCGATCGAGGAGGCTTCACCGCTCACGCCCTCCTGCAGGTCGCCGTCGCCGGCGAGGCAGTAGATGTGGTGGTCGAAGAGGCTCTCGCCCGCCGGCGCCTCGGGGTCGAACATGCCCCGCTCGCGGCGTGCGGCCATGGCCATGCCGACGGCATTGGCGACGCCCTGGCCCAGTGGGCCCGTGGTGACCTCGACGCCGCGGGTGTGCCCCAGCTCGGGGTGGCCGGGGGTCAGGCTGCCCCAGGTGCGCAGCGCCTTGAGGTCGTCGAGCTCGAGCCCGAAGCCGCCGAGGAAGAGCTGCGTGTACAGGGTGATGGAGCTGTGACCGATGCTCAGCACGAAGCGGTCGCGGTTGATCCAGTCAGGGTCCGAGGGGTCGTGTCGCATGACCTTCTGGAACAGCAGGTACGCCGCAGGCGCCAGGCTCATCGCGGTGCCGGGGTGGCCGTTGCCGACCTTCTGGACAGAGTCCATCGCCAGCACCCGTGCCGTGTCGACGGCCTTGCGGTCGAGATCGGTCCACTCCAACTCCGGGATCATGTGACCGAGCCTACCCAGCCGGAGCGGGAGGCCGACACCTGGCTCGGTGCCTGCACATCGCTCGGCTCGGGCTACACTCGGACCGCTTTCGATCCCTGCCCGCGAGGCCATCTTCGAGGAATTCAGCCGTGACCTACGTCGACCCGACCAGCCCCGAGCTGACGGCCGACGACGGACGGTCCCCGGCGGCCGACTCCGCGGCCACCGCGCGCGACGTGTTGATGGCGTACGTCGGTCTGACCAAGCCGCGGGTCATCGAGCTCCTGCTCCTGACCACCGTGCCGATGATGTTCTTCGCCGCAGGCGGCGTGCCGCCGCTCGGTCTCGTCGTCGCCACCGTGATCGGCGGGACCCTGTCGGCCGGGTCGGCGTCGGTCTTCAACTGCGTCTACGACCGCGACATCGACGAGCAGATGCGCCGTACCCGTCGACGCGCGCTCCCGCGACACATCGTGACGCCGCGCGCCGCCCTGGTGTTCGGCTTCGTCCTGGGCGTGCTCTCGACCGTGGTCCTCGCCTGGCAGGTCAACACGCTCTCCGCGGTGCTGTCGGTCAGCGCGATCGCGTTCTACGTCTTCATCTACACGATGCTGCTCAAGCGGCGTACGGCCCAGAACATCGTGTGGGGTGGGATCGCCGGCTGCTTCCCCACGCTGATCGGCTGGACCGCGGTCACCAACGAGTTGTCGTGGATCCCGATCGTGCTCTTCGCCGTCGTCTTCTTCTGGACGCCGCCCCACACCTGGGCGCTGGCGCTGCGCTACCGCGAGGACTACGCGCAGGTCGACGTCCCGATGCTGCCGGTCGTGAAGCCGGCCCGGTCGGTCGCCTTCCAGATCGTCCTCTACAGCTGGGTCATGGTCGCCACGTCGCTGCTGCTGTGGCCCGTCGCGTCGACGGGGCTGTTCTATCCGGTCGTCGCAGCCGTCCTGGGAGCGGTGTTCCTCGCCCAGGCGCACGCGCTGCACCGTCGATCGAAGACGTCGGACGAGCTCAGCATCCTCCAGCCGATGCACCTCTTCCACTCCTCGAACCTGTACCTCAGCCTGCTGTTCGTCGCTGTCGCGATCGACCCGTTGCTCAAGTAGTTCGGCGAGGGCGGGTCGTCAGGACGACCCAGGTCAGCGCGGCCGAGGTGAGGCCGGCGCCGAGCATGTGGAACGCGACGAGGACCTCGGGCAGGTCGGTGAAGTACTGCCAGAAGCCGATCGTGCCCTGCAGCAGCTCGACGCCGAGGAGCCCCGCCGTTGCGCGGAACAGGACGGGGCTGCTCGTGCGGTGTGCGGCCCAGAGCAGCCCGACCGTGAGCGCAACGAGGACGTAGACCGCCCAGGCATGCACGTGGGACATCACCTGCGGGTCCAGACCGGTGCGCCGCGACTCGAGGTCGCCGGAGTGCGGGCCGGAGCCGGTGACCACCGTGCCGAGGTAGAGGACCAGCCAGCCGACGGCAAACAGGAACCACGCCAGCCGACCGACGGTCGAGGTGATGCCTGAGCGTGCCGGCCCGCGAAGGTGGTCGAGCAGGATCACGCACACGCCGACGATGGCCATCGAGACGAGCAGGTGCAGGCCGACGATCCAGGGATTCAGGTCGGTCAGCACCGTGATCCCGCCGAGGACGGCCTGCGCAGGGATGCCGAGGGCGATGATGGTCGACAACCGGACCGCCAGCGGGTGCTCCGTGGCGCGGTTGCGCGCGGCCAGCCAGCAGGACACCGCGATGATCACCAGGACGTAGGTCAGCATCCGGTTGCCGAACTCGATCGCGCCGTTGATCCCCAGCGCCTCGTGCGGCAGGTAGGAATCCTCGGTGCACTTCGGCCAGGTGGGGCAGCCGAGACCGGAGCCGGTCAACCGCACGGCGCCGCCGGTGACCACGATCCCGATGTTCGCGACCAGATTGGCCCACGCCAGCGGAATCAGCCGGGCGCCCAGGACCGGCTGCAGGGCTGCCCAGCGCGCCGCAAGGTTCACTCCCACTGGAAGGTCCTCGCGGTCAGGACGGAGCCGATCACGGCCCAGCCGAGAAGAACGAGCAGGTCGCGGACCGCCACGGTCGCATCGCACGCAGCGCGGGCCGCCTCTCCGAGTGCGCCGGAAGGCAGCCAGCGCACGACGTCGCCGAGGCCGCCGTACGCGTCCGCAGGGAGTACGACGGCACCCCCGGCGAGCAGCAGCAGGTAGACCAGGTTCGCCGCAGCCAGGGTGGCCTCGGCGCGCAGGGAGCCGGCCAGCAACATCCCGAGCGACGCGAACGCCGCCGTCCCGAACACGGCCGCCAGGATCAGCGCGAGGTAGCCACCGATGCCGTCGGGCCCGTTCCAGCCCAGCGCGAAGCCGACGCCACCGATGACAACAAACTGGAGGATCTCGACGAGCAGCAGGGCCACGACCTTCCCGCCGAGCAGGGTCGCGCGGGACAGGGGAGCGGTGCCGAGCCGCTTCAGGACGCCGTACCTGCGCTCGAAGCCGGTGGCGATGGCCAGTGACGTGAAGGCCGTGGACATCACGGCGACGGCGAGCACACCGGGGGTGAGCACGTCGATCGGGCGCCCGTCGAGACTGACACCGACCCGGTCCGCACCGCGGACCGAGGCGACCAGCACGATCACCGGGATCACGATGGCCAACAGCAGCTGCTCGCCGTTGCGCAGCATCAGGCGAGCCTCCATGCCGGCCTGCGTCACGAGCTGGCGCGCCACCGGAGCGGCGCCGGGTGCGGGCGTGAACACGCCTGTGGTCGAGCCTGCGGAGACCATCAGAGGTCCTCCCGTCCGGTCAGTTCGAGGAAGACGTCCTCGAGGTTGCGTTGACCGAGGGACAGCGACTCGGGGAGCACGTCGTGGTCGGTGCACCAGGCGGCGACCTTGCCCAGGGTCGAACCGTCGGCGGGACCGGACACCTGCAGGCTGAGCGGGTCGAGCACGGTCAGTTCGGTGCCGGCGCCGAGCGCGGTGGCGAGGGCTTCCGGTGAACCGGGCGGGAACGGCTGGGTGACGACCAGGCGGATGGTGGCCACCGCCCCGCCGCGGGTGAGTTCGAGAGGCGAACCGCTCGCGACCAGCTTGCCGTGGTCGAGGATGTGCACCTTGTCGGCCAGACGCTCAGCCTCTTCGAGGTAGTGCGTCGTCAGCACGACCGTCACGCCGTCGCCGCGCAACTCTTCGAGGAGCTCCCAGACGGCGCGCCGGATCTGCGGGTCCAGACCCGCGGTGGGCTCATCGACGAAGACCAGTTCCGGGCGGCCCACCAGAGCCAGCGCGAGTCCGAGGCGCTGCTGCTGACCACCCGAGAGCCGCCGGTACGGCGTCCGGCCGCACTCGTGCAACGCCAGACGGTCCATCAACAGGTCGGTGTCGAGCGGGTGCGCGTGCAGCCGGGCGAAGTGACGCAGCATCTCGTCCGCACGCGCCCCGCTCCAGGCACCGCCGGACTGCAGCATCACGCCGATCCGGGGGAGCAGCGCACGACGTTCGCGCTGCGGGTCGAGGCCGAGCACTCGCACGGTTCCGGACTGGGCGCGGCGGTAGCCCTCGCAGGTCTCGAGCGTCGTCGTCTTTCCGGCGCCGTTGGGACCCAGCACGGCGGTGATCGTGTGCGCCTCGACCTCGAAGGAGAGGCCGTCGACCGCCGTACGGTCGCCGTACCTCATCACCAGGCCGTCGACGAGGACAGCAGGACCAGCGGGCACCCGGGGAGTGTAGAGCGCGGGCCGCGGCCCTACGCTGGCGGCCGTGACTGTCTGGCTCTACGGCGTCGTTCTCGCTGTCGCTCTCGCGGCTGCGCTGCTGCTCGTGGTGGACCTGGTCCGCGACCGCGCCGCCCAGGACTCCCACTTCATTTCGCTCGCCGTCCTGGACGTCGTCCTGCTCGGGCAGCTGATCGGCGGAGCGGTGGCGCTGGCGCGCACGGAGCGCGACGTCGAGGGCACGGTCTTCGTGAGCTACCTGGTCACGGTCTTCCTCGTGCCGGTGATCGGCGCCTTCTTCTCCCTTGCCGAGCGTTCCCGGGTCGGCACCACGATCCTGCTGCTCGCCGTCGCGACGGTGGCGGGGCTGGAGCTCCGCCTCTGGGACATCTGGGGAGGTCGGCATGGCTGAGCTCCAGCACCCGCTGTCGGAGGGCTGGGGACGCGCCCTGGTCTTCGTCTACGGCGTCTTCGCCGTCGCGGCGACCGGGCGCTCCGCCGTACAGCTGGGCATGGAGCCCGATCGGGCGCTCCTGGCCTACTCGCTGTCGCTGTTGGCGGCCGTGATCTACCTGGTCGCGACGACCTGCCTGCTGTTCGGCGGCACCACGGGCTGGCGGATTGCCGGCATCGCCGTCACTGTCGAGCTCCTCGGCGTGCTGTCGGTGGGCTCGCTGAGCTACCTCGCGACCGACCTGTTCCCAGACAGGACGGTGTGGTCGCACTTTGGCCAGGGGTACGGATTCCTGCCGCTGGTGCTCCCGTTCGCAGGGCTCGCGTGGCTTCGGCACACGGCCCCGCGTGCGGGTTAGGCTGACCTTGCTTGAATCGCCCCCGGCATTATCGGCACACTGATGTTGTGGAATTGCCGACCGAGTGCGACCAGCCGACGCGCCAGCGCGTCGCTCAGTCGATCCTGGTCAACGGCGCGTCCACCGCTGCGGCCCTCGCCGAGCGGCTCGAACTGACGCCGGCAGCCGTCCGGCGCCACCTCGACCAGATGGTCGCGGACGGTGCGCTCGTCGCTCGTGACCCGCGTCCGGTGGGTTCGCGGGGACGCGGTCGTCCGGCCAAGGTCTTCGTGCTGACCGAGCGCGGTCGCGACGCCTTCGACCAGCAGTACGACGACCTCGCCACCGAGGCCTTGCGTTTCCTCGCCGAGACGGGCGGTGACGCAGCAGTGCGCGCCTTCGCTGACCGTCGTGCGTCGTTCATCGAGAAGCGCTTCCCGGAGGTCCAGGCGGCCAACCCGGAGGCGTCCCCGGCCCAGGTGCTCGCCAGCATCTTCACCGCCGAGGGTTACGCCGCCGCCGTCCACGAGATTCCCGTGGGGGAGGAGTTGTGCCAGCAGCACTGCCCCGTCTCCCACGTGGCCCATGAATTCCCGCAGTTGTGCGAAGCCGAGACCGAGGCGATCAGCCGCGTCCTCGGCACGCATGTCCAGCGTCTGGCCACCATCGCCCACGGCGACGGGGTGTGCACCACGTGCATCCCGACCGTCCACAGCATCCAGAAGAAGGAGCAGGTCACGTCATGACCTCGATCGAAGAACTGAACCCGGAGCTCAAGGGCATCGGCCGCTACGAGTTCGGCTGGTCCGACAAGAACGACGTCGGTGCCGACGCCAAACGCGGCCTC
Organism: Propionibacteriales bacterium; assembly: GCA_026392415.1. Lineage (GTDB taxonomy): Bacteria > Actinomycetota > Actinomycetes > Propionibacteriales > Nocardioidaceae > Nocardioides. Next base: position 82,088 of record JAPLCC010000060.1, read on the forward strand.
TCCGAAGAGGTCGTCCGGAACATCTCGGCGCTCAAGAGCGAGCCCGACTGGATGCTCGAGATGCGCCTCAAGGGCCTCAAGCTCTTCCACCGCAAGCCCATGCCCACGTGGGGTTCGGACCTGTCGACGATCGACTTCGACAACATCAAGTACTTCGTGCGTTCGTCGGAGAAGCAGGCCGCGACGTGGGATGACCTCCCCGAGGACATCAAGAACACCTACGACAAGCTCGGCATCCCCGAGGCCGAGAAGCAGCGCCTGGTCTCCGGTGTCGCCGCGCAGTACGAGTCCGAGGTCGTCTACCACTCGATCCGCGAGGACCTCGAGGCGCAGGGCGTGCTGTTCCTGGACACCGACACCGCGCTGCGCGAGCAGCCGGAGCTGTTCAAGGAGTACTTCGGCACGATCATCCCGATCGGCGACAACAAGTTCTCCGCGCTGAACTCTGCCGTGTGGTCGGGTGGCTCGTTCATCTACGTGCCCAAGGGCGTCCACGTGGACATCCCGCTGCAGGCCTACTTCCGGATCAACACCGAGAACATGGGCCAGTTCGAGCGGACCCTGATCATCGTCGACGAGGGTGCCTACGTGCACTACGTCGAGGGCTGCACGGCGCCGATCTACTCGTCCGACTCGCTGCACTCCGCGGTCGTCGAGATC
>JAPLCC010000039.1 GCA_026392415.1 Propionibacteriales bacterium
GCAGCGCTCGCAGATGATGCCCTTGAAGCGCACGCGCTTGTACTTGCCGCAGTAGCACTCCCAGTCCCGGGTGGGACCGAAGATCTTCTCGCAGAAGAGGCCGTCACGCTCAGGCTTGAGCGTGCGGTAGTTGATGGTCTCCGGCTTCTTGACCTCACCGTGGCTCCACGTACGGATGTCGTCCGCGGTGGCCAGGCCGATCTTGAGCTGGTCGAAGAAGTTCACGTCGAGCACGATGGCTGCTGTCCTTCGTTAGTTCTGTACAGAAAGAGGCTGGTGACTGAGGTTCCGCCGGAGGTCGAGGAGGTTGCGCTGCAACCCTCTCGAGTCCCCCGGCGGATCACACTCAGACTTCTTCGACGGAGCTGGGCTCGCGACGGGAAAGGTCGATGCCGAGCTCCTCGGCCGCGCGGAAGACGTCTTCCTCGGCGTCCTTCAACGAGATGGTGGAGCCGTCCTGCGACAGCACCTCCACGTTGAGGCAGAGCGACTGCATCTCCTTGACGAGAACCTTGAACGACTCGGGGATACCGGAGTCGGGGATGTTCTCGCCCTTCACGATGGCTTCGTACACCTTCACGCGGCCCGGCACGTCGTCGGACTTGATCGTGAGGAGCTCCTGGAGGGCATAGGCGGCGCCGTACGCCTCCATGGCCCACACCTCCATCTCGCCGAACCGCTGGCCACCGAACTGGGCCTTACCGCCCAGGGGCTGCTGCGTGATCATCGAGTAGGGGCCGGTCGAACGCGCGTGGATCTTGTCGTCGACCAGGTGGTGGAGCTTGAGGATGTACATGTAACCGACCGAGACCGGCTCCTTGTACGGCTCGCCGGAACGACCGTCGAAGAGGCTGGCCTTGCCGGTCTCGTCGATGAGGCGGTTGCCGTCACGGTTCAAGGTGGTCGCGCCGAGCAGGCCGATGATCTCGTCCTCACGGGCACCGTCGAAGACCGGCGTCGCGACCTTCGTGTTCGGCCCCGTCTTCTCGACACCGATCGAGATCAGGCGCTGCTTCCAGTCGGCGTTGTCCGGGTCGCCGGACAGGTTGATGTCCCAACCCTGCTTGCCGAGCCAGCCCAGGTGGAGCTCGAGGATCTGACCGATGTTCATCCGTCGCGGCACACCGAGGGGGTTCAGCACGACGTCGACCGGGGTGCCGTCCTCCATGAACGGCATGTCCTCGATCGGCAGGATCTTCGCGATGACACCCTTGTTGCCGTGGCGGCCGGCGAGCTTGTCACCGACGGAGATCTTGCGCTTCTGCGCGACGTAGACCCGCACCAGCTGGTTGACGCCCGGCGGGAGCTCGTCGCCCTCCTCGCGGTCGAAGACCCGGACGCCGATGACCGTGCCGGTCTCGCCGTGCGGAACCTTCATCGAGGTGTCGCGCACCTCGCGCGCCTTCTCACCGAAGATCGCGCGGAGCAGCCGCTCCTCCGGCGTCAGCTCGGTCTCGCCCTTGGGCGTGACCTTGCCGACCAGGAGGTCGCCGTCGCGGACCTCGGCGCCGATGCGGATGATGCCCCGCTCGTCGAGGTCAGCAAGCATTTCCTCGCTGATGTTGGGGATGTCGCGGGTGATCTCCTCCGGCCCGAGCTTGGTGTCGCGGGCGTCGACCTCGTGCTCCTCGATGTGGATCGAGGTCAGGACGTCTTCCTGCACCAGGCGCTGGCTGAGGATGATCGCGTCCTCGTAGTTGTGGCCTTCCCACGGCATGAACGCCACGAGCAGGTTGGTGCCGAGCGCCATCTCCGCGTTGTCCGTGCAGGGACCGTCAGCAATCGGCGAGCCGACCTCGAGGCGGTCGCCCACCTCGACGATCGGGCGCTGGTTGATGCAGGTGCCCTGGTTGGAACGCTTGAACTTCGCGAGGCGGTACGAGGAGTACGAGCCGTCGTCGTTCATGGCTTCGATGAGGTCGGCCGAGACCGACTTCACGACACCGGCGGCGGTGGCCACCACGACGTCACCGGCGTCGACAGCGGCGCGGAACTCGATGCCGGTGCCGACGATCGGGCTGTCGCTGCGGATCAGCGGAACGGCCTGACGCTGCATGTTGGCGCCCATGAGCGCACGGTTGGCGTCGTCGTGCTCGAGGAACGGGATCAGTGCGGTCGCGACCGACACCATCTGGCGCGGCGAGACGTCCATGTAGTCGACGTCGTCGGCCAGGACCTCGGAGACCTCGCCACGGCGCTGGCGAACCAGCACGCGTGCCTCGGCGAAGCGACCGTTCTTGTCGAGCGCAGCATTGGCCTGCGCGATGACGTAGCGGTCCTCGTCGTCGGCGGTGAGGTAGTCGATCTTGTCGGTGACCTTGCCGGCCTCGACCTTGCGGTACGGCGTCTCGACGAACCCGAAGGGGTTGATCCGACCGTAGGAGGCGAGCGAGCCGATCAGACCGATGTTCGGGCCTTCCGGGGTCTCGATCGGGCACATGCGGCCGTAGTGCGACGGGTGGACGTCACGGACCTCCATGCCGGCGCGGTCACGGGACAGACCACCCGGGCCCAGCGCGGACAGGCGACGCTTGTGCGTCAGGCCCGCGATGGGGTTGGTCTGGTCCATGAACTGCGAGAGCTGCGAGGTTCCGAAGAACTCCTTCAGCGCCGCGACCACGGGGCGGATGTTGATCAGGGACTGCGGCGTGATGGCCTCGACGTCCTGGGTCGTCATCCGCTCGCGGACCACACGCTCCATGCGCGCCAGACCGGTGCGGAGCTGGTTCTGGATCAGCTCGCCCACGGTGCGCATGCGGCGGTTGCCGAAGTGGTCGATGTCGTCGGAGCTGATGTCGAGCGCGCCCTGGGCGGAGGCCATCTCGGCCCGGCCGTCGTGCAGCGCCACGATGTAGCGGATCGTCGCGACCATGTCGGAGATCGTCATCGTCTGCTGGTCGAACGCCAGCTCCTGACCGAGCTTCTTGTTGATCTTGTAGCGACCAACCTTCGCCAGGTCGTAACGCTTGGGGTTGAAGTAGTAGTTCTTCAACAGCGTCAGCGCGGCCTCACGCGTAGGCGGTTCGCCGGGACGGAGCTTGCGGTAGATGTCGAGCAGCGCGTCGTCGGGTCCGGACGTGTTGTCCTTCTCCTCGGTGAGCTGGATCGACTCGAAGGAGCGCAGGTCGGCCATGACGGCCTCGTAGTCGTACTCCTCGCCGGTGTCCTCGGCGACGGCCTGGAGGGCCTTGAGGAGAACGGTGACGTTCTGCTTGCGCTTGCGGTCGAGGCGGACGCCGACCATGTCGCGCTTGTCGATCTCGAACTCGAGCCAGGCACCACGGCTCGGGATGAGCTTGGCGGTGTAGATGTCCTTGTCGGACGTCTTGTCGGCCGTGCGCTCGAAGTAGACGCCGGGCGAACGCACCAGCTGCGAGACCACGACACGCTCGGTGCCGTTGATGACGAAGGTGCCCTTGGGCGTCATGAGCGGGAAGTCGCCCATGAAGACCGTCTGGCCCTTGATCTCGCCGGTCTCGTTGTTGGTGAACTCGGCGGAGACGTAGAGCGGGGCGGAGTAGGTGAGGTCCTTCTCCTTGCACTCATCGACGGTGTACTTGGGGTCGTAGAAGACCGGGTTCTCGAAAGAGAGAGACATCGTCTCGGAGAAGTCCTCGATCGGGGAGATCTCCTCGAAGATCTCCTCGAGTCCAGACTTGTCGGAGGCGTCCACGCCGCCAGCACGGCGGGCCTCGATCCGGGCCTTGTGGGCCTCGTTGCCGATCAGCCAGTCAAAGCTGTCGGTCTGCAAAGAAAGAAGCTGCGGCAGTGCCAGCGGCTCCGAGATCTTCGCGAAAGAGATGCGGGACTTACCGGGGGTGGTGCGCGCGGCCAAGAGTTGTCCTTCGACGGTTCGACTCTTCGATTGCGCCGTCCGACCACGTCAACGGCCACCGGGCAGGCCGAAGCGCATCTGAGGGCAGGCGCAAGGAGCCACGTTACACGAAAAGCGAGCGCTCAACAATACCGGCTGCGCAACTTCTCGCAGTCGAGGAGCGGTCACCGCCACTGTGCAGACGAAACCGGTGCGCCGATCATGCTGCGCGGACCCGCGCAGGTCAAGCATCCCCGCCGCACGACCGCGCGGCGGGAGGCCGGCTCAGCTGCAGGAATCGTCCGTGCAGAGGTCGTCGAGCAGCCAGCGGCCGTCGTCGCCACCGTCGCGAACCAGCAGCAGCGTCGCCCACATCTTGAGGACGAACGGCTCCGCAGACTTCTTCTGGACGTACTGGTCGATGAAGACCACCACGGTGGCGCGATTGCCGTCCGGGTCGATCCGGGCGAGGGCCGTGCCGGTCGCTGTCGCCTCGACGACGATCTGCTGCGCCTGTGCTTCCTTGGTGATCTCCGGCCAGGCCTTCGACTGCTTGTCGGCCATCTGGTCGGTGACATAGCCCTTGAGGCGCTCGAGATCTGCGTCCATCGTCTTGTGGTTGTAGGACAGCACCGGAGCGACCAGCTGCTCGGCAGCACTCTCCACCGCGAGCGTGGTGCGGTCCTGGCTCAGGGCCTGCTTCGCGGCATCCTTCGGGGACGGATCGGCACGGACGCCCGGCAGCAGCACCACCACGAGCGCGAGGAGCAGCGCGAGCCCTGCCGCAACGCCGGTACCGATGAGCGCACCGGTCGAGGGACCCACGCGGGGTCCGCGGGGCTCGACGGCCTTCGGCTCGACGGCCTTCGGGTCGTCGGCGAGATCGACCTTGACCGGGATGGCTGCAGTCACCGCCGCCGACGGCGGCTCGGACTCGACCTCCTGCTCGGCGTCGAGGCGCCCCTGCGCCAGCTCGGCGTCGTACGACGCCCGCTTGCCGTCGTCGAGCAGCACGCCGGCGGCGTCGTTGTAGGCACGGAAGCGACGGTCGCTCGGGTCGAGATCGGCGATGGCTGCCTTCCAGGCAACCCGGATCTCGTCGGGTGTCGCCGACTCGTCGACGTTGAGAAGGTCGTAGAGGTTGGCGCTCACGGTGAGCCCCCTTCGGACGGATCCTGACTGGGGTCTGTCGACGGGTCGGTGGACGGATCGGCCGACGGGTCCGTCGACGCCTCGCCCGAGGGCGTGCCCTGCGGGATGGAGGCCTCGCCGAAGGAAGGCAGGTCGTCGTCGAGGTCGTCGAGGTCGTCGACCTGCCACTTGCCACCGGTCTTGACCAGGGAGACCTGGTAGCGGAAGCGCAGCGGCGCGAAGGCGATCCGCTCCCCTGCCTTGTCGGGGTCGGGGTAGGAGAAGTCGACGATGCCGGCGACGAGCACCTCGGCGGAGTCGTTGTCGATCGAGGCGACCCCGACGGCGTGCACCGTGCCGACACGGTCGATCCCGGTCTGCTTGACCGTCTCCTCGGCGTAACCGACGTTGTCCTTGAAGATCTTCGCGAACTTCGCCGACATCTGGTCACCCACCGCGGCGTACTCAGGCATCTTGCCGTCGCTCTGGAGCATGTCCGGGCCGTAGGTGTTGAAGCCCTGGACGAACTTCCGGGCGACGGCGAGCGTCTTCTCCCGGTCGGTCCCGGCCGAGTCGTCGGGCGGGTCGATCAGCGAGCCGAGCTTGCTGGCCGGGTTCGAACCCTCGCCGTTGGCGAGCACCAGATAGGAGATCGCGCCGAGTCCGGCGATGAGCACACCCAGCAGCAACCCGAGGATGCCCCAGCGGAGCCCGGCATTCGGGGTGGTGCTGCGTGCCGTTGAGATTTCTTCAGCGGTCACGCGACGAGTCCCCTAGTGGTCGAGCATCGGTTGGAGGTACAGCCACTTCCAGGAGTCCTCTCCCAGCGACGGAGGGGCCACGTTACCCCGAGCCTCCAAGGCATCCGCCGGGGCACCCCAGGCGACCTGGCCCGTGGCCTCGTCATAGCTGGCGACGATGTCCGAGGTGCCGGTCAGGTCGGGCGACACGCGCGGCAGGTTCTGCGGGCCACGCGGGTTGCTCTTCGTGATCGGCTCGTCGCAGCCCACGTCGTCCATCGGCAGGTCTTCGCGATCGCTCTCCGGATTGCGGCGGTCCTTGAGGTAGCCGTCGCGGCACAGCGCGTGGCCACCCGGCGTCGGCAGCTCGGCCTGGATGATGAGACCGAAGTGGGCGTCCCACATGCCGCTGCCGCCCTGGGAGACCGGGCGCTTGCCGACCACGACCATGCCGCCGAGGACTGCTGTGGGATAGACCACGAGCAGCTGCTTGAGCCCCGGAAGGTGCTGCACCACGACGTCGTTGGTGGCGACGACGTTGGCGAGCAGCTCGCTCAGCTCGACGCCGTTCTGCTCCAGGAACGTGCGCAGCTGGGTCGCTGCGAGCGAACCCGCGTCGATGACCTTGCGCAGGTCCGGGTCCGCGCCGGCGAGGGACGTCGAGAACGCCGAGAGCTGGGTGGCGAACGTCCGCAAGGACGACTCCGACGCCACCTGGCCACGCAGGACCACGTTGCTGTCCCGGATCAGTGCCGTGGTGATGTCGAAGTTGTCGCTGGCGGTCTCGATGAACGAGTTGCCGGTGTCGATGATCTTCTGCAGGTCCGGTCCGGTGCCGCCGAACGCCTTGCCCAGCTCCTGGACCGTCGTACGCAGGGCGTCGCGATCGACGCTGGCCACGGTTGCCGACAGGTCACCGAGCAGCTTCTCGGTCGCGATCGGAGTCGCGACGTCGTCGATCTCGGAACCGTCCACGAGGTACGGGCCGTCGTCGGTCTGGGGCTGCAGCTCGACGTACTGCTCACCCACCGCCGACTTGTTGCCGACCAGGGCGATCGTGTCGCGCGGGATCTTGTCCCACTTCTTCTCGATCTCGAGCTCGACGTCGACGCCGTCATCGGTGAGGACGAGCTCGCCGACCCGACCGATGCCGACACCGCGGTAGGTCACCTCGGCACCCGCGAAGATGCCGCCGGACTGCGGGTAGTGCGCCGTGACGGTGTAGGCGCGGTCGACGACGAGACGGTCGAGCTTGGCGTAGCGACCGCCGACGAACGTGACGCCGACGAGCGTGATGATCGCGAAGACCACCAGCTGGATCCGGGTACGACGAGTGATCACGGCGCCACCCTCCGATCCGTTGCGGTCGCAAGCATGGGCGCGGAGTACAGGCTGACCATGTCGGTGTCGTACCTCTGGTCGAAGTCGGTCCACATGGCATTGGCCTCATCGGAGCCACCTGGCGCCGGGCGACCGAGTCCGCCGCCCTTGAGCACGCTGTCGAGCAGGCTGCCGATCGGATTGCTGGACGCGGAGCCGCTGCTCGCACCGCCCCTGAGGCCACCGCAGAGGAGCGGGGCGGCGTCACAGACGTTGTCGAGCAGGAACTGCGGCAACTTGGCGCACGCAGCGGCGTCCGGCGGCGTCTTGAGGCAACCCTGGAGGGCCTTGGTCGCGCCGGAGCAGAGGTTCTTGAGGTTGATCAGCTCATCGAGCGGCGAGTCGGGCAGCTCGTTGATCGGGATGCACGCCAGGTCAGGGAGCTCGAGGTTGCCGAGGTCCAGCTGCAGGTCGACCGACAAGTTGACGTAGTCGCCCATGTGGAGGTTGTTGGCCACGACGGGGTCGCGGCCGACCGCCTCATCGATGAACGGGAAGGTCAGGAAGGTGCTGAACCCGTCGACGAAGTCGTCACCCGCCTTGGCGATCTGGGTCAGGATCGGGTCCAGTGCCTTCAGCGAGTTGACCGTCGCCGTCTTGGTGGTCTGGATGACCCGGACGCCCACGTCGCTGAGCTTGGTCAGCCCCTGGAGCATCGCGACGAGGTCCTCGCGCTGACGGTCGAGCGAGTCGAGCGCGCTCGGGAGCTCCTCCAGCGCCGTGTCGATGCTCTTCTGGTGGGTGCGGGCGCTGCGTGCGAGACGGTTGATCGAATCGATCGCATTGACGATGTCGCCCTTGCGCTCGTCGAGCTGTCGGACCAACGAGGAAACCTGGGTGAGCACGGACTTCGCCGAGTCCTCACGGCCCTCGAGGGCCAGGTTGAGCTCGGAGGCGATGGTCTTGAGCTGGGCGACGCCGCCACCGTTGAGGACCAGGCTCAGCGCTCCGAGGACCTCTTCGACCTCGGGGTTGCGCCCACCCTTCTCGATGACGTCTCCATCGGAGAGCTTGCCCTTCGCGCCGGTGGTCGGCGCGGCCAGCGACACGAACTTCTCGCCGAGGAGGCTGGTCTGGCGGATCGAGGCCACCGGGTTGTCCGGCAGGTCGAGGTCGCCGCGCAGCTCGAGCTTGACAACAGCCCGGTAGCCGTCGAGATCGACATCGGTCACCTGACCGACCGAGACGTCGTTGACCTTCACCGACGACATCGGAACCAGGTCCAGGACGTCGTCGAACTTGACCGTGATCGAGATCGGGTTGTCACCGGTGTCGGTTCCGCCGGGCAGCGGCAGCTGGTAGACGTCGAAGTCACAGCCGGTCAGCAGCACCATGCCGAGGAACAGCGCCCCGGCGGCGCGGGCGCGGGAACGGAAGCTGGTCTTGGGGCGGCTCATCGGTCGACCTCCACCAGTCCGTTGAGAGTCGGGTCGTAGGTCTCGCTGTGCCAGGACCCCGTGCCGAACGGCGCACTGCGCGGCAGCACACCCTCGACCAGGTCGCACAGGTCACCACTCGTGTCGGCACCCGAGAGGATGGCGCACAGCACGGCCCCCGGGTCGGAGGTCAGCTCGTTCACGAGGTTGCCGATGTTGGCGTTCGTGTCGAGCGTTCCGTTGCCGGGGTTGTAGGTGTGGTAGAGGTTCGTCAGGGCCAGCGGTCCGGCCTCGAGGATCTCGTCGATGGCCCCGCGCTGACGGACCAGGATCTTCGCCACCCGGTTGACGTCCTTGATGTTGCGTCCGAGGAGCGCCCGGTTGGTCTTCACGAACGTCGCAACCTCGTCCAGGGCAACGCCGAGGTTGCCCAGGGCGGTGGTCAGCTCCTGGCGCTCGTCGGCGAGCAGGCTCGACACGTCGCCGAGCGACTTGTTGAAGTTGCGGACCGTGGAGTCGTTGTCGGCGAGGGTCTCGATGAAGTTGCCGAGCTGCTCGGCCGACTCGAAGAGGTCGTCCTTGTTGTTGTCCAGCGTCTCGCTGAACCGGCCGAAGTCCTTGATGGTCTGGTTGAACTGCTTGCCCTGGCCACCGAAGTTCTTGGCGGTCTGCTCCAGCAGGTCGGTCAGCGCGCCATCGCGGTTGGCTCCCTCAGGGCCGATGGCCACGGTCAGCCGGTCGATGCTGGAGTAGATCTCGTCGAGCTCCAGCGGGATCGCCGTCTTCTCGACCTTGATGACGGTGTTGTCGGCCATGACCTTGCCCGACTCGTACGCCGGCGTGAGTTGGATGTAGCGGTCACCGACCACCGACGGCGACACGATCACGGCTTCGGCGTTCTGCGGCAGCTTCAGCTCGTCGTCGTAGGTCATGACGACCTTGACCTGGGTGCCCTCAGGGACGACCTCGGACACCTTGCCGACGGTGACACCGAGCACGCGCACGTCACTGCCTTCGTAGATCGACACTGCGCGCGGGAAGTAGGCGGTCACGGTCTTCGTGCCGCCTCCGCTGCCGAACATCCAGACAAGGCCGGAAATGATGAGGAGTCCGATGACAGCCAGCGGGAGCCACCGGCGAACGGCACTGATCTCGTTGCTCATCGTCATTCCACCGCCCCGGGAGCCGGCGGGAGGTTGAAGATGTAGGTGTCGAACCAGGGGCCGTTGCCGAGCGTGCTGGCGAAGACCCGGTAGAAGGGCGCCATCGTCTTGATCGACAACTCCAGATTGTCCTCGTTCTTCTTGATCACCTTGAGCACCGAGTCGAGGTGCTTGAGCGCGGGGTTGAGGTCGGCGCGGCTCTCGCGGATCAGGCCCGTGAGTTTCGTGCTGAGCGTCGAGGTCGACACGAGGAGGCGGTGGATCTGGGCCTTGCGGAGGACCAGCGCCTTGAACAGGCTGTCGGAGTCGGCCATCAGGGCGACGATGTCCTCGTCACGGGCATCGAGCACCGTCGAGACGCGGTTGAGGTTCTTCAGCAACGAGTTGATCTCGTCGTCCCGCGACGCCACGACCTCGGACAGGGCCGAGACACCATCGAGCGCGGCCCGGAACTCCTCCGGGGTGTTGCGCGTCAGGTCGGCCAGGGTCGTCAGTGAGGCCGCGAGCTGGTCGGTGTCGATCTCCGCCGAGGTCTCGGCCAGGCCGGAGAAGGCCTCGATGATGTCGAACGGCGAGGTCGTGCGGTCCTTCGGGATGACCGCACCCTCGGCGAGCTGTCCCTGCCCATCGGGCACCAGAGCGATGAACATCGACCCGAGGATCGTCTTGACCTTGATGTCGGCACGGGTCTGGTCGCCGAACTCGGCATCCGTCTTGACCTGGAACCCGACCCTGACCGAGTTGCCGTCGAGCTCCATCGAGGTCACCTGACCGACGCGGACGCCTGCGATGCGCACCTCGTCCTTGACCTTGAGCCCACCGGCCTCGTCGAAGGAGGCGTAGTAGGTGTCGCCGCCACCGATCAGCGGCAGATCCTGTGCGCGGAGGGCAGCCACCAGCAACAGCACGAGGGTGGCGATGCTGACCGCACCGACGATCACGGGATTGCGTTCGCGGAAGGGCTTCACTGTGCCACCTCCTTCTCGAGCGAGCAGCGCTTCGCAGTGACGGCGTACGTCGCCTTGACCGGCTGGGCGAGCCCGGGCACCTTGATCGTCGCCTTGAAGTGGCACAGGTAGAAGTTGAACCAGGAACCGTAGGTCGCCGTACGACCGATCTTGGTGAGCTTGATCGGCAGCACCTGCAGCGACCGGTCGATCTCCTTGCGGTTGCGGTCGAGGTTTCCGGCCACCGCCCGCAGCTCCTTGATGTCCTTGACGAACGGATCCTTGATGTCGGTGACCAGCGCAGCCGTCTGGACCGAGAGCTCCGAGATCGAGTCCAGCGAGGAGAGGATCGCCTCACGGTCGTCGTTGAGGCCGCCGATGAGACCGCGGAAACTGTCGATCAGCTGTGTCAGCTGCTTGTCGCGGTCGGCGACATGGTCGAGCACGAAGTCCAGGTTGTCGAGGAGCTCGCCAATCACCTGGTCGCGGTCCGCGAGGGTCTGGGTGATGGATGCGGTGCTCCCGAGCAGACCCTCCACGGTGCCGCCTTCGCCCTGGAAGACCTGCACGATCTCGAACGAGAGCTTGTTGATGTCATCGGGAGAGAGAGCCTGGAAGAGCGGCTTGAAACCGTTGAACAGCACCGTCAGGTCGAGAGCCGGCTTGGTGCGATCCACGGGAAGGGCTTCACCCTCCTCGAGGCGCTTGCCGCCAGCGCCCTCCTGGGTCAGCGTGATGTAACGCTGGCCGATCAGGTTGCGGTACTTGACGGTCGCGTGCGTGGCCTGGTCGACGACCGTGTCGGCATCGACCTTGAACGTCACGCGGGCGCGGTCCGCGCCGAGGACCTCGATCTCCTGGACCGAGCCGACCTTGACGCCCGCGATCCGGATGTCGTCGCCCTTGTTGACGCCCGTCGCATCGACGAACTCCGCGGCGTACTCCTTGGTGGCGCCGAAGGAGAGGTTGCCGATGGTGATGATCAGGACACCGGTCGCCAAGGCGGTCGTGACCATGAAGATGATCAGTCGAACCAGGTCACCCGAGGTTCGCTTGTCGAGTCCGCGCACCGGCATCAGCGAGCACCCCCCTGGGCCACGATCGGGCCGGTGAGCAGGACGTCGAGGTCGGAACCGTCGTCGCCGTACTCCGCGTCGAGCATCGAGCGCAGGGTGCTGACGTCGTCAGGCGTTCCGTAGTAGCCGGAGGCGGACGTTCCCGGAGCGGCGCGGAAGTTGCCCTTGCCCGTGTTGCCGTTCATGCCGTCGTTGAGGCCGGGCTGTCCCGGCGCCGGGTTGAACTGGGAGAACGGCGAGTTCGGCAGACCGTGGCAGTCGGGGCCGGTGTCGGTCCCGAACTTCGGCCGGTCGGCCGGTGTGTAGGCCCGCGGCTGGTCCTTCAGCGTCTCCAGCACGATGTGCAGCTCGTAGCCACGGAACGCCTCGGCCAGTCGACCCTGGGTGATCACGATCGCGCGGGAGATGCAGGGGATGATCGGCGCGTAGCGAGCGACAGCCCTCAGGATCGGGGTGCTGGTCTCGCCGAGCCGCTTGAGACGGTCGGCATTGGCGTCGAGGAACGACGTCGCGGTGGCGGAGAAGCTGCGGATGTCGCGCAGGGTTGCGGACAGTGCGGCTTCCTTCTCCTCCAGCGTGCCGGTCGTCTTGACGGTGTTGTCGAGGATCTTGGCCACCTCGGGGATGATGTCGGCGTACGTGTCGGAGACCTCGGCAGTCAGCTTCAGGTCCTCGAGCAACTGCGGGATCTGCGGGTTGAGTCGCTTGAGGTAGTCGTCGACGGTCTCGAGGTTGGCGCCGAGCTGGTCGCCGCGCCCCTCGAGGGCGGTCGACAGCGCGGTCAGCGTCAGGTTGAGCTCGGCCGGCTGCACCGTGCGCAGCAGCGGGTAGAGATCGGACAGGACTGCTTCGAGCTCGACACTGACCTTCGTGCGGTCGATGACGTCGCCGGCCCGGATGGTGCCCGACGGACCCGCCTCGGGGACCTCCAGGGAGACGTACTTCTCGCCGAAGAGCGTCTTGGGCACGATCGATCCGGTCACGTTCGCCGGGATCACGCCGATCTTGTCCGGGTAGATGCCGAGCGTCAGTTCGGCGCCGTCTGCGTCGCCCGCACGTGCTTCGAGCACCTCGCCGACGATCACGCCGCGCACCTTGACGTCGGCGCGGGTCGGGAGCTGGAGACCGATGGTGGAGGTCTGCAGCGTGACCTCGTCGTACTCGGTGAACTTCTTCGTGAAGACGGCGTAGGTGAGCCACACGCCGAGCAGGAGCAGGGACACGAAGATGACGCCGAGTGTCTTGTGAGCGCTGAGTGCCTTGTCCATGTCAGCCCGCCAGCCTGACGGTGGTCGACGCGCCCCAGATGGCCATCGACAGGAAGAGGTCGATCACGTTGATCGCCACGATGCTCGTCCGCACGGCCTTGCCGACGGCCACGCCGACGCCCGCCGGGCCACCCGACGCGGTGTACCCGTGGTAGCAGTGGATGAGGATGACGACGACGGCGAAGACCAGCACCTTGCCGAAGGACCACAACACGTCGCCCGGTGGGAGGAACTGGTTGAAGTAATGGTCATAGGTTCCCGAAGACTGTCCATAGAACTGGGTGACGACGAGTCGGCTCGCGACGTACGACGACAGCAGACCGACGACGTACAGCGGGATGATGGCGATGAGACCGCCGACCACCCGGGTCGTGACCAGGAACTGCATCGACGGGATCGCCATCACCTCGACGGCGTCGATCTCCTCGGAGATCCGCATGGCGCCGAGCTGGGCCGTGAAGCCGCAACCGACGGTCGCGGCCAGCGCGATGCCGGCGACCAGGGGCGCGATCTCGCGGGTGTTGAAGTACGCCGACACGAAGCCCGCGAACGCGGCCGTGCCGAGCTGGTTGAGCGCGGCATAGCCGGAGAGCCCGACCTGGGCACCGGTGAAGAACGTCATTCCGATGATGACGCCGACCGTGCCGCCGATGACCGCGAGCGCGCCGGACCCGAGCGTGACCTCGGCGAGGATCCGCAGGATCTCGCGCGGGTAGCGCATGACCGAACGCGGGAGCGCCAGCAGCACCTTGAGGTAGAAGGAGAGCTCGTGACCGAGCGTGTCCAACCCCTTCAGGGGCCGGTCGTAGACCGCCTTGAGATTCGCCATGTCCGCCCCCTCAGCCTGTCTTCGGTGGGATGACTTGGAGGTAGATGGTGCTCAGCGTGAAGTTCACGACGAACAGCAGCAGGAAGGTGATGACGACCGACTCGTTGACCGCGTCTCCGACGCCCTTCGGGCCGCCAGCCGCATTCATGCCCTTGTAGGCAGCCACGATGGCCGCGATCAGACCGAAGATCAGCGCCTTCACCATGCCGATCCACACGTCCGGAAGCTGGGCGAGCGCGGTGAAGCTGGCGAGATAGGCCCCCGGGGTGCCGTCCTGGAGGATGACGTTGAAGACGTAACCACCGGCGACACCGACGACGCTGACCATGCCGTTGAGGAAGACCGCGACGAGCATGCACGCGAGGACGCGAGGCACCACGAGCCGCTGGATCGGGTCGATGCCGAGCACCATCATCGCGTCGAGCTCTTCGCGGATCTTGCGGGCGCCGAGGTCGGCAGCGATCGCTGAACCACCGGCACCGGCGATCAGCAGCGCGGTCGCGATCGGACCCGCCTGCTGGATGACCGCCAGAACCGAGGCCGAACCGGTGAAGGACTGCGCACCGAACTGCTTGATCAGCCCACCGACCTGGAGCGCGATGACCGCGCCGAAGGGGATGGCGACCAGTGCCGTCGGCACGATCGTCACCGACGCGATGAACCACGCCTGCTGGATGAACTCCCTCAGCTGGAAGGGTCGCCGGAAAAGACCCCGTCCAACATCAAGCGCGAAGGCGAAGAGCTTGCCTGCGGTCCCAATGGGCCGGAGTGCGCGAGCCGCTGTCGAAGACAAGACCGTCCCTACGACTGGGACGAGCCGCTGGCGTGCTCGGCTTCCTTGGTGAACGAGCCCTTGGGCGGGGTGACGCCGTTCTCACGGCACCAGGCGCCCGGCTCGCGCTGGCTGCGGCGCGGGATGCCGTTGGACGGCTCCAGCTGCAGCGGAATCGGCGGGATCGGCGGAAGGTCCATGTCCTTCTCGGCCGCGAGCTGGTCGGCGTCCTTCTCCTCGGACATGCCGATCGGTCCGACGGTCTGGGCGTTGAGGAACTGGCGCACCACCGGCGTGTCCGAGGACAGCAACATCTCGCGCGGGCCGTACATGGCGAGGTGCTTGTGGTAGAGCAGGCCGATGTTGTCGGGCACGATCCGCACGCTGTGGATGTCGTGCGTGACGATCAGGAACGTCGCGTCGATCTGCGCGTTCAGGTCGATGAAGAGCTGGTTGATGAACGAGGTGCGGACCGGGTCGAGACCCGAGTCGGGCTCGTCGATCAGCAGGATCTCCGGGTCGAGCACGAGGGCACGGGCCAGACCGGCACGCTTGCGCATACCGCCGGAGATCTCGCCGGGGAGCTTCATCTCGGCGCCGAGGAGACCGACGAGGTCCATCTTCTCCATGACGATGTCACGGATCTCGGACTCGCCCTTGCGGGTGTGCTCACGCAGGGGGAAGGCGACGTTGTCGTACAGGTTCATCGAACCGAACATCGCGCCGTCCTGGAACAGGACGCCGAAGAGCTTGCGGATCTCGTAGAGCTCCTTCTCGGAGCACGAGGCGATGTCGGTGCCCTCGATCACGATCGATCCCTCGTCGGGCTTGATCAGGCCGATCAGCGCCTTCAGGAAGACGGACTTGCCCGTACCGGACGGGCCGAGCATGACCGACACCTCACCGGCCGGAAGCGTCAGTGAAACGTCCTTCCAGATCAGTTGCTTGCCAAAACTCTTGGTCAGGCCCGTCACCGCGACATCGACGCCCATCTTGACCTCTTCCTCAAAAAGACTCTGCTGGCCCACCGAATGGCTGCGAGGGAACAACGCAGCCGCGTGGCGCACGTTACGCGGAAACCGTGTCGGACGTCACGCTTACTCGGCTGGCGAGACCAGAAATGCCACAAGGCCGGCAGAAACTGCTCTGCCGGCCTTGCGAATGCTGGTCCCACCCGGAAGTGGGGCCTGCGATCAGAGATCGATCACTTGAGGGTGACGGTGGCACCGGCGCCCTCGAGCGCCTCCTTGGCCTTCTCGGCGGCAGCCTTGTCGACGCCCTCGAGGATCGCCTTCGGGGCGGCCTCGACGAGGTCCTTGGCTTCCTTCAGACCGAGGGAGGTCAGCGCGCGGACCTCCTTGATGACGTTGATCTTTTTGTCGCCAGCGGCCTCGAGCACGACGTCGAACGAGTCCTGCTCAGCAGCAGCCTCGGCGGCCGGGGCACCCGGGCCAGCAGCAGCGGCAACGGCGACCGGGGCAGCAGCGGTGACGCCGAACGTCTCCTCGAACTGCTTCACGAACTCGGAGAGCTCGATGAGGGTCATTTCCTTGAACGCGTCGAGCAGCTCGTCGGTGGTGAGCTTCGCCATGGTGGCGGTTCCTTTCTCAGGTGGTCGGGCCGCTCGTGCGACTCGACCGGGGTTTCAGGTGGTGTACGTCGGCCTGGATCAGGCTTCGGTGGACTCGGTCGCCTCGTCGGCAGCCTCGACCTCGGCGGCCTCGGCAGCGGGTGCCTCGACCTCCTCGGCGGGGGCGGCTTCCTCAGCGGCCGGGGTCTCCTCGGCAGCGGCCGGCGTACCGGCACCACCTGCGAGGATCGAGGGGTCCTCCGTCGCCTTCGCCTGCAGGGCGCCGGCGAGCCGGGCAGCCTGTGCGAGCGGGGCATTGAGGAGGTAGACGGCCTGGCTTAGGGAGGCGAGCATGGCGCCCGCCATCTTGCCCAGCAGGACCTCGCGCGACTCGAGGTCGGCGAGCTTGCCGATCTCCTTCGCGTCGAGGAGGTTGCCGTCCAGAACGCCACCCTTGATGACAAGAGTGGGGTTTGCCTTGGCAAAGTCACGCAGACCCTTGGCCGCCTCGACGACGTCGCCCTTGATGAAGGCGATCGCGGTCGGACCGGTCAGCAGGTCGTCGAAGCCGGTGATGCCGGCCTCGTTGGCGGCCAGCTTGGCCAGCGTGTTCTTGACCACGGCGTAGTTGGCGTTCGCACCGAGGGAGCGGCGAAGGTCCTGCAGCTCCTTGACGGTGAGACCGCGGTACTCGGTCAGCACAGCGCCTGCGGACTCGCTGAAAGCTTCAGCGATCTCCGCGACGGCGGCCTGCTTGTCTGCCCGCGCCATGGGTCTCCTTCCGGATGGGGACCACCGCGAACGTCCTGGGAAAGACGAACGCCCCGAGCGCAGGCGCTCAGGGCGTGGACATCGCGCGGCGTGAAGACTGACGCGCTCCGTGTTGCTCTGAATCCCTGCGCAGGCCGTCCGCTCTCACGGAACCTTCGGTCAGGGCTGGCAGCCCGGACAACCGGCGGTCTTTAGGTTTCAGTGGGTAACAGTACGGCGGTGCCGGGCCTCGGACCAAATCGTGAATGCGGCACGATGGAGCCCGTGACCACCACCTCCACGCCTCTGTCCGCCCTGTCTGCCGAAGACCTCGCGGCGCGCCTGACGACGGTGCGCGCCGACTACGAGGCGTTGAAGGCCGGTGGGCTCAAGCTCGACCTGACCCGTGGCAAGCCCGGAGCTGATCAGCTGGACCTCTCCAACGCCCTCCTGGGCCTGCCCACGGGACACCGTGACCGCGCAGGCGCGGACGTGCGCAACTACGGCGGGCTGGACGGCCTGGTCGAGTTGCGCGAGATCTTCGCCGACCTGCTCGGCGTCGACGTCGCGAGCGTCGTGTGCGGGGGCAACTCGAGCCTGACGGTCATGCACCAGGTGCTGACGAGCCTGCTGCTCAAGGGCGGCCCCGACTCCCCGCGGCCGTGGTCGCAGGAGCCGGTCGTCAAGTTCATCTGCCCCGTGCCCGGTTATGACCGTCACTTCACGATGCTCGCCGAGCTCGGCATCGAGATGGTGACCGTTCCGATGACCCCCGACGGCCCCGACCCGGTCGCCGTACGCGCCCTGGTCGCCGATGACCCGAGCGTCAAGGGCATGTGGATCGTGCCGACGTACGCGAACCCCACAGGTGCTGTCTGTTCGACCGCGGTCGCTGCCGAGCTGATGGCGATGCCGACGGCGGCCCCCGACTTCCGGATCCTCTGGGACAACGCGTACGCCGTCCACCACCTCACCGAGGAGGAGACCAAGAGCGCCGACGCCCTCGGCCTCGCCGCCGTGTCCGGTCACCCGAACCGCCCGCTGATCTTCGCCTCGACGTCGAAGATCACCTTCGCGGGCGCCGGTGTTGCCGCGATGGCGGCGTCCAGCGAGAACGTCGCCTGGTACCTCCAGCGCCTCGGCTTCGCCTCCATCGGCCCCGACAAGATCAACCACCTGCGCCACGTCGAGTTCTTCGGCGACGCGAACGGCGTCCGGGCCCACATGCGCAAGCACCGCGACCTGATCGCACCGAAGTTCGACGCCGTCGAGGCCGCGCTCACTGGCCGGCTTGCCGGGCTGGACATCGCCGAGTGGACCGTGCCCACGGGGGGCTACTTCGTGAACCTCGACGTCCTCGACGGGACGGCCTCCCGGGTGATCACGCTGGCCAAGGAGGCGGGCATCGCGCTGACCGCAGCCGGGTCCGCCTTCCCGCACGGCAACGACCCGCGTGACCGCAACATCCGACTGGCCCCGACCTTCCCGGTGCTCGCGGAGGTCGAGGCCGCGATGGCCGGCGTCGCCGTGTGCGTCGAGCTCGCTGCGCTGGAGCAGCTCACCTCCGCCTGACCGCGAGTAGGGGTTTTGGCGCCCCGAGTGGGGGGTTTGTCCGGTCGGGTCCGTGGCAAGGCCCGACAAAGCCCCTACTCGGCCGAACAAAACCCCTACTCGGCGAAAACGGCGACACCCGCCCTCCCTGAGGGAGAGCGGGTGTCGTGGGTCTCGGGGAGGCTCAGGCCTCGTCCTCGACGGTGACGTTCTTGATGCGGTTGGGGTCGACCTGGATGCCGGGGCCCATCGTCGTGGAGATGGTGATCTTCTTCAGGTAACGGCCCTTGGAGCTGGACGGCTTGAGCCGCAGCACCTCGTCGAGCGCAGCTGCGTAGTTCTCCGCGAGCTGCTCCTGGGTGAAGGACGCCTTGCCGATGATGAAGTGGAGGTTGGCGTGGCGGTCGACCCGGAACTCGATCTTGCCGCCCTTGATGTCGGACACGGCCTTGGCCGGGTCCGGGGTGACGGTGCCGGTCTTCGGGTTCGGCATGAGGCCACGCGGACCGAGCACGCGACCGAGGCGGCCGACCTTGCCCATCAGGTCCGGGGTCGCGACCACGGCGTCGAAGTCGATCCAGCCGCCGGCCACCTTGTCGATGAGCTCGTCGCCACCGACGAAGTCGGCGCCGGCCTCACGGGCGGCCTCGGCCTTGTCGCCGTTCGCGAACACGAGGACGCGAGCGGTCTTGCCGGTGCCGTGGGGCAGGTTGACGGTGCCGCGCACCATCTGGTCCGCCTTGCGGGGGTCGACGCCGAGACGCATGACGACGTCGAGGGTCTCGTTGAACTTCTTCTTGCTGGTGTCCTTGGCGATCTTGATCGCGGACAGCGGCGCGTAGAGCTCGTTCTTGTCGAACGCCTCTTCCGCCGCGCGGTAGGTCTTGCTGCGCTGCATGGGTAGTTCCTTACTTAAGAGAGGAGATGTGGTCAGCGGGCCAGCGCGGCCCTTCCACGGTGCTTCAGTCGGTGGTGACGCCCATGGAGCGGGCAGTCCCCTCCACGATCTTCATGGCGGCTTCGATGTCGTTGGCGTTCAGGTCAGGCAGCTTCGTCGTCGCGATCTCGCGCACCTGGTCCTTGGTCAGCTTGCCGACCTTCTCCTTGTGCGGGACGCCCGAACCCTTCTTGAGGCCAGCGGCCTTCTTGATGAGCTCAGCGGCCGGCGGAGTCTTCGTGATGAAGTCGAAGGACCGGTCTTCGTAGATCGTGATCTCGACGGGGATGACGTTTCCACGCATGGACTCGGTCTGGGCGTTGTACGCCTTGCAGAAGTCCATGATGTTGACGCCGTGCGGACCGAGGGCCGTACCAACCGGCGGAGCCGGGGTGGCCGAGCCGGCCTGCAGCTGCACCTTGACCAGTGCGGCGATCTTCTTCTTGGGAGGCATTCCGTGTTCTCTTTCTTCTCGTGGTCATGACGAGGGCTGCCTGGCCCTCTGCCACCTACTGCATGTCGACGCCGGACACCCGGCGTGACGCTGAGCTCAGACCTTCTGGACCTGGCTGAAGCTCAGCTCGACCGGGGTCTCCCGGCCGAAGATCTCGACCAGCGCCTTGACCCGCTGGGCCTCGGCGTTGATCTCGGTGATCGTGGCGTGGAGCGTTGCGAACGCACCGTCGACGATCAGGACGGAGTCGTTGACGCCGAAGTCGGCGACCTCGATCGGCTTCTTGGCGGGCGTCGTGGGCGAACCCGCGGCACCTGCTGCGGCCTCGGCCTCGGCCTCGATGATCGTGAGCGCGGCCGGGGCCAGCATCTTCTCGACCTCGTCCATGCTCAGCGGCACCGGCTGGTGGCTGTGGCCGACGAATCCAGTGACCGACGGCGTGTGCCGAACGGCAGCCCAGGACTCGTCGGTGAGGTCCATGCGGACCAGGACGTAACCGGGCAGGACGGTCCGCTTGACCATCTTGCGCTGGCCGTTCTTGATCTCGGCGACTTCCTCGGTGGGGACCACGATCTCGTGGATGTAGTCCTCCATGTTGAGGGAGTGGATCCGGTTCTCGAGGTTCTGCTTCACCCTGTTCTCCATGCCGGAGTAGGTGTGAACGACGTACCAGTCACCGGGCTTGGCCCACAGGTCGCGGCGGAAGGACTCGAGCGGGTCGGCGTCCTCTGCGGGTGCGTCCTCGACGACCTCGTCCTCGACGGGTGCGTCCTCGGCGACAGCGTCCTCGGTGCCCTCGGTGACCTCGGCGGTCTCGACGTCCTCGCCCGCGGCGACGATCGTCTCGTCGCTCTCGAGGGCCGGGTCGTACTGCTCCGTCACTTGCTGCTCCATCAGTTGGTCGTAAGGGTCATCGGATCTGAGGAAACTCAGATGTCCTCGGCGCCGGTGAAGACCTCGAACGCGAGCTTGCCGAGACCGAGGTCCAGCAGCGACACGATCGCGATCATCACGAGCACGAAGGCCAGAACGACGAAGAAGTACGTCACGAGCTGCTCGCGGGTCGGGTAGACCACCTTGCGCAGCTCGGCGACGATCTGGCGATAGAAGGTCACCGGACCGGTGCGCTTCGGCGGCTTCTTGCCACCCGAGGCGTCCTTGCGGCCCCCGTGGACGGCCGGAGCGTCCGACACGATGCTCACCCATTCCTTCTGTCGTCTTCTTGGTCTGTCTTGCAGGGCACGAGGGACTTGAACCCCCAACCTTCGGTTTTGGAGACCGATGCTCTGCCAGTTGAGCTAGTGCCCTCCGCGGCAACTTCCGGTCGGCTCCGCCCGCGCGACGGAGCCCGGATGGGCTGCGTCAGGGCATGAGTCGACCATGTGGAAGAACCACCAAGGGGTGAGTCTACGCACGCGACCCACCGGCTTCCAAAGTACGACGGCCCCGGTCGCCCGTACCGACCGCCCCCTACGATGACGGCGTGCGGGACCTCCACGCGCTTCCCAAGGCGCACCTCCATCTGCACTTCACCGGCTCGATGCGCCACGGCACCCTTCTGGAGCTCGCCGAACGCGACGGCATCCACCTCCCCGATGCACTCGTCGGCGAGTGGCCACCGCAGCTGACCGCTGCCGACGAGAAGGGCTGGTTCCGCTTCCAGCGCCTGTACGACGTCGCACGCTCCGTGCTGCGGACCGAGGGCGACGTACGACGGCTGGTGCTCGAGGCGGCCGAGGACGACGTGGCCGACGGTGGCCGCTGGCTGGAGATCCAGGTCGACCCCAGCGGCTACGGCGCGCGCTTCGGCGGGATCACCGCATTCACGGACCTGGTCCTCGACGCGGTGCGGGACGCGTCGAGGCGCACCGGCCTCGGCATGGCTGTGGTGATCGCCGCCAACCGGACCCGGCACCCGCTCGACGCGCGCACCCTGGCCCGGCTCGCTGCGCAGTACGTCGACAGGGGCGTCGTCGGCTTCGGCCTGTCGAACGACGAGCGGCGGGGTCAGACGGCGGACTTCGCCGGTGCCTTCGCGATCGCCGAACGGGCCGGCCTGCTCCTGGCGCCCCACGGGGGCGAGCTCCGCGGACCCGAACACATCCGCACTTGCCTCGACTCGCTGCACGCCGGTCGGCTGGGCCACGGTGTCCGGGCGGCCGAGGATCCGCAGCTGCTGCAGCGCATCGTCGACGCCGGTGTCGCGCTCGAGGTCTGCCCGGTCTCCAATGTCGCGCTGGGCGTCTACTCCGACCTGACCTCGGTCCCGCTGCCTGCGCTGATGGAGGCCGGCGCGACGATCGCGCTCGGAGCCGACGACCCGCTCCTGTTCGGTTCCCGCCTCGCCGGCCAGTACGCCACGATGCGCGCCGCCCACGACCTCACCGACGAGCAACTGGCCGAGCTGGGCCGGATGTCGGTGCGCGCCAGCCGGGCACCCTCGGACATCGCGCAGGCCGCGCTGGCCGACATCGACGCCTGGCTGGCGTCCCCGCCTCCGGCGTGAGTTTGACGGTGCGCTCCTCACGGGAAGGATGCCTTGCATGAGCGACCAGCCGCCCCTGACTCCGCCGTCGCCCCCGTCGCCCGGGTTCGAGCCCTACCAGGCTCCGGTGTACGGCGACGTCGCCCCGGAGGCACCCACCCCTGCACCCCACCCGGCCCCGCCGGCGCCGTACCAGGTCGCACCGCAGTACCTCATCCACCACGGCGTACCGAACCATCCGCTGGCGACGACATCGCTGGTGCTCGGCATCGTCGGCCTGGTCGGCCTGGTCCTGACGCCGCTGCTCTACATCACGTTCTTCGCCGTGATCTGCTCGCCGTTCGCCATCTGGCTCGGAGCCAGGGCTCGGCGCCAGATCCGCGCGAACCCGCAGGTCCACGGCGGCGAAGGGCTGGCCACGGCCGGCTTCATCACCGGGATCATCGGGGTGGTCCTGGGGGTCGTGGCAGTGGTGCTGGTCATCGCGGTCGTCGCGTTCATCATCGCGATCTTCTCCAGCGCCAGTCCCTAGCCAGCACTCAGAGCGCGCAGCCCACCAGGACCGGCTCGTTGACCAGGACGACGCCGAACCTCTCCTCGACGCCGTCGCGGACCTCGCGGGCCAGGTCCAGCAGCTCGGTCGACGTCGCACCGCCACGGTTGGTCAGGGCGAGCGTGTGCTTGGTCGACAGCGAGACGCGGGCTCCGGGCCGGTCCAGGCCGAACCCCTTGCCGAAGCCGGCGTGCTCGATCAGCCATGCAGCGCTGGTCTTCACCCGACCATCCGGCTGGGGGTACGACGGCGCGCCCACCGGCACGCGATCGGGCTCGACGAACGGGTTGGTGAAGAACGACCCGGCGCTCCACGTGTCGTGGTCCTCGGCGTCGAGCACCATGCCCTTGCCGCGCCGCAGCCCGAGGACGGCCTCGCGGACCTCAGACAGCGGAGCGCGGGCACCGATCTCGACCCCGAGAGTGCGGGCCAGCTCGGCGTACGCGACGGGCGCCGACTGCTCGCCGGGGTGGAACTCGAAGGTGACGTCGAGGACGACGTGGCGGCCGGGGTCGGCCTTGAACCGGGAGTGCCGGTAGCCGAACTGGCACTCAGCAGCAGCGAAGGTGCGCTGGCCGCGGAGAACCCGGTCCCACACCCGGACGCGCGCGATGGTCTGGGCCACCTCCTGGCCGTAGGCGCCGACGTTCTGGATCGGGGTGGCGCCGACCGTCCCGGGGATGCCGGAGAGCGCCTCGACGCCCACCCAGCCCTCACCGATGGCCCGGGCCACGAAGTCGTCCCAAGGCTCACCGGCCGCGACCGTGACGGACGCGACGCCGCAGGCGTCGCCGTCGACGCGCACGCCGCCGCCGGTCAGGTGCACGACCGTCCCGGCGAAGCCCTCGTCAGCAACGACGAGGTTGCTGCCGCCCCCGACCACCAGAAGCGGCTCGCCGGCAGCATCGACCTCCGAGACGGCTGCCACGAGTGCATCGGCGTCGGCGACCGCGAGGTAGCGGGCCGCTGGCCCGCCCAGCCGCAGCGTCGTCAGCGCCGCGAGGGCCGGATCAGCCACGAATGGTCGCCCGCGGTGCGCCCAGCACCTTGGTGCCGTCGGAGGTGACCAGGAGCGCCAGCGCCAGCAGGTCGTCGGTCAGCTCGCCGACGGTGCCCGACACGGTGACCCGCGCCGCTCCCTCGGCGGGTACGACGACCGGCGCGACGAACTTCGAACCCAGCTCGACCACCTCGGCTCCGGGGGCCCACTCACCGAGCGCGCGGCCGACCAGCGCGAGGGTGTACATGCCGTGCGCGATGACACCGGGCAGCCCGACCGCGAGCGCGATCTCCTCGTCCTGGTGGATCGGGTTCTGGTCGCCGCTGGCCGCCGCGTAGGCCACGAGGTCGGCGCGGGTGATCTCGAAGGTGATCTCGGGCAGGGCGTCGCCCTGGGCGAGGTCGCTGATCGCGCTCATGCCGTGGCTCCACGGTGGACGAGCGTGGCGGTCGCCGTACACACGACGGCGCCGGAGGCGTCGGCGATCTCGCTGGTCGTGCTCACGATGTCGTTGCCGCCGATCGAGCGCACACCGGTGACGGTGAGGGCCGCGGTGAGCACGTCACCGATGACCAGGGGGCGCTCGTAGCGGAAGCGCTGGTCGCCGTGGACGATCCGGGACAACTCGACCTGCTCGGCTGCCAGGAAGTCCTGGAGGGCGGCGAAGGTGACGACGATCGGGAAGGTCGGCGGGAGTCCGGCAGCGACGTCGAAGCTGCCTCCGACCGACGTCGCGAAGGCCACGACGGCGTCCGTCGTGACCGGATAGGGCTGCGTCGGGGGGAAACCACGCCCGACGAGGGAGGCGTCGATCGGCATGACCCCGACCCTACCGGGGGAAAAACGACGTCAGTCCGCGGTCCCCTAAGGGACCGCGGACTGGCGGAGCGCCGGGCGGGCGCTGGGTCGAGCGCTGGTGTCAGCGGGTCTCGCGGTGCGCGGTGTGGGTGCGGCAACGCGGGCAGAACTTCGACAGCTCGATGCGGTCGGGGTCGTTGCGGCGGTTCTTCTTCGTGATGTAGTTGCGCTCCTTGCAGTCCACGCAGGCAAGCGTGATCTTGGGGCGAACGTCTGAGCTCTTGCTGGCCACGGGAAGTCCTTCTACTGCTGAGTCTGTGGGTACTGCCGGGGGTTCTTCTTCGTCATCTGGCGTAGCGGGGGCGGGACTCGAACCCGCGACACCCCGATTATGAGCCGTGTGCTCTAACCACCTGAGCTTCCCCGCCAGGGGGTCAGGGCGTCCGCTTCACCTCTCGGATCAGCGGACCCTTGTCCCAGAGCCCCTTTACGGAATCGAACCGTAGACCTTCTCCTTACCATGGAGACGCTCTGCCGTCTGAGCTAAAGGGGCAACGCCGCAGAACGATACACGCGCTCGCGGTGGATCAGAAATCGGGCCGTTCAGTCGCGGATCTGCGCGAAAGGCCGGGCCTGTTCGAGCTCGTAGGCGAGCTCGATCAGGAGGGCTTCGTGACCCGGTGCGGCACCGAACATCATCCCTTGGGGGAGCCCACTCGCAGTGGTCGCCAGGGGCAGCGAAACGGCAGGAGCACCGGTGACGTTCTGCCAGGGCGTGAAGGCCACCCAGTCCTGCAGCTTGTCGATGATGGTGGCGTAGTCCTGCGTCGGATCGAGGTGGCCGATCCGGGGTGTGGCGGTCGCCAGGGTCGGAGTCAGCGCGACGTCGTACTTCTCGTAGAAGAGCTCAGCATGGGCGTTGGCCCGCTTGAGCCGCGTGATCGCACCGGGCAGTCGGTGCACGTTGCGCCGGGCGTGCCGGGCCAGGCCGAAGGTGAGGTTGTCGTGATTCGCGCGCGACCAGCTGCGCCCGTGCAGTGGACGGCCAGTGGTCAGCAACGCCTGGGCGAGGGTCGCCCAGTACAACAGGAAGTCGGCGGCGAAACCCGGCGCGATCGGTACGTCGGTCTCGGTCACGCTGTGGCCCAGGTCCTCGAGCAGGGCGGCTGTCTTCTCGGTCAGCTCGCGGGTCTCTGCGTCGGCAGGGCGGCCCGCGCCGGTGGTGTTGAGCGCAACGCGCAGCCGGCGCTTGATCGGCCGGGTGAGGTCGCCGATCGGCGGCAGCGCGAGATTGCGGTGGACCCGCTCGGCCTCACGGTAGAAGGCAGCCGTGTCGCGCACGGACCGGGTCACCACACCGTCGGCGACGATCCGGATCGGCTGTTCGCGAATCATCTTGTCCTGCGCCAGTCGGCCGCGGGTCGGCTTCAGCCCGACCAGTCCGTTGACGGCCGCAGGGATCCGGATCGAGCCGCCGCCGTCGTTCGCATGGGCGATGGGTACGGCGCCCGCCGCGACGAGCGCGGCGGAGCCAGCACTGGAGGCGCCGGCGGAGTGGTCGGCATTCCACGGATTGCGAACCGCACCGAGCCGGGGGTGCTCACTGGAGGCACTGAAGCCGTACTCCGAGAGCTGGCTCTTGCCGAGCGGGATCATCCCGGTCGCGAGATACATCGCCGCGAAGTCGCCGTCCTTCTTCGCTGCCCGCGGCGCCCAGGCATCGGTGCCGGACATGGTGGGCATGCCCTGCACGTCGCAGTTGTCCTTGACCACGGTCGGTACGCCGGCGAAGAACGAATCCCCCGGGTCACGGGCGTCATTGCGCGCGCGGTCGTACGCCGTGAACGCCATCGGGTTCAGTTCGCCGGACACCTTCTCGATCCGGGAGATCGCGGCCTCGACCGCCTCCCGGGCACTGACCGTCCCGGCGGCGAGACGCTCGGCCAGACCGACCGCGTCGAGGTCGCCGAGGGCATCATCGGAGAAGGCGTGCACGCTCATGACGATCACGCTAGCCGGTGCGTGGCCCCGTGTCGGTGAGGTTCAGCCCCGCTCAGAACAGGAAAACCGCCAAGAGCGGGACCAGCACACTGATGGCCAGCGCGGACAACCCCATGGCCAGTCCGGCGAAGGCGCCTTCGGTCTCGTCCTCCCGCAGCATGCGGGAAGCACCGACGCCGTGGGACACGGCGCCGACAGCGAGGCCCCGCGCTCGGCGGTCATGGATCCGGAGCAGGTCGAGCACGAACGGACCTGCGATCGCCCCGACGATCCCGATGCTGATCGCGCACACCGCGGCCAGCGGCGCGATGCCACCCAGCGCGTCGGTCACAGCGATCGCGACAGGTGTCGTGGCCGCCTTGGTGGCGAGGGTCCGCTCCAGGTCGTCGCCGGCGCCGAGGGCGCGGGAGAGCAGGACGGCGGACACGATCGAGGTGGTGGCACCGGCGACGATCGCGACGAGCATCGGCACCACGAAGCCCTTGAGGTGGGCCGCCTGGCGGTGCAGCGGGACGGCGAGCGCGACCGTCGCGGGACCGAGCCAGAAGGCGATCAGCTCGGTCGCGCGGCGGTAGTCGGGGTAGTCGACGTCGAGCAGGGTGATCGCGAGCCCGACGACGACGATCGTCACGAGCACCGGCTGCACGAGGGCGTGGCCGCCGGAGCGGGCCTGGAGCCACCGACCGAGCTGATAGCCACCCAGGGTCACCGCCAGCAGCGCCAGCGGCGAGCGGGCGACATCAAGGACGCTGTCGAGCAGGTCGCTCATGCGGTCCCACCCAGGTCGTCTCGGGGCTTGCCGAGCAACCGCTCCAGCGCCACGGCAGTCCACCCGACCACAGCCAGGCCGAGCAGCCACGAGCCGAGCATGGCCACACCGATCGGCAGCGCCTCGCGCCCGATCAGGCCGAGATAGACGACCACGCCCACCCCGGCCGGGACGAAGAAGAGCTGCAGGTGCCGCAGCAGTGCGGAGCCGGCACGCACGATCGAGCCCGCGTCGTCGTAGCGACGGAGGCGGAGGAAGCAGAACAGCAGCAGCATCCCCACCACCGGACCCGGCACGGGCAGGTCGGCGACCCGGGCCACGAGCTCGCCCAGAAGCTGGAACGCGACCAGCCAGGTGAGCCCCGCGATCAATGGCGCTCCTTCAGTCGCGCGTTGGGCAGGGCGGGTGCGGGTATCGGCTTCAGCGGTTGCCCGGGTACGACGCCGAAGCGCCCCGCAGCGACGTCGTGCCCGGCACCGACGGTCTCGCCGTCGGCACCGGTGATCTGGCTCTGCCAGGCCGCGCGAGCGCCCACGATGTCGTCGTGGGTCCGACCCACGAAGTTCCACCACATCACGATCGACTCACCGAACGGCGGGCCGCCGAGCACGAGCAGCCGGGCGCCGTCGGCACCCGCCACGAGACGGATCTCCTGGACGCCGGTGGGCACGTAGGCGAGGTCGGAGCGCGTCGCAGCGAGGTCTCCGACGGTCACGGACCCGAGGTCGACCAGCACGCCGTGCTCGAAGGTCTCGTCGACGGGAACGACCACCGTGGCGCCCGGGTCGAGCACGAGCTCGGCTCCCAGCAGCGGGGTGAAGGTGGCCACCGGCGACGTGTCGCCGAGGAGCGACCCCAGGAACACCCGTGCCCGCCAGCCGTCGCCGGCGATCTCGTCGGGAGCATGGTGCTGGAAACCCGGATCGGTGTGACGGTCAGCGTCGGGCAGGGCCACCCAGAGCTGGGCGCCGTGCAGCACCGTGGTCTCCGGCGGCGACACCTCGGAATGGCTGATGCCCCGACCCGACGTCATCAGGTTGACCTCGCCCGGCCGCACCATCGCGACGTTGCCGGCGCTGTCGCGGTGCTCGATCTCGCCGGTGAACAGCCAACTGACGGTCTGCAGCCCCGTGTGCGGGTGGGGCGCGACCACCATGCCACCGGACTCGCTGACCTCGTCAGGACCGTAGTGGTCGAGGAAGCACCAGGCGCCGATCAACGACCGGTCCCGCTGCGGAAGCGTGCGTCGTACCGTCATCGCGCGAGGGCCGCCGAGCGGCACCTCGCGGGGCGTCATCAGCTCGACCATGTCCGTCATCTTTCCGCGCCCGTCAACCACAGGTGGGCCGGGGTTCACCTGGCGTGTGGCTGACATCGACAGGGTGGGACCGTGCGGATTGCTCAGCTGGCCAACTTCGTCGGATCGACCTCGGGAGGGATGCGGACCGCCCTCGAGCACCTCGGTCGCGGGTATGTCGACGCCTGCGTCGAACGACTGCTGGTGATCCCCGGTCCGGTCGACGCCGTCACGGAGACCGAGCTGGGCGACGTCGTCCAGGTCCGCGCGCCCCGCGTCGGCGGCGGCTACCGGCTGATCGTCGAACCGTGGCGGGTGACCGAGGTCCTCGAGCGCTGGCGGCCCACCAGCGTGGAGTGGAGCGACAAGCTCACGCTGTTGCCCGTGGCCTGGTGGGCGAGGCGCAACGACGTCCGCAGCGTGCTGTTGTCGCACGAGCGGATGGGCGACATGTTCGCCATGCGCACCGGTCTCGACACGACGTCCAAGGTCTCGATCGGGCTGCTGAACCGGCTGCTGGTGCGCAGCTTCGACACCGTCGTGGTGACGTCCCGCTACGCCGAGAGCGAGTTCCGGACCGTCGCCGATGCCGCGGGTTGCCCGGTCGAGCGGGTGCCGCTCGGGGTGGACCTTCGCACGTTCCGACCCGCTGTCGGGCGGGCCGACGACGATGCAGCACTCCGCCTCGTCCACGCCGGGCGCCTGTCACGGGAGAAGTCACCGCACCTCGCGGTGTCGACCGCGGTGGAGCTGCACCGGCGCGGCGTACCGGTCCGGCTCGACGTGTACGGCGACGGGCCGCACCGCGACGAGCTCGAGGACCTCGCCACCGGAGCGCCCGTCCGCTTCCACGGGTACGTCGACGGGCGGGCCGCCCTGCGCGACAGGCTCGCGGCGGCCGACCTCGCCCTGTCGGTCTGCCCGGGCGAGACCTTCGGCCTGGCCGTCCTCGAGGCCCTCGCGTGTGGGACACCCGTCGTGACGGCCGATCGCGGCGGCGCCCGGGAGCTGGTCACCGATGCCTGCGGCACCTGGGCCGTTCCGGAACCCGCCGCCCTGGCGGACGCCGTCCAACGGTTCGCCGCGCGACCTCAGGCCCGGTTGCGCCGGGCGGCCCGGGAACGCGCCGAGGGCTTCGGGTGGGATCGCACCGTCGACCGGATGCTGGCCGTGCACGCCGGGGACCGCGTCGGAGCTCTCAGCGCCTGAACCGGGCTCGGGTCGGAATACCGGTCGCCGGAGGGCTGTTGCCGGTCACGTGACCTCACTCTTCGACCCGCTCAGCATCGGCACGACCAGTCTGACGAACCGGGTGCTGATGGCCCCGTTGACCCGGATGCGAGCGACGCCGGGGATCGACGTCCCGAACGACCTGATCGTGGAGTACTACCGACAGCGCGCCGGCGCGGGCCTGATCTTCTCGGAGGGCACCCAGATCTCGCCGATCGGCAAGGGCTACATGGACACCCCGGGCATCTACAGCCCGGAGCAGGTCGAGGGCTGGCGCAAGGTCACCGACGCAGTGCACGCGGAGGGCGGTCGGATCGCCGCCCAGATCTGGCACGTCGGACGCGTCTCGCACGAGTCGTTCCACGACGGCGCGCTGCCGGTCTCGGCCTCCGCCGTGCCCTACCGCAACCGGGCCACGATCAAGGGAGAGGACGGCCGACCGCTCCGCGCGGACTGCCCCACGCCGCGCGCCCTCAGCATCGAGGAGATCGCCGGGACCGTCGAGGACTACCGCCGCGCCACGGCGAACGCCCGGGAGGCCGGCTTCGACCTCGTCGAGCTGCACGGTGCCCACGGCTACCTGATCCACCAGTTCCTCAGCTCCCGGAGCAACCACCGCACCGACGAGTACGGCGGCTCGCAGGAGAACCGGGCACGCTTCCCGCTCGCCGCCGTCGATGCGGCCATCGACGCCTGGGATGCCGAGCACGTCGGCATCCGGATCTCGCCCCAGGGCTCGTTCAACGGTCTCGACGACGACGACCTGCCCATGGCCCTGCACCTCGCGGCCGAGTTCTCCGACCGCGGTCTGGGCTTCCTCCACCTCTCCGAGCCGGACTGGGCCGGCGGTCCGGTGATCGCCGACGAGTTCCGCACCGAGCTGCGCTCCGCGTTCAACGGCGTCATCATCGGCGCCGGGAACTACACGACCGAGAAGGCGGAGCGTCTGCTCGCCGCCGGACTGATCGACGCCGCCGCGTTCGGGCGCGCATTCATCGCGAACCCGGACCTCCCCGAACGCTTCCGCACCGGCGCCGAGCTCAACGAGCCGAACGGAGCCACCTTCTACGGCGGCGGCGCCGAGGGCTACACCGACTACCCGGCGCTCGCCACCGCGAACTGATCCACGATCCGCGCCACCCGCTCGCGGGCGGCCCGGGTCAGCAGCAGCACGGGCATCAGCAACGCGACCGTCATGCAACCGATCACGATCGCGTAGTAGGCGCCGTGCAGCGAGGAATCGAGCGGCGCGACGAGTCCCAGCAACAGCGACACCGCCACCAACGCACCCGTCGCGTGCCGCGAGAGCCGCTGCGTCGCCAGGAACGGCGGCAGCATCAGGAAGTACCAGAGGTGCACCACCGGCGAGAGCAGCACGAACGCGGCCGCAATGAGCGCCACCCCCGAGACGGCCGTGCTGCGCTCACCGGTCCGCCAGGTCAGCGCGACCCGGGCCCCGATGCCGAGCGCGAGCAGCAGGCCGAGTGCCCGCACGACGTTGCGGAAGAACGCCGGATCGGTGCCCAGGCCCAGGTGCAGCGCCCACCAGTCCAGGACGCCACCCACCAGCGTCGTCGCCGAGAGCGGCGTGTTGACCTCACCGGGGACGGTCAGCGCGCGCAACCAGCCGTTGCCGAGTCCGGTCAGGAGGCCGAGCACGACGAGCGTGCCGACGGACACCGCGGCGACGGCCGCGAGGCGTCGTACCCGGGCCAGCAGGGCGGCACCCGCCGGGAGCGAGACGAGCACGATGGCCACGCACACCAGTCCGCCCGGCACCTTCACGCCAGCGGCGATCCCTGCCAGGACGGCTCCCCACGCCCAGCCCCGTTCGACGGCAACCACCAACGCGGCGGCCATCAGGCCGACCATCAGCAGGTCATTGTGCAGACCGGCCACGCCGTTGGCGATCGTGAGCGGCGAGACCAGCACGAGCGCTGAGGCGACCGCAGGATTCGCACCGGTCCAGGCCGCGAGGCGAGGCACGGCCCACGCCAGCAGCGCCAGGCCGACCAGCGCGATGCAGCGGTGCGCGATCACGAGCATCCACGGATTGCCCGTGGTGTCGGCGGCCACGGCACCGAGGAAGACCGGCACCGGGCCGTACGGCGTCGCCGTGTCCCACCACATCGGGTCGACCGCCTGCACGATCGGCGGTCCGGTGAACGACGGCCACGGGAAGAAGGTGTCCGGGGCGAGCGCGCCCGGCCCCCAGTCGTACGGCGACAGCCCGACCCTGGCGAGCATGCCCTGGGCGGCGTACGACCAGCCGTCACGCGAGAACAGCGGCGGTGCGAGCACGAGCGGCGCGCACCACGCGGCCGTGGCGAACCGGACGAGGGCCACGCCGTCGACGGGGTCGACGGTCTCCCGGTCCCCCACGGCAACCGCACGACACAGACGCAGCCACGCACTGGCGAGCAGGCCCAGCCCGGCCAGCACCACCACGAGTCCCGCCATCCGACCGACCTCGTGACCGCGCAGGGCGTCGACCGGGCCGACGGTGAGCACCGGGGCGCTCGCGGGCAGGGTCGCGGTGACGAGCCCGCCGAGGAGGACCAGCACCCCACCCATCAGTCCACGCGTGATCACGAGCGGACCGTAGTGACGCAGGTTGGCGGCCCGGCGGCGATTCGTGGGCGACGGGTTGAACGGACCCGCAACGGGGCAAGAACGCCGATGCCCCTGCTCGGAGGGCGTGATTTGCCCTAGATTGCTGCCATCCCCCGGTGCAGTTCCGCGCCCACAGACTCAAGGAGCACCCCATGTCCTACAACCAGCCGCCCCCGCCTCCCGGTGGAACTCCGCCGCCGCCTCCGGGCGGTGGCTACGGCGGGCCTCCTCCGGGTGGCGGGCACGGCGGCCCCCCGACCGGAGTTCCGCGGCCCGCCGAGCTGCTCAACCGGTTCCTCGCGCGCCTGATCGACCACATCCTGATCGGCGTGGTCTTCGTGCCGATCTACATCATCCTGAGCGCGATCATCTACTCGGGCTTCAGCAACTCGTTCGGCGAGTACTTCATCTTCTACACGCTGACGGCCATCTTGCAGGCGGCGCTGTACCTCGCCTACTTCACGCTGCTCGAGTCGAACCGCGGTCAGACCGTCGGCAAGATGTTGATGAAGCTGCGCACCTACGGGCCTGACGGCGTGAGCAACCCGACCGTCGAGCAGGCGTGGAAGCGCAACGCGTACTCCGCCCTCGGCATCCTCAGCATCATTCCGTTCCTGGGCTGGTTCTTCCTCGGCTGGGCGGCACCCCTGGCTGCGGTCATCTTCATCGCCATCACGCTGAACAACGACCAGCCCAACCACCAGGGCTGGCACGACAAGTTCGCCGGCGGCACCCGGGTCCTCCAGGTCGGCTGATCCGAAGCACCCCTTCGACGGGGCGTCCTCCGACGGGAGGGCGCCCCGTCCGGCATTTCACTGCAACACGTTCCACTAGGCTGCCGGCATGGGAATCCTCACTCCATTGGCCGTCAAGATCGGCTCCCGGCCATGGATGCCGAAGCTGCTGCCACAGATCACCTGGACCGACTCCCACCTCCAGCAGATCACCCGGGGCCGGCTGAGCCTGCTGGACATCGCCGGCCTTCCGAACCTGA
Source organism: Propionibacteriales bacterium (assembly GCA_026392415.1). Taxonomy (GTDB): domain Bacteria; phylum Actinomycetota; class Actinomycetes; order Propionibacteriales; family Nocardioidaceae; genus Nocardioides. The sequence continues at coordinate 33,499 of JAPLCC010000039.1, forward strand.
TGCTCACCGTGGTCGGTCGCAAGTCCGGCATCCCGCGATCGACGCCCCTGCTCTGCGTGCCCTGGGAGGGCGGCTGGCTGATCGCCGGCTCCCACTTCGGGGCCCCGAAGGCGCCGGTCTGGACCTTCAACCTCCGCGCCGCAGAGACGGTCGAGGTCGCCTTCCGGCGGCGCCAGCACACCTGCACCTGGCGGGAGGTCACCGGCGCCGAGAAGGACAGGCTCTGGGCCCACATGGTCACTGTCTGGCCGAACTACGCGAAGTACACCGAGTGGACCGACCGCGACATCCCGGTCTTCCTGCTCAGTCCCATGTGAGGACAGGCATACCCAACTGAGGCCAACCTTCCCTTACCCTTCAGGGGTGGGGGAAGGCACAGCCAGCGCACAGGCAGAACAGACGGTCCTCGCGATCGGGTTCGCCGACGACCTCGCGCGCCACGGCAACCTCCCCGCCCTCCACTCCCCCGACGGCACCATCACCTACGCCGCACTGGCCCGCCGGATCGCGACGGCACGTGCCGCTCTGGCCACCGTGGCCGGTCCGACGCGTCAGCTCGTGCGGCTGCGCCCCGCCCCCACCGTCGACTTCGTGGTGGCCTGGCTCGCCTCGCTCACCGCCGGACACGTCACCCTGCTCACCCACAACGACGGACTCGCCCGCGCCTACAGCACCTCGATCGAGTACGACGACCACGGCTGGCGCGCGACCGGCGCCCGCGCGCCGGAGCTCCACCCCGACCTGCGGCTGCTGCTGAGCACGTCCGGGTCCACGGGATCGCCCAAGCTCGTGCGTCTGTCGGCCGCCAACCTCGACGCCAACGCCGCCGCCATCGCGTCGTACCTCGGGCTGACGAGTGACGACGTCGCCGTCACGACCCTGCCGCTCGACTACTGCTACGGCCTGTCCGTGCTGCACAGCCACCTGTCCGTCGGCGCGTCGTTGGTGCTCGACGACCGCTCGGTCACCGACCCCGGCCTGTGGGCTGGGGCCCGCAGGCACGGCGTGACGTCGTTCGCCGGGGTGCCCTACACCTTCGACCTCCTCGTCGCCGCCGGCTGGCCCGAGCTCCCGACCCTGCGCCAGGTGACCCAGGCCGGCGGCCGGATGGCACCCGAGCGGGTGCGCGCCCTGGCCGCACAGGGTCGCGGCGAGGGCTGGGACCTGTACGTGATGTACGGCCAGACCGAGGCGACCGCGCGAATGGCCTACCTGCCGCCGGACCTCACGCTGTCGCACCCCTCAGCTGTCGGCGTCGCCATCCCCGGCGGGTCCTTCCGGATCGATCCGGTCGACGGCGCCGACCCCGGCGTGGGCGAGCTCGTCTACTCCGGACCCAACGTGATGATGGGCTACGCCGAGTCGCCGACCGACCTGGGCGCCGGGCAGGGCAGCCACGACCTGCGCACCGGCGACCTCGCCCGGGTCGTGGACGGAATGGTCGAGATCGTCGGGCGATCCTCGCGCTTCACCAAGCTCTTCGGCCAGCGGATCGACCTCGACCGCCTGCAGACCCTCCTCGCCGTCAGCGGATACGACGTCGCCTGCGTCGAGTCGCGCGACCAGACCCACCTGGTCGTCGCCGTCCCCGGCAGGCCGGACGCGGCGGTCGTCGGCGAGATCGCCGCGGCCGCGGCACGGGACACCGGACTGCCACGGCACGCACTGCGGGTCGTGGCCATCGATGAACTGCCACGCCTGGCCAGTGGCAAGCTCGACCAGCCGGCGATCGCGAGGCTGATGCCCGTCGAGGCAGCGGGGCAGGACCCCGCGGACCTGCAGATCACCCGGCTGTACGCACGCGTCCTGGGCCGTGAGGTGGTCCGACCCGACGACTCCTTCATCCGGTTGGGCGGGGACTCCCTGTCCTACGTCGAGCTGTCCGTGCGTCTGGAACCGATCCTCGGCACCGTCCCGGCGAACTGGCCGGAGCTCTCCGTCGCCGATCTCGCCGCCCGGGCGACAGCCCGACCGACGGGCCCGGGGACTCGCCCGAGCACCTGGGTCCGACTCGACACCACCATTGCGTTGCGCGCGCTCGCCATCGTGGTCATCGTCGGTTCCCACACCGACCTGTGGGTGCTGCTGGGCAGCGCCCACGTCCTGCTGGCGGTCGCCGGGGCGAACTTCGCCCGCTTCCAGCTGGCTCTCCCCACCAGCGGGGCACGGGTCCGCCGCAGCCTCAGCGCCGTCGCGCGGATCGCGCTGCCGTCTGCCGTGTGGATCGGCACGGTCGATGCGATCTCCGGTGGCTACGGCTGGCGCAGTGTCCTGCTGCTCAACGACCTGCTCGGCGGCAAGGACTGGGCCGAACCGACCTGGCACTACTGGTTCATCGAGGTGATCCTGCTCTTCGGGCTCGGCGCGGGACTGGTGACCGCGATTCCGCGGGTGATGCTGCTCGAGCAGCGTCACCGGTTCGGTGTTGCCCTCGGCTTCTCGTTGCTCGCGCTCGCACCGCGCTTCTGGGCCAGTTGGACGTCGTACGACGGCGACGTGATCCACTCGTCGCCCTTCGTGCTCTGGCTCTTCGCTCTCGGCTGGGCTGCCGCGGTCGCGAGGACCGTGCCGCAGCGGCTCGTCGTCTCCGCCCTGCTCGTCATCGGCACGTGGGACTTCACGGGCAACGCCGATCGCGAGCAGCTGATCGTGCTCGGCACACTCGCACTCGTCTGGCTGCCGAGCGTGCCGTGGCCGCGGGTCCTGGTGGGGGCGACCGGAACGCTCGCCAGCGCCTCGCTCCACATCTACCTGACCCACTGGCAGATCTATCCGCATTTCGAACAGCACTGGCCCCTCGGCGGGCTGCTCGCCTCACTGGCCTTCGGCGTCCTCGCCTGGCACCTCGTCCAGCGCATCCCGGTCTGGACGCACCTGCTCCTCCGAGCTCATCACCGACCTCACTACGCTCGCCATGATCACGACCGACAGGAAACCCGATGAAGAACCGCCTGCTCCGCGCCGGACTCGGCCTCGCCGCCGTGACCCTCGTCGCACCGATGCTCGTTGCCTGTGGCGGTGACGACGAGCCCAAGCTCGTCATCTACAACGCCCAGCACGAGCCGCTCCTCAAGGAGCTGGCGCCGGCGTTCACCGAGGAGACCGGCATCGAGGTCGAGCTGCGCAACGGCAAGGACCTGGAGTTGTCCAACCAGCTCGTGCAGGAGGGCGACGCTTCCCCGGCCGACGTGTTCCTCACCGAGAACTCCCCCGCCATGTCGCAGGTCGAGGCGGCAGGCCTGTTCGAGAAGCTCCCGGCCGACCTGGTGGCTCCGATCCCGGCGCAGTACCGCCCGCGCAGCGGTTTGTGGACCGGTTTCGTGGCCCGCTCGACGGTGCTCGTCTACAACACCGACCAGGTCCAGGAGTCCGATCTCCCGGCGTCGATCCTCGACCTCGCCAAGCCCGAGTGGAAGGGCCGTCTGTCGTTCTCGCCGACCGGCGCCGACTTCCAGGCGATCGTCTCGGCCGTCCTCGAGCTCGAGGGCGAGGAGGCCACCAAGGCGTGGCTCGAGGGCATCAAGGACAACGGCAAGGTCTACGACGGCAACAACCTCGTGCTCGAGGCGGTCGACTCCGGCGAGATCGAGGTCGGCATCGTCTACCACTACTACTGGGAGCGCGACCACAAGGAGAACGGCGACGTCTCCGACAACAGCGAGCAGTACTACTTCGGCAACCAGGACCCCGGCGCGTTCGTGAGCGTCTCCGGTGCGGGCATCTTGAAGTCCAGCGACATGAAAGACGAGGCCGAGCAGTTCATCAAGTTCCTGGTGAACGAGAAGGGCCAGCAGGTCCTCGCCGACAGCTACGCGCTGGAGTACCCGCTCAACCCGGCCGTCCAGCTCGAAGGCGTGGCCAAGCCGTTCAGCGAGCTCGAGCCGCCGGAGGTCAACGTGACCGACCTCGACGCCGAGGCGACGTTCGCCCTGATGACCGAGGTCGGTTTCTTCTGAACGTACGCGCGCCGTTGCAGCGACCCCCTGTGGCTTCCCGCCCACGGGGGGTCACTGCGCCTGCGCTGCCCCTGTTGGCTGTCGGGATCCTGATCGCCGCACTCGCCCTGGTGCCGCTCGGGTACGTCCTGTGGACCACGGCCGAACTGGGCCGCGACGAGGCCGTCGAGTTCCTCTGGCGACCCCGGATCGGCGAGCTGCTGTGGAACACCGTCCGGCTGCTCGTCTGCGGTGTGCTGACCAGCGTCGCGGTGGGTGTCGCGGGCGCCTGGGTCGTCGAACGCACCGACGTGCCGGCGCGGATCTGGTGGCACGGGCTGCTGTGCGCGCCACTGGCCGTGCCCGCCTTCGTCAACGGCTACGGCTGGGTCTCGATGACCCACGACGTGCAGTCCTTCCCCGGCGCCGTGATGGTCGTGACGCTGTCGTACTTCCCCCTCGTCTACCTGCCCACCGTCGCAGCGCTGCGACGGCTCGACCCGTCCGTCGAGGAGGTCGCCACGGCCCTCGGCAAGACGCCGTGGCAGGTGTTCTTCCGGGTCACGCTGCCAGCGATCAGCCCGGGCGTGCTGGGCGGTGCGTTGCTGGTGGGCCTCCATCTCCTGGCGGAGTACGGCGCGCTGCAGCTGCTCAACTACCCGACCCTGACGACCGCGATCCTCCAGCAGTACGCCACGGTGTTCAACGGACCGGAGGCCACCCTGCTCGCGCTGGTCCTCGTCGTGTTCTGCCTGCTGCTGCTCGCCGTGGAACTGCTGTTGCGTGGCCGTCGACCCCGCGCCCGGGTCGGTGCGGGTGCGAGCCGGGAGTTCGCCCCGATCCGCCTCGGCCGCCACAAACGGTGGGTGGTCGGCTCGCTCGTCCTGCTCACCGTGTGGTCACTCGGCGTCCCGCTGGCGAGCCTGGCCCGCTGGCTGGCACGTGGCACCTCGGCCGGGGTCGACGTGGGCGAGCTGAGCGGCGCGCTCTGGTCGACCCTGTTGCTGGCCGTGCTCGGCGGAGCGCTTGCGACCGCGGCCGCCGTGCCGGTGGTGTGGCTCGCCGTGCGGCATCGCAACCTGCTCACGACGGCCATCGAGCGCAGCGTCTACACCGCCAGCGCGATGCCCGGCATCGTGATCGCACTCGCCCTCGTCACGGTGTCGATCCGCCTGGTTCCGGCGTTCTACCAGACCATGGTGCTGTTGCTGATCGGCTACCTGATCCTGTTCCTGCCGCGCGCGGTGGTGAGTGTCCGATCCACCTTCGAGCTGGTGCCGCCGGGCATCGAAGAGGTCGCGCGCAGCCTGGGCTGCACCGGACCGGAGGTGGCCCGACGCGTCACGCTCCCGCTCGTCATACCCGGAATGGCGGCGGCCGCCGCGCTCGTGGCGCTGGCCGTGTCCACCGAACTGACGGCCACCCTGCTGCTCGCACCGATCGGCACCGATACCCTCGCGACCGAGTTCTGGTCCGATGCCTCCTCGATCGCCTACGGCGCTGCGGCGCCGTACGCACTGGCGTTGATCCTGCTCTCCGTTCCGTCCACCTGGCTGCTGGCCCGGCTGAGCATGAGGAGCCGCTCGTGAATGCCGCCCTGGAGATCCGCGGCCTCGAGGCCGGCTACGGCCGCACCCCGGTACTCCACGGCCTCGACCTCGTCGTGCCGAGCGGCGTCACCTCGATCCTCGGGTCGTCCGGCTGCGGCAAGACCACCCTGCTGCGCGCCGTGGCGGGCTTCGTCCAGCCCCGCGGCGGCACCATCACGGTGGCCGGGACCGAGGTCGTCGGCGGCCGGCGCAGCGTGCCGGCGCGGCAGCGCAAGCTGGGATACGTCCCGCAGGAGGGTGCGCTGTTCCCGCACCTGACCGTCGCCCGCAACGTCGCCTTCGGGCTGCCGCGGGCGGAGCGCCGCGACTCCGCTGCGCGCGTGGCCGAGGCGCTCGAACTGGTCGAGCTCGCCTCCGAGCTGGCCGGCCGCTACCCGCACGAGCTGTCCGGCGGCCAGCAGCAGCGCGTGGCGCTCGCCCGCGCCCTGGCGCCGCGACCGAAGCTGGTCCTCCTCGACGAGCCCTTCTCCTCCCTCGACGCGTCGTTGCGCGAGGAGACCGGCCGGGCCGTCGTCCGCGCGCTCCGGGCTGCGGATGCCGCAGCGGTGCTGGTCACCCACGACCAGGGCGAGGCGCTGTCGCTGGCCGACCAGGTGGCCGTGATGGTGGAGGGGCAGTTCCTCCAGGTCGCCCCGCCGACGACGGTCTACCTCGAGCCGGCCGATCCGCGGGTCGCGTCGTTCATCGGGCACGCGTCGCTGTTGCCGGGCACCGTCGACGCCTCCGGTGCCGGTCGTTGCGCCCTCGGCATCGTGACCACCCAGTCGCCCGTCGGCGCCGGCGGTGCCGCCCAGTTCGCGGTCCGCTCCGAGCAGCTGCAGGTCCGGTCGGCCGACACCGACGGCGTGCCGGGCGAAGTCCTCGACGTCAGCTTCTTCGGCCACGACGCCACCATCCGGGTACGGCTGGAGTCGGGCGAGCACGTCGCTGCCCGCACGCCCGCCGGCTCCGTCCCCCTGGCCGGGGACCGCGTCCGGGTCGGCGTGGTCGGCCACGTGGTCGCCTTCCTGGCCTGACGCCCGACGTTCAGGCGTAGTCGGCCCACACCCGCCGCTGGACGCCGTCCACGGTCATCTCACCACCGTGCGGGACGATCCATTGCGGTCGCGTGTGCCCGAACGGGACGCCGACGCACACCACCGCTTCGGGGTTGTAGCGCTGGACCTCCGCGGCCACCGCGTCCCGCTGTGCATGGCGCAGCGACACCCGCTGCTCCACGGACGGCTGTCGGTCGAAGTCGGACACCGGCGGCCGCGCCAGCAGGACGGCGTCCACCGCCGCCAGCACGCCGCGCTCGCCCAGGCAGCGGACGATCCACGCCACCTCCCGGGCAGGCATCAGCTCCTCGGACGTCTCCAGCAGGAGTACGCCGCCCGCGAGGACCTCCGGCTCGAACCGGAACCGTCCGGCCGTCAGCACCCACTGGATCACCTCGATGCAGCCGCCCCAGGTCCGGCCGGTGACTGCTCGTGCCGGCCCGGCCCAGTGCCAGGGCTCGCTGGGCTCCCGGTCGCCGTACTCGGTGAGCGCGCGGGGGTCGTCCCAGCCGCGACCGATGTCCTGGCTCCAGCCCGGGTCGGTCAACTCGAGCCGCTCGCCCGTCAGCAGTGCGGCCCGCAACGAGGCGGCGTGGATGTCGTCGACGGCCGGCCCCGGCCCGAGGTGGACCTGCGTCGAGCCGCCGTAGAAGCTCGCCACGCCGGCCGACCACAGCCACTGGTGAAGGTTCGTGTTGTCGCTGTAGCCCAGGAACGGCTTCGGATTCCGCCGGGCAAGGTCGGCATCGAGGTGGGGGATGACGGTGATCTGGTCCTCGCCTCCGATGACCGCGTGAATGGCACGGATTGCCGGATCAGCGAAGGCCGCGTTGATGTCGGCCGCTCGCGACTCGGCGCTCGCCCCTACCAGGCGGGTAGTCGGGAACTCGACCGGCTCGAGCCCGGTCACCTCCCGCAACCGGACCATCGCATGGTCGTGCACCTGAGGGAACGGTCCGGGCGCGGCGAACGACGGCGACAGCACCGCGATCCGGTCCCCCGCCCGGGCCTTGGGCGGGTGGACCAGATCGCGGCTCATGGCTGCAGTCAAGCACCGGGCACGACGAAAGGCGCCCTGTTTTCTAGCCTCAGCAGATCGCCGTCAGGTAGAAGCTGCTGTCAATCGGAGCATTGGCAGAGGTGCGAACCTGCACCGTCGCCTGGGGGAGGTTGGGCGAGACGTTGATCGAGACCAGGGCGTTGGTGACGACCACGTCGCCGCTGTCACGGCCCCCGACGGAGCCCGTGATCGCGCAGTTCCGGATGTCCGCGATGCCGGTGAGGATGTAGAGACCCGCGCTCAGCCGGTTGACGGAGGCCGTTCCGAGGTCGACGACCCCGGTGCTCTTGACGTGGACCTTGGCCACGACGGGCACGTCCACCGGCTCGGGCTCGGGGACTGCCTCCCAGCTCACGGTGCCGTCACCGTTGTTGGTCAGCACCTGACCGTCGCCTCCACCCACGCCGCTGATGCCGGGAGCGGCAACCAACTCGGAATAGCCGGTGATCTTGACGCCCAGCGTCACCGCCGCCGTGCTCGCGTTGGTCACCACGACCTTGTCGGAGACGCCGACATTGACCTTCACCGTTCCGGCACCCGACCCGCCAGCAGCCCAGGACACCGTCGTCGGCGAGTTGTTGCCCGGGTCTCCCAGCGGAGCGAACGACACCGTGCCCGCCTTCGTGCCCTTCGCCGTGACGGCCAGTTCGACGACCAGCGCACTCGTCGGCACCGTCGAGGTGGTGCCACGCGCCACGAAGACGTAGGTCTTGCCCGCGGCAACCGACGTGGCCGTCGCGATCGACTTGGCCGGCGTCAACGGCGTGATCGCCACGCCCGTCGTACCGGACGTGGCAGTGGCCCCCGTGAGGCCGAAGGCGAGCAGCAGCAACGTCAGGGCGCCGACAATCAGCGGCACCCGGCGTACATCTCCTGTCGAGGTGGAACGAGAACGAACGGACACAGTCACTCCAAGGGTCGCAAGGAACCCTCCCCGCGACGCAGGCTAGACCACCGGCCGCCCACGGGTGGCCGGTTTGAGAAGGACCGTGACGAACGCTCACCAGAACGACGGAACCCGGCCCCCTTCTCAGGAGACCGGGTCCGTACTGTTCCCGTGGCAGATGCAGGATTCGAACCTACGTAGGCGTTGCCGGCTGATTTACAGTCAGCTCCCTTTGGCCGCTCGGGCAATCTGCCGGGAGTGTCGCTGGCCCCGTTCCACGCCTATGGAACAGCCCTGTGTTGGATGGTCGGCAACGACGAGAAACAATAGCGCAGCACGACGTTCCACAGAAAACCGCACCATCCTCTTTCGACAGTCAGCGCAGGTGACCTCCATGGCCGATTCCTCCTTCGACATCGTCAGCAAGATCGACCGCCAGGAGGTCGACAACGCCCTCGGACAGACGGCTCGCGAGATCGCGACCCGGTTCGACTTCAAGGGAACGGGCGCCACGATCGAGTGGAAGGGCGAGCACGCGATCGAGATCACCGCGTCCGCCGATGACCGCGCCAGCGCCGTCCTCAGCGTCTTCCAGGACAAGCTGATCAAGCGCGACCAGTCGCTGAAGATCCTCGACTCCTCCGAGCCGCGCGCGTCGGGCCAGCAGTCGAAGATCGACATCGTGCTCAAGGAGGGCATCACCTCCGAGGACGCCAAGAAGATCTCGAAGCTGATCCGCGACGAGGGCCCCAAGGGCGTCAAGGCGCAGATCCAGGGCGACGAGCTCCGCGTCTCCTCCAAGAAGCGCGACGACCTCCAGGCCGTCCAGCAGCTGGTGAAGTCGCAGGACCTCGAGTTCGCCGTGCAGTTCACCAACTACCGCTGAGCTGACGCCATGAACCCCTCAGCAGAGATCGACATCGATGCCCCTCTCGAAGTCGTCTGGGGCGTCATGACCGACACCGCCCGCTACGGCGAGTGGAACCCCTTCGTCGAGCGCGCCGACACGGCCGACCCGGCGCAGGTCGGCAACCCGATCGTCCTGCACGTCGCGTGGGCCAATGGCAAGAAGACACGTTCCCCCGAGCGGATCACTGCGCTCGAGGGTCCGACCACCGACCCGGCCAGCGGTACGACGACCGCCCTCATGTCCTACGCCTACGAGGGCCTGCCGTCGAAGCTCGGCCTCGTCCGCGGTGTTCGCCACCAGCGCCTGACGCAGCGACCCGGCGGGCCGACGTCGTACGCGACGGTGGAGGAGTTCAGCGGACCGCTGGTGAAGCTGGCCGGTCCGGGACGGGTGGCCGACGGCTTCCGCCGCCACGCCGAGGGTCTCAAGAAGCGCGCTGAGAGTCTTGCCGGACAGGCTGTGAACCCGGCGGAATGAGCTCACTGGAGTTGCGCGCAGCCCACAGCGCGAAGCCCAGGACGGCGAACCCGCACACGATGTCGGTGACGACGTGCAGCTGGCGCCACCAGACCATGTCCGTGGCTCCGGGAACGGCGTAGTGCGCGATCCCGATCAGCCCGGACAGTGAGTAGCCGGTCAGGAACACTGCGGCCGTCGTGATGTGTCGGCGGAACCACAGCAACAGCCCGACGGCTCCGAACGCCGTGAACAGGACCCAGCCGACAGCAACCAGGCTCGCCGACGGCGCCGGCAACGAACTGTCGGCGGCCGGCACCGGGTAGTCGTCGTAGTTGACGTAGTTGTCGACGTAGTGGACGACCGACACCAGCACCGCGAACCCGAGCAGCCAGCCCAGGACCCGTGTCGCTCGCAGATAGCTCACGGGTCCCAGACTAGGCCGTCAGGCAGACGCGACGCCCAGCACCGGCACCGAGATGGCGCCCGTCGCGGGACGCAGCCACACCTTGGTGCCGACGCCGAGGTCGAGCGCCCGCGCGTGGGTGCGGGAGAGCACCACCTGCGTGGTCTCCCCCTGGCCCTCCACGTCGACGGTGAGCCTCAGCTCGAAGCCCAGCCGCAGGGTGCGCTCGATGACGCCGGCGAACGCCGGCGGCGTCCCGGGCGTCACGGCCGGCGAGAGTGCCAGCTCGATGTCGTGCGGGCGGAGCCGCACGTTGCCGAGCCGGGTCACGTCGCCGAGGAAGCCCATCACGAAGTCGTTGGCCGGCTCGTCGTACAACTGGTCGGGCGTGCCGATCTGTTCGATCCGGCCGTTGTTGATGACGACGATCTCGTCGGCGACCTCCATGGCCTCCTCCTGGTCGTGCGTCACGAACACCGTCGTCACGTGGACCTCGTCATGCAGACGACGCAGCCAGTCACGCAGCTCCTTGCGGACCTTCGCGTCCAGCGCACCGAACGGCTCGTCGAGCAGCAGGACGCTCGGCTCGACCGCCAGCGCCCGGGCGAGGGCGAGGCGCCGCCGCTGTCCGCCCGAGAGCTGCGAGGGCAGGCGGTGCGCGAACTGCGACAGGTGCACCAGCTCCAGCAGCTCGGCGACCTTCGCCTTCACCTCGGCCTTGGGCCGCTTGCGGATCTCGAGGCCGAAGGCGACGTTCTTGGCGACGGTCATGTGCTTGAAGACCGCGTAGTGCTGGAACACGAAGCCGACGTTGCGCTTCTGCGGCGGCAGCTTGGTCGCGTTGACGCCCTCGATCTCGACCGAGCCGCTGTCGGCGGTGTCGAGTCCGGCGATGATCCGCAGCAGGGTGGACTTGCCACCACCACTGGGGCCCAGCAGCGCCGTCAGCTGACCTGTCGGCAGGGAGACGTTGATGTCCTCCAGCGCGACGAAGTCGCCGTACTTCTTGTTGATTCCGGAAACTTCGATGCTCACTTGTGGTCCTCCGGCTTGCGGATGAGTGACACCACGACGAGGGCCAGCACGGAGGCCAGCACGAGCACGAACGCGGCGGCGTACGCCGTCGGCTCCTCGTAGTTGGTGTAGCGGTTCTGGATGAGGATGGTGGCGGTCTCGCCGCGGAACTCAGCGCCGGGGCTGACGATCTTGACTGCCCCGAACTCACCGAGCGATCGCGCCATGCTGAGCACGACGCCGTACACGACGGCCCACTTGATGCTGGGCAGCGTGATCCGGCGGAAGGTCTGCCATCCGTTGGCGCCCAGGCTGCTCGCCGCGAGCTCGGCGTCGATGCCGATCTCCTCGAGCACGGGGACGATCTCGCGCACCACCAGAGGCAGGCTGACGAACGCAGTCGCCATGATCAGCCCGGGAGTGGTCCCGATGATGAAGATGCCTGCGGACTCCAGCGCCTCACCGAACCAGCCCTGGCCACTGCTGTAGGCCAGCACCAGCGCGAGACCGACGACGACCGGCGAGACCGACATCGGCAGGTCCACCAGCACGGACAGGATCCGGCGTCCCGGGAACTGGTAGCGCACCAGCAGCAGCGAGATGCCCACGCCGAAGACCGTGTTGATGAGCACCGCCCAGAAGGCACAGGTCGCGGTCAGCTGGAAGGCGTACGTCACCGACGGGTCCTGCAGTCGCTCCAGGAAGGCACCGAAGCCGCCCTCGGCACCGCGTTCGAGCGGCGCGAAGGTACGGGCGGTGACCTCGTAGAGCGGCCACACGACGAGGATCGCGAGATAGCCGATCACCCCGAAGCGCATCACGTAGGTGACCGGCCCCTTGCGGTTGCGGATCGTTGAGGTGTCAGCCACGGCGAGCCACCCTTCGCGAGACCACGTCGAGGATCACGATCGTCACGATCGCCACCAGCAGCAGGAGTACGGCGACCGCCGCGGCCCCGGCCTGGTTGTCGCCCTCGATGAACTTGAGGATCTTCAGCGAGGCGACCTCGGTCTGGTACGGCGTGTTGCCGGAGATCAGCACGAGCGAACCGAACTCGCTGATCGCGCGGGCGAAACCGAGCGACGAGCCGGCCGTGATGGCGGGCACCAGGCTCGGCAGGATGATCCGCCTGAACGTCGTGAAGCGCGATGCGCCCAGCGACGCGGCCGCCTCCTCGACGTCGGCGTCCAGCTCGATCAGCACCGGCTGGACGGTCCGCACCACGAAGGGCAAGGTCACGAACAGCAGCGCCAGGAAGATGCCCTGGCGGGTGTTCACGATGTTGATCCCGACGGGACTCTCCGGGCCGTAGAGACTCAGCAGCACCAGGCCGGCCACGATCGTCGGCAGGGCGAACGGGATGTCGATGACGACGTCCAGGATCCGCTTGCCGAAGAACTGGTCACGGACCAGCACCCAGGCCACCACGGTCCCGAGGATGCCGTTGACGACAGTGACGAGCCCTGCCTCGATCACGGTGAGCCGCAGCGCAGCAAAGGTCTGCGCATCGGTCAGCGTGTTCCAGAACGCACCCCAGCCACCGGCAGCAGCGGCCCCCACGACCGCAGCGAGCGGCAGCAGCACCAGCACGCTGAACCAGACCAGGGCGATCCCGAGACCGATCCCCGAGGCCGGCGTCAGCCGGAACAGCCCACTGGGCCGACTCGACGTGCGAGCCGGCCCAGCAGGTTTGACGAGTACTTCAGTCACTGCTTCGTTGCTTCGGCGTACAGGTTGTCGAAGCGAAGCTTCTCGCCGTCCTTGCCGAACCATTCCTTGGTGACAGCCTTCCAGCCGCCGAGCTCATCGATCGTGTAGAGCTTCTTGGACGGCGCCGGGAACGGCGCAGCCGGGTCGTTGGCACCGTCGACCTCGATGGCGGAGATGTCCAGCCCGCCGACGGGGCGGAAGCCCTTCTTCACGAACTCGGTCTGGCCCGCGTCGCTGAGGACGAAGTTCAGCCAGTCGGTCGCCACCGGGTCGGCGTCCTTGAGGACGGCGCCCGGGTTCTCGATCAGGAAGGTGGTGTCGGGGAGGATGTAGTCGAGCTCCTCGCCCTTCTGCTTGGCCAGGATGGCCTCGTTCTCGTACGTGATGAGCACGTTGCCGACGCCCTTCTTGAAGGCCTCGGTGGCCTCGCGGCCGCTCGCGGCCCAGGTCGTCACGTTGGAGAAGACCTTCTTGAGGTACTCGTCAGCCTGGGCCTCGGTCTGCCCGAGGGAGAGCGCGTGGGTGTAGAGCGCCATGATGTTCCAGCGCGCAGCGCCGGAGCTGGCCGGGTCGGCCGTGATGACGTCGACGTCGTCACGCGTCAGGTCTTCCCAGCCCTTGATGCCCAGCGGGTTGCCCTTCTCGACCGCGATGACCGCGACCGAGGAGGAGACGATGCCCTTGTTGGGGCCCGCGTTCCAGTCCTCGTCGACCAGGCCGGCGTCGACCAGACGGGTCACGTCGCCCTCGAGGGAGAAGTGGACGTAGTCGACGTCCTTGCCCTTGGTGTCGGCGACCTTGCGGCTCTGCTCGCCCGAGGCGCCGTAGGAGCCGGAGAACTTGACGCCCTTGCCCTCGTCGGTCTTGTTGAACTCGTCGGCGATGGCCTCGTTCGCAGCCTGCGGGACGGCGAAGCCGTAGATCCCGATCGTGTCCGCGCTGTCGCTGCCACCGGCGCTCGAGCAGGCAGTCAGCGCCAGAGCGCCGGTGACCGCCAGGGCCGCAGCCTTGATAACTCGCTTCATTGCACCCATTCCTCACTTCGGTCCGGCCCCACGCCGGTTGCTTAATTCGAGTGGAATAATACACATTAGAGAGTTACCTGACTCGATCTGGGATGAATTGGTCGCGAACGTGACTGACGTCACGACGCGCGACCGACCAACCTCTGGCTTCACGCGGGGCGCACGCCGGCGGCGGACTATCGTGGGAGCGCCGCTGCGCATCGTCAGCCAGGCGAGGGACCGGACACCTGTCCGCCAAAAGTGGAACACGTTCTAGAAACGATCTAGAATCTCCCTCACCCGTCGCTGCCGCGATGCAGACCCAGCGGCCGCCGCCTGATGTTGAGAGAAGTGGACCGAGACGTGAGCCAGACCAAGCAGGTCAAGCAGCTGGACCGGGTGATCATCCGGTTTGCCGGTGACTCCGGTGACGGCATGCAGCTGACCGGTGACCGGTTCACCCAGGAGTCGGCCGTCTTCGGCAACGACCTGGTGACCCTGCCGAACTTCCCCGCCGAGATCCGGGCCCCTCAGGGCACCTTGCCGGGCGTCTCGTCGTTCCAGATCCACTTCGCCGACCACGACATCCTCACGGCCGGTGACCGCCCCGACGTGCTGGTGGCGATGAACCCGGCCGCTCTGAAGGCCAACCTGGGCGACCTGCCCAAGGGCGCGGCGATCATCGTCGACACCGCTGACTTCACCAAGCGCAACCTCGACAAGGCCGGCTACGACACCAACCCGCTCGACCAGCTGGGTGAGGTCAACGACCCGCTGGCCGACTTCCAGGTCCACCCGGTCGACCTGACCGGCATCACGGTCGAGGCCGTCAAGGAGTGGGGCCTGTCCCGCAAGGACGCGTCCCGAGCCAAGAACATGTTCGCGCTGGGCCTGCTGTCGTGGATGTACGGGCGCCCGACCGAGCCGACCGTGAAGTTCCTGGAGAAGAAGTTCTCCAAGGTGCCCGACATCCTCGGCGCCAACCTGGCGGCGTTCAAGGCCGGGTGGAACTTCGGCGAGACCACCGAGACGTTCGTCGTCCAGTACGAGATCAAGCCCGCGAAGATGAACGCCGGCACCTACCGCAACATCACGGGCAACCTGGCGCTTTCCTACGGCCTGGTCGCCGCCGGCGTCCGGTCCGGACTGCCGGTGTTCCTGGGTTCCTACCCGATCACCCCGGCCTCCGACATCCTCCACGAGCTCTCGCGCCACAAGAGCTTCGGCGTGACCACGCTGCAGGCCGAGGACGAGATCGCCGGCGTGGGTGCCGCGATCGGTGCCTCGTTCGCCGGCCACCTCGGTGTCACCACGACCTCGGGCCCGGGCATCGCGCTCAAGGGCGAGGCGATCGGCCTGGCCGTGATGACCGAGCTCCCGCTGGTCGTCATCAACGTCCAGCGCGGTGGCCCCTCCACCGGCCTGCCGACCAAGACCGAGCAGTCCGACCTGCTGCAGGCGATGTACGGCCGCAACGGTGAGGCGCCCATCCCGATCGTGGCCCCGCAGTCACCCGGCGACTGCTTCGCCGCCGCGGTCGAAGCGGCCCGGATCGCGGTCACCTACCGCACCCCGGTGATGTTGCTGTCCGACGGCTATCTCGCCAACGGCTCCGAGCCGTGGGCGATCCCCTCGATCGACGACCTCCCGGCCATCGACCCGAACTTCGCCACTGCCCCCAACCACACCTCGAAGAAGAGCGCAGACGGGGAGCCCGACGAGTTCTGGCCCTACCTGCGCAACGAGGAGACCCTGGCCCGCCCGTGGGCGATCCCCGGCACGGCCGGCCTGGAGCACCGCATCGGCGGGCTCGAGAAGGGCGAGGGCCACGGCAACATCTCCTACGACTCGGTCAACCACGACCGGATGGTGCGGATCCGCCAGGAGAAGATCAAGCGGATCGCCGACTCCCTCCCGCCGCTCGAGATCGACGACCCGTCCGGCGAGGCGAAGGTCCTGGTCATCGGCTGGGGATCGACGTACGGCCCGATCGGCGCAGCGTGCCGTCGCGTGCGCCGCGCCGGCTACAACGTCGCGCAGGTCCACCTGCGCCACCTCAACCCGTTCCCCAACGACCTGGGCGCCATCCTCAAGTCCTACGACAAGGTGCTGGTCCCCGAGATGAACCTCGGCCAGCTCTCGAAGATGCTCCGCGCGGAGTACCTCGTCGACGCCATCGGCTACAACCACGTCTACGGCCTGCCGCTCAAGGCAGCCGAGCTGGCCGAAGCCGTCGGCGCGCTCGTCGGCGAAGCCGAGGGCAAGGGCGTCGACCTCGGCGAACACGGCCTCAATCCCCCTGCCGACCACGAGGAGGCACCCCTGTCATGACGACCATCGACCTGCCGCTCCCCGGCGCCCGCACCGGCACCGAACTGATTCCCGCCGTCGACGAGGGCGTGACCCAGACCGCCAAGGAGTTCACCTCCGACCAGGAGGTCCGCTGGTGCCCCGGTTGCGGTGACTACGCCGTCCTCAAGGCCGTCCAGGGCTTCCTGCCCGACCTGGGCCTGCGCCGCGAGAACATCGTCTTCGTCTCCGGCATCGGCTGCTCCTCGCGATTCCCGTACTACCTCGACACCTACGGCATGCACTCGATCCACGGCCGTGCGCCGTCGATCGCGACCGGCATCGCCACGGCGCGCGAGGACCTCTCGGTCTGGGTCGTCACCGGCGACGGCGACGCGCTCTCGATCGGTGGCAACCACCTGATCCACGCCCTGCGCCGCAACGTGAACATGACGATCCTGCTGTTCAACAACCGGATCTACGGTCTCACCAAGGGCCAGTACTCCCCCACCAGCGAGGTCGGGAAGGTCACCAAGTCCACCCCGGTCGGCTCGGTGGACCACCCGTTCAACCCGGTCTCCCTGGCCCTGGGTGCCGAGGCGAGCTTCGTCGCACGGACCATCGACTCGGACCGCAAGCACCTCACCGCGGTGCTCGCCGCCGCTGCGGCCCACCGCGGCACGTCGTTCGTCGAGATCTATCAGAACTGCCCGATCTTCAACGACGGCGCCTTCGACGCCATCAAGGGCATGGGCGACCACAAGGGCGAGAAGGACTACGCCGTCATCCCGCTGGACCATGGCCAGCCGATCACCTTCGGCGTCCGTGACGAGGCCGGTCTCGGCGACAAGGCGCTGGTCCGCTCGGCATCGGGCCACATCGAGGTCGTCGACACCGCCGACATCTCGACCGACCAGATCCTGGTCCACGACGCCCACGACCCCGACCCGTCCACGGCGTTCGCGATCTCGCGGTTGACCGCGGCGGACTACCTCAACCGGAGCCCGATCGGCATCTTCCGCCAGGTCGAGCGGCCGACGTACGACGACCAGGCCCGCGCCCAGGTCAGCGACGCCGTCGCCAAGGTCACCGGCACCGCCGAGGACCGGCTCACCGCGCTGATCAACGCCGGCGACACCTGGACCATCGCCTGACCCGACGGATCTGCGAACCAGTACAGGACGCAAGTGGGCCCCACCGAACCGGTGGGGCCCACTCCTGCTTGGTGCGGCGAGATCAGCTGGGGATGATCTTTCCGAAGTAGGTGTGAAGCACGCTGTCGCCGTAGGTGAACTGCGAGGTCGCCCGCTGCTGGGCGTCCTCCTTGATGTAGATGCGCCACTTGCTGCCGACGGGACCGCTGAACTTGAAGACGAACCGGCCCGAGTCGGCGGTCGCCACGGTCGACTTGATCGTCCGCCACGTGCTGCGCGACTTGGTCGTGTTCTGCAGGTAGATGCGGTGGCCCTTGGCGGTCCAGGCAAGTCCCTTCGCGTAGAAGACGTTCTGGGTACTCGTCGGACCGGAAGAGAAGTTGCTGATCTGGTGCGCCGGCTTGGCAGCAACAGCCGCCGTCGCGGCCGCGTGGGACGGTGTCGTGGTCGTGAAACCGACGATGGCGGCCATGAGCAGGGCAACGACTGCGGTGAACAGGCGGGTGAAACGCATTGGGTGGATCCCCCTCGAGATCGGGACGTTCTTGGACACGGGTAGTCGTGCCCACGACCAGCGGTCTGAAACCACCCGCTCCCCACGGCAGGGTGGATGATCACTAGGGTCAGTAGCGTGCCCGACGCCCGCCGCGGCTTGATCCTCGGGGTCGCCGCCTATCTGCTCTGGGGCGCGTTCCCGCTGTACTGGCCGCTGCTCGCCCCGAGCAGTCCGGCCGAGATCCTCGCCCACCGCATCGTGTGGTCACTGGTGGTCATGGGCGTGCTGCTCGTCGTTCTCCGTCGTACGACGGCACTGCGTGCGCTGCTGCGCGACCGACGGACGGTGCTGTTGCTCTGCGTCGCTGCCGTCACGATCACCTCCAACTGGGGCACCTACATCTACGGCGTCAACAACGACCGCGTGGTCGAGACGTCGCTCGGCTACTTCATCAATCCGCTGGTGACCGTGCTGATGGGCGTGCTCGTCCTCGGGGAACGCCTTCGGGCGATCCAGTGGACCGCTCTCGCGATCGGCTTCGTCGCCGTCGTCGTCCTGACTGTCGACTACGGACGGCCGCCGGTCATCGCGCTGATCCTGGCGTTCTCGTTCGGCACGTACGGACTGGCCAAGAAGTCGGCTGGCGTGGGCGCGATCGAGAGCCTGGCCTTCGAGACCGCCGTGCTCGCGCCGTTCGCAGCGACATACCTGATCTGGCTGGGCGTCGCCGGGCAGGCGCACTTCGCGGGCGAGGGCTCCGGACACGTGGCGCTGCTGGTCGCCAGCGGAGTAGTCACGGCCGTCCCGCTGTTGTGCTTCGGCGCGGCGGCGACCCGGGTGCCGATGACCAGCCTGGGGTTGTTGCAGTACCTCGCGCCCGTCCTGCAGTTCACCTTGGGCGTGACCCTGCTCAGCGAGGACATGCCTCCCGGACGGTGGATCGGCTTCAGCCTCGTGTGGCTGGCCCTCGTGGTGTTCACCGTGGACGCCGTACGGCACCACCGGCGCGAGCTCGCCCTCGCCGCTGAGGCGTGCGCCCTCTAGAGCCGATGGTGGGTCTCGCGCGGCGGATGCGGGGTGCACGCCCCGCCGCGCGAGACGAGGGGGCGGTCAGGCAGACCGCTCGAGCCGACCGAAGCCGCTGCGGTGGAAGACGAGGGGATGTCCTTCGCCGCCCAGCTCCGCCTGGTCGACGGACTCCACCTTGAGCAGCACGATCACGTGGTCACCCGCCTCCACCTCGCGGTAGAGCGAGCAGGAGAAGCGCACGAGGCCCTCGTCGAGGGTGACCGCCCCGTCCTCACTCACCGTCAGGTCGAGGCCGGTGAACCGCTCGGGCACGGGGCCGGAGAGCTGACGACAGACCGTTCCGTGGTGGTCCGCCAGGACCGTCACACCGAAGTGACGACCACGGCGCAGGTCGGGCCACGTCTTCGACGTGTGCGCTACCGATACGGAGACCAGGGGCGGGTCGATGCTGACCGACGTGAAGGAACTGGCGGCGAGACCCACCGGCACTCCTTCCACCTCGGCAGCAAGCGCGACCACCCCGGTCGGGAACACGCCGAACGCCCGACGCAACGCGACAGGGTCGAGGTCCTGGTTGGTGGTCAGGTTGCTCATAGCAACTTAAGATAACCGGATTACTACACCTAGACCAACGGATCGGCAGCGGAACCACCGAGCCCGTGCAAGGTGGATCCGATCAGCGGGTCTCGGACCTGCGTCCGGGTCAGGCGGAGCGGACGGCGACGACGTCGGCGAATGCCTCGAGCGCCGCGCGGACCGAGCCCTCCGGGACGGCCTGCAGGAGCTGCTTGGCCTCCTGGGCGCGGGCGACGACGTAGGCGCGCGCCTCATCCATCGCGGGGTGCTTGCGGAGCAGGTCGAGCGCCTCGGCGTGCAGGTCGGCGTCGGCCGCGAGATCGGTTCGTTCCGGGTCGAGCAGCTCGAGGAGGCGGGCGTCGGCCGGATCCGTCGATGCGCGCGCCATCAGCACCGGGAGCGTCGGCACGCCTTCCTTGAGGTCGGTTCCCGGGGTCTTGCCCGACTCCTCGGTCTCGGAGGCGACATCGAGGATGTCGTCGGAGAGCTGGAAAGCCGTGCCGACGAGCTCGCCGTACTCCGTGAGTGCGGTGACGACGGCCGGGTCGGCACCCGAGAACAGCGCGCCGTAGCGGGCGGAGGTGGCGATCAGAGAGCCGGTCTTGCCGGCGACGACCTCGAGGTAGTGCTGCAGTGCGTCGTCCTCGGGGCCCGGCTTCACGGTCTCCAGGATCTGGCCCTCGACGAGGCGGGTGAAGGTCTCGGCCTGGATCCGAACGGCCTCCGCCCCCAGCTGGGACGTGAGCTCGGAAGACTTGGCGAAGAGGAAGTCGCCGGTCAGGATCGCGACGAGGTTGTCGTAGCGCGAGTTCGCCGAGTCGGCGCCCCGGCGCAGGTCGGCCTCGTCCATGACGTCGTCGTGGTAGAGCGAGCCGACGTGGGTGATCTCCACGACGCACGCCGCGGTGAGCACCTCGGCCGCGTCCGGTCGCGGACCCACCTCGGCCGCGAGGAGCACGAGCAGGGGGCGGAACCGCTTTCCACCGGCGGCGAGCAGGTGCCGCGCCGCCTCGGTGACGTACGGCGCCCGGCTGGTGGCGTGGCCGAACAACGCCTCCTCCACCGACGCCATCCGCGCGCGGAGGCGCTCCGCGAGGGCGGTGTCGACGATCGGCAGGGCCAGCTCGGCCGGGCTTGCAGCGGGACTCACCTGATGAAGTCTCCCGCATTCGTGACCAGATCCAGCACCGGCCCCGGCACGATGCCGAGCAGCAGGGTCGCCGCGAGGCACACGACGACCGTCCCGGACGTCAGCAAGGAGGGCACCGAGACCTCAGCCGATCCGTCCGCGTGCGCCTCGGTGAAGAACATCAGACGGATGTGGCGGACATAGAACCCGACCGCGATGACGCTCGAAGCGATCGCAACCAGCACCACCGGCCAGGCGCCGGCCGACAGGGCCGAGGTGAAGACGGCCCACTTGCCGATGAAGCCGGCGGTGAGCGGGATACCGGCCATCGACAGCAGGAAGAACGCGAAGGCACCGGCCACGAGCGGCGAGCGGCGACCGAGGCCGGCCCAGCGGTCGTAGTGGGTGGCTTCGCCGCTGGCGTCGCGCACGACGGTGACGATCGCGAAGGCACCGATCATCGAGAAGCCGTAGGTGGTGAGGTAGAACAGCACGCCCTCGAGCGAGGTGTACTGGCCCTTGGCGAGGTCGTCAGCCGACTGGACGCCGAGCACGCCGACCAGGAGGAAGCCGGTGTGCGCGACCGAGGAGTAGGCCAGCATCCGCTTCACGTCGTTCTGCACGGCAGCCAGGATGGCGCCGAGCAGCATCGAGGCAATCGCCACGACCCACAGCATCGGGACCCAGCTCCAGCGCTCGCCACCGAAGGCGACGTACAGCAGGCGCAGCAGGGCACCGAACGCGGCGACCTTCGTGCCGGCGGCCATGAACGCCGTGACCGCAGTGGGCGCACCCTGATAGACGTCGGGCGTCCAGGCCTGGAACGGCGCGGCACCGACCTTGAACAGCAGCCCGACGGCGAGCAGGGCGATGCCGGCGAGCAGCAGGCCGTGGTTGGCTCCGCCACCACGGACCGCCTCGTTGATGCCGGCGAAGGTGACCGAGCCGGAGTAGCCGTAGACCAGCGCGGCGCCGTACAGGAAGAAGCCGGAGGCGAAGGCACCGAGGAGGAAGTACTTCATCGCCGCTTCCTGGCTGAGCAGGCGACGTCGACGGGCGAGACCACACAGCAGGTAAAGCGGGAGGGAGAGAACCTCGAGCGCGACGAACATCGTCAGCAGGTCACCCGACGCAGGGAACAGCAGCATGCCGCCCACGGCGAAGAGCATCAGCGGGTAGACCTCGGTGTGCTCGAGGCCGCGGGTCGATGCCTCGCGCTCGGTGTCGGTGCCCGGAAGCGCTGCCGCCTGGCCGGTGAAGGCCGAGACACCGCCTTCGAGCCGACGCTCGGCGAACAGGGCGACGCCGCCGATCGCGAAGATCAGGACCAGTGCCCAGAGGTAGATCGTGGGCCCGTCGATGATGACGCTGCCCTCGGCACCGACAAGGCCCTGGCCCTCGCTGCCACCGGCCCCGGTGTGCTGCTCGAGGTCCGCGCCGACCACGATGGTGGACACGAGTGCGGCGACGAGGACGGACAGCGCCAGCGTGATCTGCGGGATCCGGCGGTCCTTGCGCGGCAGGAAGGCCTCGAGCAGGACGCCGACGCAGGCACCGCCGAGGACGAGGAGGAGCGGGAGGAGCTCGACGTACTCGAGCTCGGGCTTCACGAACTCCATCAGTGCGACTCCCCTTCGTGCGTGACCTCAGGGTCGACGGTCGGTGGGTCATCGTGCACCCCGACGTTTTCGAGCAGGTCGCCGACCATCGGGTTGGCCGCGTCCAGCAGTGGCGCCGGGTAGAACCCGAAGAAGACCAGGGCCGCGAAGAGCGGCGCCACGGCCACGATCTCGCGCAACCCGAGGTCCTTGGTGCCTTCCAGGTCGGCGGCGGTCGGGCCGGTCATCGTGCGCTGGTACATCCACAGCACGTAGACCGCCGAGAGGACGACCGCGGTGATCGCGATCGCGCCGACGTACCAGCCGTAGTTGAAAGCGGCCAGCAGCACGAGGAACTCGCTGACGAACGGCGAGAGGCCCGGCAGGCCGAGGGTCGCGAGACCGGCGATCAGGAACAGGCCGGCCAGGACCGGCGCCACCTTCTCGATGCCGCCCATCTCGCTGATCAACGAGGTGCCACGACGGTCGTAGAGGTAGCCCGCGACGAGGAACAGCGCGGCCGTGCCGAGGCCGTGGTTGACCATGTAGAGGATCGAGCCGCTGGCACCCTGCGTGCTCATCGTGAAGATGCCGAGCGTGATCAGGCCGAAGTGGCTGAGCGAGGTGAGACCGATGAGGCGGAAGACGTCGTCCTGCCCGATCGCCACCAGCGCGCCGTAGACGATGGAGATGAGCGCGAGGACGACGACGAGCGGCGTCGCCCACTGCGAGGCCTCCGGGAAGATGCCGAGGCAGAACCGCAGCATCCCGAAGGTGCCGATCTTGTCGAGGATGCAGACCAGCAGGACGCCCGTGCCGGGCGTCGCCTTCTCGGTCGTGTCGGCCAGCCAGGTGTGCAGCGGGAACAACGGCGCCTTGATCGCGAAAGCGATGAAGAAACCGAAGAACAGCCAACGCCCGGCCTCGGTGTCGATCGAGAGCCCCTCGAGGTCCGAGAGGAGGTACGACGGCGTGCCCTCCTGTGCGGAGACGACGTAGAGGCCGATCACCGACGCGAGCAGGATCAGTCCGCCCGCGAGCTGGAACATCAGGAACTTCAGGGCCGCGGCACCCCGGCCGTCGCGGCCGAACCCGCCGACCAGGAAGTAGGCCGGGATCAGGGTGGCCTCGAACACGACGTAGAAGAGGAAGACGTCGGTGGCGCAGAACACCGCCAGGGACAACCCTTCCAGCGCCAGCGCCCAGGCGACGAACGCCTTGGCACCTGCACCGTTGGGGTCGTCGGCCTTGAACCACTCCGCACCGAGCACCACGGGAACGAGCAGGACGGTGAGCAACACCATCAGCAGGCCGAGGCCATCGACGCTCAAGGCGTAGTGCACTCCGAACGCTTCGATCCAGTCGTGCACCTCCTCGAACTGACGACCCTCGTCGGCGTCGTAGTTGAGCGCAACGGTCAGGCCGAGCACAAGGGTGATGAGGGTGACGCCCAGGCCGGTGACCTTGCTGACCGCAGCAGGCAACAGGGCAACGGCGACCGCGCCGGCAATCGGGAGCCAGACCAGCAGGCTGAGGATCGGGAAGTCGTTCACAGGTTCACCGCCACGAGGACCAGGACGAGGATGACCGCGCCCGCGAGGATGGACAGTGCGTAGGAGCGGACGTAGCCGGTCTGCAACTTGCGCAGCAGCTCGCCGGTGCCGGTCAGGATGGTCGAGCCACCCGTGAAGGCGCCGTCGACGACGGACCGGTCAGCGGCCACCAGCGCGTTGACGGTCGCCTTGCCCGGAACCACCACCAGGGCGTCGTTGATCGCGTCGCCGTACAGGTCGGCGCGGGCCGCCCGGGTCGCGAACGAGACATCGGTCGGCGCCACCCGCGGCACCTGCTGCTTGCCGACGAGGAACCAGGCGAGGGCGACACCGGCGGCGACCGTGGCCATGGTGATCAGCGTGATGACGATGACCGGGATCGGCGGCTCGTGGTGCTCCGCGTGTCCGACGACCGGGCTCAGCCAGTCGACGATCCAGTTGCCGGCGAGCATCAGGCCACCGAGCACCGAAAGGGCAGCAAGGACGATCAGCGGGATCGTCATCACCTTCGGGCTCTCGTGCGGGTGCACGTCCTTCTCCCAGCGCTTCTGGGTGAAGTAGGTCATCAGCATCAGCCGGGTCATGTAGAAACCGGTCACGCCGGCGCCGATCAATGCACAGACGCCGACGACCGGGTTCTCGATGAGGGCGACCTCGATGATCTTGTCCTTCGACCAGAAGCCGGAGAACGGCGGGAAGCCGATGATCGCGAGGTAGCCCATCGCGAAGGTCAGGAAGGTGACCGGCAGCATCTTGTTCAGCGCGCCGTAGTGACGCATGTCGACGTCGTCGTCCATCGCGTGCATCACCGAACCGGCACCGAGGAACATGTTCGCCTTGAAGAAGCCGTGCGTGAGCAGGTGGAAGATCGCGAAGGCGTAGCCCGCCACGCCGAGACCGGCGCCCAGCATCATGTAACCGATCTGGCTCATGGTGGACCCGGCCAGCGCCTTCTTGATGTCGTCCTTGGCACAACCGATGATCGCGCCCCACAGGATCGTCACCGTCGCCACGATGACCACCGCGGTCTGCGCCGCCGGAGCGAGCTCGAAGATGAAGTTGGAGCGGGTCACGAGGTAGACGCCGGCGGTGACCATGGTCGCCGCGTGGATCAGGGCCGAGACCGGGGTCGGGCCCTCCATCGCGTCGAGCAGCCACGCCTGCAGCGGGACCTGGGCGGACTTGCCGCAGGCGCCGACGAGGAGCAGGACGCCGATCCAGTTGAGCGTGGTCTCGGTGGCACCGCCCGCGAGCTCGCTGACTCCGCTGAAGCTCGTCGTGCCGAAGGTCGCGAACATCAGGAAGATCGCCAGGCCCAGACCCATGTCGCCGACCCGGTTGATGACGAAGGCCTTCTTCGCCGCAGCGGCCGCCGAGGGCTTGTGCTGCCAGAAGCCGATCAGGAGGTACGACGCCAGGCCGACTCCTTCCCAGCCGAGGAAGAGTCCGACGTAGTTCTCCGCGAGGACCAGCATCAGCATCGCCGCGACGAACAGGTTGAGGTAGGCGAAGAACCGCGAGCGACGCGGGTCGTGCTCCATGTAGCCGACGGAGTAGAGGTGGATCAGCGCGCCGACACCGGTGATGAGCAGCAGGAACAGTGCGGACAGCGGGTCATAGAGCAGGTCCATGCCGATGTCGAGGCGGCCGGACTCGATCCAGGTCCACAGGTGCTTCGTGACCTGGCGGTCACCCTCGTCGCGGCCGAGCAGCTGGAGGAACATCACCAGGCTGAGCACGAAGGAACCGGTGATCGTCGCGAGCCCGATCCAGTGGCCGTAGTCCTTGGTGCGGCGGTTGCCGAGCAACAACAGCACGGTGGCGCCGAGCAGCGGCAACGCGATGATCAGCCACAACAGACCGAAGATCCCGTCCGCCTCGGTCGGCGCGACGACGGGGACGTGGGTCTCGCTGGAGGTGAGCGCGACAGCAGAGAGAGCGTTCAAGGTCTGAGTCCTCAGAACTTCAGCAGGCTCGCGTCGTCGACCGAGGCCGAGCGACGAGTCCGGAAGATGGTCATGATGATCGCGAGTCCGACGACGACCTCGGCCGCGGCCACCACCATCACGAAGAAGGCAGCGATCTGGCCGTCGAGGTTGCCGTGCTGGCGCGCGAACGCGACGAACGCGAGGTTGCAGGCGTTGAGCATCAGTTCGACGCACATGAAGACCACGATCGCGTTGCGACGGGTCAACACCCCGATCGAACCGATCGTGAACAGGATCGCCGAGAGGACGACGTACTCGGTCATCACTTCGACTCCTCCACTCCGTCGTCGGTCGAGCCCGTCGAGGGGCCGAGCTCGCCGGAGCCCTCACCGATCTGTGCCTGCATCTTGTCGATGTCACGCAGCCCGGCCGACCGCATCGTGCCGCGGGCGGCGAGGACGCGGGACACCGATGCCGGCGCGGGGCTGCCGTCGGGCAGCAGGGCAGGGGTGTCGACCGCGTTGTGGCGGGCGTAGACGCCCGGTGGGGGCAGCGGTCCGAGATGGGCGCCGGTCTCGGCGTAGGCCCGGATCCGGTCGGCCGCGATGTCGGCCTGGGTACGGCGCGGGGTGAGCCGCTCGCGGTGGGCGAGCACCATCGCGCCGACTGCTGCGGTGATCAGCAGTGCACTGGTGGTCTCGAAGACGAAGACGTAGCGCGAGAACAGCAGGTTCGCGAGGGCTTCGGTGTTGCCGCCCTCGTTGGCCTCGTCGAGGCCGACCGCCGAGCCGAAGGTGAGCTGGGTCAGGCTGACGACCATGACCACGGCGAAACCCAGGCCGGTGAACCAGGCCAGCACCCGCTGGCCCTTGATGGTCTCGACGAGGGAGTCCGAGGCGTCGACGCCCACGAGCATCATCACGAAGAGGAACAGCATCAAGATGGCGCCGGTGTAGACGATGATCTGGACCGCGAAGAGGAACGGCGCCTCCAGCACGGCGTAGAGCATGGCAAGGCTGATCATGACGACCGCCAGCAGCAGCGCGGCATGCACGGCCTTGCGAACGAAGAGCATGCCCAGCGCTGCCAGCACCATGATGGGCGCAAGCACCCAGAAGGCGATCATGCGTGGCCCCCGTCGGTCGTCGGCACCGTCGGCACCGGGATCGGCGCCGCGAAGTCACCGCGGTAGTAGGCGAGGTCGTCCTTGCCGAGCTGCATCTCGTGCGGCGGCTGCTGCATGCCGGGCAGCAGCGGGGCCAACAGGTCGGACTTCTCGTAGATCAGGCTGGCGCGACTGTCGTCGGCCAGCTCGTACTCGTTGGTCATCGTGAGCGCCCGCGTCGGGCACGCTTCGATGCACAGGCCGCAGAGGATGCAGCGCAGGTAGTTGATCTGGTAGACGCGGCCGTAGCGCTCCCCGGCCGAGAACCTGGCAGAGTCACTGCCGCCTTCGCCGCCTCCAGTGTCAGAGTTCTCGGCACCCTCGACGTAGATCGCGTCCGCGGGACACGCCCACGCACACAGCTCGCAGCCGATGCACTTCTCGAGACCGTCGGGCCATCGGTTGAGCTGGTGACGGCCGTGGAAGCGTGGAGCGGTCGGGAACTTCTCCTTCGGGTACTGCTCGGTGACGACCTTGCGGAACATCGTCCGGAACGTCACCCCGAACCCGGCGATCGGATCCCAGAGCTGCTCCTTGAGCGAGGGGCCCTGCCCGTTGGTCTGCTCAGTCATGGCGAACCCCTGAATCAACTGGGTGGTCGGCGGTGTGGACGTCGGAACGGAACGACAGCGGCGCTGCAGCGCCCCGGAGGGCGCCACCGACCGGCATCGGCGGCACGGGGAAGCTCCCGGGCCTCGGCGTCGAGACGGTCACGGCCGGGCTGTCGTCCTTGCCCTCGGGAATCAGGAACGTGATCAGCAGGACAACCAGGATCACGCCGATCGCGACCATCCAGAACTGCGGGTTGCCACTGAAGCCGCCCTCGAAGACGCCCTCGTTGCGGGCGACCCGCATGGTGGCGACCGCAACGGTCCAGACCAGTGCGATCGGGATCAGCCGCTTCCAGCCGAACGCCATGAACTGGTCGTAGCGCAACCGCGGCAGCGAACCGCGCAGCCAGATGAACCCGAAGATGAAGAACAGGACCTTGCCGAAGAACCACAGCACCGGCCAGTAGCCCTCGTTGGCGCCCGCCCAGACCTCGTCGATCCAGAACGGTGCATGCCAGCCACCGAGGAACAAGGTGGTGGCGAGCGCGGAGACGGTGGCCATGTTGATGTACTCGGCGAGGAAGAACAGCGCGAACTTCAGGCTGGAGTACTCCGTGTGGAAGCCGCCGACCAGCTCACCCTCGGCCTCGGGCAGGTCGAACGGCGCACGGTTCGTCTCACCGACCATCGCGATCGCGTAGATCACGAAGGACGGCAGCAGGATCAGGCCGAACCAGACGTCGTCCTGCGCGGCGACGATCTCGCTGGTCGACATCGACCCGGCGTACATGAACACCGCGACGAGCGCGAGGCCCATGGCCACTTCGTAGGAGATCATCTGGGCGCTCGAGCGCAGACCGCCGAGCAGGGAGTACGTCGATCCGCTGGACCAGCCGCCGAGGACGATGCCGTAGATGCCGATCGAGGCGATCGCCATCACGAAGAGCACGGCGACCGGCATGTCGGTGAGCTGGAGCGGTGTGCGCTCCCCGAAGAGGTTCACCTCGGGACCGAAGGGGATGACCGAGAACGTCACGAATGCGGGCACCACGCAGATCACGGGCGCGAGCACGAAGACCACCTTGTCGGCGGCCTTCGGGATCAGGTCCTCCTTGAACGCCAGCTTCACGCCGTCGGCCAGGGACTGCAGCAGACCGAAGGGGCCGTGCACGTTCGGGCCGATCCGGTGCTGCATCCGGGCCACGACCCGCCGCTCCCACCAGATGTTGAACAGGGTGAGAAGCACGAGCACCAGGAAGACCAGCAGCGTCTTGATGCCGATGATCCACCAGACGTCGTTGCCGAACGCGTTGAGATCGGTGTTCATGCGGCACCTCCGGCAATCGTCACAGTCGTGCCCGGCGAGGCGAGATCGGCCAGCACGCCGTTGCCGACGGAGTTCGACGGCACCCACACCACGCCGTCGACCAGGTCGTCGGCGATCTCGGCCGGCAGGGTCATCGACCCGCGGTCACCGGTGAGGGTGATGGTCGGGCCGTGGGAGTCGTGAACGGCCCGGGACACCAGCACCACCGGCGTCCGTGCGGTGGCCTTGAGGTACTTGTCGCCGTCCTGCAGCGAGCCGTTGTCGAGCGACTGCTTCCAGGTGGCCAGCACCAGATCGCCGTCTCCCAAGGTCGTCGAGTAGCCCGAGCCGCCAGGCGAGGGCGTATCGAGACGTGGGCGTTCGCCGTCCCACGGACCCAGCTGGGCCATCTCGGCCCGGGCCTCGTCGACGGTCCGGAAACCCAGCGGGCTGCCGTGGCCGAGGTGGGCGAGCTCGTCGGCAATGCCGGAGAGGGCCCGCAGCTCCGGGAGCGATGCGGGGTTGCGCAGCGCGGCCTCCCACGGCCGCACCCGGCCTTCCCAGTTGACGAAGGTGCCGGCCTTGTCGGTGGTCGGCGCGACGGGGAACACGACGTCAGCGACGTCGGTGACGTCAGTGCGGCGCAGGTCGAAGGCGACCACGAAGCCGGCCGCATCGATCGCGGCACGGGTCGCGGCCGGGTCGGACGTGTCGTCGGGATCCACACCCGCGATGACGAGTCCGCCGAGCTCGCCGGTGACGAGCGCGGCGACGATCGCATCCGCGTCGCGGCCTTCGGTCTCGGGCAGGACATCGACACCCCAGGCCGCAGCGACGTCGACGCGCGCGCCGGCGTCGGCCGTCGGACGGCCACCGGGCAGCAGGTTCGGCAGGCAGCCGGCCTCGACCGCACCGCGATCACCGGCCCGGCGGGGCACCCAGGCGAGGCGAGCGCCCGTGGACGCGGCGACTGCGGCAGCAGCTGACAGCGCACCGGGGATCGTGGCCAGTCGCTCACCGACGAGCAGCACGCTGCCCGCGTCGAGCTCGGGAGCCAGCGCGTCGAGTCCCGCTGCTTCCTCGCCGGGCACGGTCGGCACGACGCGTGCGGAGACCTTGGCCAGTCCGCGCGTGGTGTACGGCGCCAGGCTGATCACCTCGGTGCCGCCGGCCCGCACGGACTTGCGCAGGCGCAGGAAGACCGCGCCGGCCTCGTCCTCGGGCTCCAGGCCGACGAGCACCACCTTCGCGGCGGACTCGAGGTCGTCGTACGTCACTCCCCCGTTGCCGGGGCCGGTCAGCGCGACCGACGACGCCAGGAACGCGGCCTCCTCGGCGGAGAGCGGACGGGCCCGGAAGTCGATGTCGTTGGTGCCGAGCGCGACCCGGGCGAACTTGCTGTAGGCGTAGGCGTCCTCGACGGTCAGGCGACCACCGGTCAGCACGCCGACCCCGCCGGCCTGCTTGGCAGCGGCAAGGCCACGGGCCGCGACCGCGAAGGCCTCGGGCCACGACGCCGGCCGGAGACTGCCGTCCTCGTCGCGCACCTGCGGGTAGACGAGGCGGTCCTCGGACTGGGCGTAGGCGAACGCGAAGCGGTCCTTGTCGGTGATCCACTCCTCGTTGACCGCCGGGTCGTTGCCGGACTGACGGCGCAGCACCTTGCCGCGACGGTGGTCGATCCGGATCGCCGAACCGCACGCATCGTGCTCGGCCACACCGGCCGTCGAGACCAGGTCGAAGGGGCGGGACCGGAAGCGGTACTGCTCGGAGGTGAGCGCGCCGACCGGGCAGATCTGGATCACGTTGCCGGAGAAGTACGACAGGAAGGGCGCGTCCTCGGCGATGCCGATCTGCTGCTGCGCACCGCGCTCGAGGAGCTCGATGAACGGGTCACCGGCGATCTCGTCGGCGAACCGCGTGCAGCGCTGGCACACGATGCAGCGCTCGCGGTCCAGCAGAACCGTCGGCGACAGGTTGATCGGCTTGGGGAACGTCCGCTTCACGCCGCGGTTGCGGTCGTCCGAGAAGCGCGACTCGCCCTGCCCATTGGACATCGCCTGGTTCTGCAGGGGGCACTCGCCACCCTTGTCGCAGACAGGGCAGTCCAGCGGGTGGTTGATCAGCAGCAGCTCCATGACACCGCGCTGCGCCTTGTCGGCGACGGGGCTGGACTCCTGGGTGCTGACGACCATGCCCTCGGCGACCGGGAGCGTGCACGACGCCTGCGGCTTGGGGAATCCCCGACCGTTGCCGGCATCGGGTACGTCGACCAGGCATTGGCGGCACGCACCGGCCGGCGCGAGCAGCGGGTGGTCACAGAACCGCGGAATCTGGACGCCGATCTGCTCGGCCGCGCGGATGACCAGGGTGTCCTTGGGGACGCTGACCTGGACGCCGTCGATGGTGACGGTGACGAGGTCCGACTTCTCGACGGCCTTCTCGGGCGTGGTGGTCATGCCGACACCTCCGTGCCTGCCCAGGCGGTGGACCTCGCCGCGTCGAACGGGCACCCGCCATGGGCGAGGTGCGCGAGGTACTCGTCGCGGAAGTGCTCGATGGAGCTGGAGATCGGGCTCGTCGCGCCGTCGCCGAGTGCGCAGAACGAGCGACCCAGGATGTTGTCGCACTGATCGAGCAGCTGGTCGAGGTCGGCCTCGGTGCCCTGACCGTTCTCGAGCCGGGTGAGCGCCTGCACCAGCCACCACGTGCCCTCCCGGCACGGGGTGCACTTGCCACAGGACTCGTGCTTGTAGAACTCGGTCCACCGCAGCACGGCACGCACGACGCACACGGTCTCGTCGAAGATCTGCAGGGCGCGGGTGCCGAGCATCGAGCCGACCGCGCCGACGCCCTCGAAGTCGAGCGGGATGTCGAGGTGCTCGGCAGTGAGCAGCGGGGTGCTGGAGCCACCGGGGGTCCAGAACTTGATCTCGTGACCGTGACGGATGCCGCCGGCCAGGTCGAGGAGCTCGCGCAGGGTGATGCCGAGCGGGGCTTCGTACTGGCCGGGGTTCTGCACATGTCCGGACAGCGAGAAGATGCCGTGGCCCTTGGACTTCTCGGTGCCCATCGAGGCGAACCAGGCGGCACCGTTCTTCACGATGGCCGGCACCGAGGCGATGGACTCGACGTTGTTGATGACCGTGGGGCTGGCGTAGAGGCCGGCGACCGCGGGGAACGGCGGGCGCAGGCGCGGTTGGCCGCGACGACCCTCGAGTCCCTCGAGCAGCGCGGTCTCCTCGCCACAGATGTAGGCACCGGCACCGGCGTGCACCACGACGTCGAGGTCGTAGCCCGATCCGTGGATGTTCTTGCCGAGGTGGCCGGCGGCGTACGCCTCCTCGACAGCGGCCTGCACCCGGCGGATGACGTGCAGGACCTCACCGCGGATGTAGATGAAGGCCTTGTTCGCGCGAATGGCGTAGGAGCTGATGATGACGCCCTCGACGAGGACGTGGGGGTTGCCCATCATCAGCGGGATGTCCTTGCAGGTGCCCGGCTCCGACTCGTCCGCGTTGACGACGAGGTACTTCGGGCGGGGGTTGTCCTGCGGGATGAACGACCACTTCATGCCGGTCGGGAAGCCTGCGCCGCCACGGCCGCGCAGACCGCTGTCCTTGACGGCGGTGATGACGTCGTCCTGGCTCATGCCGAAGGCGATGTCGAGGGCGGCGTAACCGCCCTTGCTCTCGTAGGGCGCCAGCTTCCAGCCCTGCTCGACGTCCCACATGTCCGTGAGCACGGGGGTCAACATGTCCGTCACTGGTCCGACTCCTTGGCCTCGATCGCCGGAGTGGTCGGCGCATCAGGCGCCGTCCAGCCCCGTTCGCGGGCGATCTTCAGGCCGACCAGGCTGGGCGGTCCGGCCGTGGGGCCTTCGTCGACCAGACCGTCGGGGAAACCGGCGAGCACACGCTCGGCCTCGCGGAAGGTGCAGAGCTTCGGGCCGCGGGTCGACTGGATCTCGTGACCGGCGCGGAGCGACTCGACCAACTGGACTGCCGACTCCGGCGTCTGGTTGTCCATGAACTCCCAGTTGACCATCATCACCGGGGCGAAGTCGCAGGCTGCGTTGCACTCGATGTGCTCGAGGCTGACCGTCTTCGAGTCGCCCTGCCGCTGGACGGCGACCTCGTCGTTGCCGATGTCGAGGTGCTCCTTGAGACGGGCGAAGATCTCGTCGCCGCCCATCACCGCGCAGAGCGTGTTGGTGCAGACGCCGACGTGGTAGTCACCGACGCCGTGGCGCTTGTACATCGTGTAGAACGTCGCGACCCCGCTGACCTCAGCGGCACTGATGTCGAGGACCGCGGCACACGCCTCGATCCCCTCCGGCGTGACCCGCCCCTGCACCGACTGCACGAGGTGCAGCATCGGCAGCAGGCCCGAGCGCGGCTCGGGGTAGCGCGCGGCGATCTCGCGGAGTTCCGCGATCGTCTTCTCGTCGATCGGCTGGGTGCTCATCTGTCCACGCCTCCCATGACGGGGTCGATGCTGGCGATCGCGACGATGACGTCAGCGATCTGGCCGCCCTCGCTCATCACGCCCATCGCCTGGAGATTGTTGAACGAGGGATCGCGGAAGTGCGCCCGGAACGGGCGGGTGCCACCGTCGGAGACGACGTGTGCGCCGAGCTCGCCGCGGGGCGACTCGACCGGGACGTAGGCCTGACCGGGCGGAACCCGGAAGCCTTCGGTGACGAGCTTGAAGTGATGGATCAACGCCTCCATCGACTCACCCATGATGTGGCGGATGTGGTCGAGGCTGTTGCCCATGCCGTCGCTGCCGATCGACAGCTGACTGGGCCACGCGATCTTCTTGTCGGCCACCATCACCGGCGCACCCTCGAGCTTCGCGAGGCGGTCCGCCGCCTGCTCGATGATGCGCAGCGACTCCCACATCTCGTTGAGGCGGACCCGGAACCGGCCATAGGAGTCGGCGGTGTCCCACGTCTGCACGTCGAAGTCGTAGGTCTCGTAACCGCTGTAGGGCTGGGCCTTGCGCAGGTCGAAGCCGTAGCCGGTGCTGCGCAGGACCGGGCCCGTGAGGCCGAGTGCCATGCAGCCCTCGAGGTCGAGATGGCCGACGTCGACGAGGCGAGCCTTGAAGATCGGGTTCGCGTTGCACAGCGCGGCGTACTCCGGCAGCCGCTTCTTCATCAGGGCGACGAAGGAGCGGATGTCGTCGAGGGCGCCGGGCGGCAGGTCCTGGGCGACGCCGCCGGGACGGATGAACGCGTGGTTCATCCGCAGGCCGGTGATCAGCTCGAACAGGTCCAGGACCAGCTCACGCTCACGGAAGCCGATGGTCATCACGGTGAGGGCGCCGATCTCCATGCCGCCGGTCGCGATGCAGACCAGGTGCGAGGAGATCCGGTTGAGCTCCATGAGCAGGACCCGCATGATCTGGGCCTTCTCGGGGATGTCGTCCTCGATGTCGAGAAGTCGCTCGACGCCCAGGACATAGGTCATCTCGTTGTAGAACGGGGAGAGGTAGTCCATCCGGGTGCAGAACGTGACGCCCTGTGTCCAGGAGCGGTACTCCATGTTCTTCTCGATGCCGGTGTGCAGGTAGCCGATGCCACAACGGGCCTCGGTGACCGTCTCGCCCTCGATCTCGAGGATCAGCCGGAGCACGCCGTGGGTCGACGGGTGCTGCGGGCCCATGTTGACGACGACCCTCTCAGCGGCATCGCCCTCGCCCAGACCGGAGGCGATCTCGCTCCAGTCCTGACCGGTGACGGTGAAGACCTTGCCGGCACCGGTGTCGGCGCTTCCGGCGTAGAAGTCCTGATCCGTAGTCATGAGTACGACCTCCGCTGGTCGGGCGGCGGGATGGTGGCGCCCTTGTACTCGACGGGGATGCCGCCGAGGGGATAGTCCTTGCGCTGCGGGTGGCCCGGCCAGTCGTCAGGCATCAGGATCCGGGTCAGCGCCGGGTGGCCGTCGAAGATGATGCCGAACATGTCCCACGTCTCGCGCTCGTGCCAGTCGGCTGCCGGGTAGAGCGGGACCAGGGTCGGGATGTGGGCGTCGCCGTCAGGCACGCTCACCTCCACGCGAATCCGTCGGTTCCACGTGTAGGACATGAAGTGATAGACGGCGTGCAGCTCACGGCCCGCGTCGCCGGGGTAGTGCACGGCGCTGACACCGGACAGGAACTCGAATCGCAGCGCGGCGTCGTCGCGGACCAGCTTCGCGACCGCGAGCAGGTTGTCGCGGTGGACGTGGAAGGTGATCTCCCCGCGGTGGATGACCACGCTCTCGACGAGGGCGTCGAGCTTGTCGGCCACCGTGTCGAACCAGCCGCCGAAGGGACGCTGCGCGGCCGTCGGGAGGACGACGGGGGCGACCAGGCCGCCGAAGCCGCTGGTGTCACCACTGCCACGCACGCCGAACATGCCCTGGCGTTCCCCGACCGCGCGGACTTCGACCGGGGCGGCCACGTCGGGCGTGACCGGGAGGTTCTCGTCGGTCACCGGAGCATTCCCCTCATGTCGCCGGTCGGCAGGGCGACGAGGCCTTCGGCCTCCATCTCGCGGATCTGGGCCAGGCGGTTGGCGCCGAGCGGCGTGTTCTGGACCTTGTCGTGCAGCTTGAGGATCGCGTCGATCAACATCTCCGGGCGCGGCGGGCAACCCGGGAGGTACATGTCGACGGGCACGACGTGGTCGACGCCCTGGACGATCGCGTAGTTGTTGAACATGCCGCCACTGCTGGCGCACACGCCCATGGCGAGCACCCACTTGGGCTCGGCCATCTGGTCGTAGATCTGGCGCAGGACCGGAGCCATCTTGTTGCTCACCCGGCCGGCCACGATCATCAGGTCGGCCTGGCGCGGACTGGCACGGAAGACCTCCATGCCGTAGCGGGCGAGGTCGTACTTCGGACCGCCCGACGTCATCATCTCGATCGCGCAGCAGGCCAGGCCGAACGTCGCTGGCCAGAAGCTGGCCTTGCGCATGTAGCCGGCCAGACCTTCGACCGTGCTCAGCAGGACCCCGCTGGGGAGCTTCTCTTCCACACCCATGGGTCTAGTCCCAATCCAATCCGCCGCGGCGCCACACATAGGCGTACGCGACAAAGACAGTGGCGATGAACAGGACCATCTCGACCAGACCGAACCACGCCATGTTGTCCAGCCCGAGGGCCCACGGGTACAGGAAGATGATTTCGATGTCGAAGACGATGAAGAGCATCGCGGTGATGTAGTACTTCACCGGGAAGCGGCCACTCAGCGCCTGCGGGGTCGGCTCGATACCGCACTCGTAGGAGTCGAGCTTCGCGCGGTTGTAGCGGCGCGGCCCGATGAAGGTGCTCATGACGACTGACCCGACCGCGAAAAGTGCGGCCAGTGCGGCGAGCACCAGGACCGGTGTGTAGAGCTCCATGAGGCTCCCTCTCGTGACCTTGTGAACAGAATCACTAGTGGCTTGGCCCACATCTTGCCACCACCGGGAAGGGTCGCGACAGGGGGGTCGGCGAAGCCGAAAGAGGCGCCTGACCTGCGGATTTAACGCATGGTCTGGTTGCGAAAATGCGGGCGCGCGTCAGCCCGGTGGACGGACCCTCGCAAGCCACCGGTCAGGGAAGAGTTGGCGCGGGAGGGCCGTGGCTCGCCGGGTGAGCGTGTCACGAAACGCGACGACGGAGGTGCCCACCCGCGGACGTGCCAGACGGCTCCAGGGCAGTTGCACGTCCGCAACGGCCGAGACCAGGCGCACGCCCTCGTCCGTTGCCTCGGCCGAGGCCTCGACGCCGACGGGATAGGCCGCACGGATCACGCGCGCGTTCCGGTGGTGGGTGACCACGGTGAAGAACGGAACGAGCACCGCCAGGGCGATGCCCACCCCCGGGGCGGTGGCAGCCGGCCCGGCGACCAGGCTGCCCACCAGGCCGATGCCGATGCAGACCGCGGCAACCACGGCGAAGCTCCGCCGAAGGACAACGAGGACGACGCCACGGATCAACGCGGAGACCTCCGCTGCCGTGGGTGTCCAGACGACCCGATCCACTCCGCCTCGTCAGGCAGTGGCGCGGTGCAGGGAGACGATGCCGCCGGAGAGGTTGCGCCACTCGGGTGCCGTCCAGCCGGCCTCACCGATCAGGTCCGCCAGGCCGCGCTGGTCAGGCCACGCGCGGATCGACTCGGCGAGGTAGACGTAGGCGTCGGGAGCAGACGAAACCGCGGTGGCGACCGCGGGAAGCGCCTTCATCAGGTACTCGAGGTAGACCGTGCGCCACGGCGACCAGGTCGGGTGGCTGAACTCGCAGACCACGAGCCGGCCGCCGGGCCTGGTGACCCGGCGCAACTCGGCCAGGCCCGCCTTCGGGTCCACGATGTTGCGCAGGCCGACGGAGATCGTCACCGCGTCGAAGGTGTCGTCACGGAACGGAAGCTTCGTGCCGTCGCCGGCTGTGAACGGCAGGTGCGGGAACTGTTTCTTGCCCACCTGGAGCATGCCGATCGAGAAGTCGCAGGGCACGACCGTGGCGCCGGCGTCGCGGAAGGGCTGGCTGGAGGTGCCGGTGCCGGCCGCGAGGTCGAGCACCATGTCGCCGTACGCCGGATCGACGGCAGCGAGCACTTCCTTGCGCCAGCGGCGGTCCTGGCCGAAGGACAGGATGTCGTTGGTCAGGTCATAGCGCCGCGCGACGGTGTCGAACATCCGTCGTACATCGGCGGGCTGCTTGTCGAGCTCTGCGCGGGCCACCGCGGAAGCGTACCTACGGCGTGCTCATGGCCTCGTGGGCGGGTGAGCAAAAAAGTCGTTCGCAACCAATGTGCCCCTCGCAGCGTCTACCTGAGCATGAACACCAAGTTGCGCATCGCTCGCCGGATCACCGTCATCACCGTGGTGGCCGCCCTGTGCTCCGTCCTCGCGTACGGCGTCGGCTGGGCCGTCCGCGAGGACGTGCTCCCGTGGGAGTCCAGCCCCCGGGCCGCGGGCCCGATCGGCGAACCCGCCGCGATGCCCGACGACGATGCGGCCGATGCGGCCGATCCGACCGACGAGCCTGACCCGTCGCCGGACCCCGAGCCCTCGCCGGACCCCGAGCCCTCGCAGGACCCGGGTCCCCCGGCCGCAGGCCCCGCTCTGCTGTCCCCGGGCGACAAGGGCCCCGAGGTCCGCGACCTCCAGGCCCGGCTCAAGCAGATCGACTGGCTCAGCGGCGACGTCACCGACACCTACGGCGACCTGACGACCGAGGCGGTCCGTGGCTTCCAGACCAAGCGGGGATTCGAGGTCACCGGCGAGGTCGACAAGCGCACACTCAATCGGCTGCACTCCATGACGCGCGTGCCCACCAGGGCCGAGCTGACCAACCAGCCGCCTCCGGGCAACGGAGGCAACACACCCGGCGCACTCGACCCGCGCTGCAAGACCGGCCGCGTGATGTGCGTCGACAAGTCCAGCCGCACCCTGCGCTGGGTCGTCGACGGCAAGGTCCGCAAGACCGTCGACGTCCGCTTCGGCTCGGCCGAGCTGCCGACCCGCGAAGGCACCTTCCACGTGACCCGGAAGAGCCCCGACCACGTGTCGAGCATCTATCACACGCCCATGCCGTTCGCGATGTTCTTCTCCGAGGGCCAGGCCGTGCACTACTCACCCGACTTCGCCGCCAACGGCTACAACGGCGCCTCCCACGGCTGCGTCAACGTGCGCGATCGCGAGGCCGTGGCGTGGCTCTTCGGTCAGGTCCGGGTCGGCGACAAGGTCATCGTCTACTGGAGCTGATCCGGAGGGATCAGCCCTCTTCAGTGAGCTCGAGGAGCAGCTCGACGTAGTGGACGTACTCCTTCGGGTCCAGCCCGTTGCTGACGATGTCGAAGGTCACGCCGTCGAGCTGGGCGTGGCACTCGATCTGGTAGTTGGCTCCGGTCGGCTCCTCGCCGGTCGGGGCATTGGTCGTCGGGTCGATCGCCTCGACCCACTGCACGGCGCACGGGTGGCCGCCCAACTTCTTCAGCTCGTAGTGGGCACCGTTCTGGTTGTTCTCGAACGGGCCCTGCGGAAGCACGGGGCCGGCCGGGCCGGGGACCACGGTGACGACCATCTCTGCCGCTGCGGTCTGGCCCGTGGGGTCGCTCGCCGCCGCGAGGCTGGCCTCGATGTCGCGGTAGTAGCGCACTTCGACGTCGCCGTACACGCCCGCGAGACCCTTGACGGCCCTCTTCTCCGCGTCTCCGAAAGCCTTCGCGATCTCCTCGGCGTCGGCGACGTCCTCGGGCGAGTCTGCCTTGAAGTCGTTGGGCGTCGATGAGGAGACCGAGACGAACCGGGCGTCGAGACGATCCGGCAGCTTGGGGAGCTCGCCGGCCGTGGCGCCGGGGTTCTCGACCACCTCGGGCAGGCCGACACCGAACCCGACGGCACCGGCGAGAAGGACGACTCCGGTGGCGGCACCGGCAAGGGAGGAGCGTGCGATCGGCATCGGGCCATCATGCCCGGTCGACCTGAGGACGTCGGACCCCGCCTACGGACCGGACCTACAGGTCGGAACCGTCGGGCAACCGGACGTAGTCCAGGCCTCGCGCACCGAGCAGGCGGCCGAACTGACCGTCGATGATGCCCAAGCCCTCGGCGGAGTAGACACGGTCGTGGATCGCCACGTTGCGCGCGGCCC
The DNA here is from genome assembly GCA_026392415.1 of Propionibacteriales bacterium. GTDB lineage: Bacteria > Actinomycetota > Actinomycetes > Propionibacteriales > Nocardioidaceae > Nocardioides. The sequence goes on from JAPLCC010000039.1 coordinate 72,932, forward strand.
CCACGGAGCGGGCGAAGTCGATGCCCTCGCTCGCACGCATCCACGGCGCACACACAGGCGCGAGCAGTAGGTCGACCGGCACGCCCGGCACGGTCAGTGCGTCGCCGGGGTGGAAGACCGTCTGGCCCTCGACCGTCAGGACGTACCCGCTGTTGTGGAACCGCGGCAGGTCGGGGTGGATCACCGCATGCAGCTCACCGATCGCGCGGATGCCGACCGGGCCGATCTGCCAGGCCTGGTCCGGTGCGATGACCGTCACGCGTTCCGCGACGTCAGGCGCCGCCTCGCGGATCTGCGCGGCCACGGCCGCGATCGTGAAGATCGGAGCATCGGTGGCCCGCAGGTGCTCCACGTCGAAGTGGTCCGCGTGCTCGTGGGTGATCAGCACGGCGTCGACACCGTCGACCGCCTCGCGCTGGGTCCACATACCGGGGTCGAGCAGGACGGTCGTCCCGTCGGTCTCGATGCGGACGGCGGCATGCCCGAACTTCGTCAGTCGCATGACACAACGCTAGCCGCCGCTGGTCGAGGAGCGGAGCGGCGTTGGTCGAGGAGGTTGCGCAGCAACCGTCTCGAGACCTCAGCCGGTCTGGTGGTGCACGAAGCACCACCGCCAGTCCTCGCCCGGCTCGACGGAGCGCATCACCGGGTGCTGCGACTCGCGAAAGTGCGCGGTGGCGTGACGGGCGGGCGAGGAGTCGCAGCAGCCGACGTGGCCGCAGGTCAGGCACATGCGCAGGGCGACCCAGCGTGCGCCGTCGGCCACGCACCCCGGGCAGACGAGGTCGGCCGGCGGGTCCAGCAGGGTCGCGGCCGCAAGGTGTTCGCACCCGTTGCTCGGCCCCGTGCTCGTCGTCGTCCTCAGCTCGGCGCGCTCCGCCTCGGCGGCGTCGAGCATCGACTCCTCGACGTCCAGCATCGCGAGCACCTCGCTGACGACCTCCGACGGCACGGTCCCGGTGGACCGGATCTCCAGCACCCGGCGGCGTTCGGCGTCGATCATCTCCCCGCGCCACCGGGAGTAGAGGTCGCTGGGACTCTCCTCTCCCTCGGTGGTGCCGAGGCGTTCCCATGCGGCGAAGTTGCGTTGTTCGATGCGCTGGATGATCAGCTCGCGCACCTGGTGCGGGTCGTTGCAGTCCTCGGCGAGCTCGTCGAGCTTGTGGAACCCGGCCTTGGCCGCCTGTTGGAGGAGCGTCGCGCGGGCGAGCGCGTCGTCGTGCGGATCGGGCGACGGCACGCGCAACCGGCGGGCCACCCACGGCAGGGTCAGGCCCTGACCGAGGAGGGTGCCGGCGACCACGGTGAACGCGACGATCAGCAGCACCTCACGATGCGGGGTGTCCTCCTTGACGGTGAACGCAGCGGCAAGGGTGACCACGCCGCGCATGCCGGCCCAGCCGATGAGGAAGGTGTAACGCCAGCCAGCCGTCTCCCCCGTGACCGGGTCCGGGCCGGGCCGGATCAGCAGCGCACGGGCGATGAAGACCCAGACCATGCGGAGTACGACGACCGCGACGAGCGTTGCCGCGCAGGCAGCCGCGATGGTGCCGATCCCGAACTCGCTCTCCCCCACCTCGGCGAGCAACCAGTCGGCCTGCAGACCGATCAGCAGGAAGACGGTGTTCTCGAGGACGTAGGCGATGGTGCGCCAGTTGGTGCGCTCGGCGATCCGCGACTGGGCCGTCTGGAGGATCGGCGCGACGTGGCCCAGGAGCAGGCCGGCGACGACGACCGCGACCACTCCGGAGGCATGGATCTCCTCAGCGAGGATGTACGACGCGAACGGGATCACCAGCGAGATGGCGGTGTCCATGAGCGGATCGGTGATCTTCTTGCGCAGGAAGCCGACCACGACGAACGCGAGCACACCGATGGCCACACCACCGCCGGCCGCGACGGCGAAGTCGAGCGCGACTTCCCACACGACCACGGTCGCGCCGATCGCCATGACCGCGGTGCGCAGGGCCACCAGCGCGGTGGCGTCGTTGAGCAGCGACTCGCCCTCGAGGATGGTCACCACGCGGCGGGGCAGCCCGATCCTTCGACCGATCGCCGTGGCGGCCACGGCGTCCGGCGGGGCCACGACCGCTCCGATCGCCAGCGCCAGCGCCCAGCTGAGGTCCGGGATGACGAGCCGGACGACGACCGCGACTCCGATGGTGGTGAAGGCGACCAGACCGACCGAGAGCAACAGGATCGAGCGCCGGTTGGCGTTGAAGTCGACGAGCGAGGTGTTGACCGCCGCTGAGTAGAGCAGCGGTGGCAGCAGTCCGAGCAGGACCACCTCGGGCTCGAGACGGAGTTCGGGCACGCCAGGCACGTAGGACGCTGCGACTCCGACGACGACGAGGGTCAGCGGCGCGGGGACGTCGAAGCGCTCGGAGATCGCGGTGACTGCGAGGACGACGACCGCGATCGCGACGAGCAGGAGGGCAATGTCCATGGTCATTCACTCCCCGGTGTCGTGGCGAGGGCACGGATCTGCGCGTCGAGATCGCGCCGGCCGACGCGACTGATCATCGCCTCGATCACCTCGATGCCCCCGTTGGGGCTGGCGAGCGCCTGCTCGAGCTCAGGGCGCGAAGTGACCCGGAGATGCGGGATCCGGGCCGCCGCGCAGAGGCTGCCGAGGTCCATGCCGTGCGGCGTGCCGAACAGCCGCTCGAACGACTCCGCGTGCGCCGGCGCACCCTGCTCCAGCATCGAGAAGATCGCGCCGCCGTCGTCGTTGGCGACCACGATCGTCAGGTCCGGCCGCGGTTCGTCCGGGCCGAGCACGAACGCGGTCTGGTCGTGCAGGAAGGTCAGGTCGCCCATCAGTGCGAGGTTCCGGGGTCTCGAGACGGTCGCAGAGCGACCTCCTCGACCAACGGACTGGCGACCCAGGGCCGCACCGATCGCGGTGCTGATCGTGCCGTCGATGCCCGCCAGACCACGGTTCGCGATCACCTTGCGGCGTGTGCCCACGGGCGCAGGTCGCTCCATCAGGTCCAGGTCGCGCACCGGGCTCGACGCGCCGACGACCAGCAGGCCTTCGGCAGGCAGGGCGCGGAACGTGGCCCCCGCGACGTCGTACGGCGTGAGGGTGGGTTGTTCGGCGAGCAACTGGTCGATCTGCCGCCCGAGAGCGCGATCGGCCTCGCGCCAGGCGTCGAACCAGGCGTCGTCGTCCCGGTCGTCCTCGGCCCACCGGGGAGCCGTGATCGGCGTGGAGCCGGCGGGCTTCGGCGGCCAGATGCCACGAGCGGCCACGACGAGGACCTCGACGTCAGGGCGCTCGAGGAGCCGGGTGACAGGCCGGGAGAGAGTCGGCCGGCCGAAGACGACGACCCGCTCGATCCGGTCACCGAGGTCGGTGCCGAGGAGGAGCCGGTAGGTGCGCAGGGCGTTCTCGCCGGTGCGTGACCCGCTGGTCGGCTCGGCCAGCAACGGCCACCCGGCGGCCTCGGCGAGCAAGCGGGCGGGCGGGCCGGAGTCGTCGCCGGCGACCACGACGGTGCGCGGGCCGCGGTGGAGGTCGGTGCGTCTCGACACACCGTCCGCTCGTTCCTCGCGAACGGCACTCGACGACCCTGAGCTCAGGTTCGTCGAGTAGCCGCGAGGCACGAGCGGCGTATCGAGAGGCCGGGGGGCGTCGGGGACCAGGGGTGCGTCGAGCTGGAGATTGAGGTGGACGACGTCGTGCGGCGGCGCAGGGACGGCGTCGAGCGTGGCGATCGTCGCGACGTCGTACGACGTCAGCAGGGGTCCGAAGATGCCGACCTGGTCGGTGGTCTGGTTGGCGCCGGTGCCACGCAACCGCGCGGGCCGGTCGGCGGAGACGACGATCATGCCGACACCGGCATGGACGGCTTCGAGGACGGCAGGGTGGAGGTTGGCCACGGCCGTCCCGGAGGTGGTGAGCACCGCTGCTCGCGAACCGGTCTTCGTCAGGCCGAGGGCGAGGAAGCCGGCCGTGCGCTCGTCGATGCGGGTGTGCAACCGGACGCCGCCACCCCGGGCCGTGGCCCACAGGGCCATCGAGAGCGGCGCGTTGCGCGATCCCGGTGCGACCACGACGTCGGTGACCCCGGCCCGTGCCAGCCACGCGACCAGGGCGTCCGCCAGGTCGGCGGCACTGTCGGCAGGAGTCGGAGCATTCATGATCGACGATCCTCCCGCAGCGCACGCACCGCGGCGAGCCGGGCCTCCCAGTGTTCGACCCGGTCGGGCGCGGCCTCCAGCGCCGCCACCTGTTGTACGTCGACCGCGGGCCGGCCGACGGGCAGGACTCCGTCGACGGGCAGGAGCGGGTGGGCCACCACGTCCGAGGTGAGCAGCTGGACCGTCGCGAGCCCGCAGGCGTAGGGCAGGTCGGGCAGAGCGGCCGCGAGGGCGACACCGGCAGCGATACCGACGGACGTCTCGAGCGCGGAGGACACGACCACGGGGAGGCCGATCCGTTCGGCGATCTCCAGGCAGGCGCGCACACCCCCGAGCGGCTGCACCTTGAGCACCGCGATGTCGGCGGCCTCGAGGTCGCGCACGCGGTAGGGGTCCTCGGCGCGCCGGATCGACTCGTCGGCGGCGATCGGGACGTCCACGCGGATCCGCACCCGGGCGAGGTCCTCGACGGACGCGGTCGGCTGCTCGGCGTACTCCAGTCCGCCGGCGGCGCGATCGAGGCGACCGATCGCCACCACCGCCTCGTCGACGGACCAGGCACCGTTGGCGTCCACCCGGATCCGGCCGTCCGGTCCGAGGGCGTCGCGCACCGCCTCGACCCGGGCCTCGTCGTCGGCGAGGGACTGGCCGGGCTCGGCCACCTTCACCTTGGCAGTGCGGCATCCGCCGTCGAGCACGATCGCGTGAGCCCGCTCGGGGCCGACCGCAGGGACCGTCACGTTGACCGGGACGGAGGTCCGCAGCGGCGCCGGCCAGTCGCCCGCGGCGGATTCCTCGGCGCAGCGCAACCAGGCCTCGGCCACATCGGGCGGGTATTCCAGGAACGGGCTCCACTCGCCCCAACCGCCCGGCCCGCGCACCAGCGCCACCTCGCGCACGGTGATGCCGCGGAAGCGGGTGCGCATCGGGATCGCGACGACCTTCACGAGATCGTGTCCTGGTCTCGAGACGGTTGCTGCGCAACCTCCTCGACCAACGAGACGAGCCCTTGTCGATCCGGCTTCCCGTTCGCGAGCAGCGGGATGTCGTCCAGCACCACGAACTGGCGGGGTGCCCATGCTCGCGGGTGCGGTCCGGCGACCCAGTCGCGCAGTTCGGTCTCGAGGTCTCCAGGCGGTCGCTGGGCGCCCTCCTCGACCAGCGAGACGAACGCGACCACCCGGTTGCCCCACTCCTCGTCGGGTACGCCGAGCACCTCGACCGCATCGATCGCGGGATGGGCACGGAGCCGCTCGGCCACCGCTGGTCCCGGCACGTTCAGGCCGCCGCTCACGATCACGTCGTCGACCCGCCCGATCAGGACCAGCCGGCCGTCCTCGTCGAAGCGACCGGCGTCGGACGTGACGAACCACCCGTCGACGAGCACCTCGCGGGTGAGGTCGGGCTGGTCGACGTACGCGCTGAAGAGGGTGGGGCCGGCGATCCGGATCCGCCCGCCCTCGCCGAGGGCGACGGCCACGCCGTCGAGCGGGAGGCCGTCGTACACACAACCACCAGCGGTCTCGGCGGAGCCGTAGGTGGCGACGACGTGGACGCCGGCGTCGGCCGCACGGGCGCGCAGGGCCGGGCCGATCGGGCCGCCGCCGAGCAGCACCGTGTGCGCGCGGCGCAGCGCAGCGAGGTCATCGGGCACATCGAGCATCCGGGTCAGCTGGGTCGGCACCAGCGACACGAACCAGCCGGTCCCCTCGGGCCAGCCATCGCGTTCCAGCAGTACCGGCTCGTGTCCGGCCACCAGCGACCGGGCGATGACCTGCACGCCCGCGACGTACGTCGGAGGGACGGCGAGCACCCAGGGGCCGGTCGCGCCCAGCCGGGCGGCCGACGCACGGACGGAGGCCAGCAGCGCCTCGCGAGTGAGCAGCACCCGCTTCGGCGCTCCGGTGGAACCCGACGTCTCGACCACCAGCGAGGGGGCGGGAGCGTCGCCGTCGAACAGCCACGAGCGCAGGTCGGCGACCACCTCGTCGGGGGTGCCACGCACGGGCCAGATGTCCACGTGACAGACGCTAGCCTGCGGCAATGACGGAGGCAGACATCGACCGGATCGCCGAGGACATCGACTTCTCAGGCGTCGTCCAGATCGATCGCGCCGGAGAGCTCCAGTTCGCGAAGGCCTACGGGCTCGCCAACCGTGCCTACGGCGTACCCAACACGCTCGACACGCGATTCGGCATCGCCAGCGGCAGCAAGGGGTTCACCGCCCTGACCGTCCTGTCGCTGGTACGCGAAGGACGACTGGCACTCGACACGACGGCCCGCTCACTGCTCGGCGACGACCTTCCGCTGATCGCCGACGACGTGACGGTCGAGCATCTCCTCACCCACACGTCCGGCATCGGTGACTACCTCGACGAGGAGGGCGACTGGTCAGCCAATGACTACATGCTCTCCGACGTCCACCTGCTGACCACGACGGAGGCGTTCCTTCCGTTGCTCGACGGAATTCCCACCAGGTTCAGGGCTGGCGAACGGTTCGCCTACTGCAACGGTGCCTACGTCGTGCTCGCCCTGCTGGCAGAGCGCGCCAGCGGCCAGAGCTACCAGGACCTGGTCCGCGAACGCGTGCTCCACCCGGCCGACATGACCAGGACGGACTTCCTGCGCTCCGACGAGCTGCCTGCTGACGCGGCCGTGGGCTACCTCGACGGCATGGATCGCTCGAACGTCTTCCACCTGCCCGTGGTGGCATCCGGCGACGGGGGTGTCCACACCACCGCGGGTGACATGTCGAAGTTCTGGCGCGCGTTGTTCGCCAGCGACCTCGCCGCCGACACGGTGCGGCCGCGCCGCGAGATTCCCGAGGAATCACGACGCTACGGACTGGGCTTCTGGCTCGACGGGTCGACCGACACCGTGATGCTGGTCGGCAGCGACGCGGGCGCGTCCTTCAAGTCCACCCACGACCCGCACACCGGCACGACGACGACCGTGCTGTCCAATTCCTCTCCCGGCGCCTGGCCGATCGCCCGCGCGATCATGTGACACCACCTCCCGAAATCAGTTGCTGCGGCGGTGACAATGGACTCGATGAGCACACCTGTCTCGGACACAGGACTGGGCAAGTCCGGCGTCTTCCGTCGCCTGATCCCGCCCACGCCCCTGTCGCGCCGCCTCGCCGTCCAGTCGATGCTCTTCTCCACCGGGGACGGTGCGTTCAACACCGGCAGCGCGGTCTTCCTCACCCAGGTCGTGGGCATGTCCGCCGGCAAGGTCGGCCTCGCGATCACGATCGCCGGGATCGCGGAGTTCCTGTTCGCCTACCCCGCCGGCCGGGTGGTCGACAAGCTCGGCCCGAAGCGGGTGTGGGCAGTCTCGACCCTGTTCCGCGTCGGGTGCTTCTGCGTGCTGCCGTTCGTCGGCTCCTTCTGGGAGTACGTCGCACTGGCGGTGACCTTCGCGCTGTTCGACTCCGCGGGCCACTCGTCCCACCACGCCTACGTCCTCGACGTGCTACCGACCAAGGAACGGGTGGAGACGCAGGCGTACATGTACTCCGCGTTGAACGTCGGCTTCACGCTCGGCGCGATCATCGGCGGCGTCGCCCTGGCCTTCGACAGCCTGGAGGTCATCCGCTGGACTCCGCTCTTCGCGGCAGCGCTCCTGCTGGCCAACGCGTTCTGGATCACCCGGCTGCCCGACGCCCCCCACGACCTGCGCGTCGCGAGTGGCGAGGCCCGGGTGAAGCCGGTGGGACCGGGGCCGATGCGCAACCGCGGCTGGATGCTGGTGTCGTTCTTCCTCGGCACGTTGTGGACCAACCAGGTGCTGCTCAACATCGTGATCCCGCTGTGGCTGGTCGAGGCCACGGATGCCCCCCACGTCCTGCTGGCATGGCTTTTCGGCACCAACACGGTGCTGTGCATCTTCTTGCCGGCGTACACCTCGAAGGGCGTGCGCACCCTGGCGGACGGCCTGCGCTACATCTGGATCAGCTCGGCGTTCTTCGTGGTCTCCTGCGTGATCACGATGGTCACGCACTCGACGGTCGGGCTGATCACCGTGCTGCTGGTGTGGCTCGGACACGTGACGGTGACGGGAGCCGAGCTCGCCGTCTCCGGCGCCAGCTGGTCGTTCCAGGCCGAGCTGATGGACCCGAAACGACGCGGCGAGTACCAGGGCGTCAACGACATCTTCGGCGCGCTCGGCTCGAAGTGGGCACCGGCCCTCTACACGTTCCTCGCGCTCTCCTGGGGCGCGGAGGGGTGGCTGGTGATCGCCGCGATCATCGTCGTCGCGTCGATCGGGATGGGGCCGTCGGTTCGGATGGCCCAGGGTTTCGCCCAGCGGAACTTCCCGCCGGAGGAGGAGACCGTGCCCGACGAGGCCCTCACGCCGGATCCGGCCTGAGCATCTCCCTGACCCGCAGCAGGACCTTGCGGGTCGTCTCCAGCTCCGCTTCGCCGAACTCCTCGGCGAAGATCTGCTCCAGCTCGATGATGTGTTTGAAGCCCTCCTGGGCGACCTTCTTGCCGTAGTCCGTGTAGCGAACGAGCTTGGCCCGCCGGTCCGAGGGGTCCTCCACCATCTCGAGGATCCCGAGCCGCACCATGTCGCGGACCACCTCGCCCATCGATTGCCTCGTGATCCCGACCCGCGCCGCCATGTCGGCCGCTCGTGACCCCTCGGGACCCAGCGTGGCGAAGACGGCGTTGTGGGCGGGCGTCATCTCCGTGTACCCCGCGCGGTGGCCGTTCGCCAGCATGTCGTCGCGCAACGCCCGCGCCGCCTTCTCGGCGAGCGCGATGAAGGGCTCGAAATCCGGTCGGACGATTTCGCTTGACATTTGACAGGCTACCTTCCAATATTTGACAGGTCGCCTTACTTTATCAGGAGTTGTCATGGATGTTCACTCGATCCGCCCTTCGGTCGCCCGGCTCTTCCGCCCGCTGCACTCCGGCAGCGGCCGCACCGTCCGCGCCGCGGTGGAGCAGGAGTTCTTCGCGGTCGACTTCTTCAACGGCAGCACCGTCCACCCGGACCGGGTGCGGAAGGCCACCGCCGGTCGGCCCTACGCGCCGTGGGTCAGCTTCGAACCCGGCGGCCAGGTCGAGCTGAGCCTCCCCGTCGCTGCGTCGGCCACTGCCGCGGCCGACCACCTGGCCGAGGTCACCCGCGCTCTCGCGGCCGACCTCCTCGGCCACGGGATCGTCCTGTACGCCCAGCCGGTGCGGGCCTGCGAACCCACCACGTCCCGCTTCCTGCAGTCTCCGCGGTACGACGCGATGGAGCGCCACTTCGACTCCATCGGTCCGGCCGGTCGGCGGATGATGCGTCACACCACCTCGACCCAGGTGTGCCTGGACTGGTGGTCGGGTCGCGCCGGACTCGAGCAGTGGCGACTGCTGCTCCTCGCCGGCCCGTTCCTCGCGGCGGCGACGGCCCACAGCGTCGGCCCCGCCGGGCGACTCACCACGTGGCTGGCCGCCGACCCCGATCGCACCGCGTTCGACGACCGACTCCTGCACGGCGAACCGGTGGCGGCATACGCCTCCTTCGCGGTCGGGGCCACCGACTTCCTCGGCGAAGGCATCGAGGCACACCTGTCGACACTCTTCCCGCCGGTGCGGCCGCGTGGCCGCTACCTGGAGGTCCGGTTCCCCGACGCCCAGCGGGCCGAGGACGTCGGCGCACTGGCCGAGGGCCTCGCCGGCCTGCTGTACGACGACGACGCCCGCCGGTCCGCCCTCGCCTCACTGGCGGGCGAACAGTCCCGGCTCGCCGAGCACTGGGAGGCCACGGCCGCCGGGACCGGTGACGCGGAGCGTGGCCTGGCCCTGCTCGGCGGCCGCACCCGCCCGCTGGAGGTGGCCGCATGAACGTCCTGGTCGTCACGGATCCCGTGGCCGGCATCGACCCCGCCATCGACGCGACCGTCGGCCTGGTCGCGGCCCTCCAGCACCTGGACGTGCCGGTCTGGATCAGCACGCCCGCCGACCTGTCGGTGGTCGGCGGGCGGGTCCGGACCCTGGCTGCTCGGGTCGTCCTCGCCCCACGGCAGCGCCGCGGCGATCACCGCTGGTTGGTCGAGCGCGACTGGTTGCGCGTCGTGGAGAGGACACACTTCGACGTCGCGGAGCGCATGGACCTCGTCCTGCTGCGGATCGATCCGCCGGTCGACGCGCGCTACCTCCACACGACGTACCTGCTCGACCTGGTCGAGGCGGCCGGCACCCGGGTGACGAACCGGCCCGAGGGCGTGCGCGCGCTGCACGAGAAGGCCGTCGCCCTCCGCTTTCCCGAGCTCTGCCCGAGGACTCTGGTCACCACCCGGCTCGACGAGGTACGGCGTTTCGTTGCCGACCACGGAGCGGCGGTCATCAAGCCGGTCGACGGCTTCGCCGGCAACGACGTGTGGCTGCTGCGGGACGACTCGTCGGCCCGGGCACTCGCCGAATCGGCCACCGCGGGAGGGACCCGGCACGTCATCGTGCAGGAGTACCTCGCCCGCGTGGAGGCCGGCAACAAGCGCCTCTTCCTGCTCGAGGGAGAGATCGTCGGCGCCGTGTTGCGCCGCCCGGACGACGGTGACTTCCGGATCGGCGCACCCTGCGCGTCGGCCGGGATCGACGAGGCGGATCGCCGGATCGTCCGCACCCTCGCGCCCCTGCTGGAACAGCACGGCATCGCGCTGGCCGGGCTCGACGTCATCGACGGCCGCCTGATCGAGGTCAACGTGACCTGCCCCGGCGGGATGGCGAAGACCGACGCCCTGCTCGGCACCGATCTGTCCGGCGCGATCGTGCGCCGCCTGCTCCACCTCGAAGGAACCACCCACACCACCGAACAGAAAGTGATGGCCCAGCCATGAGCTCGATCGTGATCACCAGCATCGCCCTGATGGGCATCCTGCTCTTCCTCCTCGGCGCCAACGTGACCCGGCACCGCGCGATCCGCGGCGACAAGGGTCCACAGATGCCGACCGACCCGGCCGACCGGCTGCTCATCGCGCAACGCGCGCACGGCAACGCCGCCGAGTACGTCCCGACCCTCGTCGTCCTCCTCATCGTGTGCTCGACGCTGACCGACGGCTGGTGGCTCGACGCCCTGGCGATCGTGGCCGCGGCGGCCCGGTTCACGCACGCCTACGGGATGCTCCGGGCCACGACCCTCGCCGCCCACGGCCCGGTCCGCGACTCGGGCGCGCTGTTCACCTACCTTTCCGGCATCGCCCTCGGCGTGACCGCCCTCGTCGCGATGTGACGACGTGAGCACGCGCCAGGACCGTCGGCCGGTCATCGGGATCGTCGGCCACGGCTACGACGTCGCCAAACCGTTCGGCAGCCTGGCGGCACACGGCGCTCCGCAGTGGTTCAGCATCGCGGTCGCGGCGACCGGTGGCCGACCGGTGATCGTGCCGCCCGGCGCGGGAATCGAGCTGTTGGACGTCGTCGACGGACTGGTCCTGACCGGTGGTGGGGACGTCGACCCGGCGCGCTACGGCGGCGCGCCCGGGTCGGCGTTCGACGTGGACGCCGGTCGGGACGCGGATGAGATCGACGTGGTGCGCGCTGCCGCCGCCGCCCGAATCCCGCTGCTCGGCGTGTGCCGCGGCCTGCAGGTCCTCGTCGTCGCCCTCGGCGGCTCCCTGCGTTCGGGTGTCGACCACGTCCACCCCGAGGCGGGGCACCCGGTCACGACCGCTCCCGGATCACTGATCCGTGCCCTGGTCGGCGAGCGAGCGACCACCAGCGCCCTGCACCGGCAGGCGATCGCCGACCCCGGTCCCCGGTGGACTCCGACGGCATGGACCGACGACGGTGTCATCGAGGCGATCGAACCGACGGCGGACTGGTCGGCACTCGGGGTCCAGTGGCACCCGGAGCTGCACTGGAACGAGCGGCCGCACGACGCCACGGGCCCCGTTGTCTTCGACTGGCTCGTCCGGCAGGCGGCCTCACGGACCGAAAATCATTCGACAGGAGCGGCCCTCACCGCGTAAACTTGTCTTGATGTCAAGACAAGTCTCGGAACGCCTCCTGCGCATCGCCGGCCCCACCACCCTGGTCCGCCGGCTGTCTGCCCAGTCGGTCCTCTCGGCGTTCGGCGACGGTGTCTTCCTCACCGGCAGCGCCGTCTACTTCACGCAGATCGTCGACCTCTCCGCGGCCCAGGTCGGCCTGGGCCTGACCATCGCCGGCGTCGTGACCTTCTTCCTGGCCGTGCCTCTGGGCAAGCTCAGTGACCGGTACGGCGCCCGTCGGGTCTGGGCCATCGCGTCCCTCGTCGAGGCACTGCTCTACGTCGCCTGGCTGGCCGTCGGTGGAATGGCCACCTTCATCGTGATGCTGATCCTGCTGGAGGCCGTCCAGGTCGGGAGCCGCGCAGCGCGCAACGCCTACCGCTTCGACATCTTCCCGCGCGAGGAGCGGGTCACGTCCAACGCCTACTTCCGGGCCGCCCGCAACGTCGGCTACACCTTCGGAGCCCTGCTCGCAGGCGTGGCCCTGGCGACCGACAGCAACGACGTCATCCGTGCCGTGCCGTTGATCACGGCCGGACTGCTGCTGCTCAACGCCGTGCTCGTGTCGCGCCTCCCGGCCGCCGTCCTCGCAGCGACGGAGGAGACGGCCATGGAGGCGCCTCTCGAGGCGGCCTTCGAGGAGGCCGGGGACAAGCAGAGCGCTGCGCAACCGCGGTTACCTGTTCATGTCCAGCTGCGGCGGCGTGCTCGCGACCCACCAGGTCCTGCTGAACGTCGTGATCCCGCTGTGGCTGGTCGAGGAGACCGATGCGCCACGGGTGCTGCTGGCATGGCTTTTCGGCACCAACACCGTGATGGCCGTGGCCCTGCAGGTCGCGGCGGCCCGCGGCATCACGACCGTGGCCGACTCGCTGCGCGCCCAGCGCCGGGGCGCGGTCTTCTTCATGCTGTCGTGCGGCATCGTCCTGGTCACCCACGACACCATCGGATGGGTCACCATCGCCCTGGTGTGGATCGGGCACGTGACCGTCACGGGTGCCGAGCTCTTCCAGTCGGCCGGCGAATGGGGCCTGCAGGCCGAGCTGTCCGACCCGGCCCGACGCGGGGAGTACCAGGGCGTCAGCCAGCTCGGCCACACCATCGGCACCGTCTGGGCCCCGGCCGCCTACACGTTCCTCGCCATGGAGTGGGGCGCCCAGGGTTGGCTGGTCATCGCGGCCATCGTGCTGGTGGCAGCCATGGCGATCCATCCGGCCTCCCGCGCAGCCGAACGCCACCTGGCGCGCGGCCCCGGCACCGGTACCCCTGCGCAGCGCACCGCACCCGAACCTGCTTGAATCGCCGATCATGGCTGAACAGACCCGGGCCACTCCCGCTCAGTGGATCTCCGGCGCCCGCCCCCGGACGCTTCCTGCCGCAGTCGCGCCCGTCCTCGCCGGCACCGCCGTCGCCGCATACGACGACAGCGCGATCTGGTGGCGGGCCCTGCTCGCCCTCGTGGTGAGCCTGGCGCTCCAGGTCGCGGTCAACTACGCCAACGACTACTCCGACGGCATCCGGGGCACCGACGACGACCGGGTCGGCCCGTTGCGCCTGGTCGGCTCCGGCCTGGCCACCCCCGCCGCCGTCAAGGCAGCCGCGTTCCTGGCCTTCGGCGTCGCCGGGGTCGCAGGTCTCGCACTGGCAGCGACCACGACGTGGTGGCTCGTGGCCATCGGCGCGGTCTGCGTGCTCGCGGCCTGGTTCTACACGGGCGGCTCGAAGCCGTACGGCTACCTCGGACTCGGCGAGGTGATGGTCTTCGTGTTCTTCGGACTCGTGGCCGTCGTCGGCACCACCTGGGTGCAGACCGAGTCCTGGGGCACGACCGGCTGGGCGTCCCTCGTCGCTGGCGCCGGCGTCGGTGCCCTGGCCTGCGCGATCCTGGTCGCGAACAACCTGCGCGACATCCCGACCGACACCGTCTCGGGGAAGATGACCCTGGCAGTCCGCCTCGGCGACGTACGCACCCGGCGGTTCTACGTGCTGCTCGTGCTCGCCTCGGCCGCAGCGGTCGTCGGGCTCGCCGTCCTCACCAGCTGGTGGGCCCTGCTCGGCCTGGGCTTCCTGCTGCCGGCGGCGAAGGCCGCCCGGATCGTGGTCGGCGGTGCCCGCGGGCCCGCCCTGATCCCGGTGCTCCAGCAGACCGGTGTGGCCGAGCTGGGCTGGGCGATCCTGACCGGGCTCGGCCTGGTCGTCGCCTGAGCCTCAGCTCAGTCTTCGTCTTCCTTGGCGCGGGATTCCTCGAACCGGTCGACGATCCGGTCGGCGCGCCCCGCGACCCGGTTGGCGAACGCAGAGCGCTGCCGCTCGAGCAGGACGTACGACGCGATGCCGCTGATCAGGAACGCGATCACGACGACGGCCAGCATGTTGACCGAGTCGGCCACCAGGAACCACACGCCGAAGACGATGCAGGCCGCGCCGATGAACAGGCCGACGCGCAGGCCGGTGTAGATCCAGAACTCCTTCACCCGCACAGGGTAGGTGGCGCGGACCCCGGATCCTGCAGGGGGATCCCCCACGGGTTCACCGGCGCACAACTACTCTGATGGAGTGAAGTTCCTGCTCGTCGTCATCATCTTCGCGGTCGTGACGTATCTCGCGATCCGCTGGATGCAGGACCGCGGCCTCGGCGGGCCCGCGGCCAAGCGGCTCCCGTCCCGCCCGAAACCGCCCAGCCGTCCTGTCGCGCCCGACGACGACGAGTCCTTCCTGCGGGACCTGGAGCGCAAGCGTCGCAAGCAGGCCCGCGACGCCAAGCCGCCGGAGCCGCCCGCACCCGACACCGGAGGACCCGAGTCCTGATGACGACGACCGCCCAGGCCACCACCGGTGGCCTGACGAACGCCGATGCCCTCGAGGCCGTGCTGGCCGGACGCTTCAGCTGCCGGAGCTTCCAGCCGCAACTGGTCGATGACGACACCCTGCGCCGGCTGTTCACGATGGCCCAACGCACGGCGTCCTGGTGCAACTCCCAGGCGTGGCAGGTCGAACTCCTCGGAGGCGCAGCCGTCACCCGGCTGTCCGAGCGCCTGATGGCGCACGTGCCGGTCGCGCCCGAGAACCCCGACATCCCCGGCCCGGCGCGCTATAAGGGCGTCTACCAGGACCGCCGCCGCGCCTGTGGCGGCGGGCTGTACGACGCCGTCGGCATCCCGCGCGAGGACAAGGAGGGGCGGCTGTTCCAGATGCTCGAGAACTTCCGGTTCTTCGGTGCGCCGCACGTCGCCATCATCACCAGCCCGACAGCGCTCGGCACCTACGGCGTCATGGACTGTGGCGGCTACGTCTCCACCCTGTTGGCCGCGGCCGAATCCCTCGGCGTCAATGCGATCGCCCAGGCCGCCATCGCGATGTACGCCGACGCCGTGCGCGACGAGCTCGCCATCCCCGAGGACCGCTCCATCGTGTGCGCCGTCTCGATCGGGTATGCCGATCCGGACCACGCCGTCAACAACTGGCGCACTGCCCGCGAAGACGTCGACGTCGCCGTCAACGGCCTGCCGGGATCCTGAGTCAGCGACCGCCAGCGACGCGAAGCGTCGTGGCGGTGACGTACGCCGCCTGCTCGCTCATCAGCCAGGCAACGGCGTTCGCGATCTCCTCGGGCTGACCCGCCCGGCCGAGCGGGATCTGTGGCGCCATCCGCTCCACCCGTTCCGGGTCACCGGTGGTGGCGTGCAGGTCGGTCTCGATCAGACCCGGCGCGACGGCCACGACCCGGATGCCGCGGTCGGCGACCTCGAGGCCGAGGCCTCGGGTCGCTGCGTCGAGGCCGGCCTTGGCCGCGGCGTAGTGGACGTACTCCCCCGGCGAGCCGATCGTGGCCGCCCCCGAGGTGATGTTGACGATGACCCCGCCGCGGTCCAGCAGGGCGACAGCCGCCCGGGCCACGAGGATCGGGCCGGTCAGGTTGAGATCAATGGTCCGCCGGATCTCGTCGGTCGGTGTCTCGTGCAGGGGCGCGAAGCGGTACGTCGCGCCGGCGTTGTTCACGACGCCGGTGATCGGGCCGACCTCGGCAGCCCGTGCAAACAGCTCTTCGACCCCGCCATCGGTGGTCAGGTCGGCGGCAACGGTGACGCACCGGACCCCGAGGGCTTCGATCGAGGCGGCCGTCGCTCGTGCGCTGGCCTCGTCGCTGCGGTAGCCGAGCACGAGGTCGTGGCCCTCACCGGCGAGACGGGCAGCGATGGCGGATCCGATGCCGCGGGTTCCTCCAGTGACGATCGTCAGTGACACGGAGCTACCACAACGTGGCGAGAGCGACGGGCGCCGTCGGCTCGTCGACGACCCGCTCGGCGGCGTACGAGTGCTGGCTGGTCGTCGAGAAGTAGTTGATCCCGATGAAGTTGAACCACAGGGTGGCCAGGCCGACGAGCGCGAGCATGGCGGCCTTGCGGCCCTTCCAGCCGGCCGTGGCGCGGGCGTGGAGGTAGCCGGCGTAGACGACCCAGGTGATGAACGCCCACACCTCCTTCGGGTCCCAGTTCCAGTAGCGCGACCAGGCCTCGTGGGCCCAGATCGGGCCGGTGATCAGGACCGCGAAGGTCCACACGGGGAACGCGAAGGCGTGCACGCGGTAGGCGAGCCGGTCCAGCGCCGGCAGCTCCGGCACGCGGGCGATCCAGCCGGAGAGGTCCCGCTCGGCGTCAGCGGCGCGACGCTCGGCGCGCTGGCGGACGAGGTACATGATCGACGCGATGCCGCCGAGGGTGAAGGTGCCGGTGGCGATCACGGCCGACACGACGTGGATCACCAGCCACGGGGAGTTGAGGGCCTCGGTCAGCGGCGCGACCTCGTCGTGCAGCCAGATCACCGCGACCATCAGCACCGTCAGCACGAAGCCGACCACGAGAGGGCCCATCCAGGCCAGGCCGAACCGCTTGTGCAGGACGACGTACAACAGCGTCACGACGAAGGTGCCGGACACCGTGAACTCGTACATGTTGCCCCAGGGCACCCGATTCGGGTCCGCAGCCATGCCCCGCCCGAGCAGGGCCACGAAGTGCACCGCACCGGCGACGCAGGTCAGCAGGAAGCCGAGCCGCCCCAGGAAGGCAACCCGCTCGGACGGAGGTCGAGGAGGTTGCGCAGCAACCGTCTCGAGACCCGGTCCGCTCTCGCCCGCCGCGACCAGCTCACGCTCACCAGCCGGCTGGCGCAGGGCCGCCCACTCGGCGAGGTGCACCAGCAGCGCAAGGAAGTAGACGAGACCGGCCATCGCAACCGCCTGGTTGCTCAGCGTCTCCCACTGGGTGTTTGTCACGTCCGGACCTCCTGCAGTTGCGCCAGCAGCGTGGCGAGGACTTCGTCCATCTCGCCGTTGCCGGAGCGATCGAGTACGGCGACCTCGACTCGAGTGCCGCCGACACCTTCCATTGTGTCCCCCGGGCCCGCGGCCACCGCAACGGCCCGTACCCACACGCGGCGCGGCCGGAGGAACAGCGATGCGCACAGTCCGATCAACGCGAGGATCACGCCGATCAGCGCGACCCCCTTGCCGGGCGTCTGGCTGATCTGGACCCGGATCCAGGGGTCGACCCGCTCGAAGGTGACCGAGCCCAGTCCGTCGGGCAGTTCGACGGTGTCGCCGACCTGCAGGTCGAGACGGAACGGCTTGCCGTCCTCGCCCTTGACCTGGGTCGCCTCGGACTTGTCGAGGACGTAGACCGACTGCGACTGTCCGTCGTCCAGACCGATGTCGCCCGTGAACGCCAGCATCGACAGGGTCGGGAACAGGTCGTCGCCGAAGACCGTCACCGGGTCGCCGTCGACCATCTCGAAGGTCGGGTAGAAGAGGCCCTCGAGCCCGATCTGCCCGGGCTTCGCGGCCGGGGCCTTCACGACACCGAACGACAGGAAGGTCGCGTCCTGCGGAAGGAAGACCGTCGGACCGGTCGCGACGACGTCGCCCTTGCCGTCTCGCACGGTGATGACCGGGGCGTAGCCGTGGCCGATCAGGAAGACCTCGGTGCCGTCGACGTTGAGCGGGTGGTTGACCCGCAACGTGTAGTCCTTCGCATCGGACTCACCCTCGCGGTACGACAGGTCGGCCTCGAACTTGCGGGCCTGACCGGCACGGGGACCCTCCTTGAGCCAGTCGACCCGGAAGTCCTCGACGTTGAACCGGAAGTCCTTCATCTGCTGCGGGGTGAACAGGCCACCGGGCTTGAAGTCGTCGTACTGGGTGAGGTTGTTGCTGAAGGTGCTGCCCTCGACCAGGATCACGCCGCCCTGGTAGCCCCAGAGCCCACCGACCGCGAAGCCGGCCAGCACGATCAGCACCGACAGGTGGAAGACCAGGTTGCCCGCCTCGCGCAGGTAGCCGCGCTCGGCCGCGACGGCGTCGTCGCCATCGGCCGCGACCCGCAGGCGATGCCGCCGACCGAGGACCTTGCGCGCCTGCTCGAGCACGTCGTCGGGCGTCAGTTCGGTGCGGTACGCCGCGTGGACCGGCATCCGGGACAGGTTGCGGGGCGCCGCCGGGGGCTGGGCACGCAACGCCCGGGCGTAGACGAACACGCGCGGCACGATGCAACCGACGAGGGAGAGGGTCAACAAGAGATAGATCGCCGAGAACCAGGGCGAGCTGTAGACCGAGAAAAGGTCCAGTCGCTCGTAGAGCGGGGTCAGCTTCGGGTGCTGGTCCTTCCAGCGGGTGACGGCGAGCGAGTCGACGCCCTGCTGCGGGATCACCGAGCCGGGGATCGCGGCGAGCGCGAGCATCAGGAGCAGCATCAGTGCGGTCCGCATCGAGCTGATCTGGCGCCAGACCCAGCGAGCGAGCTCGCGGGCATTCAGCTCGCCGGGGCGGCGGGCGCGGGCATCGGGCCTGGGCTCCTGCCGGGCATCGGGACTGCTCATACCGCGGTCTCCCCGAAGTCGACGGTACGCAGTTGGGCCCACTGGACGACGTGGTCCCACCAGCCGGTGACCATCAGCACCCCGATGACGACGAGGAAGAACCCACCGGTCCTCATCACGGCGACCTGGTGGCGGCGTACCCACCGCAGGGCACCGACGGTGCGGTCGTAGAAGACCGCGACCAGGACGAACGGCAGTCCGAGGCCCAGCGCGTAGCAGAGAGCGAGCAGGCCGCCGCGCGCAGCGGTGGCCCCATCGGCGTAGGTCAGGTTGAGGATGGCCCCGAAGGTCGGACCGATGCAGGGGCTCCACCCGATCGCGAACATCGCGCCGATGAGCGGCGCAGCACCCAGCCCGACCGCCGGGATCCGGTGCATCCGGAAGTCCCGCTGCAGGAAGGGCACCAGACCCGCGAACGACAGGCCGAGGACGATCAACAAGATCCCGAGCACGAGAGTGATCGTGTTCTCCCACTGCTGCAACCTGCCCGCCGCACCGCCGAACGCCGTACCGGCGAAGACGAAGACGACCGCGAAGCCCAGCACGAACAGGACCGAACCGGCCAGCATCCGGCCGCGGCGCTGTCCCGCCTCGCCGCTGGCCAGGTCGGCTCCGGACAGGCCGGTCGCATAGGAGAGGTAGCCGGGGAGCAACGGGAGCACGCACGGGGAGAAGAAGGAGACCAGGCCGGCGATCAACGCCACCGGCACGGCCAGGCCGAGCGAGCCGACCGACGCCTGCTCGGTGAACCAGTCGCCCATCAGTCGGACTCGGCCAGGGTGTCGTCGATCAAGGTCGTCAGCGTGCTCTTCGACGGGATCGGGCCGTTGATCAGGGCGGCGACGCGACCCTCCTTGTCGAGCACGACGGTCGCCGGCGTGGCGTGCGGGGCGAACTTGCCCAGGCGCAGCAGGGTCTCGCTGCCCGGGTCGTAGAGCGAGGGATAGGTGACGCCACGGTCGCGTTCGAAGGAGGCGGCGTTCTCGGGCGCGAGGTCGCGGATGTTGATGCCGACGAAGGCGACCTCGTCGGCGTCGGACTCCTCCTCGGCGTCGTTGAGCATCGGCATCTCGGTGCGGCACGGACCGCAGCCGGACCACCACACGTTGAGGACCACGACCTTGCCGCGCAGGTCGGTCACGTCGAGCGGGTCACCCTGGACCGTCGTACCGCTGAAGGAGACGGGACCCTCCCGCTCGGCCTTCGCCACCTCGAGCACCTGGCCGTCGCCGGGGACGTAGTCGCCGTCGCCGGTGCCGCTGACGTCCGAGCATCCGGCCGTCAGCACGAGGGCGGCGAGCAGGGCCGCGACACGAGTCATCCGGGTCATTCGGGTCATTCGGGAGGCGTTCCCTCCGGCTTGTTCTCCTCCGGAGCGTCCCCGGCGGAGAACGGCGCAGCGACGTCGCCGGTCGGGATCAGGTCGATGGCCGGCTCGGCGTAGCTGACCTGGACCAGCTCCTCACCAGCGAAGTGGAACGACGTGATCGAGCAGAGGGTGCACTGCCGCTTGCGCGGGTCGTGCAGGAACGAGCGCTTCTCCGCCGCCAGTCGAGTCGTCCAGATCGGGAGCTGGTGGGAGACGAGCACGGCCTCGTGGCCCTGCGCTTCGAGGCGGGCGTCGTGCACGGCAGCCATCATCCGCTCGACGATCAGCTTGTACGGCTCGCCCCACGACGGCTTCAGCGGGTTGTAGAGGTGGCGCCACAGCAACGGGTTGCGCAGCGCGTTGTTGCCCTTGCCGAAGGTGCGCCCCTCGAACCGGTTGGTCGATTCGAGGACGCGCGGCTCGAGGCCGATCTCGAGACCCAGCTTGGCGGCCAGCGGCCCGGCTGTCTCCTGTGCCCGCTCCAGGGGCGAGGACCGGATCACGGTGACGTCGTTGGACCCGAGCGCCTCGGCGACGCGATCGGCCATCGCCCGGCCGCGGACCGACAGGTGGAAGCCGTCGCGGCGGCCGTAGAGGACGCCCTCGGGGTTGTGGACCTCGCCGTGGCGGACCAGGTGGACGACGGTGTCGGGCGTGGTCATGAGGTCGCTCCGGGAACGGCCGCTGCGGCAACCGCTGCAGCGGGAAGGGCGTCGAGGACGTGCTGGACGGCACGGTCGTCGTGTGAGGACGAGACGAACCAGGCTTCGTAGGCCGACGGGGGCAGGTGGACGCCACGGTCGAGCATCGCGTGGAAGAACGCGCCGTACGCCGCCGCGTCGGTGCGCTGCGCCTCGGCGAAGTTGGTGACCGCGTCGTCGGTGAGAAACACCGAGAACATCGAGCCGGTCGACTGGATGACGTGCGGGACACCGGCGGCGGTGAACGCCTCGGCCGCGCCGGCTCGCAGTGCATCGGCGACCACGTCGAGCCGGGCATAGACCGCGTCGTCGGCCGCGGTGAGAGTGGCCAGTCCGGCGGCCGTCGCGATCGGGTTCCCCGACAGCGTGCCGGCCTGGTAGACGGGGCCCTCGGGTGCGAGGTGGGCCATCACGTCGGCGCGACCGCCGAAGGCAGCGGCCGGGAAGCCACCGCCCATCACCTTGCCGAAGGTCATCAGGTCGGGGGCCCAGCCCTCGACGGCGCCGTCGGTGCCCCACTGGCCCGCTGCGGAGACCCGGAAGCCGGTCATCACCTCGTCGCTGATGAACAGCGCGCCGTGCGCACGGCAGGTCTCGGCGAGGAACGCGTTGAAGCCGGGCGCCGGCGGGACCACGCCCATGTTGCCGGGCGCTGCCTCGGTGATGAGGCAGGCGATCCGGTCGCCGTACTCGGCGAAGACAGCGGTGACGGCGGCCGGGTCGTTGTAGGGCAGCACGACGGTCAGGTCCGTCGAGCTGGCCGGCACCCCGGGCGTGCCCGGGATGGAGAAGGTGGTGAGTCCGGAGCCAGCCGCAGCGAGGAGCGAGTCGACGTGGCCGTGGTAGCAACCGGCGAACTTCACGACGACGTCGCGGCCGGTGAAACCGCGCGCCAGCCGGATCGCCGACATGGTCGCCTCGGTGCCCGAGGAGACGAGCCGCAGGCGCTCGACGGGGGTCCGGGCAACGATCGCCTCGACCAGCTCGACCTCGCCCTCGGTGGGCGTGCCGTACGACGTGCCGCGGCCGACCGCGTCGCGCACCGCATCGACGACGGCCGGGTGCGCGTGGCCCAGCAGCATCGGCCCCCAGGAGCAGATCAGGTCGACGTAGGTGTTGCCGTCGACATCGGTCAGCCACGGACCGGCAGCGGAGCGGATGAAGCGGGGCGTGCCGCCGACGGCATTGAAGGCACGCACGGGCGAGTTGACCCCGCCGGGAGTCACGGCACGGGCCCTGGCGAAGAGGGCGTCGGAGCCGGTGGTCACGAGGTCTGGCACCGCGCCATTGTCACTGATCGACCCCAGCGGATCCCCATCGCGGTCGGTTTGGCACGGACGCGCATACCACGTCGTCCGCTTTGTGAGCGGGAACATGTGACACCCGTAACGTCGGTGTGTCAAACTTCGTTGTCCAGGTGTCACGCCATTCAGGTGGTCCACATCGTGGGTCGCCGGACAACGCGTGACGCACGGGTGGGCCCAGCGAGGGAGTGGCCCACGGAGATCGGCCGAGAGGCCAAGGGGAGAGAGTCCGAAATATGTCGAGGAAGCGTCTGGGGCGTCTGCAGCGCGTCGCCACCATCATTCCGCTCGCTCTGCTTTCGGCAGCGTGGACCGCATCCGTCGCCGGCATCGGCAGCGTCGCGGCACCGATCACGGCCAACGAGGCCCCGGGGCAGCTCGACGACGGCACCAGCGTGCCCGAGGAGTCCATCGAGGACCCCGCCAGCTTCTCCGACCCGGCAGACATCGAGGGTCTCAACGGTGGCAACGAGGCGGGCATCATCTCCGCTGCGTCGACCAACGCGATCCCGGCCGCCGCACTCGCCGCCTACCAGCGCGCCGAGACGGTCATCAACTCCGCGGACGAGTCCTGCAACATCACCTGGCAGCTCATTGCCGCGATCGGCCGTGTGGAGTCCAACCACGGTCGCTTCGGTGGCAACGTGCTCAACGACGACGGTGTCGCCACCCCGGGCATCTACGGCCTCCCGCTGAACGGCAAGAAGAACACCAAGGCGATCTCGGACACCGACGCCGGCGTCTACGACAACGACACCAAGTGGGACCGCGCCGTCGGCCCGATGCAGTTCATCCCCTCGACCTGGCAGGTCGTCGGCGTCGATGCTGACGACGACGCCGCCCGCAACCCGCAGGACATCGACGACGCAGCCCTCGCGGCCGCCGTCTACCTCTGCTCCGGAGACGGCGACCTCTCGACGGTCGTCGGCCAGCGCGCCTCGGTCTACCGCTACAACCACAGCCAGGCCTACGTCGACCTGGTCCTCAAGATCATGAACGCCTACCTCGAAGGCGACTTCACCTCGATCCCCAACAACTCGACGGCCGCTGGCTACGTCGTCCCCGAGCCGCCGAGCTTCAACACCGGCGGCGGCAAGGGCGGCAACGGCGGCCTCTCCGGCCCGGGCAGCAACAACGGCGGTTCCAGCAACCCCGGCACCACCGACCCGGGCACTGACCCGGGCACTGACCCCGGCACCGACCCGGGCAACGGCGGCAACCCCACCGGCCCGGGTAGCCCGGTCGATGAGGGCAAGAAGGCCGTCGAGGAGGTCGTCAAGCAGGTCGATGACGGTGTCGGAGCGGTGACGTCGAACCTCATCAGCGGTCTGCTCGGTCCGCTGCTCAAGGCGGACGCAGTCCCGGCCTGCCAGGCGGCGTTCCCGAAGCTGACCCAGTCGCTGCAGCTGCTGAACTGCCTTGTGAGTTACGGCCTCACGACGCCGTAACGCCAACGACGACGCAAGAGCCCCGGACCTCCTGGTCCGGGGCTCTCGTCGTTCCTGGCTCGTGCATGCGGGTCAGTGACGCAGCAGCCCCGCCGCTTCGACGGCCCAGTAGGTCAAGATCATGTCTGCGCCGGCGCGCCGGATCGAGGTGAGCGTCTCGAGGATCGCGGCCTCCCGCTCGATCCAGCCGTTGGCCGCGGCCGCCTCGACCATGGCGTACTCCCCCGAGATGTTGTACGCCGCCACGGGGACACCGAAGTCGGCCGCTGCGTCGGCGACGCGACGCAGCACGTCGAGGTAGGCCAGCGCCGGCTTCACCATCACGATGTCGGCGCCCTGCTCGATGTCCAGGAGCACCTCCCGCACGCTCTCCCGGGCGTTGCGGCCGTCCTGCTGGTACGTGCGCCGGTCGCCCTGCAAAGCGCTGTCCACGGCCTCCCGGAACGGTCCGTAGAAGGCGGAGGCGTACTTCGCGGAGTAGGCGAGGATGCCGACGTCGGTGTGGTCCGCGGCATCGAGGGCCTCGCGGATGACCGCCACCTGCCCGTCCATCATGCCGCTGGGTCCGACGAGCCCGGCGCCGGCCGCGGCCTGGACGACCGCCATCGCGGCGTACTGCTCGAGGGTGGCGTCGTTGTCGACCCGACCCCGGGCATCGAGAACGCCGCAGTGGCCGTGGTCGGTGAACTCATCGAGGCACAGGTCGCTCATCACCACGAGCTCGTCGCCCACCTCTGCCACGACGTCGGCGATGGCGACGTTGAGGATGCCATCGGGGTCGATCGCGCCCGAGCCGCTGGCGTCCTTGGTCTCGGGGACGCCGAAGAGCATGACGCCGCGCAGACCGGCCTCGGCGGCCTCGGCAGCCGCCTTCCGCAGCGAGTCGCGGGTGTGCTGGACGACGCCCGGCATCGTGCTGATCGGAGTCGGCTCACTGGCGCCCTCGCGGACGAACATCGGCAGGATCAGCTGACCGGGCTGAAGCGTGGTCTCGGCGACGAGGTCACGCATCGCCGCCGTCGTACGCAGACGACGGGGGCGTACGACGGGGCGCTGGATGTCGCTCATGGCCTCATCATCGCAGCCGGCCCCGCCGTGGCGGCATCGCATGTAACTCGGTGTTCGTGCATCCACCACGGCAAAACGGCATCTGCCACGGTGTCATGACTGGTCAGGACACCGTGGCAGAGAACCGAACACCGAGTTACAAGCGGGCTCGGCTCGGTCAGTCCGAGGCGGTCTTGCGACGGCGAGCCGACGGCTTGCGGTCGCTCGGCTTGGTGACGGGGTCACCAGCCTCGAGCATCGCGGCGCGACGGCTGGCTCCGAAGCCGGCGAGGGCCTCGACGAGCAGCTCGACGTCGGGCGCAGGCGCCATCACGTCGACCCGCAGGCCGTGCTCCTCGGCGGTCTTGGCCGTCGCAGGGCCGATCACCGCGATCACGGTCGACGGGTGCGGCTTGCCGGCGATGCCGACCAGGTTGCGCACCGTCGAGGACGACGTGAACACGACGGCGTCGAACTTGCCCGTCTTGATCGCGTCGCGCGTCGGCGCCGGAGGCGGGGCCGCCCGGACGGTGCGGTAGGCGGTGACGTCGTCGCACTCCCAGCCGAGGTCGATCAGACCCGCGACGAGGTTCTCGGTGGCGATGTCGGCGCGCGGCAGGAACACCCGGTTGATCGGGTCCAGCTGCTCGTCGTACTCGGGCCAGTCGGCAAGGAGGCCGGCAGCGGACTGCTCGCCCGAGGGCGTCAGGTCGGCCCGCAGGCCCCAGGCGGCGATCGCCTGGGCGGTCTTGTCGCCGACGGCTGCGATCTTGAGACCGGAGAACGCACGGGCGTCGAGGCCGTACTCCTCGAACTTCTCGCGCACCGCCTTCACGGCGTTGATCGAGGTGAAAGCGATCCACTCGTAGCGACCCTCGACGAGGCCGCGCACGGCCTTGTCCATCTGCTGCGGGTTGCGCGGCGGCTCGACCGAGATCGTCGGGACCTCTTCGGGTACGCCGCCGAACTCACGCAGTCGGTTG
The DNA here is from genome assembly GCA_026392415.1 of Propionibacteriales bacterium. Taxonomy (GTDB): domain Bacteria; phylum Actinomycetota; class Actinomycetes; order Propionibacteriales; family Nocardioidaceae; genus Nocardioides. The sequence continues at coordinate 98,784 of JAPLCC010000039.1, forward strand.
GACAGCGAGGCGGACTGCTCCTTGGTGCGGGGCACCAGCACGCGCCAGCCGAACAGCGGCTTGGTCTCGAACCACGACAACTTCTCGCGCAGGTCGACGACAGCACCGATGACGGTGATCGCCGGGGGCGAGATCCGTGCAGCGCGGGCGTCGGCGGCGATCCGCTCCAGCGTCGAGGTGATCGTCTGCTGCTCGGTGGTCGTGCCGACGCGGGTCATCGCGACGGGCGTCTCCGGGGAACGACCCACGGCGATCAGTGCCTTGGCGATCTCGCCGATCTGGCCGACGGCCGACAGCAGCACCAGGGTGGGCGTGTCGGCGTAGCGGGACCAGTCGACCGCCTTGTCGCTGCACGTCACCACGGCGACCTCGCGGTGGTCCTTGGTGGTGAGCGGGATGCCGGCGTACGCCGGAACGGCGCTCACCGAGGAGACGCCGGGAACGATCTCGAACGGCAGGCCCGCCTTGGCGACGGCCTGGGCCTCTTCGGGGCCCGACGCGTAGAGGAACGGGTCACCGCCGAGGAGGCGGACGACACGCGCAGCGCGCTTGGCCTGCTTGACGACCACCTTCGAACGGGCGGCGTGGGTCAGGGGCTGACCGTCCTCGCCGAAGCCACCGTCGACGAGCTCGGGCTCGGTCGCCGACGCCAGTTCTCCGCTGGCCGCGGCCCGGGCGCGGACGATCGCGACGAGCGCGGCGTGGCCGGGCTCCTCGGTGATGATGACCTCGGCGTCCTCGATGAGGCGCACCGCACGCACGGTCAACAGGTCGGGGTCACCGGGGCCGGTGCCGACGAAGGCGACCCCACCGGGCCTGGCCTGCTCGGAGGCGGGAGTCGGGGCAGCCTTGGCTGTCGTGGCTCGCGTCATGCGTTCTGCACCTTTGCGGGTCGTGCGGATGGGTCAGGGAGCGGGGCGTCAAGTTCGGCGGCGCCGTCGTCGATCATTTCGTTGGCAAGGGCTGCGCCCAACGTGGCCGCGTCGGCGGACCAGGTCGTGAGGTCCTCACCCAGCGGGGTTGATGCAGAGCGGCGTACGGCGAGCGCACCATCAGTGGACAACGCAACGGCCCGCAACCACAATTCGGGGCCGTCGTCACCTTCTGCTATGTCAGCGAGGGCGCCGATGGGTGCCGAGCAGCCGCCCTCGAGGGTGGCCAGCGCCGTGCGCTCCGCCGTCACCGCTGCCCGGGTCCCCGGGTCGTCAAGGGAGGCGAGCGCGGCGAGCGTCTCGGTGTCGTCGCTGCGGCACTCCACAGCGAGCGCGCCCTGGCCGGGAGCCGGCAGCACCTGGAGCGGGTCGAGCACCTCGGTGACCTCCGCGAGTCGTCCGAGCCGGGCCAGGCCGGCGCGCGCGAGCACGACGGCGTCGTAGTCGCCGGAGACGACCTTGGCGATCCGGGTGTCCACATTGCCCCGCACGCCGACCAGTGCGACACCGAGGCCCAGGGCCTCGATCTGCGCGATGCGACGCGGCGAACCGGTGCCGACGCGGCTGCCCTGCGGCAGCTCGCCGAGGGTCAGACCGTCGCGGGCGACCACGACGTCGCGCGGGTCCTCGCGCAGGGGTACGGCGGCCAGCGTGATGCCGTCGGCGGGATAGGTCGGGAGGTCCTTGAGCGAGTGGACGGCGACGTCGACCTCGCCGTTGAGAAGGGCGTCGCGCAGTGCACTCACGAACACGCCGACGGAGGAGCCGGAGCCGGCCAGCGGGGTGTTCGCGGCCTGACTGCGGTCGCCATCGGTGTTGATCTCGACCAGCTCGGTCGCGATGCCGAGGCGTTCGCGGAGGGCGGCGGCGACGTGACCGGACTGGGTCGTGGCCAGGGCGCTGCGGCGCGTGCCGATCCTCATGCAGAACCCTCCTCGACGACGACGGGACGCGTGACGGCGTCGACGGCTTCGGGGTCGAGCGCGAACAGCTCGGCAAGCGCGGCGGCGTACGACACGGCACCCTGGTCGTTGGCGAGCTCCTTGACCCGGACGGTCGGCTCGTGGAGCAGCTTGTCGGCCACGCGGCGCACCGTGTGGCGGATCTCCTCGCGGGTGAGGTCGTCGAGGTCGGGCAGCCGGCTCTCGAGGCGCGTCATCTCGGCATCGACGACACCGGTGGCCATCGAGCGGAGGGCGACGACGGTCGGCGTCACGCTGGCCTGGCGGCGGGCTGCGAGGAAGGCGTTGACCTCCTCGGCGAGGATCCGGCGGACCTCCTGGACCTCGCGGCCGGTGGCCCCGCCCTGCAACGCCTTGGCCAGCTCCGCAAGACCCACCAGCGTGACCTGCGGCAGCTCGAGGACGTCGCGGGCGATGTCGTGCGGCAGCGCCAGGTCGATCAGCGCGAGCGGACGCTCGGGCGCGCCGGCGCGAGCCGCCTCGACCATGGCCCGGTCGATGATCGCGCCCGACGATCCCGTGCAGCTGATCACGATGTCGGCGCGCGCGATCTCCTCGCCGAGCTGCTCGAGGCGTACGGCGTGCGCGGAGTACTGCGCGGCGAGCCGGTCGGCACCTTCGGCGGACCGGTTGACCACGATGAGGTTGCCGGCGTCCAGGCGACTGGCGGTCGCAGTGGCCAGTCCGGCCATCGCTCCGGCACCGACCACGACGACGTACTTGCCGTCGACGGGGCCGACGGCCTGGGCGGTGACGTCGAGGGCGGCGCTGACCAGCGACGGTGCGACCTGGTCGATCTCGGTCTCGGCGCGGGTGCGCTTGCCGACGCGGAGTGCCTGCTGGAACAGGAGGTTGAGGGCTGGCCCGACCGTGCCGAGCTCCTGGCCGCGGCGCAGCGCGTCGCGGGTCTGGCCGAGGATCTGCGCCTCACCGACCGCCATCGAGTCCAGCCCGGCAGCGACCTGGAAGAGGTGCGAGATGGCGCCGTCGTCGTAGTGGACGTAGAGGTGCGGGAGCATCCCTTCGGTCGACTCACCGGCACGCTCCACGAGGAGGCGGGAGATCTGCTCGATGCTGCCGTGGAACCGCTCGACCTCGGTGTAGATCTCGAGCCGGTTGCAGGTCGCGATGACCGTGGCTTCGGTGACGTGCTCGCACGAGGCGGCATCGGCGACGAGCTTCTGCACACCGTCGTCGTCGAGAGCGACCCGCTCCAGGAGCGACATCGGTGCGGAGTTGTGGGAGATGCCCACGACCAGGACGCTCATGCAGCACCTCCGTCGGCGGCAGCAGCGGCCGCGGCGCCGGCACCGTTGGCCTTGCGCTGCTCGTGGTAGGCGAGGATCTGCAGCTCGATCGACAGGTCGACCTTGCGTACGTCGACGCCCTCGGGCACGGCCAGCACGGCCGGCGCGAAGTTGAGGATGCTGGTGATGCCGATCGCGACCATCCGGTCGGCGACGCCCTGTGCGGCGAGCGCGGGCGTGGCAATGACGCCGATCGCGACGTCGTGCTCCTGCACGATCGCCTCGAGCTCGTCGAAGGGGCGTACGGCGACGCCGGCGACGGTCTGGCCGATCAGACCGGGGTCGGCATCGAGCAGTGCCACGACCCGGAAGCCGCGGCTGCGGAAGCCGGAGTAGTTGGCGAGCGCGTGGCCCAGGTTTCCGATCCCGACGATGACGACGGGCCAGTCCTGGGTGACGCCGATCTCGCGGGCGATCTGGTAGCGGAGGTAGTCGACGTCGTACCCGACACCGCGCGTGCCGTAGCTGCCGAGGTAGGAGAGGTCCTTGCGCAGCTTGGCGCTGTTGACGCCCGCTGCGGTCGCGAGATCCTCGCTCGAACAGGTGCGGATGCCGCTGTCGGCCAGCGCGGTCAACGCCCGCAGGTACACCGGCAGGCGGGCGACCGTGGCCTCCGGGATGACCCGGGTGGGATCCGTCGAACTCCGTGTGGTCACAGCTCCACTTTCCAGCCGCGACCATCGGTTCTGAGCGGGTCGCGACCCGCTCACTGTAGGAGTTTGTGAACGTGAGAACAAAATTGGTGAGCCTCCCTGCACGGGGTGCAGGGAGGGGTCCCGAGAGGCCTCAGCTCGCGGCCGGCTCCGCCGTTTCGCCCCGGTGCTCGACCGGCCAGACGACAAATCGGTAGGCCGCGAAGTTCAGCACCAGGCAGCAGGCGATCGACGCGAGCTTGGCGCCCCAGATCCGGACGTCGTCGACGCCCAGGCCGCCCAACGTGACCTCCGGCCCCTGTTCGAGCACCCACAGCCAGCCGTGGATCAGGAGGGGTTGGGCGACCCACATCACCAGTCCGGTCGTCGCGACGAAGAGGGCGGCGTGGCGCAGGGTGAGCTTGTCGGCCTTGAAGGTGAACAGGCCGTTGACGACGAAACTGAACACCATCCCGGCACTGCTGGAGACGAAGTTCGCGACGGTGATGCCGAGATGGTCGTGCAGCAGCACGAAGAGGACCGCGTCGATCGCGGTGTTGCAGAGCCCGACCGCGCCGAAGCGGAGCGCCGTCGCCCGGTGGCTCAGGAGTCGGCCCCGGGATCCAGCGAGCCCATGTCGCGGTGCCGGCGGGGTACGCCGGCCGCCGCTTCGCGCACCCTCGTGCCGTCGCGCGCGACCATCGCCACGGTGTAGAGCGGTCGATCCTGCGCCTCGACGTAGATCCGACCGAGGTAGCTGCCGATCACGCCCATCATCACCAGCTGGATGCCGCTGAGCATGAACATGCCGACGCCCAGGAACGCCCAACCCGGCACCGAGTCGTCGGGCCGGAAGATCCGGACGCCGAGCACGTAGAGGGCCAGCAGCACACTGAACGCGGAGATCGCGAAGCCGAAGCGGGAGATCAGCTTCAGCGGCGTCGTGGAGAAGCCGAGAATGCCGCTGGCGGCGAAGTTGAGCATCTTCCGCAACGGGTAGCCCGTCTCGCCGGCGAACCGCTCGTCGCGGTCGAAGAGCAGCGCCTCCTGGCGGAAACCGACGTGCGCCACGATGCCCCGAAGGAACCGGTCGTGTTCGCGGTAGCGTGCGATCTCGGCGACCACGCGGGCATCCATGAGTCGGAAGTCGCCGACATTGCGGGGGATCTCGATCGACGCGAGCCGGTCGAGCACCCAGTAGAACCCGAAGGCGGTGAACCGCTTGAAGGGCGTGTCCTTGCGCGTACGACGCTGCGCGTAGACGACGTCGACGCCGTCCTCCCAGCGTCCGATCATCTCGACGCTGACCCGCGGCGGGTCCTGCAGGTCGGTGTCCATCACGATCACGGCGTCGGCCGACTGCGCCTCGGCGAGCAGGTCGAGTCCCGCCGTCACGGCGAGCTGGTGCCCGAAGTTGCGGGAGAACTGGAGCACGGTGACCCGGGAGTCCTGGGCACGCAGGTCGATCAGTCGTTCCAGCGACGCGTCCCGGCTGCCGTCGTCGACGTAGACGAACTCGAAGGCGAGGTCCGGGCGCTGCGCGGTCGCCTCGACGAGGGCCGCGTGGAAGACCGCGATGCCCTCCTCCTCGTTGTAGACGGGGAGGACGTAGGCGATCCGGCGGGGACCGTCGTGCGTCGCGGGGGCGTCCGAGTCGCCGCGTGTGCCTTCCATGGGGGCAGAGCCTAGACCGGCGTCGCTCACAGGATCACGGCGCCGAGGAGGACGACGACCACGATGCCGGTCAACACACGCAGCAGCACCTGCACCCGGCTCAACCAGGTCACCGCCGTCGCATCCATCGCCGTGCGTACGCCGTCCGGTGGCTGCACTGCACCTTCCAGCGCGAGCTGGCGCTCGCGCAGGAAGGAGAACCCCGCGATGGCAAGGATCGGTCCCGCCGTCGTCCAGTAGCGCCCGCCGGCGATGTGGACGAAGGGCTGCACCAGCAGCGCGCCGAGGGCGAGCTTGGTCAGGACGTCGAGCAGCCGGGCCTCGAGGCTGCGCCGGGCGTGGAACAGCAGCGAGACCGCCCCGACCAGGACCAGGGGCACGTAGAGCAGCCAGGTGATGGCGTTGGCGATCTGTGCGCCCGCTTCCCCGAGGGTGCCCCGGCCCTCCGGCGGCGCGAGGTACCCGGTGAAGTTGTTGGGTTGCAGCGAGTAGGCGCCGAGGTTGTGCACCACCTGGTCGAGGTAGTGCGCGGGCGTCAGGTCGCGCAACGCATAGCTCGACATCTGCTTGAGCACCTCCACCTCGCTGGTGTCGGTCGAGCGACCGACCTCGCGGGCGTAGCGCAGCGGCCGGAACCACTGGGTGCTGTCGGGATCGCAGTGGCCGAAGCACACGTCACTGCGGTTGCCGAAGGTGTTGGCCATGACGGTGGGGACCGTCGTCGTGGTGATCACGCGGCCGCCGAGCGCGTCGGAGGCGAAGTACGACCACGGCGCCAGCAGCAGCACGAAGACCACCCCGGCCAGCACGCCCGACCCGATGGCGCGCAGCCGGACACGACCACGCAGCATCACGATCGCGGTGAGCAGGGTGGCCACACCGAGGGCGGCGAGCAGCAGCGAGGTGCTCGAGCGCAGGTAGAGCTCGGCGGTCGCGAGCAGGCCGAGCACCAGGCCTTCCTTCAGGCTGGGCGCCTTGCCCTCGCGCAGCCCGCGGTACATCTCGACGAGGTGCACGATCAACAGAACCAGGACCAGGCCCGCGCACAGGTCGCCCCAGGCGCCGTACGTGAAGACGACATAGCTCGGGATCAGGCCGGGCAGGCCCACCAGGACGCAGGCCCAGCCGGGGCTGAGCCGACGCGACACCGAGCGGACGACGACCATGAAGAGCACCAGGGTGACGAGACCGAGGTAGCCCCGCACCAGCCACAGCGGTGCGTCGGGGAACAGCAGGTAGACCGGCGCGATCACCACTGGCATGCCGGGCATGAACCACCCCGACGCCACGACGTTGCGCTCCAGCTCGGCCGAGTCCGGCGAGGTGAGCGCGAACGAGTCGCGCAGCAGGTTGGACAGTGCGCGCCCGCCGTTGAGGTACGCCGACTCGTCGCCGACCGGCGCGGCGTGCATGACGAGCGGGAAGATCAGCAGCTTGAGGACGACGTGCGCCACGACCATCCAGCCGAGCAGCACCTCGGGGCGCGGCAGCCGGTCCTGGACGGTGAGCAGGAACCGGGTCACCGGTCCGGCTCCCTTCGCTTCTTGCCTTCCTCGGCCCACCGCTTGGTGGAGGAGGGGAAGCCGCAGACAGGGTCGTCCTTCGCCCTGGCGACGACGGGCAGATCGAGGACGAAGTCGCCGCGGACCAGCGCGTCGGGATCGACGTCCGGCAGCTCGGACACGGAGATGGTGACCTGCTCCTGCCCCTTGGTGAGCGCGACGTCGACGGTGGGGACGCCGTTGGTGGTCAGCTCCCGGGAACCGGTCTCCTCGAAACCCACCTTCGTGAAGGCCGCCACCAACAGGCGTTGCGCCTCGTCCCGCTCAACCAGGTCGTACTGCCCGTAGAGGTGACGTCGCTCGCCAGCGGGCGTCTCGGTGTCCTCGTCCCACCGCACCTGGTAGGCGAGGCCGTCGAGCTTCGCGTCACCGGGCAGTGGGTAGCAGCCGCTCTCGATGGCGTCGGTGGTGATCAGCGGCCGGTAGTTGTTGGTCGGTACGGCGCGGCCGAACGAAGGGCTGAGAAGCAGCACGACGAGGACGACGAGCGCTCCGGCCGCGATGCCGACCCGGCGGCTGCGCGGCGAAACGAGTGGGAGCATGGTGCGCCCGAGGATAGTCGCGGCGCTCGCCGGTCTCCGGGAGGAGGGCTACCCGCGCAGCGCGCGCCGCAGCCGCTCGGGGTCGACGCGCCAGAAGTCGTGCTGCTTTCCGTCGACGAACGTCACCGGGATCTCGTTGGCGAAGCGGTCGCCGAGCGCCGGGTCGTCGTCGATGGAGAACTCCTCGTAGGACTCCCCCGTCTCCGCACAGATCGCCTCGATCACGACGCGTGCGTCGTCGCAGAGGTGACAGCCCGGGCGGCCGTAGAGGGTGATGCGCGGACCGCTCACGGTTCGAGGAGCCCCATGGCGGCGCGGCGCTGCTCGCCGCGCAGGACGCCCTTGCGGATCTTCCCGGTGATCGTGCGCGGCAGGGCCTCGACGACGTCGATCCGCTCCGGTCGCTTGTACGCCGCCAGCCGCTCCGTGCACGACGCCCTGATCGCGTCGACCAGCGACTCGCTGTCGGCGGCCGGGTCGTCCACGACGACGTAGGCGATGACGGCCTCGCCGGTGCGTTCGTCAGGGGCACCGACCACCGCGGACTGACGGACACCGGCGACCTCGTCGATGACGGCCTCGACCTCGCTCGGGTAGACGTTGAAGCCGGAGACGATCACCAGCTCCTTGACCCGGTCGACCAGGAACAGGTCGCCGTCGGCGTCCAGGAAGCCGACGTCCCCGGTCGACCACCAGCCGTCGGCCGCGGGTCCGTCCGACCCGTCGGGCCAGTAGCCACTGAAGAGGTTGGCGCCACGGATCTGGATCTCGCCCGGGTCGTCGGTCTCGGTTCCGCTCAGCGGCTGGTGGTCCTCGTCGACCAGACGCAGGTCGATCCCGTCGAGGGCGGCGCCGACCGAACCGGGCTTGGGTCGGGCGGACAGCAGTGTGCTGGTCACGACCGGTGCTGCCTCGGTCAACCCGTAGCCCTGGTGGATCGGGACCCCGGCGAGCGCGGTGAACTCCTCAATGACCTCGGCAGCCAGTGGCGCCGAGCCCGAGAGGATCATCCGGACCGGCCCGAGGCGCTCGGCGAGGGCCTCCACGTGCCGCCAGGCGGCGAACACGGGCGGCGCGACGGGGATGACGCTGCAGGCCTCGTCCTCGATCAGGTCGAGGGTGCCCTCGGGGTCGAATCGTTCGGCGAGCACCAGCTTGGCGCGATGTCGGATCACGCCACCGAGCACGGCACCGAGGCCGTAGACGTGGAAGAGCGGGAGGACGCCGAGCACGACGTCGTTGGTGTGGATCATCGACGGCTGCACGTCGGCCACCTGGGCGACGTTGGCGAGCAGCGCCCGGTGGGTCAGCATCGCGGCACGCGGCACCCCGGAGGTGCCGCTGGTGTAGAGCAGGACCGCGAGCTTCTCCGGATCCAGCAGTGGCGGGACCTCTCGGCCGCTCTCGGCGCGGAGGTCGTCGTAGGACCGCTCGCCGGGACGGGCGTCGAGGTCGACGGCGACGACCTGCGGCGGCGTACGACCCTCGACGGGGTGCTCGACCGCGGCCCGGACGGCGTCGATCGAGGTCCCGTCGACCACCACCAGGCGTGCGCCCGAGTCGGCGATCATCCGCCCGAACTCCTCGGGCGTGGAGCCCGGGTTGACCGGTACGGCGACGGCCTGGGTGCGCAGGATGCCCAGGTAGGAGGCCACGAACTCGAGCCGGTTGCCCATCGCGACCATCACCCGGTGACCGGCCAGGATCCCGGCCGCACCGAGCCCCGTGGCAATCCGCCCGACCTCGTCGTCGAGCTCTCCCCAGGTCAGTCCGCGCCCTCCGGCCTCGACGATCGCGAGGCGGTTCGGCAGGTCCACCGCGGCAGCACGCACCAGTGCGGCGACGTCGGGCGCGGTGGGGGCCTCCGAAAGCGGCATGGGGGCGATCCTACGACCGCCGGCCGTCGGGGACGGCGGATCTCCGAGACGTCCTAAGGTTGGGCCATGACCCCGCCTGCCGATCGTCCGCGCCGGATGGACCTGCAGCAGCGTTCGACGCTGGCAGGCGAAGCCGCTGCCGCGGCTGCCGAGGTGGAGAGCGCGCTGACCCTGCCGGCCGACGACCGCACCGCCGCTTTCTTCGACGTCGACAACACGGTGATGCAGGGAGCGAGCATCTTCCACCTCGCGCGCGGCCTGTACCGCCGCAAGTTCTTCACCAAGCGCGACATCGTCGGCGCCGCGTGGAAGCAGGCGTACTTCCGGATCGCCGGTGTCGAGGACCCCGAGCACGTCGCCGAGGCACGCAACTCCGCGCTCGCATTCATCGCGGGCCACACCGTCGCCGAGCTCGAGGAGATCAGCGAGGAGATCTTCGACGAGTCGATGGCGCAGCGGATCTGGCCCGGCACCCGTGCCCTGGCCAAGATGCACCTCGACCAGGGCCATCGGGTGTGGTTGGTGACCGCCGCGCCGATCGAGATCGCCAGCATGATCGCCCGCCGCCTCGGCCTCACCGGCGCGCTCGGCACCGTTGCCGAACACGTCGACGGCGTCTACACCGGCCAGCTGGTCGGCGAGATGCTCCACGGTCCGGCAAAAGCGGTCGCGGTGAAGGCGATCGCTGAACGCGAAGGACTGGACCTCGCCGGTTGCTCGGCCTACAGCGACTCCTACAACGACCTGCCGATGCTGAGCGTCGTGGGCGACCCGTGTGCGATCAATCCCGACGCGAAGCTGCGCGCCCATGCTCGCGCCGAAGGCTGGCGGATCCGCGACTACCGGACCGGCCGCAAGGCGGCCCGGGTCGGTCTGATCGCGGGCTCGGCAGGCGCGGGCGCGGCCGTTGCCGGCGCCGTCGTACGCCGTCAGGTACGCCGCCACCTGTCCTGATCGGGCCGACCGGAGCGAGTGCCGGTCGTTGAATTGACCACACGGAATTGTCCGATCGGTCGTCTCAGCAGATCCACAGATTGGGTAACACTGAGAGCCGTTTCACCGTACGATGCTCCGTGGGGGTACAGGGAGGGGACCGGGGATGTCCTGGGAAAGCAGTAGCACCGCGCGTGGGCTCGAAGCCCTGCGCGCCGCTGTGCTGACTGCGCTGTCCCTCGAACCTGCTCCTGCCTTCGCCGGGATCGGCACGCTGCCGACGGCCGGCCGAACCCGCCACGGCGACCACTGGTTGCTCAACGAGGCTGGACCCCAGCTGCCCGGCGACGACTTCGACCGGAGCCCCGAGTCCACGCCCTACGGCGACGCCACGCTGGCCACGTCCTCGGAGGACTCGCCCGAGGCCCGCGAGCGACTGATCGGCCTCGTCGAGCTCGCCCGCGGCGGCGACTCCGAGGCCTTCGGCCTGCTGTACGACCACTACCAGTCGTCGGTCTACCGCTTCCTCTACTACCGCACCCGGTCGGTGGTGGTGGCCGAGGACCTCTGCTCGGAGACCTTCTTCCGGGCGCTGCGCAACATGTCGTCGTTCCGCTGGCAGGGCAAGGACTTCGGCGCCTGGCTGATGACCATCGCCCGCAACCTCGCGACCGACCACTTCAAGGCCGGTCGCACCCGCCTCGAGCTCACCACCGAGGACATGGGTCAGCACGACGACTCGACCGAGGGCCCCGAGAACGCCGTCCTCGCCGGTCTGACCAACGAGATCCTGCTCGAGTCGCTCACCAAGCTCCCCAACGAACAGCGCGACTGCCTGATCATGCGCTTCCTGCAGGGCATGAGCATCGCCGAGACGGCCGCTGCCCTGGGCCGCAGCGACGGCGCGATCAAGCAGCTGCAGCTCCGCGGTGTCCGCAACCTTGCCAAGCTGATGCCGGAGGGCCTGCGATGAACGCCTTCGCGATGAGTCACCGGCGTGTCGTCGGCGTAACTTCCACTGTTGTTCCTTCGTTTGATCTGTGTACGGATCGAAGGGTCTACCGGACCCTGCTGACGCGAGGATGGACATGGTGATGCGCGGGAACGCCTGGTCGCGAAGCGCCGAGGAGTTCGATGCCCTGGTGACCGGCAAGGCCGGCGACACCGAGGGACATCGCGAACTGCTCGACGTGGTGGCTGCGCTGCGCTCGGTGGAGCCCGTCTCCGCCCGGCCCGACTTCGTCGCCTCGCTGCGCACCCAGCTGATCGCTGCTGCCGAGCGCGAGCCCGCCCGTGTCGAGGAAGAACTCGCTGCCCGGCTCACGCCGCGTCAGCGTCGCGGCTCCCGCGAGCGTCGCCTGGCGGCCCTGGTCGGCGGCTTCGCCGTCGTGTCGGCCACCGGTTCGATGGCGATGGCCTCGCAGGGCGCACTTCCGGGCGACGTCCTCTACCCGGTCAAGCGTGCGATCGAGAACGCCCAGACCAACCTCCAGCCCGACGGCGCGTCGAAGGCCGAGACGCTGCTCGCACACGCCGAGGCCCGGCTCGACGAGGTGCGCGAACTGACGGCCCGCAACGCCGACTCCGCGGTCATCTCCTCGACGCTGCAGGACTTCACCGACCAGACCGAGCAGGCGTCCGAGTTCACGCTCGACGACTACGCCACGACCGGCAAGGGTGAGCGGATCGCCGATCTGCGCGCGTTCGCCGCCGACAGCATGGACGTCCTGGGTGCCCTCGGCCCCGTCGTTCCCGCCGACAGTCGCTCGATCCTGATCACCGCGACGCAGACGGTCCGCCAGGTCGACGTCGCCGCATGGGAAGCCTGCGCCGAGTGCGCCACCGGCGATCTCGCCCAGATCCCCGACTTCGCGCTCCAGTCGGCCACCAAGCTGCTCAGCGGCGTGATCCCCGACGTGGCGTCGCCCACCAAGACCGACAAGTCGCCGGCCAAGCCGAACGACAAGCCGAGCAAGTCCGCCGAGACGCCGGACGAGACGCCCGAAGGCACCGAGGCCCCCGTGCCCGAGGCGCCGATCGATCTCCCGACCACCATCGGCAAGACGGTCGACTCGGTCACCGGTGGCGTCGACGGCAACCCGGACGACGACGGGGACGACGACACCCTGACCGGCACCCTGATCGACGGCGTCGGCGGGCTGCTCGGCGGCCTGGGGCTGATCAAGTAACTGCCGTTTCAGGCAGTTGTCGCAGTCCAGGTGACCCCCAGGGTCACCTGAAGACGCTCTGCCTCTGCATGAGCAGGCTGTAGAGCGTCTGCTGGATCGTCTCGCGCACCTGGTCGGTCACGTTGAAGACCAGCATCGGGTCCTCGGCTGCGCCGGCGTCGTACTCGTCGGTGCGGATCGGCTCGCCGAACTCCAGCAGCCACTTCGACGGCAACGGAACCAGGCCGAGCGGACCGAGCAGCGGGAAGAACGGCGTGATCGGGATGTAGGGCACGCCGATCAGGCGGGCCAGCGACGGGATGTTCCCGACGAGCGGATAGATCTCCTCGGCGCCGACCACCGACAACGGCACGATGGGGACACCGGTGCGAAGGGCTGCGGACACGAAGCCTCCGCGGCCGAAGCGCTGGAGCTTGTAGCGGTCCGAGAACGGCTTGCCGATTCCCTTGAAACCCTCGGGCCACACGCCGACGAGTTCGCCACCGCGCAGCATCCGCTCGGCGTCCTCGGTGCAGGCCAGCGTGGCGCCGCCCTTGCGGGCCAGGGCACCGACCACCGGCAGCCGGAAGACGAGGTCTGCGCCCAGGGGGCGCAGGTGCCGGCCGGTCTGCTCGTGGATCGACGCAATCGTCATCAGGCCGTCGATCGGGATCGTGCCCGAGTGGTTCGAGACGACCAGGGCGCCGCCCTGGGCGGGGATGTTCTCCGCTCCGCGGACCTCGATCCGGAACCACTTCTGCGCGATCGGGCGCAGGGCAGCGAGGAAGAACCGGGTGGTGACCTCTTCGTCGAAGCCGTACTCGTCGACGGTGTAGTCGCCGGTCAGCCGTCGACGGAGGAAGGCCAGGAATCGGGCGAGCTGCGGCTCCCACTGGTCGCCGAAGAGCTCGCGACTGGCGTGCTGGAACGCCGCGAGCCAGTCGCCGACCGGGATGCCGGCCAGCGGACTGGACGATCGCTCTTCGGTGCGCGCCGGTGCCACCAGGCCGGACGGTACGGCGGCAGCGTCGTCGAGCAGCGACGCGGTCCGGATGACCGGCTCGTCCTCGACCGGCGTGGTCGCGATGACGTCGTCGGTGTCGCGGGTGGGCGGTTCCGCCACCGGGGCCGATGGCGTCGGCTTAGCAGCGGGAGACTTCTTGTTCGCGCCGCTCTTCGCCGCGAGGCCGCGGGCGGCCGACGACGAGCGAACGCCGGCGCCACGACCCGGCTGGCCGCGGGTACCGATCGGGATGATGTCAGCGTCGGCCATCGTGGTCTCCGGCAACCGTGAGCTGGGCGGGACGGTCTTCGTCGACCGGGGGCAGGTGCTCGGCCACGGCAGCGAGGACACGGTCCGCGCGACCGCCCGCCGGCGGCAGGGTGGCGATGAACTCGGCGAACGCCTCGGCCGTCGAGTACTGAGGCTCGAAGCCCAGATCAGCACGCATCCGGGTGGTGTCGACGCCGCGGCCGTAGGTCAGGAACGCGACCAGCTCCGGGGACAGGTCGGCCACGCGGGCCGACTTGAGGACCGAACCGAGGCCGCCGAAGGCGATGCCGGGCATGGGGACGCTGGTGCGACCCATCCGGCGCAGCGCCTGGGAGAGCATGAGCAGTCCGTCACCGGCGACGTTGAAGGTGCCGCCCTGGTCGGAGAGCACGGCATGGCGCAGCACGCGGTTCAGGTCGGTCTCGTGGAGGAACTGCAGGCGCGGGTCGAAACCCAGCACCGTCGGGATGACCGGCAGGCGGAGGTAGGAGGCCAGCGGACTCACCACGCGGGGGCCGATGACGTTGGCGCAGCGCAGCATCGTGACCTGGACGTCGGGGCGGCGCCGGGCGAAGCCACGGACGTAGCGCTCGACCTCGTTGACGTCCTTGGCGTACCCGGTGCGCGGAGGACGACGCGGCTCCATGTCCTCGGTGAACATCGCGGGGTCACGGCTGCTGGCGCCGTACGCGATGGTCGACGACTTCACGACGAGCTGGCGGACCTGCTCGGCCTTCTGGCACGCCGCGAGGAGCTGCATCGTCCCCATGACGTTCAGTTCCTTCATGGTGCCGCGCGCACCGGCGGAGCCGGGAGTCGCGATGACACTCATGTGGACGACGGTGTCGACGTCCTCCTTGGCGATCACCTTGGCGATCACCGGGTTGCGGATGTCGGCGCGCACGAAAGTGACGTCGCCGAGATCTCCGCGGGGCGGGATCACGTCGACGCCGATGACGCGGTCGACTCCGGGGTCAGTGGCAAGGGTCCGTGCGAACGTGCGTCCGAGGTCACGGGAGACTCCCGTGACCAGGACCGTGCGACCGGCGCCCATACCCACTGACTCCTCGGTTCAGGCCGACGCGCACCAGGCGCGCGGCATGACCACTTGCTGCAGAATTACTTGCCGAGCTTGCGACGCTGAACGCGCGTCTTCTTCAGCAGCTTGCGGTGCTTCTTCTTCGCCATCCGCTTGCGGCGCTTCTTGATGACAGAACCCACGTGGAACCTCTCCAGATCGCCGGGCGTCGTCGCCCAGCGGAACGTTCGACGCTCCGGGCAGACCCCGGAGCACCCGGTCAGCCTATCGGTGACCGCGTGACCGCGGTGAATCTGCGTGAGAGATGGGATGAAGATCGCATGACGCGAGTGAGCCCGGACCCGGCCAACGGCGGGGTCCGGGGCCGGCTGGATCAGCCGGCGTCGTAGAAGGACTTGCGGAGATATTCGTTGACGTTGTCCTCGGTGACCCGGAACGAACGACCGACCCGCACCGCGGGCAGCTCGCCGTTGTGGACCAACCGGTAGACGGTCATCTTGGAAACGCGCATGACCGAGGCGACCTCGGCGATGGTGAGGAACTTGGGGTCCGGAAGGGACTCGGTGCGCTCGCGCGACGAAGGAGCCATGACAACCACCGCTTTCTGCGCGCCCGTCACCGCCTTCCCCAGCCGTGATCTGCGGACGCCTGAGCGTGACAATAGGGCCAGATGTGACGCATGGGGAAGAGATTCACGCATGAAACTTTTGGGATGTCGGCGTGTCGTCTTGACCAGGGCCTTGAAATGACACCCATGTGATTCTTCGGCGCCCCGCTTCCAGCGCCTGTCGGTGGGCGCTGGCAGACTTCGCGCCATGACGTTCCAGGCGCTGCTCCTCGACCTGGACGACACCTTGGTCGACCACCGCGGAGCGGCCGATCGTGGCCTCCGCGCCTGGCTGACGGGCCTGGGGCTGGCCGAGTCGCCGGCCGAGCTGGAGAGCCACGTGGAGCGGTGGTTCGTGCTCGAAGCGCGCCACTACGAGCGCGCCCAGCGCCGCGAGCTGACGTACAGCGAACAGAGGCGGGTGCGGATTCGCGCCTTCCTGCCCGGCTGGGACCTCGCCGACGACGACCTGGCCGACGACGTGTTCGCTGGCTTCCTGGGGTGCTACCAGGCCGCCTGGCGGGCCTTCGACGACGCGGCCGCGGCCATCGAACGAGCCCGTCGAGCGGGACTTCCCGTCGGGATCCTCACCAACGGCGACCAGACCATCCAGACCGAGAAACTGCGCCGCACCGGGTTGCTCCGCAAGGACGTCCCGGTCTTCGCCTCCTCCGCGCTGCCGGCCGCGAAGCCCGACCCCCGCTCCTACCTCACGGCCTGCGCGCGCCTCGGGGTCGAGCCGGCGTCGACGCTGATGGTCGGCGACTCGCTGCGCCACGACGTGGTCGGCGCGCAGCGTGCCGGGCTGCAGGCGCGCCTGCTCGACCGCCACGGCCGTTACGACGGCCCGCAGGCGGGGGCGCAGGTGCGCACCGTGCGCAGCCTGGCCGAAGTGGCCTGACCCGGGCTAGGACCCGAGCTCGCGCGACCGGTCCCGGGCCGCCTCCAGGGCTGCCAGGAAGGCCGCCCGTACGCCGTGCACCTCGAGCTCACGCAGCGCCGCGGCGGTCGTACCACCGGGCGAGGTGACCTGCTCGCGGAGCACGGCCGGGTGCACGCCGGTCTCGCGCAGCATCGCTGCCGAGCCGACGACCGTCTGCACGGCCAGCTCGTGGGCGATCGTGCGGGGCAGGCCCAGGTGCACGCCCGCCTCGATCATCGCCTCGACGACGAAGAAGACATAGGCGGGACCAGAACCGCTGATCGCGGTGACGGCGTCCTGCTGGCCCTCGGGGACACGCACGACCTTGCCGACCGACGCCATCAGTTCCTCGGCCTCGGCCAGATGTCCCTCGTCGCAGTGCCGGCCGGCCGAGATGGCGGCCATCCCCTCGTCGACGAGAGCCGGGGTGTTCGGCATGACCCGGACGACCGCGACGCCCTCGGGGACGTGGGACTCGATGAAGCCGGTGGTGATGCCGGCGGCGAGCGACACGAGCAACTGGCCCGGGCGGAGCGACGAACCGATCTCGGCGAGCACGGCCGCCATGTCCTGCGGCTTGACGACGAGGAGCACGGTGTCGGCGGCCGCAGCGGCCGAGACCTCGGCCACCACGGCGACGCCGTACTTCTCGGTGAGCTCGGCGGCGCGCTCGGCGCGCTTCTCGACGACGACCAGCTGGTCGACGGCGCGACCGGACCGGATCAGGCCCGACAACAGGGTCTCCCCCATCACACCGGCACCGATCACAGCAGTCCGTCGGGACTCAGTCATGCGCGCCACTCACTTCCTGGAGCAGTGGGGACTACACAGCTCTGACCTGCGGGTTTACGGATCAAACGCTACGCGAGGTCACACAGCGGCCACAAGTCGATCAACGCCCGTCAGCGAGGGAACTCATACGACTGCGAGGTGCGATCATCAGCCGTCGGCCTGCGTCGTGTTCACCGTTCCGCGGATTCCGTCGGGAGTTCGAGCCAGACTCGGTCGCGTGACCGACTCGGTGCTGGCGCCACTACTCGACGGCTTGCGTCCGATGTTGCCACTGCTCGCTGCCATCGGCGGCTGCATCGCCGTCTTGGCCGCGCCATTACCAGGACGGGGCCCACGGTTGTTTCAACGCCGCGACCCGTGGCGGGGGTTCAAGTTCGCGGCCCGCCGAGCCGTGATGGACCGCGCCGGAGGCCAGTGCGAAGGCGCCATCTTCCTTGCATGGGGACGATGCAAAGCGAAGGCCACTGATGCCGACCACGTCTACGCCTGGTCGCGAGGAGGACCAACCATTGTGAGCAATGGCCAAGCCCTGTGCCGCGAGCACAACCGGCGCAAGTCCAACCTCCGCCCTCCTTGGTGGTACGTCCTAGCGCTTGAGCGTCGCCGCTCCGCCTATGTGCCACCAGGATCCGAATCACGGGTACTTGCCCGCATGAGCGCGGACGAGCGAACTGCCCGTCAGGTACGGACGGATCGCCGCGCGTAGTGCAGATGCGGCGAGGCGACGCGGGATTCGCGTACGGGAACCCGACCTAGTCAAGGTGATCCAACGCGGCCCGAAGATTCTGTGTGACGTCCACGGTCCCGTCGAGCGCGAGGAAAGGCGTCTTCGTCTGCACCCGTGCGGCGGTTGCACCGACGTGCGGCACTGCTGCAGCGACCCCTTGAATGGAGGCGCTGGGCACCTCCAACGCTTGGAGCACACCGTATGAGAAGGCGTCGAACGTGACGAATACGCAAACGTCGAAGTCCCAACTTCGGAAGGGCGAGTACTGCTGAGTGCCCCTGGCGTCGGCGACCACGAGCCGGCTCTTGACCTGGATCTTGCGACCGTCGCCTGCTCGGACGTCCCAACTCTTCTCGGAGGGTGGGGCGAGCTCGCCCTCGTAGGCGATCCGCACTAGGTACTCAGCTATGTCGCCCACGGGTGCGTTCCGAGATCGAGTGACGCCGCGATCATTGAGCTCCGTGAGAATGTGGGCGTACGTCTGCAGTAGAGCGCGTGGGCTCATGTCGGAGAGGTCCATAAATCTGAGTCTGCCCGCATCGCTCGCCGCGGACCTGCATCGGACTTGGTGCGCGCCGCAGGCGGCGATATGGGCTAGATCGGTGCTGACACCGGAGTTCTGCAGACCCGAATTATCAACGGGTTGGTGGTGTGAGTCCGTACAGCAAGGCCGTTCGGCTCCGAGTTCTGAGGTCGAAACCGCCGCGCGTTGGAATGCCCTCATCGAGTGTTCCGCTGGTCGCCAGACCCGACAACGGTGTGTGCTCGAGTATCTGTTCCAGGGTCGAGAAGATGTGGGGTACTAGGCCTTCGACGAGTTGAGCTGGGTCGACGTACAGCTGGCCGCGGACGCGGTCGTCGATCCCCCAGTTTGTTGCGTTTGAAAGCCGAGCGAGGCGGTCGACGACCTCGCTCGCGTCAGCCTGTGGGAGTTGCACAAGTGTCTCTCGGCAGCCTGCCCGCGCTGCGACCATCGAACTGAGGCCGGCTCCGTGGATGGTGTTCCGGAAGAGTCGGCAGACAGCGAACAGGTCCTGTGCTGGCTTGTTCTTGTGGAACATCTGGTCCAGTTGAGGCGAGCAGAGCCTCTTGCGCCAGTCTTTTGACTGCCATCCAGCCTGGCGGCGTTCAGACATCGGCAGACCCGCGCCCAAGTGGGCTGCGATCGCCGCAGCGTCGAATGCGCCGACGACATTGAACATGAGCGTGTCGAGCGCCTCGGTGGCATCGTTGCCGGTCTTGTTGTCGGCTCGTTCGAGGACGGCGCGGTGGATGTTGTCCCGATGTTTGAGCATGCGGACAAGACGCTCGAAGAACGACCCATGAAGCAGCGTCGTGTAGTCGTTTGCAGTGGCTGAGCCGTGCTGCACGAGGGCGGCACTCCACCGCCACCCGCTCGGGATCTGGGACCGCACGGCAACCCAGGCTGCAAAGTGGCCACCGAACCTCAAACCAACGTTGGGCGCCCATGCTCCGAGAAATGGATCGTCCTTACGTAAGTAGAGGCCAACGACGGCGAGGGCATCAGCGGGGGTCGCCGCTGACATGCTGTGGGCGTAGAAGCCATCCAGGTCGAGTAAACGTGAGTCATCAGTGACGGTGATATGCGCGCGGAGATTGATCGACAGCGCTGCCTTCGCATAGGTCTCCAAGGCCCTCGAGGGGTCCGCGCTGGCGAGGCTTTCGAGCTGGCGGTAGGACGGGATTGCGCCGAGCCACCGGGAACCGTCTTCCCGTGACATGACGAACGGCCAGTCGTCGTTGCTCGGGTCAGGATCCTGGAAGTGCAGTGAACCAGCGCCGCTCTCTCCGGGTTGTGCGATCCAGTGATGTTCGATCTCGGTTGCGCCTTGGCAGAGTGACCAGAGCAGTTCCTCAGGGGGCACGGCCGTCGGGCCCTCCCATTGGCTCGGTTCGACCTGGCGTCGGTCAGGTGGGAGGTCGATGAGAACTCGAAGCGGGCCGCCGCTTGAGAATGCGCTGGCCCTTTCGCCTGCGTATCGATTCGGTTGATTGAGCTTTGGAATCGGCACTGCAACACAGTAGCGACGGGCCGCTGTGGCGCGCGTTGGCGGCGGAGATTCAGATGGATGGGTCGGTGGTGTCCGTCCAACCCCAGGGGACTCTCCTCTGATGGACGCGATGGCAGCGGAAGGACGCAAGGTCACGAATAGTGGAGGTGGCAGGGCCACCCTCGGCGTGACGCCTGCGTTGAACGCCTGCTTCCTCCCGCGGCGAAGCGTCACGGCCGTTACGGTGCTCAACATGGGCAAACCCATGAACTTTGCGGTCTTCCTTGCTCGAAAGTCCGGCGAAAGACCGCTGGCTGGACCGCCTGCGACCTGGGCGGAGCGAGCCGAAGTTCGTCGCACATTGACCCGGCTGTACAACCGATACATCCCCGAGTCCGAGCCCTCACTTCGACTTGCGCAGCTGGCTCTCATCCGGTGCGCGCACCTAACCAATGAGATGACGAGCATCGAAAGAATCGCCCCGGAAGCATCCGCGATGATCGCACGATCGGTTATCGAGACCAGCCTGGTCGGCTCGTATCTTGCCTACGGGGACCACGACTTCGCCGATCGATTGCTCAAGCGCCAAGCCGCGCCAGCTCGGAGACTCCTCGAGCGCATCGTCGTCGGGGATGTGCATCCTGGACTCGATCTGCTGAAGGAGGTCCGCATGATCCAAGGGCCACTGGATTCGGACCTGTCAGAAGTCCGAAAGCTTGCGGACCTGCAGACAATCTGCCGTGAGCTTGATACCAAGGCGCCGTTCTCGAGCGGGAATCTCGCGTCTTTGCTCTACGACGAGGCGTACTCAGCTTTGTCCGAACACGTTGTCCATCCGACAGCAGAATCGTTGCGGCGACACGAGGTCGCACAGAACTCCGGCCGTCTTCCACCGCCGGCGCTCGTCCGGGTTGCCATCCTTCATCCGCGTAGGTGGAGGTTGTACATAGGTCCCGATCGTTTCGACCACGTCGGCGCCGGATGGGCCTCAACTGCCGCAATGATCGCCCTTGCCGCGTCGCTCTCCCGCGCGCTTGCTGAACCTTCCGCGCTCCTGGATAGAGGAGCCCAGGAGATCGCCTCAAATGACGGCATGAGTTGGTCGGCGTCGCCCGCTCGAATGGCTGCTGCGAGCCAAGTTGCCAAGCACGCTGACCTGTCGGTCGCATCGCTCAACGTAGCCGGATCAGTCGTCCGGACTCTTGCGGTCACCGACGCTTTCCGAGCGCTGAGCCACAGCGATCAGCTTGTAGTTGCACTTGAGGTTCTCGACCTTTGTCGGTCACCACAGGGCTGGCTTCGGGTCCTCGGCCCGAGAGTTTCGAGATTCAGGCGACGCGATCGGGATCGTGCAGGATCGATTCTGGGAGGAGCCGCTAGTTCTGATCCGCAAGCCATGTTGGCAACGCTGCTGCTCGTGTACTCATCTGCTTGGCCAGACGACCCGGACACGTCACGAACCCGGCTGTCGGACTTCGACGGGTCCTCACCGCATAAGGCTGGTGCCTTGGATCGAGTCCTTGCAAACAGCCCGAGAACTTCATTGAAGGAAGCGTTGCGTCGACAGAAGCAACAGATCAGCGACCTGCCCTAAGTGGCGAAAGGGTGGCAGGTGGTCCTGCCGTCAGATCGTGCACCAGTCCCCATTGCCCAGAACTGGCTCGCCGAACGTGGTTGAGTGACAAACGTGACCGTGTTACCCCCGCTCGACCGGATCTTCTTCGACGACGACGGCGAAGAGCACGCCGCTGACTCGTGTTGCCTCTCGCTCAACCGTCCGTTCTTCTCCGACAAGCGCTCCAAGTGGATCGAAGTTCGCGACCAGCATCTCGAAGCGCTGATGGTGCTTGTCGACCAAGCGGACGGCATCCAAGACGAAGGCGACGGCTGGTGGCTCGCCCGACCGATCGTTTATGGAGCCCACCACACTGTCGAGCTCGCGCTGAAGACGGCGAACCTCACGCCGAATCCCGACTGGCCGGGCAACGGTCACGACCTCCGGAAGCTGCTCGACCTCGACGAGCAGCGCCGTGGAGATCGTGAGACAAAGGACTGGGAGGACCGATTCGTCGCACTCCTGGAAGACGCATGGATCGCGCGCTATCCGTTCGAGAAGGGCGGCGCCGAGACGATGAAGACCAAGTGCTGCGTCAGTGCCTCGGCGCTCCTCCTCGCCGTCACCGTCCTCATGGACCTAGTCGACCCTGCGCCGGTGCTGCAAGGCACAGAGTCTGCGCCCACGTAGTTATCCGGGGTATTCAACGGGCGTCTCCTCGGTCGCGATAGCAACGCCCGCCTGCATCTCGAGCGCCTCTTCTAGGTTTTCCGAGTCCTGACTCGTCAGCCCCAGCCGCGCTCCCGACAGATAGGACACGATGTCGACCGTAAACGAGCAGACCGCATTCATCATCTCGTCGATTCGGAGCCACCGGACGTCCTCGCCCGGCTCCTCGAACGCCACGCACTCGTACCATCCGAACGACGGCGAAACATCAATCCAGCCACCCTTCAGGGGTCTCGGGAACGAGAGCTTTGCCAGTGTCTCCCCAACGTTCACAGGCCCCTCAGCGGCCCACCAGTCGTAGTCCGGCGGCATCGGGTCCATGAAGATCCCTAGGTCGATGTGCGCATGGTCAACGACGTTCAACAGACGGTGTTTGTCGGTGTTCGACAGCACCTGCAAGATCCGCAACGGATGAAGTTGGTCCGCCGGCGCGTGGTACAGCTGCGCCGCTTCGATGACCCGCAGAGTGTCGGCGTTGAACCATGCCGACTTCCTCCTTAGCCAGTCCAGATACTCCTGCTTCTTCTTGTGCAACGGGAAGGACACCTGCGGCGCGTTGTGCTTCCGTGCACCTGGCGAAGCTGCGGCCCATGTGGCGTAGTCCAGGGACGCCCGCAAGTTCTGGATCACGTCACCCAGCAGCGCCGAGAACTCCAAAGGCACCCGGTCCGGAGCAGCTGTCAGTCGCCACTCCATGTGAACCTCAGGATTCGTCGCATCCGACGGGTTCGACCGCGATTCGTACTTGCGAGGGTCCAGACCCTCGCCGCGGAGCCGCAACTGCTCCTTCTTCAACTCGTCGCGCAATTGGAGAGCGCGCTTCAACTTCGCGACGATTCCTGCGTCCCATTCGTCGATGGCCACCGCAGAACTGTAGGTGAGGCCGACGGCAGCCGCTTGCCGACTCCCGCCGTTGCGACGCAGATCCACGACGTTGAGCGCGCGCGTCAAACTGGGCGGAAGGCAGTACGGCCGGCGAGCGTTGCCCGCATCGAAGTAGTGCCCCTTTGCTGGCCCACCTCAATAGGATTGGGCCGCGGAGATGCCGTTGAACACCGCGTCGACAGCAGCCTGCGCCTTGGCTCCCGCCTCAGGCATCAGGTGGGCGTAGACCCGCATCGTGAAGGCGGGGTCAGAGTGCCCCAGGTAGTCGGCAAGGGCGCGCGGGCTGATGCCGTGCTCAAGTTGCAGGCTCGCGTAGAAGTGCCGACCACCGTGAGTCATGAAGTCGCGAGACAGCGGCAGACCAGCGCGACCCAGCGCCGGCTTCCAGACATGCGCGTTCACGCAGTTGCGATTGAGGGCGTTGCCTTCGATCGTCGTCACCAGCAAGCGGGCAGTCTCGAGCGTCGAGCGGGGGACGCACAGCGGAAGAGTCACCTCTCGGGCGGGATACCTCTGCAGGTGCGCTGCGATCTGATCCGCCACGCTGCTCGGTAGTGGCACGGTCCGGACCTTCCGACCCTTCGGTAGCGCGAACATTCGCTGGTTCCGAAAGATGATCACCTGCCGGCGAACTGTGACCACTCTCCGGAGGAAGTCAATGTCGTCGACGGCGAGGCCGAAGATTTCTCCCTGGCGCAGGCCCAGGCCGGTGGCGAAGGTAAGCACCAACCGATAGCGCTCGGGAAGCTCACGTTGCAGCGCCGCGATCTGCTCGGGCGTCCACGGCACGTACGGCTTGGCGTCGGGTCGAGGAACTCGCACGGACGCTGCCTTGCAGGGGTTCTTGAGGACTCGGTCGTCATCGACTGCCGCGGCCATGATCGACGAGAGTAGGCGCAGCAACAGGAGGACCGTCTGCGGAGCGAGGCGCTCGGAAAGCCCGCGCACCCACGCCTGGACGACTGTCGGCCTGACCGCGGTCAGACGGTGATGCCCCAAGGCCGGCAGGATGTGCAGCCTGAGGTCGTGCTCTCGGCGCTCCCTGGTGGTGAGGCCAAACGTCTGTACCGCCAGCCATTCAGCGGCGTACTCCCCCAGCGTCATCTGCCCGCGGCCGAGGTCGAGATAGGTCCCTCGCAGCAGGTCCGCCTCGACAGTCGACTGGTACGCGCGCGCCAGAGCCAGTGTCGGGAAGGACCGTGACAACTGTCGCCCAGCCGGGTCACGCCACCGCACGCGGTGGGTCACCTTCCCGCCGGAGACCCTCTTCTGAATACTGGCCACGGCTACCGCACACCGATCTCGCGTACGGTCTCGGTGCGCTGATCGAGCCAACGCTCGATCTCATCGACCCTCCAGTGCAGTGACCTGCCGAGGCGGATGGCACGTGGGCCACCGCCGGTCGTGCGCCACTTGTAGATCGTCTGCAGGGGCACGCCCAGGTAGGCAGCCAATTCCTTGCTGTTCATCAAGCCAGTCATCTCCAGTACCTCTCGTCGCGGGACTCTGACGAGTACTTCGACAGCTGCGAGATCCTTGACGACGACCGACAGGACCAATCGCCGACGTATGCCCAATGATCGGCATCAACGCAACGGGTTGAGCCGTGATTGAAGGAGAAGGGGCCGCCTGGCCCTCTCGGATCTCATGGCGTCGTCCCGGTTCACACCCAGCCGGCACGCGCGTGAAGACACGACGGTTTTCGGTTATAACGGGCGTTCAGACGCAAGTCACTATCCCGGACCAACGAGCCGTGGGACTGAGGACGGGCGGAGCGGTCCTCCATCGGGCAGCGAGGAAGGGCATGGCGATCCGGCCGATTCGGCTGGGACCGGTCCCTGTCCGCACCAGGTCCATACCTCCAGCGCGTGAAGCCGCTCGCGGGTACGGATCGCTCCCGCTGCAACTGCGTGAGGCAGCGGACGCCTCAATAACTAGGCATCAGATCAGCGGGCCCGCGTGCACCATTCGCGCGCGAATGGTCGTCGACAACGAGGTTTTCGTCACCGAACGTGACGCGCGGGTTCTTGGCAGCTGTGGAGTTCGGCAAGATTGATCGTCAGTCCTGTCGCGCCCTTGAACTTCTCGATGACCTGTCCGTCTGCGTCGTGGTCATGGGCGTGCACGAGCTGTCCTCCGGACCGGGTGTAGGTCTTGAAGACAGTGCCGGCGTGCCCAGCCGTGTCGCGGGTCCACCACAATCCCGTTTCGCCGTCGCGCAGGTACCAACGCTCGCGTTCGTCGTGGTAGCAGGCGACCGGATTAGTGACAGGTGGTGTGGCAAGAACGTCAACAGCAATCTCGTCAGCCGTATCCCCGATTCGATAGAACCCAGGACTGATGCCCGCCAGCCCTGCAATCCCTGTGGCGACCGTGTCGATCAGTTCCTCGGGCTCAAGGACGTCGAGGATCATTGAGCGTCGAAGCGCATCGAAACTCTGGGCAGCGACGAGCATCTTGGTGGTGTCGTCGCTTGGCCCGAGAACAACCATGGCGCTCGGAGGCTTCCCTTGAAGGGACTTCCGAACCGCCTCGAAGTTCGAGCGGTCCAGTACATGCGTGGTCAACTTGAACCCGAAAGCGGCGGCATAGTTTGCAAGTCGAACGAGTT
This sequence comes from Propionibacteriales bacterium, assembly GCA_026392415.1. GTDB lineage: Bacteria > Actinomycetota > Actinomycetes > Propionibacteriales > Nocardioidaceae > Nocardioides. The sequence continues at coordinate 124,525 of JAPLCC010000039.1, forward strand.
CCTCTGGCCCCGCGACGCCAGCGCGGTGAGGGTGAATCAACAGCGCGAGTGACGCGGTACCGATCCGCTCAACCGCTGCAGGGCCAGCCTTCTCGAGTTGGCGCGCCATCCATCCAGCCATGGCTGAAGCGCTCAGTTTCCACTCGACCTCCACCCACGCGTCGGCTGCGCGTCCCTTGTGCGCGGGGTCGATCAAGACGGTGAGGTTGGCCGCGGCCGCGAACCTGGCGGCAACGACAGCGCCAGACTCAGACATCTTCTCTGCGCTCGGTTTGAGGACGGCACCAAGTGCGAAATGCCGGACCAAGCCGTGGTCAGCTGGCGGGATCGCGATGTCCCGTTCGATCAGTTCGGAGGTGCTGGGCGTCGGCAACGCGAGTGCCAGTCCGGGCGCAACGAGCAGGGCGCGCCAGATCGAGCCGACGTGCGTCGGGTCGATGTTGAGCAGCGGCGCCTTCATGGCCGACTGCAATCGTTCGAGGCCGTCGCCGCCACGAGGGAGCGGGACAGCCGTCCCCGAATGCTGGAAACTGACAGTCTTCGGGATCTTGTGTCCGAGCGGATGATGGCGGCCGGTGGATTTGCCGTCCTCCGCGTAGGTGGTGGATGCATCGTCAACCAGCCGACGAAGGTCGCCGGCCACTCAGCTCACCGGAGCAGCGCGTACTTGGCCGGGATCCGGAGCACCAGCAGTTCCTCGAGGCTTAGTCGAGACAGCACCGCGAGAATCTCGCTGCGCAGCTCTTCCTCGGCGGTCCTGGGGGCGACTTCGGGGGCCGCCGGCTCAGGTGTTGCGACTGCAACTGGCCGCGGATCTGGCCGTACCGGGTCGAGCAGGTCAGAAAAGGGGATGCTCTGCTCCTCCGCCCAGGTCTGGGCACGAGCAGTGGTGTGCTCTCGGAGGAAACGCCCCCATCGCCTTCTAACCTCCGGTGTCGTCAATGCCTCGTCAGTGAAAGCGCGGACGCCTTCAGCAGTTTCGGCAAGTTCATGCAACCGCTCGCGCTGCCCGACGGGAGCACATGTCGTGACGAACGCCGAGACCCATCGCTTTTGCTCTTCCCCTGTCATGGCGGGGAGGTCCAGAGAGTCTCCACCTCCGAGGGCGGCAGCCGTTCCCGGATCTGGGTCGATGGCAAAGGTCGTTCGCGTCCGAGGCGAGTAGGCGTATCGGGTATCGGAGAAGTCCGTCAGCGCCCGCCAGAGGTCGGCACGCAGCCATCGCCCCTTACTGGCCACGGCTGAAGCAAGGGGCGGCCGCGATACAGGGGGCTGGTCCTCGCCGCGATCCGGCGCGCCGCCACCGAAGCCAGCAGAGTCTGGTGGACCGCTTGAAATAACCACATCGGTAGCACCCGCTGGCTTGTGCACGTGCACAATGCCTTGGAGCTGCGCCGCACCGAGGAACGCGCGAAAGTTCGGCAGTCCGAGGGCGCTCACCCGGAAGCCTGGCTCCGTTTGGAGCATCCTTGCGGAGACACCAGCAGCAGACGCGTTACGCCCACGCGCCTCCAGGTCCTGAACCGTGCGCGCCAAGAGAGCGATCGCAGAGTCTAGACCAATGGGCGTCGGCTGGGGCGACACGTTGGTTACCCCAGCCTCGCTCATGACTTGGGGGCGCTTCGGAGATTCGGTCTCCATGGGCCTTGAATGGTCAGCAACTTCTGCTGCAGCCATGACGTCACCTAGTACGACGTCGTGCACCATCACAGGTTTGGACATACCGAAGCTCCTTGCGCCGTTAGGACGATTACGCCTCTGGTTGGACGTAACCTCGCAAGAAACCAGCAATGCACATGTTGTCCGCCTGAACCTCACGGTCCTGCCTCTAGGGCTCGACGCCTGGACGAATGCCCCCACTTGCTGGGACATTTTCCCTACGCGATGCGTGCAACTCGTAGCCTTGGCCGAACCTTTGTTCGGGCAAGACGTTAGTTCCTCTGTCTCCAAGAATAGTGTGGTGAGCGTAGACGTCAAGTCGATGTGACTAACCTTGGACCAGATCATCAGCGCCTGCTCGCAGTTCACAGAGACCCGCCGGCTAGCTAGTGAGTCCCACCTACGCGCCAATCCGCCGGCCAGCTAACGAAGCCGAGCCGCTGACCCTGGTGGCAGCGAGACGCAATCTGAGGTCTGCTGGCCCCAACTCACCTTGCCTGCAATTGACGCGAGCACAGCAGTCCACCGTCGTGACACCGCGGCGACACCACCCGCCAGGTCGTCGCTGCGCGTCTCAGTCCCAATGTCCTCCTCGGCCCTCGCGCGTCGCTTTCACGCCCGCAGTGGGGCCATCGATCTCGGGGTCTACCTCGAACACAGCTCTGACAAGCGCCCCCGGCGCCTACTGCATCACCACCCGGCTCGACACGAGCTCGACGACGACTGACCGGTTGCGGTCCTACTCGCGGCAACGTTGGCGTAGAAGGGCTCGTATGCGTCGGCTTGCGGACTCATTGCGGACAGAGCGGACCAGTCGCCCCAGGCGAGGGCACTCTTTCGCGGTCTCACTGACACGGTTCCGCTACCCCGCGCGGCCGTCGCCGGCGCAATGACCGGATGCTCAAGGACCAGACCTCCACGAGGTGGGGAACGACGCTCAGCACGTCGGTCCCCACCCGATCGGTTTCGATCTACTCAAGGTCCTTTACGTTCCCGAACAGCTGGAGCACGCCGGTGTCGGCGAGGTAGTCGTTGCCGACTGTCTCCTCGCCGAAGACCGTCTCGCCCGGCGCGACGGGCACTAGCGGCGGGAGCTGGAAGGCGTCCTTCTCCCCGGCCCGGTAGTAGTCGGTCACTGGTGCCACGATCGACTCTGCCACCGAGAAGTCCTTGGTGAGGACGGCTTCCGGCGCCAGCGTCTGGAAGGGGAGCTCGACTCCGTTGTCGATGGCGGCGGCCATGGCCATCAGGTACTGGCCCCAGTGTCCGATGAACATGTCGCCCTGGGCCACCCAGCTCGGGTTCGACCGCAGTTCCTTGAGGGCCTCGGCGGATCCGCCGAGGCCGGCAGTCAGAGTCGAGTCTGCCCGCCCCGACTGGTCCACGGCCTGCCAGGCGCCGAGCGTGGAGTCGTCAGCGACCGAGTAGACGACAAGGTTGCGGCCTTCGGAGATGCCGGAGAGTGCACGCCGGACGGCGTCGTACGACGGCCCTCGTTGGGCCTGGCCATCCACCTGGACCATCGAGTCGCCGAGCGTGGAGGTAGTGGTGGTGAGGTCGCCCACCTCATCGATGGTCTCGAGCCCGGGGATCCACTGGGTGATCTCCTTGTAGAAGTAGGCATTGCAGTTGTTGATCTGCTCGCCGAAGCTGGCCGCATTCACCAGCAGCACGGTGGTGTCCTTGCCGGTCCATCCGCGCTCCTTGGCCACCGTGCCGACGGCCTTCGCGGTGTCGGTGCACAGTTCGGGGTTGCTCAGGTTGAACCACTGGCAGTAGTCCTTGCCGGGGGTGTTGACCGCGATACAAGGGACACCCGCCCGTTCGTAGATCCGCTCAATCGAGCCGTAGACGCCCTCGACCGGGTTGTAGGAGAGCACGAAGTCGGGCTTGCTCTGACCGATCAGGGTCGCGTTCTGCGACACCGTGGCCGCGTCCAGTTTGTTGTCGTAGGTCTCGATATCGACACCGGTCGTCTTGGCGGCTGCCTTCACTCCGTCCCGCATCGTCACGTACAGCGGCGCCGCGTCCGTGGCGTTGGTGTACGCCATGGTCGTGCCCGCCAGCGGGCCGTCCCCCGAGCCGTCCTCGTCGGCATCCGATGCGCAGCCGGCAGCAACGACCGCGACGACGAGCAACGCCGCCGTTACGAGCCGGCGCCGCCGGGGCCCACCTGATCCGTTCGTGTTGGTTTGCATGTGCATTGGTCCTCCAGGGTTGGTCCGCGACAGGGTGCCGTCGGAAGTCATCGCACGCCTCCGCTGACAGCGCCCCGGAGCTGGCTGAAGCCAACAGCCACCAGGAGCACCACCCCGGTGGCGATCTGTTGGTAGAAGGTCGAAACGTGCATCAGGGTCAGACCGTTGGCGAGCGTGCCGAGCACCAGTACGCCGGCGGCAGTTCCCAGTGCTCCCCCGGCTCCGCCGAGCAGTGACCCGCCGCCGAGCACGACGGCTGCGACCGAGAGGAGCGCCGCGTCCTTGCCGAGGTTGCCGTCGCCCGCCAGTAACTGGCTGGCCAGGATCACGCCGCCGAGCGCCGCGAAGGACCCACTGGCGACGTAGGTGCTGATCGCAAGTGCGTCGGTCCGCATCCCCGCCAGTCGTGCGGCCTCTTTGTTGCCGCCCAGTGCGTAGAGCGAGCGGCCGTACACCGTGAAACGCAGGACGAAGGCAAGCGCGAGCGCTGCGAGGACGAAGAGCCAGACCTGGTTGGGTACCCACAGAAGGTTCGTCTCGGCCATGAAGCCGGCCGAGAAGTTCTCGATGGGGACGCTCTGTCCGTCGACGAGAGTGAAGGCCACTCCGCCGGAGACGGACAGCATGCCGAGCGTCGTGATCAGCGGGTTGATTCCACCTTTGGTGACGATCAAGCCGTTGACCGCGCCCACGACGGCACCGGTCATGAGTGCCAACAGGAGCGCGACCGCGACGGCACGGCCATCGTTGACCTGCTGGGCGTAGACAACCGCCGACAGCGGGGCAACACCGGCAACTGAGAGGTCGAATCCCCCGCCGACGATCACCACCGTCTGCCCGAGGGCAACGACCCCGATGAACGCGACGCTGGCGAGGATCCCCACCAGGTTGTCCCCGGTCAGGAATCTCGGGGTCGACGCCGAGAACACCAGGACCAGCACGAGCAGGAAGCCGGCGATCCCCAGCGACTGGACGGCTCCTGCTCTCAGCGCAGCCCCACGGGCCCCTCGCGCGGGGCTGATCGTCGGCGCAGGAAAGTCGTGTTCGGGCGCGGAGGACTTCTGGATCTGTGTGGTCACGTCATCTCCTATGCGGCCGCGTGGTGAACGGCGTTGTCCTGGGTGATGTGGTCGCCGATCAGCTCACCGACGATCCGGCCGTCGCGGATGACGAGCACTCGGTCGCTGACGTCGACGACCTCCTCGACGTCCGAGGTGACGACGAGGACCGCAGTCCCCGCGTCGGAGAGGGCCCGCAGCGCGTCGTGGATCTCGCGCCGCGCCCCGACGTCGACGCCGCGGGTGGGCTCGTGCGCCACGAGCACCCGGGGGTCGGTCGCGAGCCTGCTCGTCAGCAGCACCTTCTGCTGGTTGCCCCCGGAGAGCTGGCCGACCGGCTGGTCCAGTGATGAGTGCCTCAAGCGGAAACGCCCCGCATAGGCGCTCGCGATCGCCCGCTCCGCGTTGGCGCTCAGCAGGCCCCATCGGGCGATCCGGCCCAGCACGAGCATCGCGGTGGCGGTGCGGATCGGCTGGGCAAGGACCAGTCCGTCACGTTTGCGATCCGCGGGCACGTAGGCGATGCCCGCCCGAATCGCCGCACGCGGGCTTGTGATGCCGGGCCGGCTCCGTCCTGAGATCGTCACGGTTCCGCTCACGTCGCGCCGACGCCCGCCGAGTCCCTCGGCGAGCGCGGTGGTACCGGAGCCGCGCAGCCCGTAGAGCCCGACGACCTCACCCTGCCGCACCGTGATCGACACGTCCTGCAGACCAGAACGGCCTGGAGTGGTCCACCCGACAACCTCGAGGATCGACGGTCCGGGCCTCGCCGTACGACGGGCCGATCCTGCGTCCTCGGCGCCCGGTCCCAGCATGTGCGCGATGAGGTCCGCAGGGCCGGCCGGGGGGCCGCTGAATACTCGAGCGCCATCCCGAAAGACGTCGACGCGGTCCACGAATCGTCTTACCTGGTCGAGGTGATGGGACACCACGACGACGCCGATTCCCTGGGAGCGCTGCTCCCCCAGAAGGCGGTAGAGCTGGGCTGCCTCGTCCTCGGTCAGTGCGGCAGTCGGCTCGTCGAGAATGAGCAGCCGCGACTCCCGCCCGAGAGCCTTGACGATCTCGACGATTTGCTGGTCCGAGACACCGAGCCGTGCCATGGGGATGCGCGGGTCGACCCAGAGGCCGAGCCGTTCCATCAGTGCCGTGGCCGCGGCCACGACCGCGCGACGAGACGTCAGTCCATGACGTCCCGGCAGCCGGTTGAGCATGATGTTCTCGGCGACGGTGAGCTGCGGCACGTAGGCGAGCTCCTGGGGTATGAGAGCGATACCTCGGTGCAGCGAGTCGCGCGGTGAGCCGGGTGCGACCTCGTGCCCGGCGACGCTCACTGTGCCACCGTCAGGGCGTGTCGCGCCGGTGAGGATCTTGGCGAGGGTCGACTTGCCGGCTCCGTTTTCACCCAGGACTGCGACCGCTTCCCCGGCGCCCACGGTGAAGTCGGTCGGCGCAAGGGCCACGTTGGCGCCGTAGCTCTTCGTGATGCCCGCTGCGACCAGCAGCGGCGCGAATTCAACCGGCTGCTCGTTCACAGCGACCCGCCCCGCCGGCCCACGAAGGCACGGATGACGTTCTCCGTCATTCGGGACACCCCGTTGTCGCCGTCGGCATGGAGAAGGGAGCCCGACCACGCGATCGATCCGGTGGAGAAAACCTCGCCGCCCTCCGGCGTTTGGAAGTACACGATGTCCGCGTGGACCTCTGGGTCCTGCTCGCCGCCCCCGTGGTCCGGGAGGTTCATCGCGATCTCCTCCACCACCCGCTGGTAGAAGTTCGAGTGCCCTCGTGACGAAGCGAGCACCACTGCCCCGGGCGGGGTGCCCAAGGAGACATCGACACGGTCGATCTCGTCGCCAGCCGCGCCGCCCATCACAGCGCCGTAGGCACCGATCGGGTCCTCGTCGACGCCGTCCATCAGCCACGCCAGCTCGGGATCCTTGGCGGCCTCGGTCGGGTGATAGGGCTCCGACCGGCCCCAACCCTGAGCAGCGAACCCAACCCCTGCCAACTGCTGCGGTGGCCGGCCGCGGTGGCGCCACAAGCCGCCGGGCAGTCCGGTCGACATCAGGGTGACCTCGCCGGGCAGAGACTCCCAGCACCGCACCCCCGCCTGACCACGCCTGATCTCGACGACCAGCGGCTGATCGCTGAGGACGCCGGTCACCCAGTACCAACCGTTGCCTCCCAGGTAGAGCAGGCCCCCGCCGCCGTCGCGGTACGACGTCAGCGCATCGAGCATCTCCTCGGAGGTGTACTCGGGATGTGAGCCCGAGATCACCGCGGCGTACGGCCGCAGGTAGTCCGCGCCGCGAAGGTGCAGCTCGTGGTCGGTGATCACGTCGACGTCGATGCCGCGGCGGGCGAGCCACTCCAGCAGGTACATGTCGGAGGAGAACGCCCGACCCGCATCGACGATCCACATCCGGTAGCCCCGACGCATGTTGACGATCTGGCGGCGAGCCGCCGAGAGCATCACGCCACTGCCGTCGGGATGATGGTCGTACATCGACAACCCGTAGGAGAGGTCACCGACGTGCGCGAGGTCCTCGTCGGCAACCACGACCTCCTGATCGGTCATCGCCGAGGCGTCAAGTCCGTTGAACAGAGCCTCGTTGGCGTAGGCGAGGTAGGTGAAGGTGGGAAGGACCACCGCCACCTTCCTGCGCGTGTCTGCGTCTCTCGGGACGACGCTGATCGGGACGACGTCCTCACCGTGCTCGTTCGAGACCGCGATGCCGTAGACGCCGCTGGGCAGGTCCTCCGGAAGCGGCGCCACGACCACGGCATCCCACCTGGCGTCGACCAGGTCGGTGGCGTGGAAGTGGGCGGCGGCGTACTGGTCCGGGACACAGGTGAAGTCGAGCGACCGTCCCGTGAAGCGACGGCCAGTGACGGCGCGTGCCGGGCCGTTCGCCAGCAAACCCGGCGGCTGTCCCTCGGCGAGCGGACGGGTGGCCGTCGGATCGTCGCCGTGCTGGAAGGCGAGGTCCCATCCCGCGACTAGTTCGCGGATGTCCGTCCGCCCGACGGCCAGGTCACCGAGCTCAGCCATGGACAGGACGGCGCGGGACACGAAGGGCAACTCGATCTTTCCGGTGAAGTGCTCATCGGCGAGGCCGCACATACCAGCATCGACAGTTTCGACCGAGCGGCCGTGCCGCGCCGCAACGGTCACGGCCCCGGTCAGGTCGACGCCGCGCCCGCCCGTGCCCTCCGTGGAGGACACCCCGGTCCCACGGAGCGGGTCGACGGGCACCACCTCGATCTTGACGGTGGAACCGTCGACAATCCCCGCGACGAGGTGCCACTGATGGCCCTCGAGTCGGACCTCCGACTCGACCAGGACCCGATCGCCGTCGACGAGCGCAGGGCGACCCCCGATCAGTTGGAGTGCCAGCCCGTCCTCGAGAGCAACGAGCGTCTGTGTCTGCGCCGCCGCGACATTTCCCGACCACAGGAATGTCCCGAGGGTGACCTGTTCCGATCCG
>JAPLCC010000046.1 GCA_026392415.1 Propionibacteriales bacterium
TGGATCTCGTCGTCGTCGCGCCACACGCGTCGCGCGGCCGGGTCGACGCGGAGGACGCCGAGGACGAGGGGACGTCGGCCCACGAGCTCGGCCGCGCGTTCGACCCGGCGCAGCAGGGCGCCGATCCGTGCGACCAGTTCACGCATCCGGAACGGCTTCGTCAGGTAGTCGTCAGCCCCGACACCGAGGCCCACCAGCACGTCGGACTCTTCGGCGCGGGCGGTGAGCATGATGACCGGTACCGGTCGCTCGGCCTGGATCCGGCGGCAGACCTCGTGGCCGTCGTACCCGGGGAGCATGACGTCCAGCACCACCAGGTCCGGTTGGTGCTCGCCGAAGGCCGCCACCGCGCCCGGGCCGTCCCACGCCCGGACCACGTCGTAGCCCTCGGCCTCGAGTCGGTCCGAGAGGGCCTGGTTGATGACGGCGTCGTCCTCGACGACCAGCAGCCGGTGCTTCGAGCTCATGCTCCGAGGCTAGGAGTCCCGGTGGTCGGATGGGGTGCACGACGTGTGCAGGTTCCGTGCAGATCGGGTGGGTCCACGCGAGCTGACGTCAGCCCACGTCCGGCACCTTCGCGACGAAGGTGGTGAGGTACTGGCTCAGGAGGTCCTCGACGGTGTTCTCGATCGAGGTGTCCAAAGTGGCCGTGACCGAGGCTGTCGCCAGGGCCCGGAACCGGATCAGCATCGTGACGAGCTCGGACACGTCGGTGCTGTCGGCCTCTCCGTCGACGACGAAGTGGCCACTCAGCTGCTGGACTCCGGCACTGACGAGACGCTGGGTGATCTGGTCGACCAGCGGGACGACGTCGTGGTGGATCTCCAGCAGCGTGGCCGTGTCGACGCCGTACCCGTGCATCTCGGCGAAGGCGGTGAGGAGCTGGGGCCTCAGCACGCGCGCGCGGTTGGCCTTGATCTCCACGAGTCCCGCCTCGACGTAGCGGTCGAGGTCCTCTTTGCTCCCGGCCAGCTCGCGGGCTGCGGCCAGGCCCATCGTGGTGGGCGGGTCCAGCGGCCCTGGGGTCAGCGCATGCTCGATGCCGAGCACGTCACCCAGGGTCTTGCCGTGCTCCCAGGCGTCGAGCATCTCCCGGATGTGTCCGCTGGTGTAGCCACGTTCGAGCATCGAGTTGATGAGCTTGAGGCGGGTGACGTGGGTGTCGTCGAACAACACGGAGCGGCCGTGCTTCGTCGGCGCGTGCAGCAGGTTGCGTTCCTGGTAGGCGCGGATGTTGCGCACCGTGGTGTTGGAGATCCGGGCGAGGTCGTCGATCCGGTAGGTCGGACCGTGCTCGGTGCCCGGCTGCGGAGCAACCTTCCCCACACCGCCGGCCAGCAGTTGTTTGACGGCACGGTCGATGGCGACCCGCGGGTTGCGGGCCAGGTTCTTCTGCCCGCGACGGATCGACTCGAGCACGGCCTCGACGTGACGGAGCTGGGCGGCGGTGGAGGGACGCACGGTCAGACTGCTTCGGCGGCGGGAACGTTCCAGAGACGACGCGCTCCGTGGCTCACCATCTCGTAGTCGTCGGCCCGGAAGTTCTGCATCTGCCGAAGATACTGGGTCGCGAATCCGGGATACATGGCGCCGTTGAAACCGTCCTTGGTGAGGTACCAGCTCGTGCAGCCCGACATCCACGTGGTCCGCTTGAGGCGCTTCTGCATGGACTCGTTGTGCTTCGCCTGGACGTCCGGACGTACGTCGAGCGAGACGAGGTCCTTGTCGAGGATCGTCCTGATGCCGGCGACGGCGTAGCTGATCTGTCCCTGCACGTAGACGAGCAGGGAGTTGTGCCCGGGCCCCGAGTTCGGTCCGGCAGTGAAGAACAGGTTCGGGTAGCCGTGCGTGCTGGCGCTCTTGTAGGCCTGAGCGTGCCCGGCCCACTCCTCCTGGAGTACCCGGCCCGCCGCACCGGTGATGGGGTAGGGCGGCCCTCCGAGCTGCACGTCGTACCCGGTCGCGAAGATGATCGCGTCGACGTGGTGCTCGACCGCGTCGGCGGTGCGCAGGCCCTGCGGCACGATCGTCGCGATCGGCCAGGTGATCAGCTTGCAGTTGTCCTTCTGCAGGGCGGGGTAGTAGTCGCTGGACATCAGCATGCGCTTGCAGCCGGCGCGGAACTCCGGGGTCAGCTGGCGTCGCAACCACGGGTCCTTGACCGTCAGCCGCAGGTGGGCAGCGCCGATCCGTTCGATCAGTGAGGTGACCGGTGTGTCCCACACCAGACCGGTGGCGGCGACCTCGTGACTCAGGAAGAGGGCGTTGCGCGCGGCTTGCTGGACGGCCGGCACCTTCGCGAACACTGCCTGCGCGACCTTGGGGGTCGGCATGTCGAGGCGGGGCATGACCCAGCCCGGCGTGCGCTGGAAGACCTTGACCGAAGCTGCCTTCTTCACGACCTCGGGGATGATCTGGATCGCGGTCGCGCCCGTGCCGATCACGGCGACGTTCTTGCCCGTCAGGTCGTAGTCGTGGTCCCACTGGGCGCTGAGGATCTTCTTGCCTTCGTAGGACTCGATGCCACGGATGTTGGGGAAGCTGGCATTGGAGAGCGGGCCCGAGGCCAGCACCACGGTGCGGGCGCGGTACTGCTGCCCACCGGCCGTGCTCGCCGTCCAGGTGCCCTCGTGACGGTCGTAGTCGAGCGCCGTCACCTCGGTGTCGAACTGGATCAGCTGGCGCAGGTCGAAGTCGTCGGTGATGTCCTCGATGTGCGCGCAGATCTCGTCCGCGGGGGAGTAGGCCCTCGACCAGTTGGGGTTCTTGGCGAAGGAGAACGAGTAGAGCAGCGAAGGGATGTCGCACGCCGCGCCCGGGTAGGTGTTGTCGCGCCAGGTGCCGCCGACACGGTCCGCGCGTTCCAGGATGACGACGTCCTCGACGCCGGCTTCCCGGAGCTTGATCGCCGTGCCGAGACCCGTGAAGCCCGCTCCGATGATCAGGGTGCTGTGGGTCTTCCGGGGCTTCTTCGTCCGCGGTCGCTTCTCGGTCGTCGCGGTGCTCATGCGGCGTCCTTCCGGGCGCCCGGCTTGCTCACCGTCGAGCTCACGGGCTCGTACGTCAGCTCCTTGAACCACGTGGGGATCGGACGCAGCAGGAACTTCGGGTAGTGGTCGCTGAGCGTGACCATCGTGTTGGCGAGCAGGTGGTAGGGGTGCTTCGGGTTGATCACCATCGCGGCGTGCCACTTGAGCACCTGGTAGAGCGGCACCCGGTGGGTCGCTTCGCCACGGTCGCCCAGCTTCTTGAACCTGCCCATGGCGACGTAGAGGCGTTCGGGCTGCAGGCCCATGTCGACGACCTCGTTGCGGACCCGGTTGAGCAGCGGGATGTACATCAGCGCGCCGATGATCAGCCCGGGGCTGGCCACGCCGCTGACGAACTCGATGGCGAGCTTGCGCGCCTTGGCGTGACCGAGCATGTCGAGCACGGCGAAGTCGACCGCGATGTGGCGCGACTCGTCGTTGTTGATCTTCTCGAAGACCGCATGGCAGATCGGGTCGTTGACCTCGTCGAGCAGGAACTTCAGCAGCGCACCGTCGAGAGCGACCTCGAGCATCGGGATGACGGTTCCGAGCACCGACAGGGACATGTCGTCGGCGTACTTGTCGAGCCACTCGATCGCCAGGCGGATGTTGACGTTGGGCTCGGGGATCTCGCCGTCCTCGAGCATGCCCCACCGCTTGAGCAGGGCGAGCTCGGCGTTGGCGTGGCGCTGCTCCTCGGCGTGGAAGTACCGGTAGATCTCGGCGATCGTGTCGTTGGGTGCCTTCTTCGCCATGGCAGCGAAGCCGCGGGCGCCGACGTTCTCGATCCAGCAGAGGTCGGCCATGAAGGCCTTGAGCCGGGGACGCATCTCGTCGGTGATCAGCTCGGCGCCCGGAGCGTCCCAGTCGATGTCGGCAAGGGCCCACTGGCGGTCCTTGATCTTCTGCAGCATCTCTTCCATGTCCATCGTCTTGCTCATGCTGGTCAACCTCTCGTGGGTGCGGATGCGGGTCGGGTGGCGGCAGGGCCGTCGGGGGTGGGGGTGTCCTGGAGTGGTCCGAAGCGTTCGAGCAGGCCCAGGGCCCGCGTGTAGCTGCGGGGGGCGTGGCGCTTGATCTCCCAGCCGACCTTGGCGTCGACCTGGGGCATGACGTAGAGGCTGCCGCGGTCGTGGGCGTCGAGGGTGATGCGGGCGACCTTCCGGGGAGACATGCCGATGGCCCGCATCAGCGCGGCGCCGGCACGCGACGCCTGTCGGTCGATGCGGCCGGCCTCGAAGATGTTGGTCTTCACCAGCGTCGGGCAGAGCACGCTGACGTTCACGCCCGTGCCGGCCAGCTCGGCGGCGAGTGTCTCCGACAGGGACAGCACGCCGGCCTTGCTGACGTTGTACGCCGACATGCGGGGCGCGGCACCGAAGCTGGCGGCCGAGGAGACGTTGATGATGCCGCCGTGACCGGCCTCGCGCAGGATCGGCGCGAACACGTGGCAGCCGTGAATGGGCCCCCAGAGATTGATCCCCAGGGTCCAGCGCCAGTCATCGATCGGTGCGTCGCCGATGAGCGCGCCACCAGCTCCGACCCCCGCGTTGTTGACGACGAGGGTGGGGGCTGCGCCGAACCACTCGGTTGCCTGATCGGCCAGGGACTGGACGGCGGCGAGGTCGGACACGTCACAGTGCAGGGCCACGGCAGCGCCGCCCTGGTCCACGATGATGTCGACCGTCCGCTGGGCGGCGGCCAGGTCGATGTCGCTGCAGACCACCTGCCCGCCCCGGTGTGCGAGCTCGATGGCGAAGGCCTGGCCGATGCCGCTGCCGGCGCCGGTGACCACGGCCCTCGCGTTGCGGGATCGTCGCTTCCCGGTGCCGATCATGCACTTCTCCTGTCGGTGGGGGAGACGACGCGGAGCCGCGCCGCCTGGGGGTGCTCGAGTGCCTCGGCCAGAGCCTCGGTCAGGAACCGGGCCGCGCGGTCCAGCGCAATCGGTGATTCCGGGATGAGCCGGGGCATGGCCTGGAAGACGTGCATCTGCCCCGGCCACACCTCGAGCTGGCACCACGTGTCGGTGGCGCGCAGGGCGTCGTACAGGGCGTGGGCATCGGCCGCAAGCATCTCGGCGCCGCCAGCCTGGATGAGTGTCGGAGGCAGGGTCTCGTGCGGCGCCACCACGTGGGTGAGCCGGTCGTGCAGCGGGTCGACCTCGCGGGTGTAGAGCTCGAGCAGGCCGCGCGCAGTGGCGGCCGTTGCCATCGGGTCGGGCAGCGCCTGCTCGCGGCGGCGGGCCAGCTCCAGGGTCACGTCGGCCAGGGGTGAGAGGAGGAGCTGGGCGGCGGGGAGGGCCAGTCCAGCGCGCAGGCGGCTCAGGCTGAGGTCGAAGGCGAGGTGTCCGCCGGCGGAGTCACCCGCGACCACGACGCGGTCGGCGGGGAAGTGGTTCTTGACGAGCCAGTCGAAGGCTCGCTCGACGTCGTCGGCCGCGCTGGGGAAGCGATGGCGCGGAGCGAGCCGGTAGTCGAGGCTGAAGACGGGCAGGCCGGTACGTGCGGAGAGCTGGGAGACGAGGTTGCGGTGGCTCTTCGCCGAGCAGAGCGCGTACCCGCTGCCGTGGATGTAGAAGATGGCTCCTGCGCCGGAGGCCGGGCCGGAATCCTGGTCACCGGCGCGCACCCACTCGCCACGAATCCGGCCGCCACCCTCGATCCGCTCGTCGACCCGCACCACGTGGGTCCCTGCGGCGCGTGACCCGAAGGTGGCGAGGGAACGGGCCAGGATCTGGCGGGAGATCGCGATGCCAAGAGTGTTGGCCGGCAGCGCACTGGCCACGGGCCGCAACGTCAGTCGTGTGGTGCCGGCAGTGACCCGGGCTCGGAGAGAGGCCGGCCTGGGAGTGAAGGAGGTCGTCGTCACGGCATCACTGCACCACCGGACTGTGCCATCTGTCAATGGCACAGTTGATAATGGAAACAAACTTCGCGGATCCGCATGTTGCCATTGACTAATGGCGTGATGGCTGCTCTAGTTCAGCCACGATGAAGGGACTCACATGAGCAGCAGACGCAGCGAGATAGAGAGCCTCATCGGCGGGCAGTTGCCCCCTGGGCTCGACGCGCTGAGTGACGCCGACCTCGACACCCTTGCGGCCGCGATCAGTGACGCCTCGCGCCACCAGGAGTCCGCTCTGGCGAGCGCGATCGACAACGGGCTGAACATCGTGCCGCGCGTGCTCCGCGGCACCGTACGCAAGGCGTTGTTCGGGTGAGCCAGCGCCTCGAGTCCTCGGCGGAGGTCCTCAAGCTCGCCCGTCTCCTCGACATCGAGCCCTCGACGCTCGGGTTCCTCGAGTCGGTGCCGCCGACCGAGCTCCGCGCCCTGCGTGAAGGCGTCACGGACCTCATCTTCGATGCCGGTGCGAAATCACTGAAGCGGGTGGCGGCTGGTGCGAAGCTGCTCCCGTCGCCGCTGGTCGCCACGATCGCGCTGAAATCCTTCGGTGCCCTGCTCTGCGCCCGCGCCGCCGGGGCCGTCGACCCGGACAAGGCGCTGGACGTCGCCAAGCGGCTGCCTGCGGGCTTCCTGGCCGACGTGACGATCCAGCTCGACCCGCGGCGGGTCGCCGCGATCATCTCGCGAGTTCCCGAAGCGCTCGTCGTGCCCGTCGCGACCGAGCTGGGCAAGCGCGAGGAACACGTGACGATGGGTCGCTTCCTGGCCTACGTGCCCGACCAGGCAGTCGTGGCTGCCATGACGGCCCTGAGTGACGAGGCGATGCTCCGCACCGCCTTCGTCCTGGAGCACAAGGACCGCCTCGACCATGCCCTCGGGCTGCTTCCGCCCGCACGACTCCCGGGCATCATCGAGAGCGCTTCGGCGCTCGGCCTCTGGCCCGAGGCTCTCGACCTGCTCGAGCACCTCTCCGACGTACGACGTGGCCCGGTGGCCGACGTCGTGGCCGATCAGAGCCCGGAGGTGATCGAGGGGCTCGTGGCCGCGGTGTCGGATGCCGGTATCTGGGAGAACCTGTTGCCGGTCGTCCGGGTGATGAGCGAGACGCATCGCCTCCAGCTCGCCGCCCATCCGGCCTTCCATGAGGAGCAGATCCTGCGGGAGATCGTGACGACCGCGGCCCGGAGCGGGCTGTGGATCGATCTGGTTCCCCTGCTCCGGGTGCTTCCCGACGAGGTGTTCGCGCAGGTCCCGGCGCTGGTGGTCGAACTGTCCAACGAGGCACTGACCTCCATCGTGGCCGAGGCGCTGGAGTCGGTGGAGATCCTCGCGCCCTTCATCGACATCCTGTCGCGGATGGACGAGCAGGGAGTGCAGCGCGTGGTGGACCTGATCGACGGCGAGCACGAGGAGCTGGCTCGGCTGCTGGTCGACGCGCTCGCCAACCGTCCGGAGCTGCAGGACCTGCTCGCCCAGGTCCCGCCCCACATCCACGCTGCCATCGAGACCGCGGCCGGGCGGTTCGGCCTCCGCCTCTAGCGGGTCCCGCAGACGGCGACGCGCCCGGCACCGATGGCACGGGTGAGGGACTTTTCTGACCGATCGGATGAGCAGGCTCGACGCCTCCGCGTCCTATTCTCGCGCTGGGAATCGTTGAGCATGGGGGAAGCAAGATGAATCGAAGGAAGAGCATCACCACGAGGTCCTGGTTGGCTGCGGTGACCGCCGTGCTGGCGTCCACGGCCGGACTCGCACTTCCGGAACCCGCGGCGAGTGCGGCGGTGCCGACCATGGGTTGCGCGACGCCGCTGTTGTCGGAGCCGCAACGGGCAGCCGGTGTGGAGCGTGAGAAGCCCAAGGCATTCGCCGAGGCCGCGCGTCGCAATGGCCTCGCGCAGCGGAGCTTGTCCTCGGCTGCCGACGACAAGGCGCTGTGGCTGGACCGCTGTGGCCGGCGCTACTACGTCGAGGAGAAGGCGCCGCAGGCCGTGGTTGCCGCTCCGGGAACGGCAGCGGCTGCGCCGAACGCGACGGTGCCGCTCGGTGAGACGTTCAACCTGCAGTCGAAGCCGGGGTCCAACCGCACCATCTACCTCGACTTCAACGGCGGCAACGTGTCGGGCACCGAGTGGAACGTGTCGTACGGAGCGAACATCGTGGTGGCGCCCTACTCGAGCGACGCCACCATCGACACCAACTTCTCCGACGCCGAGCTGACGCAGATCCAGGCCGCCTGGCAGGTCGTCGCCGAGGACTACGCCCCGTTCGACATCAACGTCACGCTGCGCGACCCGGGCGCCGCCGCGATCGACCGGACCGACGCGAGCGACCAGGTCTTCGGGAGTCACGTCTACATGACCAACGGCGGCGTCGTGTACGACGACTGCGGCTGCGGCGGGGTTGCCTATGTCGGCGTCTTCAGCCTCACCGGATCTTCGCATGCGCGCTACCAGCCAGCGTGGGTCTTCGGCACGGGCCTGGGCAGCGACGGGAAGAACATGGGCGAGGCCGCGTCGCACGAGGTCGGTCACAACTTCGGGCTCGATCACGACGGGACGGCCACGTCCGGCTACTACGGCGGCGCGGCGCCCTGGGCGCCGATCATGGGCGTGGGCTACTCCCAGCCGGTGAGCCAGTGGTCGAGGGGCGAGTACCCGGGTGCGAACACCCAGGAGGACGACCTCGCAATCATCGCCGCCGGAGCACCGCTGCGGACCGATGACCACGGCAACACTGCCGCGTCAGCGACGAACCTCGCGGCCGGCGCCACCGTGAGCGGCGTCGTGAGCACACGTGGAGACGTGGATGCCTTCCGGTTCACGGGTGCCGGCACGACGTCGGTGACGTTGAAGGGTGCCGCGGCCGCCTCGGACCTGGACGCCAAGCTGACCATCCTCGACGCTTCTGGTGCGCTCGTCGCCACGGTGGACCCGGCGGTCGCGCGGGTGTCGAAGTACGTCGCCACGGGCCTGGACGCCACCTGGACGGCAGACCTGTCTGCGGCCGGCGCGACGTACACCGCGCTGGTCGACGGTGTCGGCACCGGCGACCCGTCCACCGCCGGCAAGTACAGTGACTACGGTTCGCTGGGCAATTACCAGATCGCCCTGACCAGCAACGCAGTGGCGGTGAACACCGTCACCGTCACGAACCCGGGCAACCAGGCCGGCACCGTCGGGACTGCGACGTCGCTGCAGGTCGTCGCCAGCGATTCCGCCGCCGGCCAGACGTTGACCTACAGCGCCACGGGGCTCCCGACGGGACTCTCGATCAACCAGGCGACCGGTCTGGTCTCCGGCACTCCGACGGCGGCGGGGACGTTCACCGCGACGGTCAGCGCGACGGACGGCACCAGCGCCTCCGGTTCGGCGACCTTCACCTGGGTGATCAGCGCCCCAACGACGTGTGCGGGTCAGAAACTCGGGAACCCCGGGTTCGAGACGGGTACGGCGTCGCCCTGGACGGCGACGTCGGGCGTGATCAGCAACAGCACGAGCCGGCCCGCGCGGTCGGGTTCGTGGAAGGCCTGGCTGGCCGGGTCCGGCCGAACGAACACCGACACCCTCACCCAGTCGGTCACCATCCCGGCCGGCTGCAAGGCATCGCTGTCCTTCTACCTGCGCATCGACACGGCTGAGCGGACGACGAAGGCCTCTGACAAGGTCGTCGTCAAGGCGGGGAGCACGGTGCTGGCGACCTTCTCGAACGTGAACGCGGCGTCTGGTTACGTGCGCCGGGACTACGACCTCTCGGCGTTCGCCGGGCAGAGCGTGACGATCAGCTTCACGAGCACCGAGAACTCCTCGAAGCAGACCTCGTTCGTCATCGACGACACGGCGGTGACCATCTCCTGACGCTGAGGGCGGCTCCGTGCGACCGCACGGAGCCGGCCCCGGTCTGCTGGCTCCGCCTGACAGGATCGGGCCATGCGACCGGGCGACAGCAGTTGGCTCGAGGCGGAGCAGGTCCGCCTCCTGACCTTCGGTACGAGTGCTGCGCCGGGCTCATGGCTCGACGACCGCGGGCTCGCCGATCCCACTCGGCCGCGCCAGACCTGGCTCGCCGCACGCACCCTGTACGTGCGCAGCCTCGGGGTACTGCTCGAGCACCCCGGGTCCGAGCTGCTGGCCGCGGGCGCGCTCGCGGCGCTGGATGACGAGTTCCGCGACCACGAGCACGGCGGTTGGCTGCCGGTCGAGAAGTCCTGCTACCAGCACGCGTTCGTGCTGCTGGCCGCGACCACCGCGCACCGGGCGGAGGTCCCGGGATCAGAGCGTCTGCTCGCCGACGCCGAAGCGGTCTTCGAGGAGAGGTTCTGGGACGGGCGCAGCGGCATGTGCGTCGACGAGTGGGAACGCGACTGGTCGAACCCGTCGGCGTACCGCGGACTGAACGGCACGATGCACGCGGTCGAGGCGATGCTGGCCGTCGGCGGCGTGTGGGTCGATCGCGCCGCTCGCATCTGCGACCGGGTCGTCGGCATCGGCAGGGACTTCGGATGGCGGCTGCCCGAGCACTACGACGAGCAGTGGGTGCCGCACCCTGATTTCAACCGGGAGCAGCCGGACGACCCCTTCAAGCCGTACGGCGCCACGGTGGGCCACGCCTTCGAGTGGGCGCGGCTGCTGCTGCACCTGGACTCGGTGACCGGCCAGGACCACACGGCCGCGGCCGCCGCGTTGTACGAGCGCGCGGCCACCGACGGATGGGCTGTCGACGGTGCGGAGGGTTTCGTCTACACGACGGACTGGGACGGGCGCCCGGTCGTGCACGACCGGATGCACTGGGTGCTGGCCGAGGCAGTCGCCGCGGCGGCTGTTCTCCATGCCGCGACAGGGGAGGAGCGCTACGAGCGCGACGCCCGGACCTGGTGGCAGTACGCCGACCGGTACCTGCTCGATCGCGACCACGGGTCGTGGCACCACCAGCTCGATCGCCACCAGCAGCCGCTGCGCACGGTGTGGCCGGGCAAGCCCGACCTCTATCACGCGCTCCAGGCGACTCTCTTCGCGCGCTACCCGGTCAGGGGATCGCTCGCGGAGGCGATTGTCGACTCGGCGCAGACTCTGCCGACGACTCCGGCCTCCTGACGTCCGAGGCCCGCAGCGTCCATTTCGGCGTACGCCGTTCGCGCCACGCTGCGGGTCCTTCGGCGGCGTCCGGGTGGCCCATCAGCACCCTGTGGGCCTCGGTCTCTGCGGTCGCGACCTGGTCAGGGGAGAGGTCGGACCACAGCAGCGCCTTGCTGAGCGCCAGCGCTGCCGGGCTGACGTTGAGGGCGACGTCGCGGGCGAGCGCCAGCGCCGTCGGAAGTACGTCGACCGCCGGCACTGCCTGATTCGCGAGCCCGCGAGCCGCCGCGTCCACGCCGCGGATCGTCCGGCCGGTGAGCAGGAGCTCGGCAGCGACGGCCGTCCCGACTAGACGCGGCAGCGTGAAGTGGCTCTGGGCATCGCCGAGCATGCCGCGTCGTACCTGGGGTATCGCGAGCTTGGCGTCCTCGGCCACCACGCGCAGGTCGCACTGCAGCGCGATGGTGAGGCCGATGCCGATCGCGTGGCCGTTGATGGCCGCGACGACGAGCTTGCGGACCTGCCAGGCCGTGGGCTGCACCGGCGATGCCGAGAACTCCACGCCAGGCTCGTCGAAGGCGCCGGAGCCGGGTGCCAGGTCGGCCCCCGCGCAGAACGTGGAGCCGGCGCCGGTGATCACCACGGCGCGCACGGCGTCGTCCTCGTCGCACTGCCGAAAGGCCTCGCCGAGGGCCCGTCCCGTTGATCGTGAGAACAGGTTGAGGCCGTCGGTGTTGACCAGGGTGATCAGGGCGACGCCGTCGGCGTCGACGGCCAGCGTCACCGCGGTTGGCTGGTCCGTCACGACAGGAACCGTGCCGTGCAGGCGTCGAACCGCTCCCGGTCGTTGCCCGGGCCGAAGTGGTCCGTGCCGGTCTGCGTGGTGGCCGCAGCGTGCAGGCTCCCTGACGTCAGGGTCAAGTGGGTGGACTGCCCCTTTGGCGGGAACCTCGGGGAGGGGAGGTCGTCGATCCACACCGGTTGTTGTTCCATGGCGAATACATTGCGATCAATGACGAACTGAAAGCAACTACTTCCGCCAGGCCTGCGGGCCGACCCCGCGATGGTCGTGTTGACCACCCGGTCCCGGCGGGGCCCGACGTACGACTGGCGCCGCTCAGCGAGGCGCCGGCGGAGCTGCACTGAGCGCCGCCCGGTAGGCCCGCGGCGTCGTACCGAACCAGCGTCTGGAGGCCCGGTTGAGGGTGCTCTGCTCGGCGTACCCGAGAAGCGCAGCGACCTGGCCGATCCGGAGCCGGGGATCCGCGAGGTACTTCGCGGCGAGGGCCTGACGCTCGCGATCGATCACCTCCTGGCAACCCGTGCCCTCGGCGGTCAGTTGGCGGCGCAGCGTCCGCTCGTGCAGCCCGAGCTGATCGGCGATCGCGTCCGCCGTGCAGTGGCCGGTCGGCAGCAGCCGGCGTGCGAGCTCGGCGACGCGTTCAGCCATCGTCGAGGTCGCGGGCAGGTAGTTGGCTTCGAGGTACTTCGTCGCGATCCGCCGGGTCTCCGGATCCGCACTGTCGATGGGGCGGGCGGCCAGGTCGGCGGGGATCTCGAATCCGCACCAGTCCTGGGCGAAGCGGACCGGGCAGTCGAAGGTGTCGGCGTAGGCCCGGGATGGACCCAACTGCTCGTGAAGGAAGGACATCGAGCCGAGGCGCGCGTCCGGCCCACCCAGCAGGCGCAGGAAGAGGACGACGTTGGCCATGCTCAGCTCGTAGCCCTGTCGTGCGTCCGGTGCGGACGGCTCGACCACCTCGTAGCTGAACCGGATGCCGGCTCTCGCTGCGCGCGGCTCAGCCGTGAGAACAAGACCGGGGGAATGCACGTAGAGGTAGCTTGCGATCGCCTGCAAGGCCTCCTGCACCGTGGCCGAGTTGCGCGCGATCACAGCGACCGGTCCGAGGATGCCCAACCCCTGCCATCGGACCATGCGAAGCCCGAAGTCGGGGCAGTCGAGTTCGTCGGCAGTGGCGGCCAGGATGCGCAGGACGGCGTCGAGCGGGACAAGTGCGTCGTCCTCACGCTCCACGCCGGGACGGAGGTGGAACCGTGCCAGCAAGGGCGCAGGGTCCCCGCCGAGCTCACGCACCAGGTCGGGATAGCCCCACAGACCGGTGGAGCGGATCAGACTTCCCACCGCGACTCCGCTCCTGTCCGGAAATGACAAGAGTATGTGTGGCCGTGTCTCGCTGCGCAACGTGCCGTTGGAGGAAGTCGATCTGGTCAGCCAGCGCGCGTTGCTGCTCCGGGCCGTCGTAGACGTCGAAGTGGTCCACGGGGTAGGTGATCAGTTCGGAGGGGCCACCTGCCCGGGCCGCGGCCCGCACCGAGGAAGCGGGCGGGACCACCGAGTCGTTCTCTCCGACCTGGACCAGCAAGGGGGGCCGCAGTCGGGAGACCTGGCGGATCGGCCGGTTGAAGGCGACCTCGAGGGCCACCCGGGCGCACACCTCGTTGCGCCAGGTCGGGCCGGCCAACGCGGTGTAGCCCTCGAGAGCGCCGGGACTGGCAAGGACGGCGGTAGAGCCGGGCTCGCCGACGAGGGCGATGTGGTGTGGTGCCCGGCGCAGGAGCGCGCGGGCCGCGTCGCGGAGGCCGTTCGCGACCAGCGGCGCGAGCCGACGTACGCCGCCGTGGCGGTACATCGCGATCAATGCGGCGAGACCGTCCATCGCAGGCGTCATCGAGACGACGGCAGGATTCGCGCAGGAGGTCGCTGACCATCAGGTCGATCATCCGCCGCACCATCTCGTGCTTCAGGCGCGAGCCTTCCAGGCCCGGATAGCGCTGGCGCAGGCCGGCCAGCACCGGT
>JAPLCC010000057.1 GCA_026392415.1 Propionibacteriales bacterium
ACGGCGCCTGGCGTCACCAGGTACTGGTAGCTGCCCACGCCGTCGCCGTACCCGTAGCTGCTGACCAACGTGGTGGCCAACGAGCAGTTCGGGTCGGCCGCGAGATACTTGACGATCGCGGTGTAGTCCTTCTGAACGCCCTTGGCGAGGACAGGCGTGACGTAGGTGCCGGTCTTCCACGCCTGCGTCACGTCGACATTGCCGAGCTTCACGGACACCACGGTGAATGCCGCGCAGGGGCTGCCGATGGAGGCCTGGATCTGCTCGGGGCCGTTGCTGTCGTTACGCAGCCGCACCGTGAAGGTCGAGGTCTGGCCGACCTTGATTGCCGGGGCGCCGGCGCGCTGGTAGGTCACCGCCCCGCCGACGAACGGCAGGCTGCCGTTGCGCACGAACAGTCCGGTCGACGTCGTGGTGGCCGGTGCCTTCACCTCGGTGTAGAGGAGTTGTCGGGAGAGGTGCGTGAAGCTGTAGGTGCCGGCGTTGAAGAGGTCGACGTAGGTGAGGTAGGTGCGTTGCAGGCTTCCCGCCGGAACAGTGATCTTGATGGTGACGGCGAGGGAGGCGCCGGGCTTGATCGGGGGCGTGAAGTAGCCGTCGTTGTAGTTCCCGGCCATCGAGGACACCACCAGGGACCCAGCAGTGACAGCAACCGTGAGTGCCGGATCTGCCGAGAGGGCGAGACGGTACTGCGATTCGGTGGTGCCCTTGTTGAGAACCTTCACGTAGTAGGTCGCTGTGGCGCCAGGCGCCACGGCCAGCGCTGTGTCGGAGTTGGCCCCGGCATAGTTCGAGCCGGTACCCCGCACCTGGAGTTGGCCGTCGAAGTTGTGAGCGGAGGCGCCGGGCAGTGCCATGAGTGTGGCGACGAGTCCGAGAACAAGAACGACGAGGACACGCAGGGCGGACCTGCGCCGCGGGAGAGATGACGACATCGAGGAGCTCCGTATCGTTTGTGCCCCGAGGCAGTGAATGTGCTCGAAACCTAGCGGGCTCCATTCGCGGCCACCCCCTCATCCCTCCATTTCGCTGGTTCGAACTCGAACGGGCACCCGGACCTCCGCAGGGGGTTTGCGGAGCGGGCCGAGGTCAGCCGAGGCTCAGTCCAGCTCCCGGATCACCCGCGCAGGACTGCCGACTGCCAGCACCCCGGCGGGCAGGTCCCGCGTCACGACAGCACCGGCACCGACCACGGTGTTCGCGCCGATCGTCACGCCCGGGCACACGATGACGCCGCCCCCGAGCCACACGTTGTCGCCGATCGTGATCGGCTTCGCGGCCTCCCACTTGGCGCGGCGCAGGTCGGCATCGAGGGGATGGATCGGCGTCAGCAGCTGGACGTTGGGACCGATCTGCACGTCGTCACCGATGGTGATCGCGACGACGTCGAGCGCGATCAGGCCGAAATTCACGAAGGAGCGTGCGCCGATCCGGATCTGGGTGCCGTAGTCGACCTGCAGCGGCGGTCGGATCTCGGTGTCCTCCCCGATGCCCCCGAGCAGGTCGAGCAGCAGCGCACGGCGACGCTCGACCTCGCGCGCCGTGGTGGTGTTGAACTCCGTGGTCAGGTCGTTGGCCCGGTGGTAGGCCCCGACGATCTCCGGATCGTCGGCCAGGTAGAGATCGCCGTCGACCATCCGCTGGTGCATGGTGCGCGCGTCGTCCGGGTCCCTCGGATCGGTCATCGCTCGCCCTTGTCGTGGTGGCGGCGTTCCTCGACCCTCTTGCGCAGCCGTTCGCGCTCCTCGTCGGCCTCCACGTCGGCCTCGTCGATCTTGCTCTCCAGGGCGGCGACCGCCTCGGGCTTCCCGTGGAAGCGGCGGAACGAGTAGACGATCAGGGCCAGCGCCAGCAGCGAGGAGAAGATCAGCGTGACGCCCGTCCACGGGCCTCCGACCAGCCACCACTTGTCGGCGATCGGCCACCACGACGGCGCGTCCGGCTCGATGATCCACAGCGCACCGAAGCCGGCGAGGCTGAGCCCACCGATCGTCGACATGACGACCCGCGGCCACGTCTCCACGCCCTCGGCGGCGGCCCGCAGTGCGCGCAGCATCACGGGATCCAGCAGGCGCTCGGCCCAGGTGTACTGCTGAGACAGCACGGCCAGTCCGGCAGCCATCAGCAACAACCCGGGACCTGGCAACACCATCGCGGCGACGCCTGCGAGCAACAGGATCCAACCGACGGCCTCGAGGAGGATCCTCTTCGCCGCGCCGGTCATCGTCCGCCGCCGAACTTGTCGAGCCACGCCAGCACGTCGTCGTCGGCGTTGTCGTGTGCCGCCGCGATCCGCGCCCAGGTCACCGCCATCGTGTGGAAGCGCAGCGGGTTGTAGACGTCCTCCTCGCGCGAGAAGAGCCCGTCGCCGGCGTACGTCATGATCGTGATGTTGGGTTCGGTGAGCATCGTGCCGTCGCCCGGGTCGGGCATCGGGTTGAGCACCTCGCAGACCAGGCGGTTCTGCTCGGCGTCGACCACCTGCCACGAGAGCGGGAAGCCGGTCATCACGCGGCCGGGGTACGACGTCATCGTCTTCATCGACCAGGCCCGGATCTCGTCGCGCCCGGTGAAGGTCCCCATCGCGTGCTCGACGTAGACCGCGTCGGGGGTGAACAGGTCGGCGTAGCCGCTCCAGTCACCGCTCTCGACGAAACCTGCGACCTTCCCGTGGAAGACGGCGTAGGCGTCGGTGATCTCGGCAGCCGAGAAGCCGGTGGTCTGGGGGAAGCCGCTCATGGGTCGATCCAAGCAGGTGCAGCGAAACGACGCCCTAGGCTTCGGCCATGCCACCCGGATCCCACCACCGACGCAGCCCGTTCGGGTCGCGCCTGCTGGGTCCGCGTGACCAGCCACCGCGCCGCCTCCGGATCCGCGTGCAGCTGCTGCTCACGATCATGCTCGTGTCGACGAACGTCGTCGGTGCGCTGGTCGTCTTCGTCATCAACACCTGGGCGATCCCGTCCCCGGGCCCGACGACCGAGATGGTGGTCGCGTTGGCGATCGCGATCCCGACCTACGTCGCCGCTGCGGTCGTCATCGGCGCGATCTGGGGTACGACGACCTCGCTGAAGGCGCTGCGTTGGGCGACCCAGCCCGACGTGGACCCCGATCACGTGCAGCGCGCCCAGGCGCTGCGGGTGCCACTGGCGCTGACCACGATGCAGTTCCTGCTCTGGCTGGCGGCGACCGTGCTCTTCACGCTGCTGACCGTCATCATCCAGCCGTCCCGCGCGCTCGGCACCGGCCTGACCGTCGGCATCGGTGGCGTCGTCGTCGCTGGCATCTCCTACCTGTTCACCGAGTTCTCGCTGCGGCCGATCGCTGCCCGCGCCCTGGCCGACACCCGCGTGACGCAGAAGCTGCGCGGCGTCGGCGTCGGCCCGCGGATGACCATCTTCTGGGTGCTGGGAACCGGCGCTCCGGTGATCGGGTTGATGATCGCCGCGATCCTCGCGTTGCTGCCGAACTCCGACGCCACTCTCCACCAGCTCGCGATCGTGGCGATCGTGGTCTGCAGCGTCGTGCTGGTGTTCGGCTTCCTGCTGACCGAGCTCAACGCCCGGTCGGTGGTCTCGCCCCTCCTCTCCTTGCGCGACGCCATGGAGGCGGTGGAGGCCGGAGATCTCGACACCGACGTCGTCGTCTACGACGGCACCGAGCTCGGGCAGCTGCAGAGCGGCTTCAACGACATGGTGGCGGGCCTGCAGGAACGCGAGAAGATCCGCGACCTCTTCGGTCGGCACGTCGGCCAGGAAGTGGCTGCGGCCGCCGCAGCGCTCGGCGCGGGCGAGATCGAGCTCGGTGGCGAGACCCGGGTGTG
The DNA here is from genome assembly GCA_026392415.1 of Propionibacteriales bacterium. GTDB lineage: Bacteria > Actinomycetota > Actinomycetes > Propionibacteriales > Nocardioidaceae > Nocardioides. The sequence continues at coordinate 3,824 of JAPLCC010000057.1, forward strand.
CTCGGTGCTTTTCGTGGACCTCGTCGGCTCGACGACCTACGCCACCCAGCACGGGCCGGCCGAGGTCGTGGGCGTGCTCAACCGGTTCTTCGCCGTCGTCGTCGACGAGGTCGACGTCCACCACGGGCTGGTCAACAAGTTCATCGGAGACGCCGTGCTCGCCATCTTCGGGGCCCCCGTCGAGCACGCCGACCACGCGGCCGCGGCCCTGTCAGCAGCACGGGCCATGGCCACCCGGCTGGCCGTCGAGGTGCCCGAGGTGGGCGCCGGCATCGGCGTCGCGACCGGACAGGTCGTTGCCGGGAACGTCGGTCACGAGCAGCGTTTCGAGTACACCGTCATCGGCGACGCGGTGAACTCCGCCGCCCGGCTCACCGACCTCGCGAAGGACGTGCCCGGTTGCGTGCTGGCAGCCTGGGACTCGGTCGAGGCAGCCCGCACCGACGGCTCCCCCGAGGCCGACCAGTGGGTCGAGCACGGCGAGGCCACGCTGCGGGGACGGTCGGGAACGACCCGGCTCGCCGTACCGCGTCCCTAGTCAGTACTCGCTGCCGAGCAGGGGCACCAGGTAGGCAGCAGCGAAAGCTCGGGTCGCCGCATCGTCGTGCATCGGGATCCTGCCCTCGGGGGCCAGCACGAGACTCAGGGCGAGCCGGGCCTGGATCTCGCCGACGATGTCGGCGTCGACGCCGAGGTAGCGACCCTCCGCCTGCAGTGCGCGGATCCAGTCGGCGATGAAGTCGCGTGCACCCGCCATGATCTGGTCGACCAGGGCTCCGGGCGCCACGGCCTCGCCGTCGCGCTCGTTGTCGCCGCGCAGCAGGCGGACCAGGAGCGGGCGATCGGTGATCGCATGCGCGAACGCCGTGAAGCCTGCGGTCGCCTGCTCCTCGACCGTTTCCGGAGCCGAGAGCGCCACGTCAACGGCCCCGATGACGGTCGCGGCCTCGCGCAGGAGCACCGCGCGCACGAGCTCCACCTTGCGCGGGAAGCGGCGATAGACGGTCGCGACACCCAGGCCGGCCGCGTCGGCAACCTCGTTCATCGTCGTACGGCGCACACCGTGGTCGGAGAAGAGCGACAACCCCGCCTCGAGGATCCGCCTGGTGGCCACGTCAGCGGGATCGGCGAGCTCCATGGTCGAGACCCTAGCCGCGTATCGACTCCGGTGATAGATTCGCGAGCACTTTCTATCACCCCTCATCGTGGAGGTCCCATGTCGAACGAGCCCGCCGATCAGCTTGTTGCCCGGCTCCGCACCACCTTCGACAGCGGACGGACCCGCGACCTGGACTGGCGCCGCGCCCAGCTCCTCGCACTGTCGACGTTGCTGAGGGACAACGAGGAGGCGATCCTCGGCGCACTGGCCGAGGACCTCGGCAAGCCGAAGTTCGAGGCGTGGGCCGGTGACGTCGCCTCGTCGGCGTCCGAGGCCGACCACCTGCGCAAGCACCTCGGCAGCTGGGCCAAGGACTCCTCGGCCCGCCTTCCGCTGCCGTTCCAGCCCGGCAGGGCGAGCATCCGGCACGAGCCGCGAGGAGTCGTGCTCGTCATCGCCCCGTGGAACTACCCGGTCTACCTCCTCGCGACGCCGCTCGCCGCTGCCCTGGCCGCAGGCAACGCCGTCGTCTGCAAGCCCTCCGAGCTGGCCCCGGCGACCTCGACGCTGCTCACCAAGCTGGCCGGCGAGTACCTCGACCCGAGTGCCATCGCCTTCGTCGAGGGCGGCGTCGAGGAGACCACCGCCCTGCTGGAGGAGAAGTTCGACCACATCCTCTACACCGGCAACGGCACCGTCGGGCGCATCGTCGCCTCTGCCGCAGCCCGCCACCTCACGCCGACCACGCTCGAGCTCGGCGGCAAGAGCCCGGCGATCGTCGATCGTGACGCCAACCTGAAGCAGGCCGCCAGCCGGATCGCCTTCGCCAAGTGGTCCAACGCCGGGCAGACCTGCATCGCCGTCGATCACGTGTGGGTCCACCACGACGTGCACGACGAGTTCGTGGAGCGCCTGGCCACGGAGGTGCGCGAGCGCTACGGCGACGACCCGAAGCAGAGCCCCGACTTCGGCCGCATCGTCAATGAACGGCACACCGCGCGGATCAGCGAGCTGATCAACCGGGGCGGCTACGACGAGGTCGCCTTCGGAGGCGACGTCGACGTCGCGAGCCGGTACGTCGCGCCGACCGTGCTCACCGGGGTCAAGCCCGACGCTGCAGTGATGGGCGAGGAGATCTTCGGACCGGTCCTGCCGGTGCTCGGCTTCGCCGACCTCAGCGAGCCGATCGCGCACATCAACAAGGGCGACCACCCGCTCGCCCTCTACGTCTTCTCGCGCCACAACAGCGACCAGGTGCTCGCCCGGACGACGTCCGGTGGCGCCTGCGTGAACGACACGATGATGCAGGTCTTCCCGCCCTCGCTCCCCTTCGGCGGCGTCGGCGAAAGTGGCTACGGCGCCTACCACGGCAAGTGGGGTTTTGAGACCTTCAGTCACCGGCGAGCGATCTTCCGCCGACCGTGGTTCTTCGTCGAACCGGCACTGGCCAAGGCGCCGTACACCGAGATCAAGCAGCGGCTCGCCCGCTTCGTCTACTGATTCGCGGCGGGAGACCATCATGAGCAACCGACTCACCGGCCGCGTCGTGGCCATCACCGGGGCCGGCCGGGGCATCGGCGCCGCGACCGCCCAGGCCCTCGTCGCCGAAGGTGCCCTCGTCGCCATCGGCGACATCGACCTCGACATCGCGAAGGCGACGGCCGAGCGCATCGGGGGCGACACCCTCGCCCTGCCGCTCGACGTCACCTCCGCCGAGAGCGTGACGAGCTTCCTCGACACGGTGGAGTCGAACTTCGGTCCGATCGACGTCTACATCAACAACGCCGGCGTGATGCCGCTGTCGGCCCTCCTCGACGAGGACGACGCCACGATCGACCGGATCTTCGCCATCAACACCCGGGCGATGATCCACGGAACCCGCGAAGCCGCGCGACGGATGCTCCCGCGCGGTCGCGGCCACGTCGTCAACGTCGCCTCCACCGCCGGCAAGGCGGGGATCGCCGGCAGCGCGACGTACAGCGCATCGAAGGCTGCCGTCATCCAGTACACCGAGAGCGCGTACGCCGAGCTGCACCCCCGCGGCCTCGACTTCTCCGTGGTGATGCCCGGGATCACGCGGACCGAGCTGACGGCAGGGGTGGAGGACATGCCGGCGTTCCGGGCGATCACCCCCGAGTCCGTCGCCGAGGCGATCGTCGCCGCCGTGGTCAAGCCGCGCTTCGAGGTCTACGTGCCGTCCTCGGCGCGACCACTGATGAACGTGACGCGGTTGCTCCCCTTCTCCGTCGGTCAGTGGATCGGCAGGAAGATGGGCGCCGACCACGTGTTCATGGACGCCCTCGCCCGCCCCGAGCGGTCGTCGTACGAAGCGCGCGCGACGGGGAAGGACGAACAATGACGCGGATCGCCCGGCCGACCCTGCTCCACTTCCCCGGCGACGGACTGCTGACAGCAGCCAGCGAGCACATCGGCACCAAGGGGGTCGCCCTCGCCGAGCCGCCTGCCGGCAGCGACCTGAAGCCCGTCATGGGCGAGCGCGGGCTCCCCCTGATGGGCAAGACGCTGGACATGATCCGCAACGGCTTCCACGCCTCGAGCGGCATGCGCGAGAAGTACGGCGACGTCTTCTGGAGCCGTGCGTTCGCCACCGACATCGTCTGGGCGATCGGACCCGAGGCCGTGCAGGAGGTGCTCCAGAACAAGGGCAAGGTCTACTCGCAGTCGGGCTGGGAGTACTTCATCGGCCCCTTCTTCACCCGGGGCCTGATGCTGCTGGACGGCCAGGAACACCTGCTCCACCGCCGGATCATGCAGGAGGCCTTCACCAGGCCCCGCCTGGTCGCCTACCAGGACCGGATCCAGGGGATCATCGACCGGGTCGTGCCGACATGGCCGACCGACGAGCCGATGCCGATGTATCCCGCGGTCAAGTCACTCTCGCTCGACGTGGCAACCGAGATCTTCATGGGCACCGAGCCGAACGACGAGACCCACGGACTCACCCAGGCCTTCATCGACGCGGTCCGTGCGGGCACCGGGCTGATCCGCGCCGACGTGCCGCTGCTCCCGACCCGCTGGGGCAAGGGCTTGCGGGGGCGCCGGGCACTCGACGCGTACTTCCGGGCGCAGATCCCCGCGAAGCGGGTCTCCGACCACGACGACCTGTTCGCCGCGCTCTGCCACGTCGAGACCGACGACGGCCTCAAGTTCACCGACGACGACGTCGTCAACCACATGATCTTCCTGATGATGGCGGCCCACGACACGACGACGATCACCGCGACCGCGATGACCTACTACCTCGCGAAACACCCGGAGTGGCAGGACAGGGCGCGCGTCGAGTCACTCTTCCTGGGGACATCGACACCGACGATCGAGGAGCTCGACAGCCTGACGACGCTGGATCTCGTCTTCAAGGAGGCGATGCGGCTGGTCGCTCCCGTTCCTGCCCTGGTCCGGCGGGCCACCGAGGACACCGACCTGAACGGTCACTTCGTCCCGAAGGGCACCATGGTCATCGTCGCGCCCGGCGCGACGCACGCCCTCGGTGACCACTGGGTCAACGTCGACGACTTCGAACCGCTCCGCCATGCCGAGCCGCGCAACGAGCACAAGGCGCACCGCTTCGGCTACGTCCCCTTCGGCGGCGGCGCCCACAAGTGCATCGGGATGGCCTTCGGCACCAACGAGGTCAAGGCACTGCTCCACACGATGCTGTCGACCTACGTGTTCGAGATCCCCGCCGACTACGAGATCGAGTGGGACAACACCTCGCTCCTCATGCCGACCGACGACTTCCCCGTCACGCTGCGCCGGCTCACACCCGTCGGTCACCCCGCAGGGAACGATTGATCACCTGGTTGGCAGCGCGCTGGAAGCCACTGACGACGGCCTCGAGCGTGAGCTGGCGCAGCTGGACGATCGTGGACTGGAAGGTCGCTGCTTCCTCGGGCGTGTGATGTGTCTGCGCCCGGTACGGACCGACGACCTGCTGCGCGAAGATGTCGGTCAGCTCCTCGGCGAGCGCCTCCGTGTGACGCTTGACCGCGAGCCCGGCAGCGGTGATCCCTTCGATGCCGACGTCGAGCGACAACAGCTTCACGAAGGCGTCGAACCCGGGCTGCAGCTCGAACTGGTCGTCGACATGCTCCACGAGGCCGACCGCCACCAGCACCTCGAGCGTCCCGCCATCGAGGTCTCGACCGGCCCGGCGCTCGAGCTCGGCGCGACTGACGACCTCGGGCGGTTGCGGCGACCAGGTGGTCAGCGCCAGCGCGCGTACGGCGACCTCGTCGGCATCGCCGTCCGCAGGAATCCGCGCGAGGTAGTCCTCGATCGCTGTGAGGCTCAGCCCGTGGTCCTGGAGTGCGCGGACCAGTTTGAGGCGGGCCACGTGGACGTCGGCGTAATAGGCCTGTCGCCCGCGGCGCTCGGGTGGCGGGACCAGGCCGAGGCCGGCGTAGTAGCGCACCGTGCGGACGCTCATGCCGGCTTCTGCAGCGAGCTCGTCGACCGTCAGCCGAGCGATCTGGGCGGACGAGGTGTCGTTCACCACGATGATTCCCCGATCTCGTCGGCCGGTATTGTGACAGTGATACTGTAACAGTAGATTGATCATCGCACTGTCATCGTCACCTCCACCCCATCGTCAGGAGCACCTTCCATGCGCGAGCTCTTCCTTCCCGAGCACGAGGACTTCCGTGACTCCGTGCGGACCTTCTTCGCCAAGGAGGTCGCGCCCCACAACGAGGAGTGGGAACGCGACGGCATCGTGCCGCGCGAGCTGTGGCTCAAGGCGGGCGCGGCCGGCCTGCTCTGCTTCGACGTCCCCGAGGAGTACGGCGGCCCCGGCATCGACGACTTCCGGTTCAACGTCGTGCTGTCCGAGGAGCAGACCCGCGCTGGCGCGAACGGGCCGGGCTTCTCGGTCCACACCGACATCATCGTTCCCTACATCACCTCCCTCGGGACCGAGGAGCAGAAGCAGCGCTGGCTCCCCGGCTGCGTGACGGGCGAGACCATCACGGCGATCGCCATGACCGAGCCCGGCGCAGGGTCCGACCTGCAGGGGATCCGCACGAACGCGGTCGACCAGGGCGACCACTACCTGCTCAACGGGTCCAAGACCTTCATCAGCAACGGCATCAACGCCGACCTGGTGATCGTCGTGGCGCGCACCAACCCCGAGGCCGGCCACCAGGGCATCAGCCTGCTCGTCGTCGAGCGCGGCATGGAGGGCTTCGAGCGCGGTCGCAACCTCGAGAAGATCGGCATGCACGGCCAGGACACCGCCGAGCTCAGCTTCACCGACGTCCGGGTGCCGAAGGAGAACCTGCTCGGCGCCGAGGGCAGCGGCTTCATCTCGCTGATGATGAACCTGCCCCAGGAGCGGCTGATCATCGCCGCCCAGGCCGCCGCAGCCTGCGAGAACATCGTCGAGATGTGCCTCGACTACGCCAAGACCCGTGAAGCGTTCGGCAAGCCGATCGGCAAGTTCCAGCACAACCGGTTCCTCATCGCCGAGATGGCGACCGAAGCCAAGATCACCCGCGTCTTCATCGACGAGTGCGTCCGCAAGCACGTCGCCGGCAAGCTCGACGCCGTCGAGGCGTCGCAGGCGAAGTACTGGGCCACCGAGCTCCAGAACAAGCTCGTCAACCAGGGCGTCCAGCTGCACGGCGGCTACGGCTACATGCTCGAGTACCCGATCGCCCGTGCCTACCTCGACAGCCGGATCTCGACGATCTATGGCGGCACGACCGAGATCCAGAAGGAGATCATCGGAAGGAGCCTGGGGCTCTGATGGACTTCAACCTGCCCGAGACCGCGCTCGCCGTCCAGGACGGCGTACGCGCCGTGGCTGCCCGCTACGACCACGCCTACTGGTCCGAGTGCGAGGAAGCCCATCGCTTTCCGATCGAGGTCTTCAACGACCTCGGCAAGGGCGGCTGGTTCGGCCTCAACATCCCCGAGGAGTACGGCGGCGGCGGGCAGGGCCTGCTCGAGGTGGCGATCGCCAACGAGGCCCTGTGCGCCTCCGGCGGTGGCGCCGGGACGTTCTTCTACGTGACGACCCCGGGCTTCGGCGCGACCACCCTGGTGCGCCACGGCACCGACGAGCAGAAGAAGGCGATCCTGCCCGGGATCGCCGCGGGCGACGTGCAGTTCTGCTTCGCCCTGACCGAGCCCGACGCCGGCAGCAACGCGCTCGAGATCAAGACCTCGGCCCGCCCCGACGGCGACGACTTCTTGATCAAGGGCCAGAAGGTGTGGATCTCCAGCGTCGAGAACGCCGACTGGATGGTGGCCGTCACGCGAACGGTGCCGGCCGCGGACGCCAGGCCGCGCACCAACGGGTTCACGCTGTTCCTGATCGACGTGAAGGAAGCACTCGCCGCCGGCACACTGACCTACAACCCGATTCCGAAGATGGGCAGCAACATCCTGTTCTCCAGCCAGGTCTTCTTCGACGACGTGCGGGTGCCTGCCCGCAACGTCATCGGCGAGGTCGACGCCGGCTTCGGCGTGCTGTGGGACGTCCTGAACCCGGAGCGGATCCTGGCCGCGTCGGGCGGTGTCGGTGCCGCTGACGCCGCGCTGGCCTACGCCGCGAAGTACGCCACCGAGCGGGTGGTGTTCGGCCGCCCGATCGGCGCCAACCAGGGCATCCAGTTCCCGCTGGCCCAGATCAAGGCCAAGACTGAGCTCGGCCGTCTGATGGCCTACAAGGCGGCGTGGCTCTTCGACCAGGGCCTGCCCTGCGGCAACGAGGCCAACGTCGCGAAGCTGACCGGCGCGCAGGTGGCGTGGGAGGCCGCGGACCAGGCGTTCCAGACGCTCGGTGGCATGGCGTACTCCAAGGAGTTCCCCGTGGAGCGCTGGCTGCGCGATGCACGGATCGGGAAGAACATCCCCGTTGCCGAACAGTTGGTCCTCGCCCACATCGGTACGTCGATGCTCGGGTTGCCCAAGTCCTACTGAAACCCGCTGCTCCCGCAATGATCTAGGCTCGCCCGCGTGTCAGTGAGTCGCTCGTATCGCGGAGTCACCGCCGACGAACGACGCAGCCGGCGCCGCGCGGCGCTCCTGGAGGCCGCCCTCGACCTGCTCGGGAGCGACGACGGCGACATCGGAGTTCGTGCGGTGTGCACGCACGCACGGCTGACGCAGCGCTACTTCTACGAGAGCTTCTCGAGCCTGGACGAGCTCGAGCTGGCGCTGTTCACCGAGATCGCCGGCGAGGTGGCCCGGCAGGGTGCGGCGGCGGTCCGCGGCAGGGCGCCAACAGACCTGTTCGACGCCTGCCGCACCGCCTTCGAGGGCGCCTACTCCGTCTTCCAGCAGGATCCACGCAAGGCGCGGGCAGCGACGATCGTCTCGGCGAACACCCAGGGCCTGATGGAGGTCCGGCGCACGATCGTGACCTCCTACACCGAGGCGATGCGGTCCTTCCTCGGTCCGACGCTCGGGCAGACCGTGGACTCGGCACGCGGCCGGCTCACCCTCCTGTACGCCGTCGGCGGCGCGCTCGAGGTGACCCAGGGTGTGCTGAGCGGCGAGGTGGACCTCACTCACAGCGAGCTGTGCGACGCGGTCGGGCAGCTCCTGGCGTCGTCGGTGCAGCAACTGCTCGACGGACTGCCCGACTGATCCTGGTCAGGTCAGCGACCAGCCCCGGCGGATCCGCATCCGGACCTCGGCGAGCTGGAGCTGGATCGGCAGCATCCGCGCCCAACGCGGGAGCAGTCGCGATCCCCCACGTGCAACCTTCACGAACCGGTCGAAACGCCGCTGCTGGGCCGCGGTCCAGGTCAGTCCCATCGCCTCGCGGAACTCCGGGGGGAGGAAGCCGACCGTCGTGAACCGGTTCATCGCGCCGTTCCCCACCCGCATCCAGCGGGGGATCATCTGGAGGTCCACCAGCGCCAGCAGGTGCTGACGCACCGGCTCGTCGTACCGCACCCGCGCGAGGCCTTCGGCCCAGTACACCTCGAAGGCATCCCGGTCGGCGGGCCAGCTCTCGAGCGACACCTGGAGCGAGGTGCCGAGCCGGCTGCAGTAGCGGTAGAGGCCATCCGCATCGGCCTCGGTCATCGGGCCGAGGAAGGCCAGCCGCATGTCGCGAAACCCGACGTAGAGGCAGGCCGCGACCCACAGCTGCAGAGCCGGGTCGAAGGCGTTGTACTTCACCGGGCTGTCTGCGCTCGAGCGCACTGCGACGTGGGACCGGTTGACTGCCTCCCGGTACGTCGCCCGGTCGGCCTCGGTGCCGAACAGGGCCACGACGAGGTAGCTGATCGTGGTCCGCAGCCGCTTCCACGGGCGCAGCATCACGTTGCCGCTGTCGACCTTGCTCTCGAGGACGCCGTACCCCACCTCGCGCCAGCCGAGCTGCATGATCACGTTCGCAGCGGACCCGAGGAAGCCTGCCGGGCCGGCGATGTGGTCACGGATGTCGAAGGGACGCACCTGAGTCATGGGCCCACCATGCCCCCGTTTCCGAGGGACCGCACCGCCTCGCCCAAGATTCGGACATCACCCGTTGTCAGAATTGTGCAACCCGGGTAGTTTGCCGTTGTGGCCATCGACAACCGCACGCTCTGCGCTGCCTTCCAGCAGACGGCCTCGGGTCACCCCGACGCCGTCGCCCTCCGCACGCCCGACGACAGCGTCGCCCTCACGTGGGGCGAGTACGCCGCCCGCGTCCGCAATGTCGCGTCCGGGCTCGCGGCCCTCGGCGTGACCCGGGGCGACACCGTCGCCCTGATGCTGACCAACCGGCCCGAGTTCCACGTGGTCGACACCGGCGCACTCCACGTCGGCGCCACCCCGTTCTCGATCTACAACACCCTGGCAAGCGACCAGATCACCCACGTCCTCGGCAATGCCGGCAACAAGGTCGTCATCACCGAACTCCAGTTCCTCGAGAAGTTGCAGGCGGCCGACACCCAGGGACAGGTCGAGCACTTCGTCTGCGTCGACGGGCCTGCTCAGGGCGCCATCACCCTGGCCGAGCTCGAAGCGGCCGGCGACCCGGCGTACGACTTCGACGCCGGCTGGAAGGCCGTCGAGCCGGGCGACGTGCTGACGCTCATCTACACCTCCGGCACGACCGGCCCCTCGAAGGGCGTCGAGCTGACCCACGCCAACCTGATGGCCGAGATGGACGCGCTGGACGGGTACTTCCCGCTCACGCACGAGGACAAGCTGGTGTCGTACCTCCCGGACGCGCACATCGCGAACCGGTGGGGGGCGCACTACAACAATCTCCGCTACGGCATCCAGGTCACCACCGTCGCCGACCCGAAGCAGCTCATCGCGACCCTCCCGGACGTGCGCCCGACGTTCTTCGGCGCCGTGCCCGCGGTCTGGTACAAGGTCAAGGCCGGCATCGAGGCGGCGCTGGCCGCAGAGCCCGACGAGAAGAAGCGCAAGATCGCCCAGTGGGCGATCGCCACCGGCACCAAGGTGGCGTGGCTGAAGTCGGACAACAAGCCCGTGCCGATCCTGCTCCGGCTCCAGCACGCGCTGGCGGACCGGCTCGTGCTCAGCAAGCTGCGCGAGCGCATGGGTCTCGACCGGGTCCGGGTCGCCGCGACCGGGGCCTCCGCCATCGCCCCGGACGCACTGGCCTTCATGCTCGCCCTCGGCGTCCCCGTGCTCGAGGTGTGGGGCATGTCGGAGACGTCGGCGGTCGTGACGATGAACCCGCCGGACGGCATCCGGATCGGCACCGTCGGCAAGGTCGTCCCGGGCGGTTCGGAGATCTCGCTCGCGGCCGACGGCTAGCTGCTCGTCCGCGGACCGCTGCTGATGAAGGGCTACCGCAACGACCCGGAGAAGACGGCCGAGGCCATCGACGCCGACGGCTGGATGCACACCGGCGACATCGCGACGATCGATGACGAGGGCTACGTCCGCATCGTCGACCGCAAGAAGGAGCTCATCATCAACGCGGCCGGCAAGAACATGTCGCCGCAGAACATCGAGGGCGCGGTCAAGGTCGCCTGCCCGCTGGTGATGAGCGTCGTCGCGATCGGCGACGACCGGCCCTACGTCACGGCACTGCTCACCCTCGACCCCGACGCCTGTGCGGCGTACGGCGCCAAGGTCGGCCTCGCCGACGCCTCCCCCGCCGTGCTCGCGCAGGACGACACCGTCCGTGCGCTCATCCAGTCCGGTGTCGACCAGGCCAACGAGAAGCTCTCCCGGGTCGAGCAGATCAAGAAGTTCGCGCTGCTCCCCCAGCCCTGGGAACCCGGTGGGGACGAGCTCACCCCGACGATGAAGCTCAAGCGCACTCCGATCGCGAAGAAGTACGCCACCGAGATCGACGCGCTGTACAGCTGATGGCAGCCGCACCGATCCGTCGCCGAGTCGGGCGACCGACGGTCTGACGCGATGACCTTCGATCTCGCCCCGGTCGAGCGCTGGATGGACGAGCACGGCCTCGGACGCGGCCCGCTCGAGTCGGTCGCACCGATCTCCGGCGGCACCCAGAACGTGATGCTCCTGTTCGAGCGCGCCGGCCGTCCCTACGTCCTGCGTCGCGGACCCGAGCACCTGCGTCCGCGCAGCAATGACGTGATCCGGCGGGAGTGCCGGGTGTTGAGCAGCCTGGGCGGCACCGCCGTGCAGCACCCCGCGCTGATCGCCGCGTGCGACGACGAGTCGGTGCTCGACGGCGCCATCTTCTACCTGATGGAACCGATCGACGGCTTCAACGCGAGCATCGCGCTCCCCGCCCTGCACCAGGAGGACGCCGCGATCCGCCACCAGATGGGACTGCGACTGGTCGACGCGCTCGCCACGCTCGGCGAGGTCGACCACGTCGCGGTCGGACTCGACGACTTCGGCAAGCCCGACGGATTCCTCGAACGACAGGTGCCGCGCTGGCTGGCCGAGCTCGCGTCGTACGACGCCTTCGCGGAGTACCCGGGCCCGGACATCGGTCCCGTCGGCGAGATCGCCGAATGGCTCGACGAACACCGCCCTGGCAGCTGGAGGCCGGGCATCATGCACGGCGACTTCCACGCTGCGAACGTGATGTTCTCCCGGACCGGACCCGAGGTCGTCGCGGTCGTCGACTGGGAGATGTGCACCATCGGCGACCCACTGCTCGACCTGGGCTGGTTGCTCGCGACGTGGGACCTGCCCGGAGCGCCGGACGAGTTCGCCGGGCCGCTGACCCGCGCCGGCGGGCTGCCGTCGGGCGAGGAGCTGGTGGAGCGCTACGGCGTACGCAGCACCCGCGACCTCTCGTCGATCGACTGGTACGTCGTCCTGGCGTGCTTCAAGCTCGGGATCATCCTCGAGGGCAGCCATGCCCGAGCGCTGGCAGGACTCGCGCCCCAGGACATCGGCGACCGGCTGCACCAGACCACCCTGCGCCTGTTCGAGCGCGCCCACGCACTGATCGACCACGCCTGAACCGTGCCTACGTGAAAGAGCAACCATGATCGACTTCGAGATCCCCGCCGAGCTTGCCCAGCGACGAGACGAGGTGCTCGCGTTCGTCACCGAGAAGGTGGTCCCCTACGAGAAGGACCCGCGGGTGACACCGCACGGGCCGACCGAGGAGCTCCGCAACGAGCTCGTCGCCCTGGCCCGCGAAGCCGGCCTGCTCACCTTCCAGGCTCCCCAGGACGGAAGGCCAGCGCCGACGCACATCGAGCAGGCGATCCTGTTCGAAGCCGCCGGCTGGTCGGCGCTGGGCCCGATCGCGCTCAACTGCGCGGCTCCCGACGAGGGCAACATGTTCCTGCTCGGCAAGATCGCCGACCCCGGGCAGGCCGAGCAGTTCCTCCGGCCGGTCGTCGAGGGCCATCACCGCTCGGTCTTCGCGATGACCGAGCCCGGTGGCGCCGGGTCCGACCCCCGCCAGCTCGCGACCACGGCCGTCCGCGACGGCGACGGCTACGTCATCAACGGGCGCAAGTGGCTCATCACGGGAGCGAACGGTGCCCAGACGTGGATCATCATGGCCGATCTCGAGGGCGCCGGCGCGACCCTGTTCCTGTGCCACGGCGACACCCCCGGCATCGTCATCGAGCGAACCATGGACACGATGGACCGCAACTACGTCGAGGGGCACTGCGTCGTCCTCTTCGACGACCTGCGCCTGCCGGCGAGCGCGCTGCTCGGAGAAGAGGGTGAGGCATTCCGCTATGCCCAGCTGCGGCTCGCGCCCGCGCGACTCACCCACTGCATGCGCTGGCTCGGCGGCGGGGTCCGCGCGCAGTCGATCGCGCTGGAGTACGCGAGGACCCGCACCGCCTTCGGGAAGCCGATCGGCCAGCACCAGGGCGTCGGCTTCATGCTCGCCGACAACGAGATCGCCCTCCAGCAGTGCCGCCTGATGATCTGGTGGGCCTGCTGGGTCCTCGACCAGGGACAGCAGGGACGGCACGAGAGCTCGATGACCAAGGCCATGGTGTCCGAGGAGCTGTTCAAGGTCGCCGACCGGTGCGTGCAGGTCCTGGGCGGCATGGGCATCAGTGACGAGACGCCGGTGGCCGGGTTCTTCCGCGACGTGCGCGCCTTCCGGCTCTACGACGGCCCGACCGAGGTCCACCAGTTCGCCATCGCCAACAGGTTGCTGCGGGACTGACAGCGGACGAGAGGTCAGGCGAGGGCCTCGAGGGCCTGCGCCACCCGTCCGAGCACTCGCGGCATCTCTGCCTCGGACAGGAGTCCATCGAGCTGCGAATCACGCTCCAGGACGGCGAGGCCGTGGACGGTCGCCCACCCGATCACCGCCAGCTCCTCCGTCGGTACGCCGACGCCCCACCCTCGCTCCTGCGCCGCCGCGATGTTGGACAACAGCACCGCGCGGTGCTCGTCGCGAGCGGCGAGCAACCGCTCGTCCTCGGCGTGCAGCAGCTCCGGGCGGAACATCACGTCGAACATCGTGGGATGACGCAGGGCGAACTCGATGTACGCCGCACCAGCAGCGGCAACCGGTCGGCCGGCGTCGGCGCCGTCGGCCCCCAGACCCTCGCTCGCGTCGGCGATCGCGGTCCGGGTCCGTTCGAGCAGCAGGTCGAAGCCCTCGACGGCCAGGGCCGTGAAGAGCCCGGCCCGGTCCTCGAAGTGGTGGGCGGTCGCCTGGTGCGAGACGCCGACCCGACGGGCGATGGCCCGGAGGCTGGCCTTCGCCGGACCACAGGCGGCGATCTCCTGCTCAGCGGCCCGCAGCAGGCGCTGTCGCACATCGGCTCTCTTCATCACTCGGCCTCGGTCGCCGGGTTCCCCGTGACCGGCACGGGCCGTTGCGGCCACCACAGGCGTGGGCCGAGCAGCGTGGCGAGCGAGGGCACCAGCAACGAACGCACCACGAACGTGTCCAGGAGCAGCCCGACCGCGATCGTGAACCCGACCTGACCGATGGTGGTCACCCGTCCTGCCAACAGCGCAGCCATCGAGGCCGCGAAGATCACGCCTGCCGAAGTGATGACGCCGCCGGTGGCGGCGGTCGCCCGGGCGATGCCCCGCGCGGACCCGTCCGGCGCCTCCTCGTGCATGCGTTTGGTCAGCAGCAGGTTGTAGTCGGCACCGACCGCCACGAGGATCACGAACGCGATCGCCGTGACTGTCCAGTCGAGCGGGATGCCGAGACCGTACTGCCACACCAGCACCGACAGCCCGATCGCTGCGACGTAGGAGAGCACCACCGTCGCCATCAACGCGAATGCGGCCACCAGACTGCGCAACAACAGGAGCAGGACGAGGAACACGGCAATCAGTGCGGTGAGCGCGATCAACTCCAGGTCCGACTGGGAGTAACCCCGCAGGTCGTTGTTGGTGCTGGCCATGCCGGTGATCATCACGTCGGCGTCGGCGAGCCCGGTGCCGTTGAAGGAGTGGTCCACGATGTCGCGGACCTCGGCCGACCGGTCGGAGGCCTCGGCCTCGAACGCATCGGTCTTGCCGAGTACGACGATCCGGGCCGTGCGTCCGTCGTCGGAGACGAACAGCCGGCTCGACGCCTCGAAGTCCGGGTTGGTCAGTGCCGTCGGCGGCAGGTAGAAGCCGCCGCTGGCGGGGTCGTCGACCTCGTCCCGGGTCCTTTGCAGGAACTCGGCAGCCGTGGCCAGGCCTTCCTCCAACTCGGGCAGCGACGCGGCCACCTCCTCGGTGCCGCCGCGGATCCGGTCAGCGCCCGTCGCCAGCTGGTCGGCGCCGGAGGACAGCTCGCCGAGCTTGTCGGCGAAGACCTGCTGTCCCGCAGCCAGCTGCTGGGTGCCGGAGCGGGCCTGGGCGATCCCGCCACGCAACTGGCGAAGCCCCGCACGGAGGTCTCCGGTGCCGGTGGCGATGGCTCGGGCACCGCGGGCCGCCTCGCGGAGTCCCGGCAGGAGCTGGTCGCGCTCGGCCTCCCAGATCTTCTTGATCCCGGCCCGGGCCCGTGAGCACGCCGGATCGATGCTGCAGGTCAGGCTCTTGGTCGCCAGGGCGTCGTACGCGAGACCGAGGCCATCGACGGCCAGCTGCACCTGGTCGGCGGCGACGGTGAGGCCGTCGGCGAGCTCTGTCGCACCGACCTTCAGGTCGCGGGTGCCCGTCACCGCGGCATCCGCGCCATCGAGGAGTTGCGTCATGCCGCGCGACAGCCGGGTGGTGGCAGCCGCGATGGAGTCGGCGCCGTCCACGGCCTTCTCGGCACCGTCGGCGAGTTGTCCTGCACCGTCATCGAGCTGACCGGCGCCGTCGGCGAGCTGTTCGGCGCCCTCGGCACCGTCGGCGATCTTGTCGTTGGCCCTGCCGAGCTCGTCACCGATGAGGCCGGACTGGAAGGCGACGGAAGCCTGGGTGATCGGCTCGCCGCCCGGTCGGGTGACGCTGCGGACCAGGGCGACGCCGTCATGGCGGGCCAGCGACGACGACGCCTGTTCGATGAGGGCGAGGTCCTTGGTGTTGCGCAGGTCGTGATCGGCGTGGATCAGGACGTAATCAGGGAGAACCTCGTTGATCGGGAAGTGCCGGTCCAGCAGTGCGTAGCCCTGATTGCTCTCCGCGCTGTCGGCCAGTGGCTCGCGGACGTCGTACGACAGGTTCGCGAAGGGGTAGACAGCGGCGAGCAACAGCAACGGGACCAGTGACACCGTCAGCATCCGCACCGGATGAGCCGTGACCACCCCGGCGATCCGCTGCCACAGCGCGGCAGCGCCCGACTCGCGCGGCTCGGCCCAGCCGCGCTGGCCGGCCAGTGCCAACAGCGCCGGCATGAGGCTGAGGCTGACGAACAGGTTGACCGCGATGCTCACCGCGATCGCAGGTCCGGTGGTGTTGAAGATCCCGAGGTCGGCGATGGCCATGCACAGCGCAGCGAGGACGACGGTCACGGCCGAGCCGGCGATGACGCCACCGATCCGCGATGCGGCGATGGCGGCGGCTGCGGTCGGCTCGATGCCCAGTCGGCGCTGTTCGTGGTAGCGGGCGACCAGGAAGACCGCGTAGTCCGTGCCGGCGCCGAGGATGATCGCGGTCAGGAACGATCCGCTGAAGGTCGAGACCGCGAACAGGTCGTGGAGTCCGCAGAAGGACACCACGGCACGGCCGAGCCCCAGACCGATGCCCACCACGGTGAGGATCATGATCGGGATCGCGAACGACCGATAGATGAGGAACAGGATCAGCGCGATCATCACGATGGTGACGATCGTGATCCGACCGACGCTGTGCTCGGTCTCCGTCGCCAGGTCGACGACGGTCGCCGTCGGTCCGGTGACCTCGACGGTCAGACCCGGCGGCGCCCGCTCCGCGACGATCTCGCGTACGCCAGCCACCTGGGTCAGGGATGCCGGCGCACCGGTGGCGCCGGTGATGCCCACCAGCAGGTATTGCGCCTGGTTGTCCTTGCTCGTCAGGGCCTCCCGCAACTCCGGCCGCCGAATGTCCTGGACGAAGGTGACGTCCTCGTCCTCCGTGACCAGGTCGGTCACCAGGGACTCGGCATACCCGCGGTCCACGTCGGTCAGGCCGGAGGTCCGCTCCATCGCCACCACGATGAAGCTCTGGGCCTCACCACTGCTGAAGGCGCTGTTCATCGCCTGGATCGCGCGGATGGACGGGGCACCGTCGGGGACCATCGGCGAGGAGTCACGCCCGGCGATCTCCTCGAGCTGCGGCACCGCCACGTTCATCACGACCGTGATCGCGAGCCACGCCAGCACGACCCAACTGGCTCGTCGTACGACGAAGCGGGCGTAGCCGGCCACGGTCTCGCTGTCGGTGCCCATCCGCAGAAACTAGAACGCGTTCCTTGCCACTGGCAAGGAGATGTGGCGCGGCCCACGTACCGACGATGTGGCAGGCTCCCCGCGTGACCAAGGGCGCAGCAGAGCAGGGGTTCGAACCAGACGCGATCGTCGTGGGGGCCGGCCTCGCCGGACTCGTCGCGACCTACGAGGCGACCAGGGCCGGGAAGCGGGTGCTGGTCATCGACCAGGAGAACCGCGCCAACCTCGGCGGACAGGCCTGGTGGTCGCTTGGCGGACTGCTCTTCATCGACTCCCCCGAGCAGCGCCGGATGGGCATCAAGGACTCCCGCGCGCTCGCCTGGCAGGACTGGCAGGGCTCGGCCGGCTTCGACCGCATCGAGCCGCAGGCCGACGGGACCCCCGGCGAGGACCACTGGGCACACCAGTGGGCCCAGGCCTACGTCGACTTCGCGGCCACCGAGAAGCGCGACTACCTGCGCGCCCTCGGGCTGAAGTCACTCCCGTTCGTCGGCTGGGCCGAGCGCGGCACGGGCGATGCGGCCGGCCACGGCAACTCCGTCCCGCGGTTCCACCTGACCTGGGGCACCGGCCCCGAGGTGGTCCGCATCTTCACCGAACCGGTTCTCGCCGCCGAGGAGCAGGGCCTGGTCCGGTTCGCCTTCCGGCATCGCGTCGACTCCCTCATCACCGAGGACGGCGCCGTCGTCGGCATCCGCGGCGCCGTGCTCGAGGACTCCGACACCGAGCGCGGCTTCGCGTCGTCCCGAACCGAGGTCGGCCCGTTCGAGCACCGTGCCGGCGCCGTCGTGGTGACCACGGGCGGCATCGGCCACAACCACGACCTGATCCGCGCCAACTGGCCGACCGAACGCCTGGGCCCGGTCCCGCAGCACATGATCTCCGGCGTTCCGGCGTACGTCGACGGGCGTGGCCTGGCCATCGCCGAGGAAGCCGGCGCCCGGCTGGTGAACTCCGACCGGATGTGGCACTACACCGAAGGCATCCACAACTGGGACCCCGTGTGGCCCGACCACGCGATCCGGGTGATCCCCGGCCCGTCGTCACTCTGGTTCGACGCGACCGGCAAGCGGCTGCCCGCACCGAACTTCCCGGGCTTCGACAGCCTCGGCACGCTGGGCACCATCGGCGCGACCGGCTACGACTACACGTGGTTCGTGCTGACCCAGTCGATCATCGAGAAGGAGTTCGCACTCTCCGGCTCCGAGCAGAACCCCGACATCACCAGCAAGGACCTCACGTTCATGCTGAAGTCGCGCCTCGCCAAGGGTGCCCCCGGCCCGATCGAGGCGTTCAAGCAGCACGGTGTCGACTTCGTCGTGGCCGACACGCTCGATGAGTTGGTCGACGGCATGAACGGCATCGTCGACGGCGATTCCCCCGCGCGCGGCCCGCACCTGGACGTCGAGGTGCTGCGCCGCCAGATCGAGGCACGCGACGCCGAGCTCGACAACGGCTTCAGCAAGGACTTCCAGCTGATGGCCATCAACAACGCCCGCCGCTCCCGCACCGACAAGCTCATCCGGGTGGCCTCGCCCCACAAGATCCTCGACCCCGCCAAGGGCCCGCTGATCGCCGTACGGCTCAACATCTTGACCCGCAAGACCCTCGGCGGGGTGGCGACCACCCTGGAGTCGAAGGTCGTCGACCGTGCCGGAGAGGTCATCCCCGGCCTGTACGCCGCCGGCGAGGTCGCCGGGTTCGGTGGCGGCGGGGTGCACGGCTACAACGCGCTCGAGGGCACCTTCCTCGGCGGTTGCATCTTCTCCGGCCGTGCGGCCGGTCGCGCGATCGCCGGCTCCTGAGGGCACCACGACAAGGCGATCCCGGCGACCAAGGTCGCGGATCTGCTCAGAGTCGTCGCCGACAACCTCGGCGACTGATCGAAGCCGTCGATGCGAAGTTCGACGCTCTCGACGCGAAGATCGACTCCAAGTACGACCATCTGATGCAGGTCATGGACATCCGGCTCGAAGCCGTCGACCACCGGCTTGGCGCGGTCGAGGACGACCTGAAGATCGTCAAGGCGCACCTGCTCCGCCATCCAGCTGCCTGACGAAACGAACAGCGCCCCGGCTCGATGAGCCGGGGCGCTGCTGTTGTTCAGATCACGCGTTGTCGAGTGCCTCGGCGACGCGACGGTGCGCGGCCCAGATCTCGTCCGACAGGCCGTCGAACTGAGCGAGGTGCTTCTCGCGGAAGCCCATCTCCTGCTGCCAGCGCGGGACGTCGATGGTGAGCAGCGTGTCGAGGTCGGCCAGAGCCTGCTCGTCCATGCCCTCGAGGTTCAGCTCCTCGCGCTTCGGCAGGACGCCGACCGGCGTCTGGACGCCCTCGACCTCGCCGTTGAGGAACTGCATCAGCCAGTTGAGCGGGCGCAGGTTCTCGCGGTAGCCGGGCCACAGGAAGCGACCGTCCTCGCCGCGCTGGAACCAGTTGACGTGCGCGAAGATCGGCTTCGTCGTCGCGCGGCCGATGACCTCGAGCCAGTGCGCCGCGTAGTCGGCCTCGGAGTACGACATGAACGGACGCATCGACATCGGGTCGTAGCGGAGCACGCCCTCGAGGCCGTCGGCGGCAGCGGTCGCCTCGGCGCCCAGCGTCAGGCCGTCGTAGACACCCTCGGCAACGTCCTTGATCGCGCGGATCAGCGGCTCGCGGTCGCGGGTGCGGCCGCCGAAGATGATGCCGTGGATCTCGACACCCTGGGGGTCCTCGAAGTCCTTGGCGACGTTCGGGACGTTGGCCAGGGTCGTGGTGAACCGGCTGTTCGGGTGCGCCCACGGCTCATCGGCCTGCTCGGGGGCCCGGTCGGCGATGATGTCGCCCTTCCAGTCCTCCCAGCCGTCGAGGTCGGTCGGCTTGTCGCTCTTGCCTTCCCACCAGACCTCTTCGGTCTTCGAGTTGTAAGCGACGTTGGTGAAGATCGCGCCGGTGCCGGGAACGATCGAGTCGATCGCGGTCGGGTTGGTGGCCTCGTTGGTGTCCTTGGCGACACCGAAGACACCGTTCTCCGGGTTCATGCCGTAGAGCTTGCCGTCGTCGCCGACCCACAGCCAGGCGATGTCGTCGCCGTAGAACTCGACGTAGTAGCGGTCGCCGAGGGCGTCGGGGGCCAGCGTCATCGCGAGGTTCGTCTTGCCGGAGGCCGACGGGAAACCACCGCAGATGTTGTACTTCGTGCCGGTCTCCTTGTCGGTGATCCCGAGCAGCATGAACTGCTCCACGAGGAAGCCGTTCTTCCAGCCGTCGTAGGAACCCTGACGCAGACCGTGGGCGATCTTGCCCAGCAGCGCGTTGCCTCCGTAGGACGAACCGAAGTGCAGGATCGTGCGCTCGTCAGCAACGGTCACGAAGTAGCGCTTGTCGTCGGGGGTGCCCTGGCCGAGGTTCTCCAGGTCGCCGGTGACGTGCACGGCCTTGACGAACGAGTCGCCCAGGTCGTTGATGTACTCCACGCCGACCCGCGCCATGCGGATCATCTGGAGCACCACGTTGCGGTTGTCGGTGAGCTCGACACCCGCGGCGAAGTTCTGCAGCGGGGAGCCCTTCGGCGCCATCAGGTAGGGAATGACGTACATCGTCTTGCCCGCCGAAGCACCGGTCATCAGCTCGACCAGCTTCGGCTTCATCTCCGCAGCCGGGCGCCAGTTGTTGTAGATGCCCTTGTCCGCCTCGTTGCTGGTCGCAACGATGGTGCGCTCCTCGGCGCGTGCGGTGTCCTTGAAGTAGGACCGGGAGTAGTAGAGGCCCTCGCCGGCGGGAAGAAGCTCGCCTGCGTCGAGGGATTCCTGCACCAGCCGGTCGTCGTCGGCCGCAGACACGACCTCGATCCGGTCGGCGCCGGTGATCCCGGCCCAGTGTGCGACGTATTCCCGAACGTGGGGGTTGGTGAGGCCCGCCTCATCGAGCGTCCGCTCCACATCCACCATGCTTCTCGCCAGCCTTTCGGTCCTGTTAAAGGTGTGGGCACGCTACCCCACAGCCCACCCGGTAAATCCCGGGGTTCGAATCGTGTGATCCGTGGACACCGTCGTCCGCGTGGCATCACCATGACACCGCTCGGGCGCTGACGCACATCGGGGGCGGCTCACCTCGATGAGGCAGGGGACACGGCCCACCCGATTGGATCGTTCGAACTCGCGGCCGCTCGGGTTGGCGCCGGTCGGACTGGGTAGGGAGCGGCCATGAGCTATCCCCCACAGCCGCCCCAGGGACCGCCGCCCGGATGGGGTCCTCCGGGTGGCCCGCCCTCGGGACCCCCGAACTTCCCGCCGCAGGGTCCCCCGGGCTTCGGGCCGTACGGCGGCGGGTACGGCGGTCCGCCGAGGAAGAGCAAGGTCGGTCTGATCGTCGGGCTGGTGGCGGTCGCCGTGGCACTCATCGTCGGAATCGTCGTCACGGCGGTGCTCGTCGCCGGCGGTGACGACGACGGCGACAGGTCGGCCGGCAAGGACCCGTCCTCGACCTCGAGCAGCAGCCCGACCGAGGCGACAGGTCCGCCCACCGAGGCGTCCAGCGCGACCACGCCGGCGACGCCGTACTCCCCGAGCGACGACACCGGCGACGACGTGCACGGCGATGTGAAGACCTCGGACTTCCCGGGCGACTGGAACTTCAAGTTCGGCGACGTCGAGCACAACGCGAAGCTGCTGAACCAGTGGGACTACGACACGTGCAGCCCGGTCGAAGAGGGCTCCGTGCTCACGACGCAGCGTTGTGAGTACGCCGTCCAGTGGACCTACTCCTCGCTCAACGGCAAGGCCCGCCTGACACACATCTTCCTGGTGTTCGACACCGAGCGGCACGCAAAGGCGGCCCAGGCCAAGATGGACGACGAGGACTTCGACCTGCGTGAGGAGTCGGTCTTCCCCAACTTCGTCCAGGGCAAGTTCAACACCAGCGTCTACGGCAACATCGTCGGCATCACGGTTGGCACGACCAAGGTGAAGGTCGACGAGAAGCGCCTGCAGTCGCTGGTCAACTACATGAACACCGACTACCGGGTGGCGCTGACCTTCAAGCAACTCTGACCAAAGGATTTTACCCAGTTCCCGCTGACAGACGCCGGTGCGTTCTGGCACGATTCCCATCGCTGCGGCAGGAGACCCGAGACTCCTGCCGCGGCTCCTTTTTTCACCGGCAGTGGCGAGATCAGCCCTTGCGGTACGCCGGAGCGCGGCGACTGGGCGCGGTGTCCGCACTGGCCAGCAGCGGCAGCACCCGTGGGGGAACGAGCACCGACAGCACCATCACGCTCGTCGAGCGGACGACCGAGGAGGACTGGTCGATCCGCACCAGCGTCGCCTGCAGCTCCGGATGGGACCGGGTGGCCACCCGGCACAGCACGTCGAACGAACCGGTCGTCACGTACGCCTCGAGCACCTGCGGGATCGCTGCGAGGTCGCGCGAGACCTCGTCGAGGGCACCCTGGGAGATCTCGAGCGTCACATAGGCCTGCACCTCGAACCCGGCGGCCGCGACGTCGACGGTGGGGTCCCAGTCGGCGATCACCCCCGCCTCGGCCAGGCGCCGCAGCCGGCTCTGCACCGTGGCCCGGGCCACCTGGGTGATCCGGGAGAGCTCGAGGTCCCCGGCCCGCGGGTGCTCGGTCAGCGCGGTGAGCAGGGCGAGGTCGATCTGGTCGAGCGGGTGCGGTCCGGCGGGCATGGCTCCAAAGTAGCCGTTGTGCACAGTTGAAGCCCGCCTCATCCGGCAGAACTGGCCGGATTGCCTACCCCCGAATAGGCAGGTTGTGAGGCTCGGGCCCGTCTGTTGTGCTGCTCGCATGTCCCTCCAGGAGACCCTCACCAACGAGGAGCGGCTCGCAGAGCTCGACCTCGACACCTTGAAGCAGCTCGTCGGCCTCGTCGAGTACGACGACCACGAGGACCCGTTCCCCGTCACCGGCTGGGACGCGGCCGTCTGGTCGGTCGGCAATGCCACCCAGGCCGCCCACTTCTTCATCTCGGCCTTCGGCATGGAGCTGGTCGCCTACTCGGGTCCCGAGACCGGCAACCGCGACCACGTCGCGTTCGTGCTCAGGAGCGGCGCGGTCCGCTTCGTCTTCAAGGGTGGTGTCGACCCGAACAGCACGCTGCTCGACCACCACCGCAAGCACGGCGACGGCATCGTCGACATCGCCCTCGAGGTGCCCGACGTCGACCGGTGCATCGAGCAGGCCCGCAAGGTCGGCGCGAGGATCCTCGAGGAGCCGCACGACCTGACCGACGAGCACGGCACCGTCCGGATGGCCGCGATCGCCACCTACGGCGACACCCGGCACAGCCTCGTCGACCGGTCGGCGTACAACGGGCCCTATCTGCCGGGTTACGTCGCCCGGACCTCTGGTTTCCAGAAACGAGAGGGTGCGCCCAAGAGGCTCTTCCAGGCCCTCGACCACATCGTCGGCAACGTCGAGCTCGGCAAGATGGACGACTGGGTCGAGTTCTATCGCAACGTCATGGGCTTCACGAACATGGCCGAGTTCATCGGCGACGACATCGCCACCGACTACTCGGCGTTGATGTCGAAGGTCGTCGCGAACGGCAACCACCGGGTGAAGTTCCCCCTCAACGAGCCGGCGATCGCGAAGAAGAAGTCGCAGATCGACGAGTACCTCGAGTTCTACGACGGCCCCGGCGCCCAGCACCTCGCGCTGGCCACCAATGACATCCTCGACACGGTCGACCGGCTGCGCGCCGAGGGCATCGAGTTCCTCGCCACCCCGGACTCCTACTACGAGGACCCCGAGCTGCGCGCCCGGATCGGCGAGGTGCGGGTGCCGGTCGAGGAGCTGCAGAAGCGCGGCATCCTCGTCGACCGCGACGAGGACGGCTACCTGCTCCAGATCTTCACCAAGCCCCTCGGCGACCGGCCCACGGTGTTCTTCGAGTTCATCGAGCGCCACGGCTCGCTCGGCTTCGGCAAGGGCAACTTCAAGGCGCTCTTCGAGGCCATCGAGCGCGAGCAGGAGCGACGGGGCAACTTCTGATGGCCCACTACCAGCGGATCGGGAACGTGCCGCCGAAGCGGCACACGCAGCACCGCGCCCCCGACGGCTCCCTCTACTTCGAGGAGCTGATGGGCGAGGAGGGCTTCTCGTCGGACTCCTCCCTGCTCTACCACCGGCACATCCCGTCGGCGCTCGTCGAGGCCCGCACCTGGGACCTGCCCGACCAGAGCACGACACCCAACCACCCGCTGATCCCCCGACACCTGACGTTGCACGGGCTCTTCGGCGATGATTGGCAGGGCATCGACGCGGTCAACGGGCGACGTCTGGTGCTCGGCAACGGTGACGTCCGGATCAGCTACGTCGTGTGCGGAGCCGCTTCTCCGCTCTACCGCAACGGCATCGGCGACGAGTGCGTCTACGTCGAGTCCGGAACGGGCGTCGTCGAGACGGTCTTCGGTGCGCTGGAGGTCGGCGAGGGCGACTACGTGATCCTCCCCCGGGCCACCACCCACCGTTGGGTGCCGACGGGCCGCGAGCCGCTGCGGCTCCATGTCATCGAGGCGAACAGCCACATCGGGCCGCCGAAGCGCTACCTCTCGAAGTTCGGGCAGCTGCTGGAGCACGCGCCGTACTGCGAGCGCGACCTGCGGGTGCCGACCGACTTGCTCCTCGCCGACGCCGCGACCGACGAGCAGGTGGAGGTCTTCATCAAGCACCGTGGCAACGGCCCCGGCGGCATCGCCGGCACCGTGCACGTGCTGCCGCACCACCCGTTCGACGTGGTCGGCTGGGACGGTTGCCTCTACCCCTACGTCTTCAACGTCGCCGACTTCGAGCCGATCACCGGTCGCGTGCACCAGCCGCCGCCGGTGCACCAGGTCTTCGAGGGCAACAACTTCGTGATCTGCAACTTCGTGCCCCGCAAGGTCGACTACCACCCGCTGTCGATCCCGGTGCCCTACTACCACTCGAACGTCGACTCCGACGAGGTGATGTTCTACGTCGCCGGCGACTACGAGGCCCGCAAGGGATCGGGCATCGGCCCCGGCTCGATCAGCCTGCACCCGGGCGGCCACGCGCACGGTCCGCAGCCGGGTGCCTACGAGAAGTCGATCGGCGTGGAGTTCTTCGACGAGCTCGCCGTCATGGTCGACACCTTCCGGCCGCTCGAGCTCGGCGAGGCCGGCACCGCGTCGGACGACGGGGTCTACCTCACCTCGTGGGTCCGGGGAGACCAGGCATGATCCCGCTCCTGCTCGACGACGCCGCCGTCTTCCCGCCCGGCAACCTGCCGCTCGCCGAAGCGGTCGCCGCCCACCGCCACCACCGCACGAGCTGGTACGCCGACCTGGTCGGTCCGCTGGTGGTGCCCGCGTCCGCGCTTCCCGAGCTCGCCGGGTCGGGCCCGCTCGAGGTCGCGGTCGTCGTACCGACGGCTGCCGCAGCCGCGGCCGCACTGACGGCTGCGCCCGAGGGCATCCGGATCGTGGCGCTCGAGATCACCGACGCGACGGTCGCCGAAGTGCGCGCTGCCATCGGCGAGCCCGCCGATGTGACGGTCTTCGTCGAGATCCCCCGCGACGACCGCCGCGACGCGCTGATCGCCGGCCTGGCCGGGACGCCGTACCTCGCGAAGCTGCGGACGGGCGGCGTCCGTGCGGACCTGTATCCCGACGAGGCAGAGCTCGCTGCCACCGTGGAGGCCCTCAGCGCCGCCGGCGTGCCGTTCAAGGCGACGGCAGGGCTGCACCACGCGCTGCGCAACAGCGACGCCGACACCGGCTTCGAGCAGCACGGCTTCCTCAACCTGCTCGCGGCAACCGATGGCTCGCATGCCGCCACCGTGCTCGCCGTACGCGATCTCCGGGACCTGCCGGACCTGCCGACGACCTCGCTGCTGCGCTCCATCGGCACCTGCAGCATCACCGAACCGATCGACGAACTGACCGCCCTCGGTCTCCTGGAGCTCACCCCGTGAATGACCTGAACGACCTGTACGGCGTCACCAACCTCCCCTACGGCGTCTACTCCGCCGCGGGCTCGACACCCCGCTGCGCGACGCGCTACGGCGACCAGGTGCTCGACCTGGCTCTCCTGCTCGAGGACGACGTGTTCGCCGCGCCGAGCCTCAACGCGTTCATGGCGCAGGGCAAGCAGCGCTGGGACGAGGTCCGCGCCGCGCTGACCGACCGCGTCCGCGGCCCGCTCCCCCAGGGCTGCGCGCACCACGTCGACGACGTGACGATGCACCTGCCGTTCGAGGTCGCCGACTACGTCGACTTCTACGCCTCCGAGCACCACGCCTCCAACCTCGGCCGGCTGTTCCGTCCCGACAACCCGGACCCGCTGCTGCCGAACTGGAAGCACCTGCCGGTCAGCTACACCGGTCGGGCCGGATCGGTCGTGGTGTCCGGCACCGACATCGTGCGACCGTCCGGCCAGCGGAAGGCCCCCACCGAGACGGCGCCGACCTTCGGTCCCTCGCTGCGTCTCGACATCGAGGCCGAGCTCGGCTTCGTGGTCGGCACCGGCAACCCGATGGGCACCCCGATCCCGGTCGACCAGGCAGCCGACCACATCTTCGGCGTCGCCCTGTTCAACGACTGGTCGGCGCGCGACATCCAGGCCTGGGAGTACGTCCCGCTCGGCCCGCACCTGGGCAAGTCGTTCGCCTCGACCATCGCACCGTGGATCGTCCCGTTGGCCGCGCTCGACGCCGCGCGCGTCAGCACCCCGGTGCAGGAGCCGACGCCGCTGCCCTACCTCGCGATGGACCCTGCGTGGGGACTCGACATCGACCTGGAGGTCGCGTGGAACGACGACGTGGTCGCCCGGCCGCCGTACTCCTCGATGTACTGGTCGCCCGCACAGATGCTCGCCCACCTGACGGTCAACGGTGCGCCCACACGCACCGGCGACCTGTTCGCCTCCGGCACCATCTCCGGCCCTGACCTCGACCAGGTCGGCTCGCTGATCGAGCTGGGCAAGGGCTTCCTCGAGGACGGCGACGAGGTCGTCCTCCGCGCCAGCGCCCCCGGCGCCGACGGCACCCGCATCGGCTTCGGTGAAGCCCGTGGCCGCATCAGGTCTCGAGACGGTCGCTCCGCGACCTCCTCGACCAACGAGAAGGAATCACGATGAAGGAACTGCTCGACCGCTTCGAGGCCAAGGCCCCCGAGATCGTCTTCGAGTGGCACGACGCCGAGACCGACGCGAAGGGCTGGGCGGTCATCAACTCGCTGCGCGGCGGCGCGGCCGGCGGCGGCACCCGGATGCGCGTCGGCCTGGACCGCCGCGAGGTCGAGTCGCTCGCGAAGACCATGGAGGTCAAGTTCACCGTCTCCGGTCCGGCCATCGGTGGCGCCAAGTCCGGCATCGACTTCGACCCGAACGACCCGCGCCGCGAGGGCGTGCTGGCGCGCTGGTTCAAGGCACTCGCGCCCCTGTTGAAGACCTACTACGGCACCGGCGGCGACATGAATGTCGACGAGATGCACGACGTGATCCCGCTGACCGAGCGCTACGGCCTCTGGCACCCGCAGCAGGGCATCGTCAACGGCCACTTCGCCGCCGACGAGCGTGAGCTCGTGCAGCGCGTCGGGATGCTCCGCCTCGGGGTGTCCAAGGTCGTCGAGGACCCGCGCTACACGCCGGACCGTGAGGCGAAGTACACGATCGCCGACCTGGTCACCGGCTGGGGCGTGGCCGAGTCGGTCGTCCACTACTACGCGACCTACGGCGCCGCCGAGGGCAAGTCGCTCGAGGGCAAGCGCGTGATCGTCCAGGGCTGGGGCAACGTCGGCTCCGCGGCGGCGTACTACCTGTCCGAGGCGGGTGCCCGCATCGTCGGCATCATCGACCGCAACGGTGGCCTGATGAACGCCGAGGGTTTCACCCGCGCGGAGGTGCACGACCTCTTCGTCAACAAGCAGGGCAACACGCTGGTCGCCGACGACCTGATCGGTTTCGACCAGCTGGACGACGCGATCTGGGACATGGACGCGGAGATCTTCCTCCCGTGTGCCGGGTCTCGCCTGGTCACCGTCGAGCACGTGAAGCGGATGGTGTCGTCCGGCCTGGAGCTCATCTCCGCCGGTGCCAACGTGCCGTTCGCCGACCCGGAGATCTTCTACGGCTCGACCTACGAGTTCGCCGACCAGCACGTCGCGGTGATCCCCGACTTCATCGCGAACTGCGGCATGGCGCGCACCTTCACGATGCTGATGGAAGGCATTGCCGAGGTGTCCGACGAGGCCATCCTCGGCGACGTTTCACGGACGATCCGGACCGCGCTGGAGAAGTGCCACGAGCGCTCCCCGCACCCGACGCTGGTCGCGGCCACCGCTCTGGAGATCGCGCTGGACCAGCTGGTCTGATCGCCGGCTGCCGCGCCCTCAGCGGCGCGGCAGCGAGCGGACGTAGGCGTCGGAGAGATCCATCAGGTCGAGCACGTAGTCGTAGTCGTCGCGCAGCCCCTCGATCGGGTACGACGACCCGTCGGCCATCGACGTCGCCGAGCCGTCGTCGAACCCGCGACCGGGCGCGAAGATGGCGTCGTCATTGATGAAAGTGCCCGTGGGTGCGTGGAATCGCTCGCCGAACGCGTGCCCCCCGGTGTTGAGCAGGTCGACGCCGAACGAGACGAACCGCTCCTCGGCGAGCGAGACGCCGAGCAGGTTGGCGATCGTCGGCAGGATGTCGACCTGGGATGCGACGTGCTCGCTGCGGAACGCCTCCCCACCGGGCACGTGGATCACCAGCGGCGTGTTGAACCGGCGCTCGAAGCTGTAGTCGGGGTCGAGCGCCTTGACCCCGGCGACGGTGTCCTTGTCGTTGAGGCCGGCGTGGTCGCCGTACGCGACGAACATGCTCTTGTCCCACAGCCCGGTCGTCCGGAGCGCGCGAACGAGAAGGCCGAGCGCATGGTCCGCGTAGTTCTGCGCCTGGAGGTAGTCGCCGACCTCCGTGCCCTGCAGGTGGGACGGGAGTCGCAGCCGCACCTTGTCGGCGGGCACCTTGAACGGGCCGTGGCCGGACGCCGTGACGAGCTGGGCGTAGAACGGGCGACCGGTGGCGTCCAGCTCGAGGAACCGCAACAGCGATCGGCCGTAGAACTCCTCGTCGGAGACGCCCCAGTAGTTGAACTTCGGACCGGGGAAAGCGTCCTTCTCGTGCCAGCGGTCGAAGCCCACCGCCCGGAACAGGTCGTCGTGGTCCCAGAACTTCGCCCAGTTCACGTTGAACGTCTCCGAGACGTAGCCCCGCGGACGCAACAGCTTCGGCAGGCTCGGGATGTCGCGGTCGCCGTACCCGGTGGACATCGCGACGTCGCCGACCGGATAGATCGACGTGTTGGAGATGAACTCGGCATCGACCGTGTTGCCCTTGCCGATCTGCTGGAAGTGGTGCGGGAAGTAGTAGCTCTCGCCGACCAGGTCGTTCAGGTGGGGCGTCACCTCCTGGCCGTCGACCTCCAGGCCGATGACGAACTCCTGCATCGACTCCAGCTGCACCACGATCAGGTTCTTGCCCTCGGCGGCACCGAAGCCGCGGGCCCGGTCCGGGTCCGTCAGCGTGGTGTGGTTCGTGGCCTTGAGCTCGGCCACCTGGTCGTACGCCGTCGCGAGGTCCAGCGTCCCCTGCTGCTGGAGCGAGCGGATCAACGCATCGGCCTCGTAGCCGAGCACCCCGAACTGCTCGGCACGGTACTGCTCGTTGCGGACGTCGAGGCCGCTGTGGAGCACCAGGGCGGTGATCAGGGTGCCGGTCACCACCAGCCCGCCGAGCCGACGCAGTCGTTGTCCACGGACGTGGGTTCTCGGCGGCAGCCAGCGTTCGCCGTGCAGGAGCAGGCCGACGGCCGGCGCGAAGGCGAGGTCGACGTAGAAGAACACCAGGCGCCAGTCCAGCAGGCCCGTGATGCTGCCGCGGACGTCGTCGGCCTGGTCGGCCTCGGCGAGCGCGGTGAAGGTGGGCAGGGTCTGGTAGTAGCCGTAGTAGAGGACCGCGACCGTGAGGAAGACACTGACCGCCGCGTTGAGCGACCAGAGCGCCGGGGAGGTGGCCGGCCCCGGCGCCAGCAACGCGACGAGACCGACGAGCACCGCAGCCGCGGCGATGTCGGCGAGCACCATGGCCGGCGCAGGGACACCGAAGACGAGCAGCCGGAACAGCAACAGCTTCGCCACCAGCAGGGCGAGGATCAGGCGCACCGGCCGGGGGCGCCGGAGTGTCTCGGCCATGGACGAAAACCTAACCCGGTCCGAGCGACTGCGGATCCCTTTTGGGTCGGCTTCAGAGCGCGAAGCTCACACCCGTGAGCTCCTCGCTGAGGGTCCACAGCTTGCGGCCGAGCTCGGCGTCCCTTGCGTAGCGGCTCAGCTTCGCAGGGCCGACCGGGCCGCGGGACTCCCGCAGCCGTTGCGGACCGGTGTAGGAACCGGGCTCGGCCAGCGTGGCGGCGTACAACGTCGGGTTGGCGCCCTTGGCGGCGGACTGGAAGACGACCGGCATGAAGAACGGCGCCGCCATCCGGATGAGGCGGTTCGCACCCATGCCGTCGGGCGAGGCCACCAGGTTGGTCGCCGAGATTCCGGGGTGGGCGCCCGTCGACACGAGCTTGCTGCCCGCGGCGGTCGCGCGGTCGTGCAGCTCGCGGAAGAACAGCACGTTGGCGAGCTTGCTGTTGCCGTAATAGGCCTCGGGCCTGTACGTCGCCGCCGGGTTGGCCAGCAGCACCGTCTCGTTGCCGCCGTGGTGCGCGATCGACGCGATGGTGACCACCCGCGGGTTCGGTGACTCCATCAGCGCCGGCAGCAACCGCCCGGTCAGCGCGAAGTGTCCGAGGTGGTTGGTGCCGAACATCAGCTCGTGCCCGTCCTCGGTGGCGCGGTAGGTGGGCGGATTCATCACGCCGGCGTTGTTGACCAGCAGGTCCAGCGCACCCGCCCAGCGCTCGGCGAACGCCTGCACCGACGCCTGCGACGACAAGTCCAGCTGCTCGACGCGAACCTCACCCGACATCCCGGCGGCGGCCTCGCGGCCCTTGTCGAGGTTGCGACAGGCGAGCACGACGCTCGCCCCGTGCGCGGCCAGCTCCCGGGCCGCGACCTCACCGATCCCGGTGTTGGCGCCGGTGACGACGGCGATGGTCCCGGACAGGTCCGGAAGATCGGCGGGGCTGAAGCTCATGAGGGAAAGGTAGCCGTCGGGCCCGGCTCGTGGCGTCGCAAGGTTCTCGCAAGGGGTCCTTGGCATCATCACGGTCATCGTGGGGTCCACTGCGCCCCCCGACGACAGTCCTGGGGGATCTGCCATGAACATCCGCTCTCTGATCGGTGCGATCGCGATCGCTGTTGCCGGCGTCGCCGTCCCGGTCGGTCCGGCGGGAGCGGGCTCCGGGTACGCCTTCATCGGACCGAGCCCGCTGGACTTCGGCACGATCAAGCCGAACCAGTCCAAGCTGATGTCGGTCTTCGTGACGAACACCAGCAACCAGGACATCGAGGTCGTCGGCTCGGCGAACACCGGGCCGTTCCGTTCGGACCCCGTGACCGCCCCGGAGACTCCGCGCCCCGGTTCCTGCTACTACTACAGCGACACGTACGGCGGAAACATCGCTGCTCCGCTGGCGCCCGGAGCGCAGTGCCAGCTGTACTACCGGTTCTCGCCGACCGCGGCGGGCGCCTTCAGCGGTTCGGTCGTGGTCGGCATCTACAACACTGCCGGGTCGACCCTGGACACCCACCTCCAGCACTTCGAGGGGCAGGCGGCGAACGCCGCTACCCACGGCGGCGTGTCCCTGACCCCGAATCCGCGAGACGTCGGGACCGTGGCCGTGGGCGATGCCGAGAACGAGACCGTGCTCGTCACGAACACCAGCAACGGCAACATCCAGGTCACTGAGTCGATCTCCGGAGCGAGCTTCCGCACCTGGTCGACCGACAGGTCCGACCGCTGCGTGAACCCGTCCGACCCCAGCCTCGCCCTGGTGCTCGGTCCGGGAGAGCAGTGCGCGAGTTGGCCGGAATTCGCCCCCACGGCGACCGGCGCCGCGTCCGGCGCGCTGACGATCACGGTCCGGCCGTCGACGGGCGACCCGGGGACGCGCGTCGCCTACAGCACGAGCACGACCCTGGCCACCGCGACGGCAACGCTGACCGGCACTGGCGTCCTGGGTTCCGCGACCTTCGCCCCCACCTCGCTCGCGTTCGGCAAGGTCGTCGTCGGTGCCAGCAAGGAGCTGACGGTCGCGGTGACCAACACCTCCCCGAGCAGTCTGCAGTTCGTGCCGACGCTTCCGGCGGGCTCCGGCTACGTCGTCGGCGGCGGTACCGCCACGCCGTGCACCTCGGAGAGCCCGAACCCGAACTTCTCCGACTACCGGGTGGTTCCGGCAGGAGGGACCTGCACCCTGCGCGTCGTGCTCACTCCGACGAAGGTCGCTACCTACAACAGCACGATCACGGTGGCCGGACGTGCCAACCACCTGGCCAGCGACGACCACCAGTACAAGCGTCCAAGCGGCCCGACGACCTTCACGAAGACGGTCAGCCTGACCGGGACCGGCGTCGCGGCGACGGTCACCATGACGCCCGCCGCACTGGACTTCAGCAAGGTCACGGTCGGTGGCGACAAGCAGCTCACGCTGAAGATCACCAACACCTCGACCGCGACGATGCGCTACGACGTCGCGAACGCGTCACCGTTCTCGGCCGAGCACCCCGCGGGCGACCCGGGTGAGAGGTCCTGTGTCAAGGAGACCAGCCGCTACCTGAAGGTCGACCCGGGTGAGTACTGCACCTACGTCATCACCTTTCACCCGCCGAGCGTGGCCTCGTTCACCTCGAACCTGCTCGTCCGCGGCCACGCCGCGGCGACGTCGGACGAGTACACCGACGGCATCTCCGGGCAGCGGCTGATCGAGAAGTCGGTGACCGCCAGGGGCACCGGGATCAAGGAGAGCTTCGCCACCGATGCCACCTCCTTCGCCTTCGGCAACGTCACCTGGGGCGGTTCCGGGCTCGTCAAGGTGAAGTACACGAACACCTCCAACGTGCCGATCGGATTCTTGGCAGGCTTCCCGGCCGGCACGGCCTTCAGCCGGTTGAATTACGCCGCCGGATCCGCTGACGCCGCCCAGCAGTGCGTCACGCCCGGCGAGGAGGCGGTCATGATCGCCCCCGGGGAATCCTGCTACGTGACCGGGCGGTTCGCCCCGACCGGGATCGGCAGTTTCCAGACCACGATGACGGGCAAGCTGGTCCGCCCCTCGGGCAACCCTGCACCGGCAAACCCGTACATCCAGGTCGGCTCGTTCTCACTTCCGGCGACCGGCACCGGGGTGCGGGCGACGTACAAGGTCGCGCCGACGTCGCTCGCATTCGGCAATGTGACGGTCGGCGGCTCCAAGGTCATCGTCGAGTCGATCACCAACACCTCGGACGTCCCCCTGGCCTTCTCGGTGGGATTCGCCAGCGGGACCGACTACTCGCGGCTCAACTACCCTGCCGGCTCGCCCGAGCAGTTGAACGCCTGCGTGGACGCCACCGAGACGCCGCGGGTGGTGCCGCCGGGTCAGTCCTGCACGATCCAGGCGCGGTTCGCACCGACGAAGACCGGCGCGGCCCAGCACACCCTGGGCATCAAGGTGCTGCTGGCTCCCGGCTTCCCGGGTGGGCCATCCACGCAGGTCGCGTCCGCATCCGTCGCAGCGACCGGGACCGGCATCGCGCCGACGTTCACCTTGTCGCCGACCTACCTGGACTTCAAGGCAGTCACCGTCAGCGGCACCAAGTCGCTGGGCGTCACGATCACCAACACGTCCTCGCGAACGATCGGTTACGTCCCGCGCTTCCCGGCGGGCTCGAAGTACCGCGCGCAGTACGTCGGCTCCAGCCACGACTACTGCTACGCCCCCGACGGTGGCGGTAGCGGCGTCAGCCTCGTGATGAACGTTGCTCCGGGCCAGAGCTGCATCATGCCGATCAGCTTCACCCCGACCGCGGTCGCAGCGGCGAACGAGACGCTGACGATCGACGCCGTTCCCGGGGTGGACGGCGGATCCGAGTTCCTCACAACCTGGGGCGCTGCGATCGGATCGCACACCCTGGCTGTCAGGGGCTCCGGCGTCGCTGCGGCGGTCACGGTGACACCGACGACGCTGGCTTTCGGCACGGTGACGAAGACCAGGTCGAAGATCCTCACGACGGTCGTGACCAACAAGTCCGACATCCCGCTCGCCTTCAAGCCGACGTTCGCGGCCGGTTCGGACTACAAGCAGACCTTTGTCTCCGGTGGCGACACGTCGGGGTGCACCCCGAACCCGGGTGGCGCCATGCGCACCATCCAGCCCGGCGACACCTGCCTGGTGACGGTGACGTTCCGCCCGTTCAAGACCGGTCAGGACAACGGCACCATCACCGTCGAGATCTACAAGCCGGGCGCCACGCCGACCCTGATCGGTACCCGCGCCGTCCCCGCCACCGGGGCCGGGGCAGCTGCGAAGCTCGCCCTGGCGCCGGCATCGCTGGCGTTCCAGACGGTGAGCGTCGGCAGCAGCAGGACCATGGTGACGACGGTGACGAACACCTCGGACATCGTCTACCACGTGGGGATCGGCGGTCTGGAGGGGTCGGCGTACACCCAGGTGCGACTCTCCGACGATCCGACCAACTGTCAAGGGGTCAACGGCGCCTCGGTCTACATCCCACCCGGCGCGAGCTGCATCCTCCGGATCCGCTTCGCTCCCACGGCGGCCGGAGGTCAGAACAAGACCTTCTACGTCCGCGCTTTCCCCATGTTCGAGCCCGGCGACACCTTCGTGCCCGAGGTCGCCGTCGCCACTCTCACGAGCACCGCCACCGGCAAGTGAAGCTCTCAACTCACCACAAGGATCAGTCATGAAGGTTCGTTCCTGGATCAACGCCGGAGTGGCGAGCGTTCTCGTCGCCTCGCTGTCGATCGCGACCGCGGGGGCCGCGAGCTCCTACACCTCGATCACGCCGGACCCGGTCGAGTTCGGCTCGATCGTCCCCGGCACCTCGACACTGCTGTCGACCACGGTGACCAACGTCAGCAACCAGACGATCAAGGTGAACGCCTCGGAGAGCTCGCCGGTGTTCAGCACCGACCAGACCACTGCACCGGACACTCCGCGCGCGAACGCGTGCTTCTACTTCAGCCAGGCCCAGGGCATCAACATCGCCACCTCCGTGCCGCCCCAGGGGACCTGCAAGCTCTACTTCCGGTTCTCCCCGACAGCCAACGGTGACTTCAGCACCTCGGCGACCGTCGGTGTCTTCGAGAACGGCGGGTCGACGATCGCGACCGATGCGGTGTTCCTGCACGGTGTCGGCGCGCCGGCAGAGGGTCCGGCCACCGCCGGCACGATGGGGACGGACCCGACCACGATCGCCTTCGGCCCGTGGTTCACCGGCGACTCCGTGGTCCGGGGTGTGACGGTGACCAACAACAGCAACGGCAAGGTCATCTTCAAGGGCGACTACCCGGGTGGCCCGTTCAGCAACCCCGGGTTCTCGAGCCCGAACGAGTGCTTCAACACCGCCGGGACCCAGTCCCGGGTGATCTCGATCGGTGGGACCTGCATCATCAGCTTCAAGTTCGCCCCCACCGCCGCCGGCAACTTCAGCGGCACAGCGGCCCTGACCATGTACGGCTCGTCGGGGACCCCGGGGTCCTACGTGCCCACACCGATCGCAACGGCGTCCCTGGACAGCAAGGGTGTCCCGCTGTCCGGAACCGGAGCCACCGCGGGCACCACGGTCAACCCGACGACGTTGGCCTTCGGCAACGTGACCGTCGGATCCAAGGCCAGGTTGACCGCGACGGTCACCAACACCTCCAAGGCCCCGTCGCGCTACACGATCACCGCACCGAACGGGTCGCCGTACTCGGTCGTGCCCGACGTTGACGACCCTTCCTCGGACAGCTGCAACCAGGGCGCAACCGGCCTCTACGTCGTGGGGACCGCGACCTGCAAGGTCACCGTCGAGTTCGCACCGACCACGACGGGCTCGCAGCCCGGGACCCTCACCATCCACCAGGGGCGCGGGTCGGACTCGGTCGAGGTCGGAACCGTGGCGTTGAACACCAGCGGGGCGGGCGTTGCGGCTGCTGCACCCACCTTCACGCTCACGCCCGCGACATTGGCGTTCGGCAACGTGACCGTGTCGGGAAGCAAGGTCCTGTCGACGGTGGTCAAGAACACCTCGACGGTCCCCTTGCGGTTCCGACCGGCTTACCCGTCGGGGTCGTCCTACGCGGACCCCGACGTAGTGGTTGCGTACCCGAACGCGTGCCAGGGCGGCGACAGGATCTTCCAGCCCGGCGAGAGCTGCAATCTGTACGTCGAGTTCCGGCCCATCTCGACCGGCTCGAAACCGGGCTCGATCCCCGTCGAGGCCTTCCGTCTGGACGGTCCGTTCGCCACGGTGCTGGCGACGAAGACGCTGACGACCAGCGGCACGGGTGTCGTCGCGGCCTTCTCGATGTCGCCGACCACGTTGGCCTTCGGCAACATGACCCTGTCGGGCTCCAAGGTCCTGTCGACGGTCGTCACGAACGACTCCTCCACGCCACTTCGAATCCGCCCGAGGTACCCCGCCGGCTCGATGTACGCGACCCCCGAGTTCGTGGGTGCCTACCCGGACGTGTGTGAGTCCTCCGAGCGGATCCTCCAGGTCGGTGAGAGCTGTCACCTGTACGTCGAGTTCCGGCCCACCTCGACCGGCTCGAAGCCGGGTTCGATCCCCGTCGAGGCCTACCGCCTCGACGGCCCGACCACCACGGTGTTGGCGACGAAGACGCTGACGACGAGCGGGACCGGTGTCGCGGTGGCCTTCACGCTGACGCCGGCGACCGTGGCGTTCGGCAACGTGACCGTGTCGGACAGCAGGGTCCTGTCGACGGTGGTCAAGAACACCTCGACGATCCCGCTGCGGTTCCGGCCGGCTTACCCGTCGGGGTCCTCCTATGCGGACCCCGACGTAGTGGTCGTGTACCCGGACGCGTGCCAGGGTGGCGACAGGATCCTCCAGCCCGGCGAGAGCTGCAAGCTGTACGTCGAGTTCCGGCCCTTCTCGACCGGCTCGAAGCCGGGCTCGATCCCCGTCGAGGCCTTCCGTCTGGACGGCCCGTTCGCCACGGTGCTGGCGACGAAGACGCTGACGACCAGCGGCACGGGTGTGGAAGCCACCTACACGTTCAACCCGACATCGCTGACCTTCGGGAACGTGACCGTGGGTGCGGTCAAGTACCTGACCACCACGGTGACGAACACCTCGAATCGGAGCCTGACGTTCTCGCCCGGGTTCCCGGCGGGCTCGGCGTACTCGTCGACGGGTGACGGCACGACCGGGTGCCGGACCGCCGAGGATCTCCCGCGGGTCGTCGCTCCCGGCGGGACCTGCGTGCTGAGCGTGCGGTTTGCTCCTACTGCGACCGGAGTCGTGAACGACGTGATGACGGTCAAGGGGCTGCAAGCCGGAACGCCCCTCGAGCTGGCATCCGAGACGGTCGCTGTCGGCGGCACCGGCGTCGAGCCGACCTACACCTTCAGCCCG
Organism: Propionibacteriales bacterium; assembly: GCA_026392415.1. Classification (GTDB taxonomy): domain Bacteria; phylum Actinomycetota; class Actinomycetes; order Propionibacteriales; family Nocardioidaceae; genus Nocardioides. The sequence goes on from JAPLCC010000057.1 coordinate 41,666, forward strand.
ACGTCACTGGCCTTCGGGAGCGTGACCGTCTTCTCGAGCCGCACGTTGACGACGACCGTGACGAACACTTCGGGCCTGAGCCTGACGTTCTCACCACACTTCCCGGCAGAGTCGCGCTACACATCGGTCGGTGACGGCACGACGGGCTGCCGAACGGCCGAAGACGTTCCGCGGGTCGTCGCTCCGGGCGCCACCTGCGTGCTGACGGTGCGATTCGCGCCCATGGCTGCAGTGGTCCACAACGACGTGATGACGGTCAAGGCGTTCCAGGCCGGGACGCCGCTCGAGGTGGCGTCCAAGACGGTCAATGTCGGAGGCACGGGAATCCAGCCGACCTACACCTTCAGCCCGACGTCGCTGGCGTTCGGGAACGTCACGGTGGGGGCGGTCAGATCCCTGACCACGACGATCACGAACACCTCGGGGCTGGCGATGTCGTTCTCCCCGGGCTTCGGGGCGGGGTCGAAGTACGCGGAACTGGGCGACGGTACGACCGGCTGCCGGACGACCGAGGGCGCTCAGCGGATCGTCGCACCGGGAGGCACCTGCGTGGTGACCGTGCGGTTCGCTCCGACAGCGAACGGGCTGGTGAACGACGTGATGACCGTCAGGGCCTATCAGGCGGGCACACCGCTCGAGGTGGCATCGAAGACGGTCAGAGTCGGCGGCACCGGTGTCGCTCCGACCTACACGTTCGGGCCAGCCTCGCTCGCTTTCGGCAACGTCACCGTCGGCGGGGCGAAGTCACTGACCACGACGGTCACCAACACGTCCGGGCTGGCGCTGACCTTCTCGCCGAGCTTCCCAGCCGGGTCGAAGTACTCGTCGACCGGTGACGGCACCACGGGTTGCCGCACGACCGAAGGCGCTCCGCGGGTCGTCGCACCGGGTGGGACATGCGTGCTGGCGGTGCGGTTCGCGCCGACGGCCACCGGGCAGGTGAACGCGGTGATGACGGTGAAGGCATTCCAGGCCGGCACCCCGCTCGAGGTGGGTTCCAAGACAGTCAACGTCGGTGGGACCGGCGTGGCTGCTGCGTACACCTTCAATCCGACGTCACTGTCCTTCGGGTCGATCGCAACCGGCACGACGTTGGTCAAGACGGTGACTGTCACGAACAACTCGACGATCGGGCTCTCCTTCGCGCCGAGCTACGGCAGCGCCAACAGGTACTCCGTCGGCGGCCCCCTCGAGACCCGCGACTGCGTGACGGCGTCCGGCCCCCGACTGATCCCGCCTCGCGGATCCTGTGTACTAAAGATCGCCTTCTCGCCCAACGCCCGCGCGACCTTCAACGGGACCGTCGTGGTGAACGTGAGTCGCCCCGACCTGGCGGGCGGACCGAGCGTGGCGGTCGGCTCCAAGAACATCACCGTCTCGGGCGCCGGCACGTAGGCGGCTCAGGGGCGGTTGCAGCCCAGGGTCGTCGTGCGGCGGTCAGGACGGGCGGGTGACCTCGATGAGGTCCTGGGCCCGGGCCGCGACCCTGGCCATGCCCAGCTGCCCGGCGTCCAGGGCGATCTGCCGCAGATCGGCGGCGATCTGCGCCGGGTTGCGGTCCTCGAAAGTCAGCTCCAGCTCGCACCGGTCCAGCCGGATCCTGCTCGCCAGCGGCGCCGACCCCATGGTCACGGCCAGGGCAATGGCGGCGTCGTAGCGCTGGATGGCCTCGTCGGCCCGTCCGAGGCTCTGGGCGAGCTGTCCGAGGTAGTGGTCGACCGGGCCGCAGCAGAACCCGACCCACACGAGCGCGTTGCGGCCCGAGTGTGGCAACAGCATCTCGTGGAGGCGGGCCGCGGCGGCCTGGTTGTCGAGCTTGGAGGCGGCCGAGCCGAGGAGGCACAGCGCGGCGAGCCATGCGATGTCGGTCTGCACCACGCCGAACTCGTTGTCGGCGAGCTCGCGCAGCAGCCGCCCTGCCTTGTCGAGATCTCCGGCCTCGGCGGCCACCCAGGTGCGCGCGGCGTCCAGCGCCGGGATCTCCCCGAAGTTCTCGCCGACGTCGTCCAGGAACGGAGCGACGAGGTCGAGCTGACCGCGCTCGTAGGCGACCCAGAGCATCTGCAGCCCGCTCAGCGAGAGCGCCCCCTCGAGCCCTGGCGCGCCGCCCTCGGCGGCGCCCGCGGTGGTGAGGGCCTCAGCCTCCTCGAATCGGCCGTCGATCATCGCGAGCAGGGCCGGCAAGAAGTGCGCGTGCCAGCGGTAGTACGGCTGGCGCAGCATCGCCGAGGCACGCAGGTACCGCTGCACGCTGACGTCCGCGGCCCGGACGTCGCCCAGGGCCAGGTGGTCAAGGGCCTCGAAGATCCGGGCATCCGCCTCACGTGCCGGCTGTCCGAGCCGTCGGGCAAGCGAAAGGATCTCCTTCGACTGCTGCAGCCGGGTGACCTCGCCACCGGGGGTCCACAGTGCCAGCTGGCGGTCCACGAGCGCGTCGAGGAGCACGGTCTCGTCCGCGGCAGCACGGGCCAGTGCCACCGCGCTGTCGGCGAGCTCGCGGCGGCGCTCGAGAGGCGCCGTCCAGTAGCTGGCGATGCCGAGGCGACCGAGCAGCGCAGCCCGGAGCGCCGGGTGCTCCGTCAGTCCGCTGAGGGCTTCCTCCAGCATGTCGACCAGGTCGGTGTCCGGAGCGGACGCGGAGTAGCCCTGAGTGGCGGCACCGTTGTTGCGCCACCGGCCGAGGACGGCCCGGGCGAAGAGCTCGACGTCGCCCTCCTGACGCGCCAACTCGAGCGCCTGGGTGCACACCGCATCGGACTCAGCCGTTTCGCCGGCCCACCACAGCGCCTCGCCGAGCTCGATCAGCAGGTCGAGCCTGTCTCGGACCTTTCCGCGGGCGGTGGCCAGCCGCAGGGTGCGTCGCAGGACTTCGACGGCGTCCTCGAAGGCCAATGACCGCAACGCCTCGCGCGCCGCCCGGATGCCGCTGTCGACCGCCTTGCGCGCCGAGCCGGACGCTGCGGCCTCGTAGTGGTGCAGCGCGCGCTGGGCGGCCGTGCCCCAGTCGTGCTCTTCGAGGGTCTCCGCGACGGCCCGGTGGATCTCGACACGTTGCGAGGGCGAGAGCCGCTCGTAGAGCGCGTGCCGGATCAGCGCGTGAGCAAACGTGAACCTTCCCGGGACCTCGGTCAATTGGAGCAGCAGTCCGGCGGCGACGGCGCGGTCCAGGACAACGCTGACGCCGGAAGCGTCCTCGCCGCCGACCGAGGCGACGAGTTCGAGATCGAACACCATCCCGACCACGGACGCGACGCCGAGCGTCTCCGAGGCTGTGGGCCCCAACCGCGCGACCCGCTCTCCGACGACGTGCTGGATGCCGGCGGGAGGAGAAGCGTTCCGCACTGCGGTCGCCTCGTCCTCGTTCTCCGTGAGACCGAGGACGTCAGTGTCGACCAGGTGGCGGGTGAGTTCGAGAAGGAAGAGGGGGTTCCCGTTGGTGCCCTCGTGCAGTGCCGTCGACAGGTCGGCCGAAAGTGGCCTGCCGAGCAGGTTCGCCGCGACACTGTTGACATCGGAGACGCTCAGACCGGCCAGACTGATTTCGAGAACACCGCCGTTGCGACGGAGGTTGCCCACCATCTGGTCGAGCGGGCGCATCGCGATGGTCTCCAGCGGTCGGTGGGTGGCGAGCATCGTCACCCTGTCGCCCTCGTTCCGCCGTGCGAGGTAGCGCAGCAGTGCGGCCGTCGGTCCGTCGAGCCAGTGCAGGTCCTCCATGACGATCACCAGGCGTCGGGTCGAGGAGAGCGCCCGGATCATCGCCGCGGCCGCCTCGAACAGGTCGACGCGGTCGGCGTCCAACCGCGCCATGGCGCTCGTGCCGGGAGCGGTCGGGTCCGCGATCAGGCGAAGCCGCTCGAGTACCTTGCTGCCCAACGACTCCAGCAGCGCCTCCTCAGGCACGTGCTCGAAGATCCATTGCAGCGCTTCGGCCACCGGCTGGTAGGCAGTCACCGCATCTGCGTCGCAGCGACCGAGGATCACGGTGGCGCCCTCGTCGTGGGCCTGTTGCGCGGCCGCCGCAGCGAGCCGGCTCTTGCCGACGCCGGGTTCGCCGCTGATCAGGGCCGCCCCGAGGCTCGTCCCTGTCTGGGCCTTTGCCAACTGCCTCAGGTCGTGGTCGCGACCGACGAGCGGGGTGGCATTGGCGATCCACAACGCGGGAGGGAGCGGGATCCGCGGCCAGCCCTCGTCGCTACCGGTGGGCGCGCTCCGTGCACGGCCGTCGAGGGTCACCGACCCGGACGGCGCCGCCCAGTCCAGCGTTGGATCGTGCTCCAGGACGGCGAGCTCGAGGCGCTGAAGCTCCGGGGTCGGCTCGAAGCCGAGCTCTTCGCGGGTCAGCGCGCGCAACGATTGATAGGCCATCAAGGCGTCGGCCTGGCGACCGCAGCGGTACAGGGCGACCATCCGCTGTGCCCAGTACCGCTCGCGGAACGGGTGCTCTGCGATCACCTGCTCGAGCTCCAGGAGGATGCCGGCGTGGTGGCCGAGCGCGAGCTCGGCGTCGAACAGTGCTTCCTGCGCGGCGAGCCGGACCTCCTCGAGCCGGGCGGCTTCCGCTTCGACGATCAACGACCTGACGCCGGCGTAGGCAGGCCCCCGCCAGAGTTGCAGGCCCTCGCGAAGGCGTGCTCTCGACGACTCTGCGTCTCCCGCCTCCAACAGGGTTCGGCCGTCGGCGACCACGGTCGCGAAGTTGGTCGCGTCCACCTCGTGGTCCTCGACGCGCAGTGCGTAGCCGCTCGGACTGGTACGAAGCCGCTCGGCACCCCAGTCACCGAGCTGGCGGCGCAGCCGGGAGACGAACACGTGCAGCCCTGACGGCGCGCTCACCGGCGGCTTGTGAGACCACAACTCGTTCATCAGGATGTGGGAGGAGACCGTGCGGCCCGAGTACGTGAGCAGGAGCGACAGAAGGGTCCGCTCCTTGGCCCCGCTGATCTCCGCAGATACCCCGTTGAGCAGCACTTCGATGGACCCAAGAACCAGCAAGTACACCTTGCTCCCCCGTTTCCGCCGTACCGCGTGCCACGGCCTCGAAACGGAGTTCGGAGACCAGGAAGGGAAGAGAGTCCTTCCTGAGCCGCTAGTCAACTGGCACGAGGCGCTCCGGGCCAGTACTGCCAGGAAAAATTCTTGAAAGCGGATCGGAACCCGTTGAACTTTCCCTAGGTCAGGAGGGCACCGTGGCCCTCGGGTTCTACTCGTCGGCGTCGGCAGCCGTGTCCGTCGCCGGGCCTTCGCCCGTGGCGCCGCCCTCGTCGGTCCAGTCCGACGAGGCCCCGTCGTCCTTCGCAGGATCGGAATCGACGTCAGGATCGGCGTCGCTGTTCTCCACCACGTCGTCGGGCCCGAACGTCAGGTCCTCCTTGTCGAAGGGGAGATCCCGCTTGGGGGCTTCGTCAGGAGGCTGGGCGGCCGTCGGGTCAGGAGTGGTCATACCTCATCCGGTACCCGGGCCGCGGGTCGGCATACACGCGCCGCCCCGACCCCAGATGACGAAAGCCCACGTCAACGGCGAGGATGACGTGAGCTTTTGCCTTGCGCGCCTGTAGGTGTCTGGGTTCATGACATAGGCGACAACTGACACGCGACACAAGAGTCGCGACATAGGCGACAGTCCGATGCCATGTCGAAAGCCCGGGTCGCTGTCCTCAAGGTCGTCACCAAGGAACTCTCCGTCACCGCGGCCGCCGCACAGTACGGCTACTCCCGC
>JAPLCC010000013.1 GCA_026392415.1 Propionibacteriales bacterium
CGGGGACCACCCCGACACATAGGTTCGTCGAGTAGCGGCGAGCGCCAGCGAGCCGCGTATCGAGACGCAGTGAGCCGGTTGCGGGCGTCTCGATACGCCCTCGCCTAGCGGCTCGGACTACTCGACGATCTTGACGTTCGCTACCAGCGGCCGGTGTCGAGGAGAGTCCTTCGCCCGGCGGGCAGGGCGTTGTAGAAGCGCATCGAGCCCTTCTGCTCCCCCGTGGCCAGGTCTTCGTAGAAGGAGAGCACCGACACGGCGGCAGGTGAGAGCTCCATCCGGAACAGCGACTCCAGCGGAGCGTCGACGGCGTGCGCGACGAGGGTCTTGATCGGGGTGACGTGACTGACCAGGACGACGGTTCCGCCTGCGTGCTTCTCCAGCAACCTGCCCAACGCGTCCAGCACGCGAGCCTGGACGGTGAGGAAGGACTCTCCTCCCGGAGGCGCCGTCGCCATGTCGGCGAACCACGCATCCAGTGCGGCCTTGTCCTTCTCGGCGACCTCGGTGAACGACATCCCGTCCCACTCGCCGAACTCCATCTCGGCGAAGCCGGGCTCCTCCTCGATCGGCAGGCCCAGCGTCGCGGCGATGATCTCGGCGGACTCGCGGGTGCGTCGCACGGGTGAGCAGACGACGGCGGTCACGTGCTCGCGCAGCTCGGTGAGCCAGTCCGCGGCTTCGGCGATCTGGGCACGGCCCTCCTCGGACAGCGATGGGTTGTCGCCGCCGAGTCCGCCGGAGAATCGGCGACCGGTCGTGTGCGGGGTGACGCCGTGACGGACCAGGACGATCGTGGTCGGCGAGCCGAGTCCGGGTGGCAACGTGGCCGTCGTGCCGGCAGCGGCTGCCGCCGGCGACTCGACCTCCTCGACCAAGGACTCCGGCTCGTCGGGCACACCGTCACCGGGTGCGCTGACCGGAGCGACAGCGGTCACGCCCGATCGCGCGCCGTCCAACGCCTCGTTGGCCAGTCGGTCCGCGTGGCCGTTCTGCTCGCGCGGGACCCAGGTGTAGACGGTGCCCGCCGGCGCAAGGGCCGTCGCCTCCTCGGCCAGCACTTTCATGTCCGGGTGCTTGATCTTCCAACGCCCGGCCATCTGCTCGACGACGAGCTTGGAGTCCATCCGGACCTCGACAGCGGCACCGGGAGCGAACTCCGCGGCGAGCTTGAGCCCGGCGATCAGTCCGGAGTACTCCGCGACGTTGTTGGTCGCGAAACCGATCGTGGTGCCGTCCTCGGCGATGACCTCACCGGTCGCGGCATCCTTGAGGACCGCGCCGTAGGCCGCCGCCCCGGGATTCCCGCGGGAGCCGCCGTCGGCCTCGATGAGGACGGTACGACGGCCCGCGCCGGTCACGAGAGGCCGCTCTCCGCCGTCCGCACCAGGATCCGCTGGCACTCCTGGCAGCGGACGACCGTGTCCGCGGGGGTGGCGCGGATGACCTGGAGCTCGGCCGGGTCGAGACGGATCTGGCAACCGCCACACGCGCGCTGGCGCAGCTCGGAGGCACCGATGCCACCCTGGGCGGCGCGCAGCTTCTCGTAGAGGGCGAGCAGGTCGGCCGGGACCCCGGCAACGATCTCCTCGCGGCCGGCGGCCACCGTGGCGGCCTCCGCGTCGAGCACGGCGCCCTTCGCGTCACGCGACGAGGTGAGCTCGCCGAGGCGGGTGTCGAGGGTCTCGATCGCGGCCGTGAGCTCGGCGAGCGCCGACTGCGCCTCCTCGAGCTGCTCCATGACTTCGAGCTCCTCGTCCTCGAGCACCGTGATCCGGCGCTCGAGGGTGTCGAGCTCGTGCTGCATCCGCTCGAGGTCCTTCGGGTTCGCGATCGCACCGGAATCCATCCGGTCGCGGTCACGCTTGCGGCGTGCCTTCACCGTCTCGACGTCGGCATCGGCCTTGGCCTGAGCAGCGGCGAGGTCATCGACGACGATCCGCTGGTCACGCATCCGGCCGTCGACGTCGGCGCGCTTTCCGAGGAGTTCAGCGATCTCCGCGCCCTCCGCCGGGTGGGTGCGCTGGTGCCGCAGGTGGTCGATCTGGGCGTCCAGCGCCTGCAGGTCGAGCAGGCGCAGTTGGGCGGTGGGGTCGGCCTTCATCGGATGCTCATGGGTGCGCTCACAGGTGCATTGTCCAAGGGTCGGTGACGATCGTGCTCACCCGGGTCTCCACCGCGTCACCGAGGGCGTCCTGAAGGCGCTGCGCGACGACCGGGAGCCAGGTCGATTCGGCTGCCCAGTGGGCGATGTCGACCAGCGCCGGGCCGCCCTTCTCGAGGAACTCCGCCGCCGGGTGGTGCCTCAGGTCGCTGGTGACATAGGCGTCGACGTCGAGTCCGGCCACGCGGTCCAGCAGGAAGTCGCCGGCGCCCCCGCACACCGCCACGCGCTTCACGATGCGCTCCGGGTCGCCCGCGACGCGGACGCCGTGCGACGTGGTCGGCAGGGCGGCGGAGACGGCCGCGGCGAACTCCGCCAGCGTCACTGGCTCGATCGCGCCCATCCGGCCGGTCCCCGTCGTCGTCAGGCCCGGATCGGCGAGCTCCACCACGTCGTAGGCCGGCTCCTCGTAGGGATGCGCCGCGAGCATCGCGCGGACCACCGCGGTCTTCAACGAACGGGCGAGGACCACCTCGATCCGCACCTCCTCGACGGTCTCGAGGTCGCCGACCGTGCCGATCATCGGGTCGGCGCCGTCGAGCGGCCGGAACCGGCCCTGGCCGGGCGCACTGGTGAAGGAGGCGAAGTCGTAGTCGCCGATCCGGCCGGCGCCGGCCTCGGCGATCGAGGCTCGAACCGGCGCAGCGGCGTCCGCGGGGACGAACACGGTCAGCTTGTCGACCGGCTCGCCCGGCGCCGGGACGATGGGTGCCAGCTCACTCAGGCCGAGCGCCTGGGCGAGCGCTTCGGACACGCCCCCGACGGCCTGGTCGGCGTTGGTGTGCGCGGTCAGCAGGGCGCAGTCGGCCTTCGCGAGGGTGTGCAGCGTGCGGCCCTTCGGCGTGGTCGCCGGGAAGCCGTTGACGCCCTTGAGGAACAGCGGGTGGTGCACGACCAGCAGGTCGGCCTTCCACTCGGCCGCCTCGGCCGCGACCGCCGGGGTGGGGTCCACGGCGAACAGCACCTTCTTCACGGGCTGGCCCGGGTCGCCGTACACGAGGCCGACGGCGTCCCAACTGTCTGCCGTGGAGGGTGGGTACCAGCCGTGGATCAGGTCGGTGACGTCCTGGAGCGTGGGCATGGACGTCAGGCTACTGAAGGGTCGCCCTGGGCACGCAGGGGCAGTGCGGAGCGGGATTGATACCCTGCGAGAGCCAGTCGACCTCCACGGAAGTGGCGGTCAGGGAACCCGGTGAGAGTCCGGGACTGACGCGCAGCGGTATGGGTGACGGGCGGAGCACCGAGCAATCGGGAAAGTCACTGGATCGAACCCTGGTCGAACGGGGCGAGGTCCGGGAAGGCGCTCCGTACCGGACGATCCCGAGTCCGAAGACCTGCTGGCCCTTGCGGTACGACGCCGCGAGGTCACAGAAGCACTTTGCCGGGGCAACGCGACGAGCCCCCGACCTCGAAGGACCGCACTGCCATGGCCACGAACCGCAGCCGGCCGGACCGCTGCCCGGGGATCGTGCACCCCTGGCTCGCCGACGACGGTGGCCTGGTCCGGATCCGGATCCCGGGCGGACGCATCTCCGTGACCACCCTCGAGGCGCTCCTTGCCGTTGCGGAGGAGTACGCCGACGGGCGGGTGCGGTTGACCGGGCGCGCCAACCTCCAGATCCGTGCCATGCCCGTCGACGGCGCTGCAGGCGACCGTCTCGCCGAACCGGCGCTCCTCGCCCTCGAGGCGACCGGCCTGCTGCCCTCGCGAGAACACGACCGGATCCGCAACGTGCTCGTGTCCCCGCAGACCGGCATCGCGGGCGGCCGCGCTGACCTGCGGCCCGTGGTTGCCGCCCTCGACGCGCTGTTGCTCGACGACCCGACCCTGGCCGGGCTGCCCGGCCGCTTCCTCTTCACGCTCGACGACGGCCGCGGCGACCTGGCGGACCGCCACCGCGACCTGGGCCTCGTCGCCCTCGATGCGGACACCGCGCAGCTGCGGGTCGGCGCGGCCTTCGGTGCGGTCGTCCCCCTGGCCGAGGGCGCGGACGCCATCGCCGATCTCGCCCGCCTGTTCCTCGACGCCCGCGGCACCGGCCCGGATGCGCCGTGGCACGTGGGCGAACTTCCTTCTTCCCTGACTGACCCGGTCGCGCCCGCACCGGGTGCCGACATCACCTGTGAACCGCTCCCGTTCGGCCCCGTCGACGGCGGCGAGCACGTGCAGGTGGGCGAGAACGGCATCGATGCCAGCATGGTTGCGTCGTGGAACGGCGACTTCGTCGTCGTGACGCCGTGGCACGGTGTGCTGATCCCCGAGGAGAACCCGCATGACTGACCAGCACGACGTGTCGACCCTGGCCACACTGTCGGCGCCCCCGCGCCGCTACGACTACATCGCCGACGGCCCGGCCATCTACGTCGACTCGTTCGCGACCATTCGCAGGGAGTCCGACCTCGCCGGCCTGCCCGCGGAGGCCGAGAAGGTCGCCGTCCGGATGATCCACGGCAGCGGCCAGACCGACCTGGTGCGCGACCTGGTGATCCACCCCGGTCTCGTTCCGGCCGCCCGCACGGCCCTGGCCGCCGGCGCGCCGATCCTCTGCGACGCGCGCATGGTCGCGATGGGCATCACCGCCGGCCGCCTGCCCGCCGACAACCCGGTGCACTGCTTCCTCACCGACTCCCGGACACCCGAGCTGGCGAAGGCGTGGTCGACCACCCGCACGGCCGCAGCCGTCTCGCTCTGGGAGCCGCTGCTCGAGGGAGCCGTGGTCGCGATCGGCAACGCACCGACCGCTCTGTTCCACCTGCTCGAGATGATCATCGCCGGTGGCCCCCGCCCAGCCGCGATCGTCGGCTGTCCCGTCGGTTTCATCGGAGCCGCCGAGTCCAAGGACGCGCTCGCCTCCTTCGCAGCCGACCACGGCATCGACATCCCGTTCGTGACCGTCCGCGGCCGCCGCGGCGGCTCTGCGATGGCCTCGTCGGCCGTCAACGCGCTGGCCCAGGAGGAGGAGTAGCAGTGAGCGGCTCCTTCCACGTCGTCGGCATCGGTCCGGGTGACCCCGAACTGATCACCCGCAAGGCCGAACGCCTGATCGGCGCGGCAGGCGTCGTCGCGTTCCACGCCGGCGTGAGCAAGCAGTCCCACGCTCGCCGCATCGCCGCGCACCTGATCCCGACCGACGCGGTCGAGGAGGAGCTGCGCTACCCCGTCACCACCGGCACCACGGACCACCCCGGCGGCTACGTCGGTGCACTGGCGGACTTCTACGACGCGTGCGAGGCGCGGCTTGCCGCGCATCTCGACGCGGGTCGTGACGTCGTGCTGCTGGCGGAGGGGGACCCGCTGTTCTACGGCTCCTCGATGTATCTCGTGGACCGGTTCCGCGACCGCTTCGAGACCGAGGTCGTCCCCGGCATCCCGGCCTTCGCCGCCGCGACCGCCGCCATCCCGTCGCCCCTGGTTCGCCAGACCGACGTCCTCACCGTGCTCCCGGGCACGCTGCCCGAGGCCGAGCTCGCCCGCCGCCTGGCCGACACTGACGGCGCCGTGATCATGAAGCTCGGCCGCACCTTCCCGGCCGTCCGCTCAGCACTGGAGCAGGCCGGTCGCCTCGACGGCGCCTGGTACGTCGAACGCGCTTCGCAGCCGGAGCAGCGCTGGCTCCCCGTGGCGGACGTCGACGCCGACTCGGTCCCCTACTTCTCGCTGATCGTCGTCCCGGGCGACTCCGCCCAAGGCCCGACCGCTTCTCGCCTGCGGCACACAGGTTCGTCGAGTAGCCCGGAGCGAGGAACGAGCGAAGGGCGTATCGAGACGCCCGCCGAGCTCCTCGTCATCGGCCTCGGCCCCGGCCCCGACGGCTGGCTCACCCCCGAGGCCAGTGAGGCACTGGGCGAGGTGTCCCACGTGGTCGGCTACGCGCCGTACGTCAACCGCGTCCCGCAGCGTGCCGGCCTGACCCGACACGCGTCGGGCAACACGGTCGAGGTCGACCGGGCCCGGTTCGCCCTGGACCTCGCACTGTCCGGCGAGCGGGTCGCCGTCGTCTCGGGTGGCGACGCCGGTGTCTTCGGCATGGCGGCCGCGGTCTTCGAGGCGGCCGCTGATCCGGCCCACCCGGAGCACGCTGCCGTGCCGGTGCGCGTCCTGCCGGGTGTCAGTGCGGTCCAGGCCGTCGCCGCGCGCGCCGGAGCCCCCATCGGTGCCGACTTCGCCGTCGTCAGCCTCTCGGACCGACTGAAGCCGTGGGCCGTCGTCGAGAAGCGCCTGCGCGCGATCGCTGACGCCGACCTGGTGCTCGGCATCTACAACCCGGCATCGCGCTCGCGCCGCGAGCAGGTCGTGGAGACGCAGAAGATCCTGCTCGAGCACCGCTCCCCCGACACCGTCGTCATCATCGGTCGCGACGTCGGACGGGCCGAGGAGCAGGTCGTCGTGACCACGCTCGGCGAGCTCGACACCGACTCCATCGACATGAAGTGCCTGCTGATCATCGGCGCCTCCTCGACCCGCGTGGAACCCAACGGCTCGGTCTGGACGCCCCGATGGGTGGACTGAACATCACGGTCGTCGGAATCGGCGCGGATGGGTGGGACGGCGTTCCGGCCTCGTCCCGCGCCATCGTCGAGGGTGCCGAGGTCGTGCTCGGCGGCGAACGCCACCTCGCCTTCGTCCCTCCCCTCGCCGGTCAGGCCCACGAGCCGTGGCCACGTCCGATGACCGACCTCCCCGCCTTCCTCGAGAAGTACGCCGGCCGCCGGGTCGTCGCGCTCGCCTCCGGTGACCCGCTCGTGTCCGGGATCGGCACCACCCTGATCCGGCTCCTCGGCCACGACGCCGTGACGGTCGTTCCGGCCGTCTCGTCGGTGGCGCTGGCCCGCGCCCGGATGAACTGGTCCGCGGAGGACTCCGCAGTCGTGACCCTGGTGGGTCGCGATCCCGCAGCGCTGCGCCGCGAACTCGCCCCCGGCCGCAAGCTCATCGTGTTGTCGTCCGACGAACGGACACCCCTTGCCGTCGCCGGCCTGCTGCTCGACGCCGGCCACGGCGCCAGTCTGATCACGGTGCTCGGCGATCTCGGCAGCGCGCAGGAGACCCGCCTCGAGTTCACCGCCGACACGGACACGTTGCCCGCGGACCTTCCCCGACTCCACGTGCTCGCCATCGAGGTGCACGGTCCCGGGGCCGGCGCCGTGTCCTGGGCGCCCGGACTTCCGGAGGCGGCCTTCGACCACGACGGCCAGATCACCAAGCGCGACGTCCGCGCCAGCGCCCTGTCCCGGCTCGCGCCCCGACCGGGCGCCCTGCTCTGGGACGTCGGCGCCGGTGCCGGGTCGGTCGCGGTCGAGTGGCTGCGTGCCCACCCCCTGACCGACGCCATCGCGATCGAGGCCCATGCCGATCGCGCTGCCCGGATCGGCCGCAACGCGACCGCGCTCGGCGTTCCGCGCCTGCAGGTCGTGCTCGGCACCGCACCCGAGGCACTGGCCGGACTCCCCCAGCCCGACGCTGTCTTCGTCGGTGGTGGCGCGACCGCGCCCGACCTGCTCGACCTGTGCCGCGAAGCACTGCGCCCGAGCGGCCGGCTGGTCGTCCACGGCGTGACACTGGAGACCGAGTCGCTGCTGGTCGACGCCTTCCACCAGTACGGCGGCGAGCTCACCCGCCTGTCCGTCGAACACGTCACTGCGCTGGGTGGCCGCTTCACCGGCTGGACCCCCTCACGGGCCGTCGTCCAGTGGACGTGGTGCAAAGGGTCGTCGAGTAGCCGCGAGGAACGAGCGGCGTATCGAGACGCAGGGAGCGATCTGTGACCGTCCACTTCGTGGGAGCCGGGCCCGGTGCCGCCGACCTGATCACCCTGCGCGCAGCCACGATGCTGTCGACCGCCGACGTCGTGCTCTACCCCGGCACCTACATCGACGCCGCTGTCCTCTCGCACTGCAGGAACGACGCCAACCTGGTCGACACCCAGGAGCTCGACCTCGACCAGATCACTGCAGTGATGGTCGAGGCGAACGTGGCCGACCTCGACGTCGTACGACTGACGTCGGGCGACCCGTCGCTCTACTCCGCTCTTCACGAGCAGACCCGCCGGCTCGACGCTGCCGGGGTGCCATGGGACGTGACGCCCGGCGTCCCGGCGTACGCCGCCGCTGCCGCGATCGTCGGTCGCGAGCTGACCGTGCCGCTGGTCGCCCAGTCGGTCGTGCTGACCCGCACCCAGGCCCGTTCCACGGCGATGCCCGAGACCGAGTCCCTGGCCGCGTTCGCCGCCACCGGAGCGACGCTGGTGCTGCACCTCGCGATCACCCGCACCCGCGAACTGATGGCCGAGATCGAACCGTTCTACGGAGCTGACTGCCCCGTGGCGGTCGTGTCCCGCGCCAGCCAGCCCGAGGAGCAACTGCTCCGCGGCACCGTCGGCACCATCGCCGACCTGGTCGAGGAGGCCGGTCTCCAGCAGGCCGCCGTGATCCTCGTCGGCCGGGCCCTGGCATCGGCCTCCGACGCCGAGTCCTACCTCTATTCGACCGAACGAGTGCAACGGAAGGCACGTCTGCGATGAGCCAACAGTTCCCGTTCAGCGCGGTTGTCGGGGCCGACGGTCCCGACGGACCGGACCCGATGGCGCTGGCCCTGATCCTCACCACCATCGCCCCCGACGTCGGTGGCGTCCTGGTGCGGGGCGAGAAGGGCACCGCCAAGTCAACGATCGTGCGCGCCCTGGCTGCCGTCCTGCCGCCCATCGACGTCATCGCCGGCGACCGGTTCTCCTCCGAACCGCATGACCTCGACTCCTCGCCCGACGGACCCTTTGCCGCAGATGCGCCGGTCGAGACCCGACCCGTGCGACTGGTCGAGCTGCCGGTCGGCGCCACCGAGGACCGCGTGCTCGGCTCGCTGCACCTCGAGCGCGCACTGACCGAGGGCAAGGCCGAGTACGAGCCCGGCCTGCTCGCCCGCGCGCACCGCGGCATCCTGTACGTCGACGAGGTCAACCTCCTGCACGACCACCTCGTCGACCTGCTGCTCGACGCCGCCGCCATGGGCCGCTCGACGGTCGAGCGCGACGGCGTCTCCGTGGAGCATGCCGCTCGGTTCGTGCTCGTCGGCACGATGAACCCCGAGGAGGGCGAGCTCCGCCCCCAACTGCTCGACCGTTTCGGCCTGACCGTCGAGGTCGCGGCGCCCCGGGTGCCCGCGCTCCGCGCCGAGGTGGTCCGCCGACGGATGGCCTACGACGCCGACCCGGCCGCCTTCGCCGCCCGCTACGCCGAGTCGGAGCAGGCGCTCCGCGCCCGGATCTCCTCGGCCCAGGGCCTGGTCGGCGCCGTCCGGCTCACCGACGCCGCGCTGCTCAAGATCGCCGAGGTCTGCGCGGCCTTCGACGTCGACGGCCTGCGGGCCGACATAGTCACCGCCCGCACCGCCGTGGCCCACGCGGCGTGGTCCGGTCGCGACGAGGTCAACCTCGCCGACATCCGGGTCGCCGCGACCCTCGCGCTCCCCCACCGCCGTCGCCGCAAGCCGTTCGACGCACCCGGGCTCGACGAGGACCTGCTCGACCAGGTGCTCGGCGACGAGGAGCTGCCGCCCGAGGACCCGACGGACCCCGAGGACCCGACCGATCCGCCGAGTCCGGAGGACGGACCTGAGGAAGGGCCCGAGGACGGTCCTGGCGAGGCCGACGGTCCTGGCGAGGCCGACGGTCCTGACGCCACCGACACCGTCGAGCCCGTCGACCAGGACGTGCCGGCACCCAGCGACCTGAGCTCGCCGGCATCGCCCGACAGCGGGTCTGGTGCCAGCAGTCTCAGCGGCACCGGGTCGACGTACCGCACACGCCTGCTGACGGTCCGTGGTGTCGGCACCGGCACCGCCGGACGACGCAGCCGTGCTCGCACCTCGAGCGGTCGGCGGATCGGGGCCACCGTCGCGACCAGTGCCGGCGGTGCGATCCACCTGACCGAGACGATCCGGGCCGCGGCTCCGCACCAGTTCGCGCGCGGGCGGGTCGACGGGCGCCTGCTGCTGCGGGCCATGGACCTGCGGATCGCCGAACGCGAAGGACGTGAGTCCAACCTGGTGCTGTTCTGCGTGGACGCCTCCGGCTCGATGGCCGCGCGCCGCCGGATGGAGAAGGTCAAGACCGCCGTGCTCAGCCTGCTGCTCGACGCCTACCAGCGCCGCGACAAGGTCGGCCTGGTGACGTTCCGCGGGGCCGGCGCCGAGGTCGCGCTGCCGCCGACCCACTCCGTCGACGCCGCCGCCACGCGTCTGGAGGAACTGCCCGCCGGCGGCCGCACCCCGCTCGCCGAGGGCCTCCTCGAAGCCGCCCACCTGCTCGCGGTCGAGCGGACCCGCGACCCGCAGCGCCGGCCGCTGCTCGTCGTCGTGACCGACGGTCGCGCGACCGCCGGGGCCGACGCCGTCATCCGGTCCCGGATGGCGGCCGCGCTGCTCGCCGGCACCGGCATCACCAGCGTCGTCATCGACTGCGAGAGCGGCCCGATGCGGCTCGGGCTGGCCGCCACGCTGGCCGAACACCTCGGCGCCGAGCACGTTCCGATCGGCGAGGTCAGCGCGGAGGACCTGATCTCCGCCGCGCGGAGCTGGGCCGCATGACCCAGACCCGGACCCAGACCCTCAGCGCTGAGCTGTACGACGTCATCGAGCGCCGTCGCGACGTACGCGCCGAGTTCACGGGCGGCCCGGTCGACGACGACGTGCTGCTGCGCGTGCTCGGTGCTGCCCATCGCGCCCCGAGCGTCGGCATGAGCCAGCCCTGGGACTTCGTCGTCGTGCGGGATGCGGCGCTTCGGCGTACCTTCCGCGACCACGTCGCACACGAACGCGACACCTTCGCCGCGACCTTGCCACCGGAGCGTCGTACGACCTTCGACAAGATCAAGGTCGAGGGGATCTGCGAGTCCTCGATGGGCATCGTGGTCACCCACGACCAGAGCCGCGGCGGGCAGCACGTGCTCGGACGGCACGCGATCGCCGACGCCGGTCTCTTCTCGTCGGTGCTTGCCATCCAGAACCTCTGGTTGGCTGCGACCGCCGAGGGTCTGGGCCTGGGCTGGGTGTCGTTCTACCGCGAGGCATGGCTGCAGGACCTGTTGGGCATCCCCCAGCACATCCGGCCGATCGCCTGGCTGTGTGTCGGCACCGTCAGCCACCTCGAGACCGTCCCCGACCTCGAACGGCACGGGTGGCGCTCGCGGCGCCCGCTCGCCGACGCCATCCACGACGACACCTGGAGGGACCGTGCCTGAGGGCCAGCCGCTCACCATCCCCGACGACGGGCTCACCACCCGCCAGCGCCGCAACCGGCCGCTGGTGATGGTGCACACCGGCGACGGCAAGGGTAAGTCCACGGCCGCCTTCGGCCTCGCGATCCGTTCGTGGAACCAGGGCTGGAACGTCGGCGTCTTCCAGTTCGTGAAGTCCGCGAAGTGGCGCATCGGCGAGCAGACCGTGCTCGAGCGCCTCGGTGCGTTGCACGAGGAGACGGGCGAGGGCGGACCGGTGGCCTGGCACAAGATGGGCTCGGGCTGGTCCTGGTCCCGCAAGGAGGGCACGGCCGAGGACCACGCCGCCGACGCCGTCGAGGGCTGGGCCGAGATCAAGCGCGCGCTGGCCGAGGAACGGCACGACCTCTACGTGCTCGACGAGTTCACCTACCCGATCAACTGGGGCTGGGTCGACATCGACGACGTCGTGGAGACGCTGCGTGACCGCCCGGGTCGGCAGTACGTCGTCATCACCGGCCGCCGCGCGGACCCCAAGTTGCTCGAGGTCGCCGACCTCGTGACCGAGATGACCAAGATCAAGCACCCGATGGACGTGGGCCAGAAGGGCCAGCGAGGCATCGAGTGGTAACGCTCCCGCGCATCGTCGTCGCTGCCCCGGCCACCGGCCAGGGCAAGACGACGGTCGCCACCGGCCTGATGGCCGCGCTCGTGGCGGCCGGGCACGTCGTGAGCGGCCACAAGGTCGGGCCCGACTACATCGATCCCGGCTACCACGCGTTGGCCTGTGGCCGACCCGGCCGCAACCTCGACCCGCACCTCGTCGGTGAATCCCTGGTGGCACCGCTGTTGCTGCACGGCGCGGCGGTTCCGGCGCCGGCAGACGTTGCCGTCATCGAGGGCGTGATGGGCCTGTACGACGGCCGGATCGGCGGCGACGGTTTCTCCTCCACCGCCCACGTGGCCAGGCTGACCCGCACCCCGGTCGTGCTGGTCGTCGACATCTCGAGGTCCTCGCGCTCCATCGGCGCCGTGGTGCACGGCATGGCGACGTGGGACCCGACGATCGAGGTCGCGGGCGTGATCCTCAACCAGGCGGGCTCCCAGCGCCATGCCGACGAGGTGCGCTCCTCGATCTCGCTGCCCGTGCTCGGTGTGATCCCCCGCAACCCCGACATCGCCACCCCCTCGCGCCACCTCGGCCTGGTCACCGCCGCCGAACGGGGCGAGTCGGAAGCCGTCGTCGCGCGCCTCGCCGAGGTGATGACCGAACACGTCGACCTGGACGCCGTGCTCGAGATCGCCCGCTCCGCTCCCGCGCTCGACGCGACCGCATGGTCCCCGTCGGAGCAAGTTCGTCGAGTAGCCGGCGAGGAACGAGTCGGCGTATCGAGACGCCCCGAGACGCCCCGCCCCGTCATCGCCGTCGCTGCCGGCCGCGCCTTCACCTTCCACTATGCGGAGACGACCGAGCTCCTCGAGGCCGCCGGCTGCGAGGTCGTGCCGTTCGACCCTGCTGTCGACGCGCGGTTGCCCGACGGCACGGCCGGCCTCTACCTCGGCGGCGGTTTCCCCGAGGTGCACGCGACCGACCTGACCGACAACCTCGCGCTGCGCATGGAGATCCGCGAGGCCGTGGCCGACGGGCTGCCGACGGTGGCCGAGTGCGCCGGGCTCCTCTACCTCTGCCGCACGCTCGACGGCGTGCCGATGGCGGGCGCCATCGAGGCCGACGCCGCGATGAACGCACGGCTCACGCTGCGCTACCCCGTCGCCGAAGGGGTGGCCGACACGCTGCTCACGCGGGCCGGCGAGCAGGTGACCGGACATGAGTTCCACCGCACCCAGGTGGCGCCGACGGCCGGTTCCGTTGCAGGCTGGGCGATCGACGGGCACGCAGTCGGGTTCGCGTCGGAGACCCTGCACGCGTCGTACCTCCACACCCACTGGGCCGGACACCCCCAGCTCGCCGCGCGGTTCGCCGCCGCCGTACACGAAAGGCATCACCGTGGATGAACCGCTTCGCCACCACGGTGACTCCGAGGCCCGCGAGGCGGACCTCGACTTCGCGGTGAACGTGTACGCCGGTCCGCGCCCCGACTGGCTCGACGCCGCCCTGCGCACGTCCCTCGACGAGGTCGACACCTATCCGAACGCCGACCGGGCCCGCGCAGCCGTCGCTGCCCATCACCGCCGCCCGATCGACAACGTGCTGGTCACCGCCGGTGCGGCGGAGGCGTTCACCCTCGTCGCGCGGCTGCGCCCGTGGCGCCGCCCGGTCGTCGTGCACCCACAGTTCACGGAGCCGCACGCCGCCCTGGAGCAGGCCGGTCACCGCGTCACGTCCGTCGTGCTCCCGGAGCCGTTCGTGCTCGACCCGGACCTGATCCCCGAGGACGCCGACCTCGTCGTGATCGGCAACCCGACGAATCCGACCGGCGTCCTGCACCCCGCCGACGTGATTCGCTCACTGCTCAAGCCCGGCCGAGTCGTCGTCGTCGACGAAGCGTTCATGGACTGCCTCCCGGAGGAGCGCGAGTCGCTCGCCCACCTGCGCACCGCCGGCCTGGTCGTGATCCGATCGCTCACCAAGCACTGGGGCATTCCCGGCATCCGCGCCGGCTACCTCGTCGGCGACGCGATGGTCGTGACCGGCCTCGCCCTCAACCAGACTCCCTGGTCCGTCGGTACGACGGCCGCCGCGGCCGTCGCCGCCTGCATGACTCCCGAGGCCCACGAGGAGCGCCGCCGCCGTGCCGAAGAGATCGACGAGTGGCGCAAGCACCTCGAGCACGGCCTGGATGCTCTCGGCATCCACCACCTGCCCTCGACCGCTTCCTTCGTCCTCGCACACGTCGGCGAGGGCGTGCACGAACGCCTCCGCCTCGCGGGCATCGCCGTACGCCGTGCCGACACCTTCCCCGGCCTCGACGGCTCCTGGGTCCGGATCGCCGTCCGCCCACCCGAACTGGTCGACGTCCTGCTCACCCACCTGGCGTCCTAGGTTCGTCGAGCACCGGCGAGCGCCACAGCCCCCGGGTTCGCCGCGTCTCGAGCCCGCAAACCTCCCCCACCCGTTGGTCGAGGAGGTTGCGCAGCAACCGTCTCGAGACCACGGTCTCCGCGTTGGTCGAGGAGGTTGCGTAGCAACCGTCTCGAGACCACGGTGGCTTCTCCACAGGCGGTTGCCGCAGCGGGGCTGAATGTCGGCGCCTCGTGATCCAATACATGTATGGATCTCGGAACGCACCCCTCGACCCGCGATCTCCTTGCGCGCGTCCGCGACCGGGTCCGCCGCCGCCAAGCAGAGCTGGTCGAGGAATGGATCGACATCGCCTCCTGGGCCCACCGCAACACCGTGACCACGGTCGAGGGCGCAGCCACCCTGGTCGAGGGCGTGATCGACACCGGTGTCCCGATCGCAGGCGACGGCGCGCCGTTGGTGTCGGAGTTCAACCTGATGGAGCTCATCGCCGTCCTGGGCCGGAGTCCTGACGGTGGCCGTGGGTATGTCGGTCGTGTCATCGAGTGCGCTTGGCGCCTGCCCGGCATCTACGCCTCGGTGGTGGCGGGTCGGTTGGCTCCGTGGCGGGCTGAGCGGATCGCCGATCTGACCCGCCCCCTCAACGCTCAGGCCGCGGCCTTCGTGGACCGTCAGTTGGCTGCGGTCGGCGGGGTGGGTTGGGCACAGCTGGAGCGCCTCGTCACCGAGGCCGTGATCAGGTTCGACCCCGAACGCGCCGAAGCCGAACGCCTCGCTGCAGCCGACCGACGCAGGTTCGACTTCGACGAGGTCGACGCGAACGGGTTGGTCGAGTCCCACAGCCTGATGGACGCTGCGGATGCCCACGACCTCGACCTCGCGTTGTCACGCCGAGCCAAGCTCCGCGGACAA
>JAPLCC010000021.1 GCA_026392415.1 Propionibacteriales bacterium
ACCGTGGACGGTCAGCCGCGCACTACCGTGAGACATGGAACCTCCGGGTGGTGGAGCGGGCCTTCGACAAGCCACACCCCACCCGGAGGTTCCTCCTACGTCAACGGTGATGCGCTGCTACCAACCTCATGGCCGGGTACAACTAGGGGCTGATCGCCTGCAGGAGTCGCTCGGCCTTCCAGCGCGTCTCGTCGTACTCTTCGTCGACGTCGCTGGCGACGGTGATCCCGCCCCCGGTGCCGAGGACGTAGTCGTCGCCCGCCGAGACGAGGGTGCGGATGATGACGCCGAGGTCGGCCCGGCCGTCGCCGGAGATCCAGCCGAACGCGCCGCTGTAGGCGCCGCGCGGCGTCGCCTCGACCTCCTCGATGATCTCCATCGTGCGCAGCTTCGGGGCGCCGGTCATCGACCCGGCAGGGAACAGGGCCCGCAGCGCCCCCACCGTCGACACGTCGTCGCGCAGCTGCCCACGGACCGTGGACACCAACTGGTGCACCGACGCGTAGGACTCGACCTCCATCAGCGTCGGTACGTCGACCGAGCCGACCTCGCAGACCATGGCCAGGTCGTTGCGGAGCAGGTCGACGATCATCAGGTTCTCGGAGCGGAACTTCGGGTCGCTGCCCAGGCGGTCCCGAGCGGCGGCGTCCTCGTCCGGCGTGCTCCCGCGGGCCGTGGTCCCCTTGATCGGCTTGGTCTCGAGCACCCGGTCCTCGGTCACCAGCGCGTAGCGCTCGGGCGACGAGCTCAGGAGCCAGGCCTCGGCGCCGGGCACGTCGTGCTGGAGGTAGCCGGCGTACGGCGCCGGGTTGAGCGTGCGCAGCCGGAGGTAGGCGCCCGCCGGGCTGAGGGGGCTGGCGGTCCGGGTGCGGTAGGTGAGGTTGACCTCGTAGGAGTTGCCCGCGTGCAGGTGCTCCTGGACGGTGGCGAACGCGGCGGCGTAGTCGTCGGGGCGTCCCGATACACCGTCGGCTCGTTCCTCGCCGCCGGCACTGGACGAACCTCTCCGGGCTGGTCGAGTGGCCGCCGAGATACGAGGCGGCGTGTCGAGACCCACCGCGTGGTCGTACTCCCGGATGTGCGAGGGCCGCAGCCACACCGCGTCAGGCAGGTCCGGGTCGGGGAGCGCCGGCAGGTCCGGGCGGGCGGCGTAGCCGAAGTAGCCGAACCACTGGTCGCTCGACGTCCCGGCCGCCAACTCTGCCTCGAGTACGACGAACGGGTCATCCCCCACGACCTCGGACCGCCCGCCGACGTGGCGGGTCACTTCGCGCGCCGCCGCCGAATAACTGATCGAGACGTCGTCATCCTCGAGCCAGCCGATCAGCGACTTGCGCCGCGACCAGTCGCGCGCGCCGCCGCCGTCGAGCCACACGCAGCGCTGATGGCGGGCCTGGATCCGGGCGAACGCCTCCGCGGGGTCGCCCTGGGTCACCATCTCGTCAGCGTCCCATGACGAGGAAGTT
The DNA here is from genome assembly GCA_026392415.1 of Propionibacteriales bacterium. Classification (GTDB taxonomy): domain Bacteria; phylum Actinomycetota; class Actinomycetes; order Propionibacteriales; family Nocardioidaceae; genus Nocardioides. The sequence goes on from JAPLCC010000021.1 coordinate 1,467, forward strand.
CGCGACCAGCGCGGCGCCGTGCTCGGAGAGCACCGACTCGGGATGGAACTGGACGCCTTCGATGGGCAGGGTCCGGTGTCGCACACCCATGACGGTGCCGTCGGCCGCCCAGGCCGTCGCTTCGAGCTCGTCGGGCAACCGGGTCGCCGCCAACGAGTGGTAGCGCACGACATCGAGCTGCGCGGGCAGGCCGGCGAACACGCCGTGACCGTCGTGGGTCACCGCCTCCACCTCGCCGTGCGCGGGGTCGACCCTGCCGACCTCGCCTCCGAAGGCGACCACCATCCCCTGCATGCCGAGGCAGACGCCCAGCACAGGTCGACCCTCGTCGAAACCCCAGGTGTACTCGTTCGGATGGCCCGGCCCCGGGGAGAGCACGATGTGCGAGAACCTCGCCAGGTCCACGGGATCGCTCCACTGCACCACCGTCGGCAGCACCCCGGTGACTCCGGCAACCAGGTGCACCAGGTTCCAGGTGTACGAGTCGTGGTGGTCGACCACGACGACGTCGGGCGTCACAGCAGGACGGCAGACACCAGGTCGTGCACGATGTCGAAGCCGCGCTCCGTGAGGATCGACTCGGCGTGGAACTGAACGCCCCGGTAGTGCGGGCCCGTCAGTGCATGGATGTCGCCCGACTCCGGGTCGGTGTCGACGCGCACGCCCTCCGGCAGGACCGTGTCGGCCGAAGGTCGCCCGACGAACGTGTTGTAGAACCCCACCTTCGCGGGCTTGCCGTCGAGCAGCACGGCTGCCTGGGTGCCCTGGAAGACGATGTCCTTGAACGCCAGCGGGATGCCGAGCTCGTGGCACAGCGTCTGGTGTCCCAGGCACACGGCCAGGAACGGCTTCTCGTTCTCCAGCAACCACGCGACGGCGGCGCGCATCCGCAGCATCTTGGGGTCGTTGTCGTCGCCGGGGTCACCGGGACCCGGGCCGACGATGACGAGGTCGTCGCCGTCGAGCGCGCCGTCGACGTACGCCTCGTGCCGCACCACCCGGCTGCTGATGCCCATCCGGGTCAGCATGTGGCGCAGCATGTTCACGAAGTCGTCCTCGCCGTCGAGGATGACGGCGGACTTCCCGATCAGGCGCGGGTCGACCGGGGTGCCGGCCTGGTCGGCGAGCCAGAAGCTGGAGAGCCGGTTGTTGCGGCTGTTGAGCGCGATCAGCACCTCTTCGTCGGCGACCAGCGTCGCGACGTCGGTGGTGGGGATCGGAGCCGGCGGGACGAGACCGAACGCCGACAGGATGCCGCCGGCCTTGGCGTGCGTCTCCGCCACTTCGTACGCCGGCACGGAGTCCCGCACCAGCGTCGCACCGGCCGTCACCTTCAGCGCGCCGTCGATCGAGACGTCGGCGGTGCGAATCACGATCGGGCTGTCGACCACGGGCTCGCCCTCGGCGTCGCGGCCGAAGAGGGCCAGCGCGGCGCCGTAGTAGCCGCGGCCCTCGGGCTCGTACTGCTTGATCAGCCGGCAGGCGTTCTCAACCGGCGATCCGGTGACCGTGGCGGCGTACATCGTGTCCCGCAGGACCTCGCGGACGTCGCGCGACGTACGTCCGGCAAGGAGGTACTCGGTGTGGATCAGGTGCGTCATCGGCTTGAGGAACGGGCCGAGCACCTGGCCGCCCTCGGTGCAGATGTCGCACATCATCTTGAGCTCTTCGTCGACGACCATGAAGAGCTCGTAGATCTCCTTCTCGTCCTTGAGGAACTCACTGAGGCGCGCCTCCGTGCTGCGCGTCTCGCCGGCCGGTGGGCGCAGGTGGAAGGTGCCGGAGATCGGGTTCATCCGGACGTCCCCACCGTGGACCGACACGTGCCGCTCCGGGCTGGCGCCGACGAGGTAGCGGTCGCCGGTGAAGAAGAGGAAGGTCCAGTAGGCGCCGCGCTCGCGCTCGAGCAGGCGGCGGTAGACGGTCAGTGCGACCTCGGCGCTCCAGTCGGCGACGACGGCGCGGTAGTTGCGGCCGATGACGAGGTTGGCGCCCTCGCCCTGGCCGATCTCCTCGCTGATGATCGACTCGACGACCTTGGCGTACTCGTCGTCGTCGGTGTCGAATCCGCCGCGGTCGGTGAACTCGACCGGCACCTCGTCGATCGCGGCGATCACGTCGGCCACGGAAAACTCGTGCTCGGCCCGGACGTCGACCACGACGAGCGGGGTGCCGTCGTCGTGCGCCTCGAAGCCGCGCTCGGTGACCTGGCGGAACGGCACCGCGACCAACCGGTCGCAGATGTGTCCGGCTTCGGGAACTCCCGTCTCGAGCGGGATGTCCATGATCGAGTCGGCCGTGCTGCGGGTGCCGCCGAGCACGCCGACGGTGTCGCGGTCACCTGCCCGGGTGGAGCGCCGGATGATCGCCCAGGCCTCGTGCCCCTGGATGGCCGCGATGGCTTCCCGGGCAGTGAGGCTGGTGCTGATCTGATCTGGCATGGGCGAAGCCTATGCGGCTCAGCCGGCGCTCCGCCGCCCGGTTTCGCCCTACGACCCTTGCTTGACGTGGCCCCGCCACCGCCCGGCGATCCCGCTGCCGATGAGCAGCAGCGCCACCAGCCCGAAGAGGTACGGCGGCGCGGGGAACCAGAAGTGGTTGGACGGCAGCTCCTGGGTGGCGTCGTAGAAGCTCGGCAGGTCGATGAGGTACCAGAGGAGCGGGACCAACGCCCAGCCGAATCCGGCGAGGACCGGCCCCAGGCCAGAGAGACGGCCGGTCGCGGCAACGGTCAGCAGGATCAGCCCGCCGGCGAACATGAGCACGAGCTCGGAGCCACTCCCCGAACCGTCGGACTCGAAGTACGCCCGCGTCCGCGCGTACTCGCTCGCGCCGTAGTCGAAGAGCACGATCCCGACGGGCGTCGCGACGAAGGCGAACGCGACGCTGATGAGGTGCCGCGGCCACATCGCGCTGCGAACCACACGTCCCGCGGGAGCGGGGAAGCCCGAGGGAGGCGGCGGGTAGGACGAACCGAAGTCGCTCATGGGCAGAGCCTTGCGCTGATCAGACCCCGAGGGCAAGGAAGGCCGCTGCCGTGGCGGCTTCGACCGAGCCGGGCGCAGTGGCGCGGCGTACTTCATGAAGGGCGGTGGCCGGGTCGCGGCCGCCGGCAAGGGCGGCGTGCAGGTCGACCATCAGGTCGGCGGTCGCGACGTCGTTGACCTCCGCGACGCTGCTCACCAGTCCGGCGGTGCCGAGCGAGAAGAGCGCGGCAGTCAGACCGAGGAGCTCCTCGGCACCGACGGGAGCGAGCACGCCGGACTCGCAGGCCGACAGGACGACGCGGTACGGCGCCCGCTGGAGCCGTTCGAGGTCGTGCACCGTGAGCGGTCCGTCGGCGAGGTCGAGCGCCGAGAAGAGGGGACTGTCGGCTCGGAACCGCCCGTGCGCTGCGAGGTGCACGAGGTCCGCACCGTCGAGCTGGGTGAGCACGGCGTCGAGCGTCGCCTTCGGCCCGTCGAGCAGTACGGCGTCCGGGTGGCGTCGGGCGAGCACGGGCACCTCGGCGCCGCCGGTCGCGAGACCGGGCCCGGCGACGAGGACCGTGCGGGCGTCGGCGGGACGGGCCGTCGCACGGGCACGGAGCAGCTGGCCTGCCGACGGCACGACGCTGAAGGGCCGGTCGTGGAGCACCGGGAGCAGCGCCCACGGGAGACCGTGCAGGCGAGAGGTCGGCGCGATCACGACCGGTCCGTCCGGGATCAGCCGTACGGCGTCCCCGAGGATCGCGTCCTGCAGGCGCAGCCCGAGCCCGGCGAGGTCAGCGGGCCGGCCACGCGACATACGACGCAGCAGCATGGCGGCGGGGCCGAGAAGTTCGGCGATCGCGGTGGCGCTGCCGGCCACCCGTCGGCGTACCTTCCCGCCGTGGACGACGAGAACGTGCAGCGTGCCGTCGACGTCGACCAGCTCCACCAGACAGCCGTCACCGACGGAGGTGACGACCTCGTCGGCACTGACCGGCCGCTGCCGCTCGACCGAGTCCGACGACAACGTGTGGCTTTCGGCCCGCACGGCCCGCTCCAGCCGGAGCCGCTCCTTCTCGAGGTCCTCGGTCGGATCCCCGTCCTGGCGGGCCTCCGCCAGCCGTCGCCCGTTGTCACGCAGCGCTGCGAGCGATGCCGGGATCGTCGCTGCGTCCGATGTCGCTGGCGGTTGGGCCAACGCCGTGGCGCGAGTGCGCTCGCTCCAGCGCAGCAGCGTCCGCGGGTCAGAAGCCGCATGGCGCAACGCGATCGTCGTCAGCTCGCGGCCGTGGGTGGTGGCGAGGGCGCGGAGCTCGGAGGACCCGATCAGGCGACGGTGCTCGTCGATGGCGTCGAGACCGGCGGCGGCGGCACGAAGCACACCACCACGGTCCCCGGTCTGCTGACTGATCAGGGCACGGGCGTTCCAGGCACCGGCCCTGACGATCGCGTTGGGATGACTGCGGTAGGACGCAGCGGCCGCCCAGAGGTCGACCGCTCTCTGACCAGGATCCGTCCTGCCAGCCAGGGTCAGCGCGATGGGCGCCTCGACTGCCCGCTCGTCGTGGAGTTCCTCCGCGACCAGTCGCGCCTCCCTCCGGAGGCCGTGGGTGTCTCCCATGGCCGCCCTCGCTCGCACCAGGGTCAGCCGCGACCGCCGGCGGAACCACAGACGCTTCTGGCGTCCGAGGAGGTTCGTGGCCCCGCGGGCTGCGTCCGCGGCACTCGCTGGATCTCCCGCCGCGAGCAACGCGTTCGCCAGGCCGGTGAGGAACTCGGCGGCCTCCAGGGGCGCGATCTGCCCCACGTGGCTCTGCATGAGGTCAACTGCCTCGGAGGCGAGCCCGGCGGCGAGGTAGGCGGAAGCAAAGATGGAGATGAACTCCGCTCCGAGCGGCCATTCGGCCGCGCGATGGGCCTCGACGTTCTCTTCGAAACGGCGCAACGCCACGGCATGGTCGCCGCGCGCGAGCGCGACCTCGGCGAGATTGGTCAATGTGGTCAAGCGATCGACCCAGGCGCCTTCTTCTGCGAGGAGACGCGCGCCTTCGGTGAACTCGACCTCGGCCGCATCGATGCGCCCGAGGCGGAACTCCACGTATCCGAGCCACAAACGGGTCCGGACCTCCCATGCGTGGTTGTCGGCAGCTCGCAGTCCGGTCAGAGCGGTTCGCAGGACCGGCACGGCCTCGTCGTACCTGCCCAACATCGCCAGCACGGCAGCAAGTCGCATCGCGACCTTGGCGGCCAGCTCTCCGGTGGAGAACTCGAAGGCTGTCTCGAGTTCCTTCAAGGCAGCTCCGGAGCGCCCTCCGAAGGCAAGGGTCACCCCGAGCGTCGCACGTACGTCGCATTCCCGGTCCAGGTCGCCGCATCGCTGCGCGCTGCGCAGGCCCTTGCGCAACGCGACCAGGGCCTCGGCGGGCTGACCACTGTCCCGGAGCACGATGCCCAAGGACTGGTAGGCGAAGGACCGTGCCAGGTCGTCGGCATCAGAGCCAAGGATCGCCTCGGCGCGACGTCGCGCCTCACGAGGTCGATCAAGTGCCAGGTCGAGCAGGTCCTGCATGGCAGCCTCGGCGGGTAGAAGTGCAGACTCCTTTACGGCGTCGCAGGGCAGCACTACGTTAGCGCCGTTAACTGACTCGGGTTCTCCGTTGCAGCTCCCGCACCAGGAGTCGTCATGAATGGTTCCGACCCGCGCCCGTCTCCGCTCTCCCCGATGGGGTCGCTCATCGAGCGTTTGCGCCGGCGCCTGCGATGGCCGGTGCGGCCCTCCGACCGACCTTCAGGCGGCACAGTCGACCGCCCGGGTGGCCGGGACGTCTCCGCAGCCCGGCTCCGCGTCCAGGTCGGGGTGATTCGCGACGCGTTCGCCGAGCACTTCGGCGACGAGAGCGTGGCCGCGGCACCCGGCCGGGGTGCCGCGCGCCCGCGCGACGACGCCGACACTGCCTACCTCTACCGCCCGGGCTGCGCGCTGGTGCGCGAGAGCGACCTCGAACGGATCGCCGCGTACATCGACGAACGGCCCGACATCTACGACGGCGGCATCGACCGAGCCGGATCGCCGGCACCTGACCTGGTCCTGATCACGCTGCCTCCACGGAAGGACGAGCAGGACGCCGTCCTCGCCACCCTCGACGAGGTCGACGTCGACCTCGGCGAAGGCCTGCTGACGCCGGACCACATCATCTACGTCACGGCGAAGCCGGGCCTCTGCCCCGCCACCGAGCCCGAGCTCCCGCCCAGCCTGCGCTCCTTCCCCCTGCCAGCCGAGGACACGTCGCTGGGCAAGGACATCCGGGTCTCCGTCGTCGACACCGGCTGGTGGAAGGCCGCTGCGAAGAACAAGAAGACGCCGTGGGTCGCGGGTGTCACCGCCGACCCCGAGGACGAGGAGAAGATCAATGCCGCCGCGATCCACCCGTACGGCGGCCACGGCACCTTCGTCGCGGGGGTCGTGCGCTGCATGGCGCCGGCGGCCGAGGTCGACGTCGAAGGAGCGCTGACCCACGGCGGCGCTGTCTACGAGTCCGAACTGGTCACCCAGCTCGACCAGGCGCTCAAGAGCGAGCTCTTCCCGCAGCTGATCAGCATCTCCGCAGGCACGCACACGCGAAAGTCCTTCGCCCTGCTCTCCTTCGAGATGCTGGCGTCGACGTACGGGCTCGATGACGGCGAGAAGACGCTGATCGTCGCAGCCGCGGGCAACGACAGCGATGACAAGCCGTTCTGGCCCGCGGCGTTCCCGTGGGTGGTGAGTGTGGGCTCCGTCGACCCGAACGGGAAGGTCTCGGACTTCTCGAATGTCGGCAACTGGGTCGATGTCTACGCCCGCGGCAGCAAGCACGTGAACGCGTTCCCGACGGGCACCTACACCTGCTACGAGCCGCCGAACGTCGGGCAGGTCCGCACCTTCGACGGCCTCGCCCAGTGGAGCGGCACGTCGTTCTCGACTCCGCTGGTCACCGGACTGATCGCTGCGCGCATGAGCGCGACCGGCGAAGACGCGCGCAAGGCAGCTGACGCGGTGCTCGGCGCGGGCGCCGCTTCGATCGATCCGCGGGGCGGGAAGATCACGACGGTCGGGCCGCTGCAGTAGGGGTCTCGAGACGGTTGCTGCGCAACCTCCTCGACCAACGAGGACACGGTTGCTGCGCAACCTCCTCGACCACCGCGTTGGCTACAGGGCGACCCACGGGGTCGTGAGTGACCAGCGCGCCCGCTCGACGACGAACCGCACCAGACCGGGGGCGACCGCGGAGAACCGGACGAAGCCCGACGCGTCCGCTTCGACGACCACGTCGTCGGCGTCCGGTCGGCGAAGGATCACCTGCGTCGGACCAGCGGACTCGTCGTCCGCGATCACCTCGCCGAGGACCTGGTCGCCGTCGATCTCGATCTCCAGGGTCCGGCCGCTGCGCCCGAAGGTCAGGGTCCGTCGTCCCTCCTGGCCCGAGCGCACGGCAGCGCCGGCTTCGAGGGCGGAATCGTGCAACAGCTCCGCCAGTTCGGCGTCGACGGTGCGCCACGTGAAGGCGGCCTGCGCGGCCTCGCGACGACGGTCGGCCGTCGCCGGATCCGGCTCGGCGACCGCATCGGCCAGGGCGGCCATCAGCTGGTCGTCGGTCAGGTCGTCCCAGTCAGTCATCAGCGTTCCCCTCCCACGAGATCCGGACCGAGCCCGCGCAGCGCGCGGGTCCGTCGCAACTGGTCGAGCGCCCGGGCTCGGGTGGGTCCGATGCTCCCGATCGGGATCCCGAGACGTTCACTGATCTGTTCGTAGCCGACCGGGGGGTCGGCGAGCAGGAGGAGCAGGAGCTCGCGGCGGCCTTCCGGCAGCTCGGCGAGTGCTTCGCGCAGCAGTTGCCGGCGCTCGGCGGCGAGCAGGTCGTCGTCGGCGATGTCGTCCTCGACGGCGTCCAGGCCGCCGTGGTCCTGCGGGTCGACCGGGCGCACGCGGCCCCGGGCGTTGAGGAGGCGCAGGCACTCGTTGCGGGTCGTCGTACGAATCCAGCCCGGGAGGGCATCGGGCTCCCGCAGGGCACCGAGGTGCTCGACGAGGCGCAGCCACACGGTCTGGCTGACGTCGTCGCCGTCGGCCTCGGACAGTCGGTAGCCGCGGATGAGGGCGTTGACGAGTGGCAGGAACCGGTCGACGATCGCGTTCCAGGCATGGTGGTCTCCTTCCCGTGCCGCGGGGACGAGCGCCGACAACGGTGAGGTCACATCCATCCCGACCTCCTCCTCCCGGTGTGTCCGGGGATCACGTCGGGAGCATCGTCCCGCACATCTGATCAACGAACCAGTGCCGGTGATACGTCGAAAGTTTCTCGCGTCCACCTGTATCAACGGGACCCCCCGACTCCTCCTCCTTCCGTGAACCCGAGCGGTGACCCCACCGCAGCTCCCCGGAAGGAACTGTCATGACCTGGAACGAGACCCACGAACGCATCCGCATCATCCGCGAGGTCGAGGCTGTCGCAGCCGCCGACATGAGCGGCGCTGTCCCGTGGCGCGAGGAGTGGGCGCCGTACTTCAACGGCCCCGCCGGCCTCGTCGCCGCGCTCCGCGCCCGTTGGAACCACATGTGCGCGGCCCAGCTCGACGCCCGGACGGGCGAGGACGAGCTCAACGACACGTACGGCCGACTGCGCCGCTCCGAGGCCGGCATCCTGGCGATCCTGAAGCACGCCACCGCCGACATCACGCCGTCGAGCGTCCTGACCCTGGCAGGGCCGCGGCACGCTGCCTCTCCCCGTCCGCGGTCCCGCCGCTTCCACGTCCTCCGCGGCCCCGTGCTGCCCGTGTCATGAGTACGGCGATGACACTCGAGCTCAGCTACATCGCTGCGACGAGCCGGGTGGACCTGCTCACCCACCGCGAACGAGCCGTGTTGCAGAAGATCGCACTCGGCCAGTCCGACGCAGCGATCTCGGCCCAGCTCGGCCTCCCCCTCGGCGAGGTCACGAGCCTGGTCGCAGGCATCTTCGACAAGCTCGGGCTGGTCCCGACGCCGTACCTCAGCAGGCGGGTGCTGGCGGCGCTCACCCTGCGCCAGGCACGTCGACCGCAGCACGTCCCGCGCCCGCGCCCGCGCCCCGGCGAGGTCGCGACCCCTTGATGTCCGTCTGAATCTTTTCTCGGGATTCGTGTATCACCGAGGGCCTCCCGGCCCTCCTCCCTGTGTGAACCCGAGCGGTGACTCCCCACCGCAGCTCCCCGGAAGGAAAATGTCATGACCTGGAACGAGACCCACGAACGCACCCGCATCATCCACGAGGTCGAGGAGGCCGCGTCGAGCGACCTCAGCGGCGCCGTCCCCTGGCGCGAGGAGTGGAGCCAGTACTTCGACGGCCCCGACTGCCTCGTGAAGGCCCTGCGGGCCCGGTGGAACCGGATGTGCGAGGCCCAGCTGGACGCCGACGTCGTCGCCGACAGCTTCACCGAGGTCTACGGCAGCCTGCGCCGTGCCCACGCCGGGGTGCTGGCCATCCTGGCCCGCGCCGACGCCGGCCTCGAGACCACCGCCCGCGCGGTCATCCCGGTCGCGCCCCGCGTGGTCGTCCAGGCCAAGCGCCGCCTGTTCCACTTCAACGGCGGCCCGGTCCTCCCCGGCTGACCAGCTCCTCCGCCGGCGCGTCGACCCTTCGGGGTCGGCGCGTCGGTGTTCCCACCTACGCTGCGTGGGTGCTCGGTCCACGCGATTCACCGCTCCGCATCCCCGACTTCCGCTGGCTGGTCGGCGGTGTCACCGTCAGCGCCCTCGGTTCGGCGATGGCCCCCGTGGCGCTGGCCTTCGCGGTGCTGGACCTCGGCGGCACGGCGACCCAGTTGGGCCTCGTGGTCGCCGCCTTCTCGGCGGCCGAGGTCGTCACGATCCTGTACGGCGGTGTCCTCGGCGACCGGCTGCCGCGGCAGCTCCTGATGCAGGGATCCGCCGCCGCCACCTGTGTCAGCCAGGCTGCGTGCGCGACGGTCCTGATCACCGGGCACGGCTCGATCCTGTTCCTCACCCTGATCGGTGTGCTCAACGGCTGCCTCGGTGCCCTCGCCCAGCCCGCGTCGAATTCCCTGACCCGCTTCACGGTCCCCGAGGAGCAGCTGGGCCGGGCCGTCGTGATCCGCAGCCTGGCCAACCAGACGTCGTACGCCGTGGGGTTCGCGATCGCGGGCATCATCGTCGCCGTCGCCGGGCCGGGGTGGGCGATCGCGGTCGACGCGGCGTCGTACGCGCTGGCCGCGGTGTTCTTCTCGCTGATCCGGGTCGCGGCCCCCGCCCGGGGCGAGCGCGAGCGGTTGCTCAGCGAGCTGGCGGACGGCGCCCGGGAGGTGCTGCGGCACACGTGGCTGTGGTTGCTGATCGGTCAGGCGCTGCTCTACCACCTGTGCTTCGGCGGGGTTCAGGGCGTGATCGGGCCGATCGTCGTCGGCGACACGTGGGGCGAGCAGGCGTGGGGCTGGGCGCTGGCCTCGCTGATGGTCGGCTTCGTGATCGGTGGCCTGATCGCGCTGCGCTGGCGGCCGCGTTTCCTGCTGCGCTGGGGCGTCCTGCTGCTCTCCCTCACCGCGGCGTTCCCGCTCGCCATGGCTCTCGCCGACCGGCTGCCGCTCGTGCTGCTCGGTGCGGCGGTGCACGGCATCGGCCTCCAGCTGTTCAGCGTCAACTGGGACCTCGCCATCCAGGAGAACGTCGCCGAGGACATGCTGTCGCGGGTCTACGCCTTCGACCTCGTCGGCTCCTTCGTGTGCCGACCACTCGGGCTGGCGTTCACCGGACCGGTCATCGGCCTGGTCGGCACCGACCGCTGGCTGGTCGTCGTGGGTGCCGTGATGGGCCTCAGCTCGCTGGCTGCGCTGGCGGCCCCGTCGGTGTGGCGACTGCCCCGGCGCGTCAGCGCAGTTTCGACGTGGCCGGAAGGAACACGGGCGCGCCCCGCTCGCCGACCTCGACGTCGAGGATGACGTGGTGACTGGTGTTGCCGAGGATCGCTGACTGGTTCGCCACCAGCACACGGGTGCCGAGGAAGGTCGCGTTCGAGGGACTGTCGAACGGCACCGCCGATCCCTCGGCACGCATGCTCGCCAGCACCTTGCCGGCAGGGCTGATCTTGAGCAGCTGGTTGGTGCCGAGCAGCGCCAGGTAGATGTTGCCCGACCGCGCGATGCCGAACCCGTCGGGCAGGTCCAGCGGCGCCGAGGTCCAGACGGTCCGGAGCTCACCGGGACGGCCGTCGGCGCGCACCGGAATCCGGTAGAGGTGTCCGCGGAGCAGGTCGAGGGGGTCGCCGGTCGTCTGCTGGCTGACCAGGAAGGAGCGCGTCGTGGGCTCGTAGACGATGCCGGTCGTGCCGAATCCGGCGATGCCTGCGAGCCGGGCGGACTGGAACCACACCCGCGGGGTGCCGCCGGCGGCCGGGATCCGCCAGATGACGTCCTGCCCGTAGTCGCTCAAGTAGAGCGCGCCGCCCGGACCCCACGTCGCATAGTTCGGGATGGGGTGCCCGCCACCGGGCAGGTCCGGGATCGTCGCCTGGACCACGAACCGTCCGGTCTTCACGTCGAGGGTGAGCACCCGGCCACGGGACTTCTCGAGAAGCACCAGTCGGCCACGCGCGTCCGAGGCGGCGACCTGGACGCCACGCGGTGCGGTGAGGTCCTGGCCGGGAACAGTCCACGAACGCAGCAGGGTGCCGGACGCGGTGTACTCGAAGACCCGTGAGCGCAGCGAGTCGCCCGTCGGTTTCGTGTAGGTGCCGGCGTAGACACGGCCGTTGGTGTGCACGTGGACGTACGCCGGGAAGCCCGGCGACTGGACCTTGGCGAAGACCCGCGTGTGTCCCACCGCGCGGTCCGCAGCGGTGGCCGGGACCAGGCCCACCAGGGCACTGAGCAGGACCAGGACCAGAAGCGTCGTACGGCGCATCAGAACTTCTCCAGCACCTCGGTCGCGGCTCGCTTGCCGGAGCGGACAGCTCCGTCCATGTATCCGGTCCAGTAGGTGGAGGTCTCGGTGCCTGCCCAGTGCACGCGCCCGAAGGGCTTGCGGATGTGGCGGCCGTAGGTCGCCATCACGCCGGGCGGGTAGATCGCGGTCGGACCGCCACGGACCCAGCGCTCCTGGGTCCAGTCGTGCTCGGTGTACTCGATCGGGTGGAGCGCCTTCTCGCCGAACATCGCGGCGAACCCCTCGAGGACGGCCTTGCGGCGCTCGGTCCGGGACAAGGTGCCGTACTGCCGCCAGGTGGCGCCGCCGACGAAGGCGAGCAGGATGCCGTGGCCCGTGCTCGGCACGTGGTTGTCGAACGCCGTGCGCACGGCTCCGGAGTCGGAGATGCCGAAACCGGTGAGCCCGTCAGCGCGCCAGAAGGGCGTTTCGTAGACGGCGTCGCACTTCATCAGCTTGCCCATCTGAACCTTCGTCAACAACGTACGACGACCTGCCGGCATGCCCGGCGCGAAGTCGATGTTGAGCACCTGCTTCGGCGGCGCGGCCACGATCACGCGACGGCAGGAGATGACGCCGCGAGTCGTGTGGACCCGGGCCCCGCCGTCAACGTGCTCGATCTTGCGCACCGCCGCGGACAGCGCGACCCGGTTGCCGAGGCGCTTGGCGAGGGCGAGCGGAACGCGCTGCGACCCACCGACGAACCGGCTCTCCTGGGCGCCGTCGATGGTGTCGGAGTTGCGCTCGAACGTGCCCACCCGGGTCTCGTCACCGGAACAGGCGATGTAGTGGATGACGAAGAGCAGCGAGAGCTGGTCGGGGTCGGCGCCGAAGCCTGGCTGCGTCCAGGTCTTGATCAGGTTCTCGATGCCGCGGCTGTTGACCGTGTTGCGACGGAGCCAGTCGCTGAGCGTCATCTGGTCCCACTCCGCTGCCCGCGGGTGCGTCCAGGGCGCGTCGACCGGCATGGACGCAGCGAAGGAGTTCAGCTGCTGCAGTGCGAGCAGCGCGTCGAGCAGGATCGTCGGGTCGGGCGGGACGGTGCCGGTGTACTCCTGTCGGCCGCCCAGGAGCGGGGTCGAGGAGATGTAGACGTTCTTGCCGGTGACGTATTCGTCGAAGGTGGCGATGCCGAGGTCCTTCGCGAGCTTCTTGATGTGCCGCTGGGTCGGACCGACGAAAGCCCCGCCGGCCTCGATGGTGCCGCCGGTGCGCAGCTTGTGGTTGAGCACCCGGCCGCCGACCCGGTCGTCGGCCTCGACCAGGAGCACCGAACGTCCGGCAAGGGCGACCTTGCGGGCGGCGACCAGTCCGGCGATGCCGCCGCCGACGACCACCACGTCGACCTTGCGCGGCAGCGCGCCCTGCAGGGTCGCGGCGTTGACCTCGAGCTCCAGCGCCTCGGTCGCCAACGCCCCGAGCGCCACCGCACCTCCGGCGAAGAGGCCACGCCGGCCCAGCGTGAACGCGCCCGGCTCTTCCAGCGGTCGCAGCGTGCTCATCGGTGCCTCCTCGGCCCTCGTCGTACGAACGAAGGTGAATGTGTGTCAGGTTCGGGTTCAGAGGCTACAGTGTGCTCATGCCGCCGTCCACCACCTCTGGCTCCGCTGCCCCCGTCGACGGCTCAACGACCGAGAGGCCAACCGGTGCCGCATCGAGTCGCCGGCGGATGCCGATCCAGGCTCGATCCCGCGAACGGGTCGAGCGGATTCTCGACGCGACCGCCCAGCTGGTGCTCGTCGACGGGATCGACGGCCTCACCACGCGCGGGATCGCGGATGCTGCCGAGCTGCCGGTCGCATCGCTCTACCAGTACTTCTCCGACAAGGACGCCGTCCTGTTGGCCCTGTGCGAACGCGACATGGCCGAGATGGACGACCAGGTCGCCCGCGACCTCGCGGCCGTCGCGGACCTGACCATCGCCTCCATGGTCGAGACCGCGATGCGGGCGTTCGTGAAGGTCTATCACCGGCGGCCGGCCTTCATGCAGATCTGGATGCGCGGGCGGACCAACAACGCCATCTACGACTACGGCCGCCACCACAACAAGCGGATCGCCGAGAACCTGCTCGCGGTGGCCGCCTCCGCCCGGATCGTCGACACCGAGGCCTACACCGCTGCCGAGCTGGCTGCACTCGCAGAACTCGCCGTCGAGGTGGGAGATCGAGCCTTCCAGCTGGCCTTCGAGCGTGACCCCCGGGGCGACAACTTCCTCCTCGACCAGGCCATCGAGCTGGTGACCGGCTACCTCGAGCGCATCGCGAAGCGCCCGTGACCGCGGACCTCCGGGCCTCCGTTGCCGACGCGTCGCGCCGACTGGCCGACGCCGGCCTGCTCATCGGCACCTCCGGCAACGTCAGCGCGCGGTCCGGCGACCTGGTCGCGGTCACCGCCACGGGAGTCGGCCTCGCAGGATGCACTCCCGACGACGTGACCGTGGTCGACCTCGCCGGCGCCGTCGTCGAAGGGGGCCTCGCGCCGACCTCCGAGCTCGCGCTCCATCTCGGTGTGTACGCCGACGCGCCCGCCACCGCTGTGGTCCACACCCATGCCCCCTTCGCCACAGCCGTCGCGTGTGTCCTCGACGAGCTGCCGGTGCTCCACTACCAACAGCTCACGCTCGGCGGTGCGATCCGCGTCGCGCCGTACGCCACCTTCGGGACGGCCGCCCTCGCCGACCACGTCCGCGCGGCACTCGCCGGGCGGAGCGCGGCGCTGCTCGCGAACCACGGCTCGGTCAGTATCGGCGGCAGCCTCGACCAGGCCGTCGAGAACGCGCTGCTGCTCGAGTGGCTGTGCCAGCTGCACCATCGCGCCAGCGCCCTCGGTGTGCCCCGGGCACTCACCGACGACCAGCAGGCCGATGTCATCCGGGTCGCGCTGGAGCGCGGCTACGGCAGCACCAAGGAGATCCGATGAACACTGACCAGATGATCGTTGCCGCTGTCGGCGTGCACGTCCTCGACACCCATGTCCTCGGCATCGAGTCGATCCCGTCCGGCTCCGACGGCCAGCTCGTCGAGACCATCCGGATGTCGCCGGCCGGCACCGCGGGCGGCACCGCTGTGGTGCTGAGTCGGCTCGGCGCCACGGTGCGGTCGTACGGCGCCGTCGGCACCGATCCCGTCGGTGACACGCTGCTGGCGCTGCTCGCCCGCGAGGGCGTCGAGATCGACGGCCTGGTGCGCAGGAGCGAGACGCAGACGTCTGCGTCCGTGCTGCCCGTGCGACCCAACGGAGACCGCCCGGCCTGGCACTGCATCGGCGCCAACGGCACCTTCACGCTCGACGACCTCCCGGCCGACGTGCTCGACGGCGTGACCCACCTGCACCTGGGAGGCCCCGAGTTCCTCGGCGGCGACGCTGCGGGCGAACTGCTCGCCCGCGCCCGCGGGCTCGGGATCACCACGTCCGTCGACATCCTCGCGCCGGGCGACCCCGACATGCTGGCCTGGATCGCCGCGGCACTGCCCCACGCGGACTACCTGCTGCCCAATGACGAACAGGTCCTCGGGTTCACCGGTGAAACCTCGCTCGCTGACGGCGCGCGAGCGCTGCTCGCCCACGGCGTCGGCTGCGTCGCGGTGACCCAGGGAGCCCGGGGTGCTCTGGTGGTGACTGCCGACGGCGTGGTCGAGGTGCCGGCGTACTCCATCGATGTCGTCGACACCACCGGCTGCGGCGACGCCTTCTCGGCAGGATTCCTGCGTGGCCTCTCGCTCGGGCAGGCGCCCGCCGACGCCGCCGCCCTCGGCTGCGCGACCGCGGCCCAGGTCGCCCAGGGCGTCGGCACGGATGCGGGCTCGTACGACCTGGCGAGGGTGCAGGCGTTCCAGAACGCCTGAGCGCGCGTTTGTGCAGGCAGCCAACGCACCTGCCGAACGTTGTGCGGGCTGCCCGAGATCGGCATCCGCCTCCGGTGACACCTTGGAGGGCATACGGCGACTGGCCGTCGCCCGATCGAGGAGGTCCCGATGACGAACGTCGACACAACCACCGGCTCACCGAAGCGGTGGAAGGACAAGAAGCGCTACCTGTGGATGCTGGGACTCGTCGTCCCGACGCTTCCGCTCGTCGCCATCGCGCTTCACGACGCGACCGGCCAGAGCGTGTGGCTGTGGCTCACGCCGGTGATGTTCTTCGCCGTCATCCCGCTCCTCGACCTGGTGTCTGGCTACGACGACACCAACCCGCCGGACGACGTGATCGACGCGCTCGAGAACGACAGGTACTACCGCTGGGTGACCTACCTGTACCTGCCGGTGCAGTACGTCGGCTTCATCCTGGCGATGGCCTACCTCGCCACCGCTGACCTCTCGGTCGCGGCCAAGATCGGGCTGGCCATCTCGATCGGCACCGTCGGCGGCGTGGCCATCAACACCGCGCACGAGCTCGGCCACAAGCGCGAGTCCGTGGAGCGCTGGGCCTCGAAGATCGCCCTCGCCCAGACCTTCTACGGGCACTTCTTCATCGAGCACAACCGCGGCCACCACGTCCGCGTCGTCACCCCCGAGGACCCGGCCAGCTCCCGGATGGGCGAGAGCATCTACCGATTCCTGCCGCGCACCGTCGCCGGCTCGCTGACGAGCGCGTGGCACATCGAGGCCAAGCGCTACCAGCGCAAGGGCACCCACCCGTTCCACCTCGGCAACGACGTGCTCAATGCCTGGCTGATGTCCGTCGCCCTGTGGGGCGGCCTGATGCTCTGGCTCGGTCTCGCCTACGACGTCAACCCGCTCTCGCTGCTCCCCTACCTCGTCCTGCAGGCCGTGATGGGCTTCTCGCTCCTCGAGGTCGTCAATTACATGGATCACTACGGCATGCTGCGCCAGCTGGTCGGGCCGCCCGAGAGGCAGCGCTTCGAGCGGGTCCAGCCGAGCCACTCCTGGAACTCCAACAACATCGCCACGAACGTGCTGCTCTACCACCTGCAGCGCCACAGCGACCACCACGCGAACCCGACCCGGCGCTACCAGACCCTGCGCGACTTCAAGGACGCTCCGGTCCTGCCGACCGGTTACACCGGGATGATCGTGGTCGCCATGTTCCCGCCGTTGTTCCGCACGTTGATGGACAAGCGCGTCGTCGCTCACTACGACGGCGACCTCCGCCACGCGAACCTGTTGCCGAGCAAGCGCGAGAAGCTGTTGAAGAAGTACCCCGCGCCGATCGCGGTGGTGGAGGAGGTCATCGAGGACACCTCCCGCCACGAGTTCACCGACGAGGTGCTTGCCGCCAAGTGCCCTGGCTGCAACCACACCTACGAGGTCGCCATCGGCAACGAGCTCGAGGGCTTCGCCGCCGGCACGGCCTGGAAGGACATCCCGGACGACTGGTGCTGCCCCGACTGCGGCGT
>JAPLCC010000023.1 GCA_026392415.1 Propionibacteriales bacterium
GCTGTACCGCCGGGTGATGGACCCCCGCGTCCTGGCCCACTACAACGGTGACCTGACGCTGGCCAACATCCAGCCGAGCAAGCGCGACAAGATCCTCGCGAAGTACGGCCTGACCGCGAAGGAGGCCCAGCGCAAGGCCGACATCGTCGCTGCCGAGGAGGCCGCTGCTGCGGCCAAGCTCGCCGCCGAGGTGCTCGCCGCCCGCTGCCCGGGCTGCGGCTACACCTACGAGGTGGCCGCGGGCAACGAGCACGAGGGCTTCGCCGCCGGTACGGCGTGGGCGGACATCCCCGCCGACTGGTGCTGCCCCGACTGCGGCGTCCGCGAGAAGGTCGACTTCGTCCCGGTCACGCCGAGCTCCCGCGTCGGTGCGTGATGAAGATCCAGAGCCTCGTCAGCTCCGGTGGAAGAGCTCGTGGTGGCGCAGCGCGGTGGACAGCTGGGGACTGAGCTTGGCGATGGGGTGACCGAGCATCTCTTCCGCCTGGCCGAGGCGGTACCGGATGGTGTTGCGGTGCACGACAAGGAGGCGGGCCGCCTCCTCGGCGCTCCCGCCGTTGTCGAGGTACGCCGCCAGCGTCTCCCTGATCCGCTGGGTGCCCTCGTCCTCAGCCGTGAGCGGGCCGAGCTGACGGGCGACGAATCGGTCGACGTCGGATGAGCATCCGAGGAGCACCGGGAGCTCGACGTCGACGTAGAGAGTCAGCCAGGACGGGGCGTCGGGGTTGGCCACCCGAAGCGCGCCGAGGGCCTCGCGGTGGCTCGCGACGAACCCGACGATTCCCTGCGTCGAGGAGCCGACGCCCACGGCGATGCTGTCGTGCGAGAGCTTCGGCGAGGCCGCAGCCAGGGCGGTCAGGTCCGGTGCGTCCCGGGTGCCGAGCCACATCCACAGCTGGCGTCCGCCCGGCTTCACGACGAGCGGATGGGGCGCGCCGACCCGGCGCGCCAGCTCCAGTGCGAGCGGTTCCAGGGAGCCGGCCCGCTCAGGGTCGGTCACCGACAGGACCAGGGCCGTGTGGTGCACGGAGATCGGGTACCCGCCCAGGGCGCTGGATGCCTCGCGCGGATCGGTGAGATCGCCGGCCAGGACGGCCCGCACGGACTCGTAGCGCTGTGCCGCTGCGCCGGCGAGCACCCGGCTGCGCGCCGCCTGGTAGACGTCGATCGACGCCGTGATGGAGCTGTCGAGCCACACGCCGGCCCGGTTCCAGAAGTGGATGAGCAGCTCCGCGTGGTCGATCTCGTCCGGGGGCGCGGCGCTGATGACCTCGCGGGCGTACTCCCAGACCTCCTGCTGGGCCACCCGGTAGAACCGGATCAGGATCTCCAACGGCAACTGTCGGTCGGCGACGTCGACAGCCAGTCGCTGGGCTGCGTCGACGAGGCGGAAGTGCTGCTCCGGCTGCGTGAGGTCACCCAGGAAGGCGACCCAGTGGTCCCGGACCGTGACCCGGATCGCGTCCCCCATGCCCTCGATCTCCGCGACCTCGGGGATCTCGGTCAGGATCGCTCCGCCCACCCGGTCGACCCACGCACCGACCTGCTCGGGCTGGGCCTGCTCGGCGACGTACGCCAGCAGCCATGGCGCGAGGTCGGACGACGCGGACTCGCTGGACACCATGGGCGTCACCGTAGCCACGTCCGAGGTCTTTGTGCAGGGGGACAACGGACCAGCGGTTCTTTGGTCGACTGCCACGAGCGCCGTGACGCACGCCACCTGTCAGATGGACCCCATGCCCACGCGGACCTCCCCTGCCCCGACCGACCTCGACTACGACGTCGTCGTGGTGGGCTCCGGCTTCGGTGGCTCGGTGACCGCGCTCCGACTGACGGAGAAGGGCTACCGCGTGTGCGTGGTCGAGGCGGGCCGTCGCTTCGCCGACGACGAGTTCGCGAAGACCTCGTGGGACGTCCGCCGCTTCCTGTTCGCCCCGCGGCTCGGCTGCTTCGGCATCCAGCGGATCCGGCTGCTCCGCGACGTCGTCGTCCTTGCGGGCGCCGGTGTCGGCGGTGGATCACTGGTCTACGCGAACACCCTCTACGAACCCGCTTCCGACGCGTTCTACAACGACCAGCAGTGGCGGCACATCACCGACTGGAAGGCCGAGCTGGCGCCGTACTACGACCAGGCGAAGCGGATGCTCGGCGTGGTCGAGAACCCGACGTTCACCCCCTCGGACGAGGTGATGAAGGCCGTGGCCGACGAGATGGGCGTCGGCCACACGTTCCACCCGACCCCGATCGGCGTCTGCTTCGGTGTCGACGGTGCCAAGCAGCCCGGCCAGCCCGTCCCGGATCCCTACTTCGGCGGCGCCGGGCCGGAGCGCAACGGCTGCCTGGAGTGCGGCGAGTGCATGACCGGCTGTCGCCACAACGCCAAGAACACGCTGCTGAAGAACTACCTCTACCTCGCCGAGAAGGCGGGCGCCGAGGTCCGGGAGCGGACCACCGTCGCCGGGATCGTCCCCCGGGCCAAGGGCGGGTACGACGTCCAGACGCACCGCTCCGGACGGTCAGCCCGGCGCCAGCAGGTCATCACCGCCCGCCAGGTCGTGATGGCCGCCGGCACGTGGGGCACCCAGGAGCTCCTGCACGGGATGCAGCGCTCCGGCGACCTGCCGCAGCTCTCGCAGCGGCTCGGCCACCTGACCCGCACCAACTCCGAGGCGCTGTGTGCGTCGAGCACCAAGATGCGCAACAAGGGCACGTACGACTTCCACCACGGGGTCGCGATCACCTCGTCGATCCACCCCGATCCGGTCACCCACATCGAGCCGGTCCGCTACGGCAAGGGCTCCGGCCTGATGGGGCTGCTGCTGACACTGATGACCGACGGCGGCGGTCGCACGCCCCGCTGGCTGAGGTGGCTCGGCCAGGCGCTGCGTCACCCCGGCCTGCTGGTCTCCACGATCGCCGGGCTCGGCAGCTGGCCCGAGCGCACGATCATCGCGCTGGTCATGCAGACCAACGACAACTCGATCACCGTCTTCCCCAAGAAGGGCAAGCCGGGACGCCGCGCGCGGCTCACGTCGAAGCAGGGCCACGGCGAGCCGAACCCGACCTGGGTCCCGGTGGGCAACGAGGTCGTGCGCAACATCAGCAAGCGCATCGACGGCGGGTCTTACAGCAGCACGGGAGAGATCTTCAACATCCCGATGACCGCCCACTTCCTCGGCGGCTGCCCGATCGGCGACTCGGCCGAGAAAGGGGTCATCGACCCCTATCACCGCGTGTACGGCCACCCTGGCCTGCACGTCGTCGACGGCGCCGCCATCTCGGCGAACCTCGGCGTGAACCCGAGCCTGACCATCACCGCCCAGGCCGAGCGCGCGATGGCCGTGTGGCCCAACAAGGGCGAGGCGGACCTCCGCCCCGCTCCCGGAGCCGCCTACCAGCGGCTCTCCCCGATCGCGCCGGTGCGGCCGGCTGTCCCCCCGACCGCACCGGCCGCGCTGCGCCTTCCGCTGTACGTCGTCGACGGTGCCGCCATGAAGGTGCAGGCGTGACCGCGACTCCTGTCACGAAATCACAAAAAACTGGCGTTCGGGAACACAAACCAGGCCGCCCCGAAAACCTACGCTCGCGGCACATCGAGAAGAAGGCCAACGCATGACTCTCGCTCCCGAGCGACCCCCGGCGCCACCGACGAACCCCGGTCCGTCCGGCATGTCGCCCGAGGCCAGGCAGATCGCCCGCGAAGCGGTGCGATCGTCGATGCCGTTCAAGACCCTGGGCACGTTCGGCGCCTTCTACAGCTTCGTCGGAACCGTCTTCAAGCAGATGTTCACGCGCAAGTTCCACTTCCGCGAGTTCATCTCGCAGGCCTGGTTCATCACCAACGTGTCCTTCTGGCCAGCCCTGCTGGTGTCCATTCCGTTCTGCGTCGTGATCATCTTCCAGGTTAACCAGCTGCTCATCCAGATCGGCGCCGTCGACCTCGCTGGCGCCGGCGCGGCCGTGGCGGTCGTCCGGGAGATCGGCCCGATCGTGAGCGTGCTCGTCGTCGCCGGTGCTGGCGCGACGGCCATCTGTGCCGACCTCGGCTCTCGCAAGATCCGCGAGGAGATCGACGCCATGGTGACCCTCGGCATCGACCCGATCGAGCGACTCGTCGTCCCCCGCGTCGTGGCCTCGACCCTGGTCGGCGTCGCCCTCAACGGCATGGTCACCGTGGTCGGTCTGGTCGGCGGATACTTCTTCTCCGTCGTCCTTCAGGGAGCCACCCCGGGGCTCTACCTCTCGGACCTGACCCTTCTCGTCGGGCTGCCCGACTTCCTGGCCTCCGAGGCGAAGGCCGCGGTCTTCGGCATGCTCGCCGGCCTGACCGCGTGCTACCTCGGGCTCAACGCCAAGGGCGGACCCAAGGGTGTCGGGGAAGCGGTCAACCAGACCGTCGTCTTCGCTTTCATGTTGCTCTTCGCCGCCAACAGCGTGATCTCCGCGCTCTTCCTCCAGATCAAGCTCGGAGCCTGACGTGGCCACGATCAACCGCACCGAGGTCTCCCGCCACCTCGCCAAGCCCACCGGGGCCCTGCGCAACCTCGGCGACCAGCTGTCCTTCCACGGCAACGCGTACTCACACATGCCGCGGGCGCTGAAGCACTACCCGAAGGAGGTCGTCCGGCTGCTGGCCGAGGTGGCGCTCGGTTCGGGTGCGCTCGCGCTGATCGGTGGCACCGTGCTGGTCATCGGGTTCCTCACCGCTGCCTCGGGCATCGAGGTCGGCCTGCAGGCCTACACGTCCTTCGACAACATCGGCGTCTCGACGCTGTCCGGCTTCTTCTCGGCGTACTTCAACACCCGCGAGGTGGCGCCGATCATCGCCGGCATCGCGCTCACCGCCACCGTCGGCGCGGGCTTCACCGCGCAAATCGGTGCGATGCGGGTCAGCGAGGAGATCGACGCCCTCGAGGTGATGGCCGTCCCGCCGGTCCCCTATCTCGTCACGACCCGGATCATCGCGGGACTGATCGCCGTCGTACCGCTCTTCGCGATCGCGCTGATGATGTGCTGGCTGGCGACCTACCTGGTCGTCACGGTCGGCTACGACCAGCCGCCGGGCACCTACCAGCACTACTTCGACACCTTCCTCGTCCCCAGCGACATCTTCCTGGCGATGATCAAGGTGATCCTGATGGCGCTCGTCATCGTCTCGATCTGCTGCTACCACGGCTTCCGGGCCTCCGGCGGTCCTGCCGGTGTGGGTGCCGCGGTCGGCAAGGCAGTCCGGTCCGCCCTGATCTGCACGATGTTCATCGACCTGATCTTCGCCATCGCCGTCTGGGGTGGACCGTCGGTCCACATCGCGGGGTGATCTGACCAGTGACGACTTCATCGACGACTCACTCCCACCGGATCGACCGCCAGGTCATCTACGGCTTCCTCTTCATTGCGCTGATCGCGCTGGTGATCGCGGGCACCATCGCCAAGTACCGCGGCGCCTTCGAGAGCAACGTGCTCGTGTCCGTCGAGGCCGACCGGGCCGGCCTGACGCTTGCCTCCGGCGCCCCGATCAAGCTGCGAGGCGTCGAGATCGGGCGGGTTGCCGAGATCCGCACCGACGGGTCGAAGGTCACCATCGACCTCGAGATCGACGCGGACAAGGTCGACCAGGTGCCGGCCGACGTGACGGCACAGATCGTGCCGCCGACTGCCTTCGGCGCGAAGTACGTCCAGCTGACCCCGCCCGCCGGCGACACGGGCGAGACCATTCGCGCCGGGGCAGTCATCCCCGCCGACCGGGTCACCGTCGAGGTCGACGAGGCCTTCGAGAACCTCACCGCCGTCCTCGCCGTTGCCCGTCCGGCGGACGTGAACTCCGCGCTGACCGCCGTCGCCGGCGCGGTCGACGAGCGCGGCGAGCTGATCGGCGACCTGATCACGCAGACGGACACGTACCTGCGCTCGTTCAACCCGTCCCTGCGCACCCTCAGCGCTGACCTGCGCGCTGCCGACGACGTCCTCGACGTCTACGAACTGGCGCGGCCTGACCTGGTCAGCGCGCTCAGCCAGACCGGCACGATCTCGCGCACGATCGTGCGTCAACAGGCTTCCCTGCGCGCGCTGGAGCGCAGCCTGACCGGCTTCAGCACCGAGGCCGACGTGCTGCTCCGCAGCTCCGAGAAGGGCCTGGTGACATCGCTGCACCTGCTCGCGCCGGTCAGCGCCGTCCTCGAGCGCTACTCCCCCGAGCTGCCCTGCCTGGTGGTCGGCCTGGCCAACGCCAACAAGCT
Organism: Propionibacteriales bacterium; assembly: GCA_026392415.1. Taxonomy (GTDB): domain Bacteria; phylum Actinomycetota; class Actinomycetes; order Propionibacteriales; family Nocardioidaceae; genus Nocardioides. The sequence goes on from JAPLCC010000023.1 coordinate 6,237, forward strand.
CGCGGAGGCGGCCGTCGGTGGCACCCACCCCGGCGTCACCACGCTCACCCGCATCATTCCGGGCCGGGACCCGTACACGTACGGCGAGAACCTGCCGCAGCAGGGCGACGACCGGGGCCCGGTCTGCTACGGCCTGCCGTACGTCGACGCCGACGAGGCAGAGATGCAGCCGCCGTCGTTCCGGACCGGCGCCAATCCGTACGTCGGCCCGCAGCCGACCCCGGACCAGGCGGCGCTCACGACGCTGCTCGGCCTGCTCGAAGGCGGGGCGCAGCTGCCATGACGCGAGCGAATCGACTCAGCCCGGAACGACGGCGCCAGCGCAGCGACCTGATCAAGTTCAGCGCCTTCCTCGCGATGGCGGGTGCCTTCACCCTGTGGGTCGCGGCCGTGACCGGGGAGTACCGCCCCGGCGATCGGACCGACTACCAGGCCGTCTTCAACGACGTGTCCGGGCTTGCTGTGGGCGATGAGGTCCGGATAGCAGGTGTCGACATCGGCAAGGTGCGCGACATCGACGTCCAGCCCGACAACACCGTCGTGGTCAGCTTCGACGTCAGCGACGGCCAGACCCTGACGACCGCCACGAAGGCGACCATTCAGTACCGCAACCTGATCGGCGACCGCGTCGTCCAGCTCACCCAGGACCCCGAGGCGGGCGCAGACGCGAAGGCGCTGGCCAAGGGCGCCACGATCCCGGCAACGCAGACCGCGTCTGCTCTGGACCTCGACACGCTGCTCAACGGCTTCAAGCCGCTGTTCGCCGGGCTCAGCCCTACCCAGGTCAACGAGCTCTCCGGCCAGCTGATCCAGGTGCTCCAGGGCCAGCAGTCGGCCGTGGCCACCCTCGTCCAGCACGTCGGGTCGTTCACGACCACGATCGGCAACCGTGAGGAGCTGATCGGGCAGGTGATCGGCAACCTCAACGACGTGCTCGGCACCGTGGACGAGCGCAAGGACACCGTGGGCCTGTTGCTCGACCGGCTGGACACCCTGCTGACCAGGCTCGACAAGCAGGACACCCAGGTCCTCGACGCCGCCGCGAAGATCGACCTGTTCGCGCGGGAGACCTCGACCCTGCTGACCCGGGCACGCGGTGACGTCCGCGGCGACCTCAAGGGCCTGGCCGTCGCTGCCCGCGGGATCAACAGCGAGTCCGACACCCTCGAGGCAGTGCTGCAGAACCTGCCCGGCCACTACCGGACGCTGCAGAACTCCGCGTCGTACGGCAACTTCTTCAACTTCTTCCTCTGCGGCGTCCGGGTGCAGACCGGCCTCATCGACAGCGCACCAGTGCTGACCCCGTGGATCTACTCCGACGCCCCGAGGTGCAAGTGATGTCGCGAGGTCCCAGCCCCGACCGGATGGCCGCGCGCGGCCTGATCGGCACCCTCGTCCTGATCGTGGTGGTGCTCGCCGCGCTCAACATCAACCGGTTGCCCCTGATCGGCAACAACGACGTCCTGCACGTGCAGTTCGCCGAGGCGGGCGGACTCCGCGGGGGCGACTCCGTGCTGATCTCGGGTGCCGAGGTGGGCAAGGTCCGCGACGTCCGCCTCGACGGCGAACACGTCGTCGCCGACGTCGTGATCACCGACAGTGGCGTCAAGCTCGGTGACCTGACCGAGGCGCGCATCATCACGGTCACCCTGCTCGGCCGGGCAGCGGTCGAGCTGGAACCGCGCGGCACCGGCAAGCTCGGCGCCGACGACTCGATCCCGGTCGAGCGAACCTCGTCGCCGTACAACCTGACGGCAACGCTGAACGAACTGACCGAGACAACGGCGGAGATCGACAAGTCCCAGCTCGCCGCGGCGCTCGACCAGGCCTCGCAGACACTGAACGCCAGCAGCCCCGACCTCGGCCCCGCACTGGAGGGCATCACGGCGCTGTCGTCGGCCATCTCCGAGAACGATGACGAGCTGCGCTCCCTGGTCGACCGGGCCGACCGGGTCACCGGCGTGCTCGCCAGCCGCGACGACCAGATCGCCTCCCTGCTGGGCTCCGGCCGCTCCCTGCTCACCGAGCTCGACGAGCGGCAGGAGGTCGTCGTGAGCCTGCTGTCCAGCGCCCGCGAGCTCGCGACCCAGCTGCGGCTGCTGCTCGAGGACACCGACGACGTGCTCGCCCCCGCGCTCAAGGAGCTGGACGGCGTGGTCGACGTGCTCAACAAGAACAAGAAGAACCTGCAGGCCAGCATCACCGGGCTGCGCGGCTACGCGACGGCCTTCGGCGAGGCGGTCTCGAGCGGACCCTGGTTCGACGCCTACATCCAGAACCTCACCGCACCATCGACGCTGGTGCCGATCCTCTCCGGAGTGACGCCATGAGCACCGCCCTGTCATTCCTGCGCAGCGGCCGCGGCCTGCTCGCCGCTGTCGTCGTCGTCGCGCTCGTCGCAGGCGCCTTCCTGTGGACACGCGACTCCAACGCGACGATCGTGCAGGCCCGGTTCACCAGCGCCGAAGGGCTCAACGTCGGCGACGACGTCAAGGTGCTCGGCGTCCGGGTCGGAGAGATCAAGAAGATCGCGAACGACGACGAGGGCGTCCTCGTGACGCTCCAGGTCGACGCCGAGCAGCCGATCCCCGCAGACGCCCATGCGGCGATCGTCTCTCCGAGCTTGGTCAGCGGGCGCTTCGTCCAGTTCGACCCGGTCTACACCGGGGGCGCCCGGATGCAGGACGGCGACGTCGTCGGCCTCGACCGCACGGCCGTCCCGGTGACCTTCGACGACGTGAAGCAGCAGCTCACCGACCTCGCCACCACGCTGGGCCCGGACGACGGCAAGCAGACGGGTCCCCTCGCCGTGGCAATCACCTCGCTCGAGAAGGCACTCAAGGACGGCAACTCGACCCAGTTGCGTACATCGATAGCCGAGTTGCGCGGCGCGGCGACAGCACTGTCCGACGGCCGCTCCGACCTGTTCAGCACCATCGCGAACCTCAACACCTTCACGAAGAACCTCGCCCTCAACGACGCGGCCGTCCGCGGCTTCACCACCGAGCTCGACGACGTCGGGGCCGTCCTGTCCGCCAACCGGACCAATCTCAGCGGAGCGCTCAAGGACCTTGCGACAGTGCTGGCCGCAACGGAGAAGTACTTCAAGAAGCACGGCGGCCGACTGACCGAGTCCGTCACCGACCTGAACACGTTGTCCGCCATCCTCGCCGACCGGTCCAACGAGCTGGCCGGGGTGCTCCACCTGGCGCCCCACGCCCTGATCGGGCTCTCGAACACGGTCCAGGACCAGGCCATCACCGGCCGGGCGACGGCCACGAACTTCGACAGCATCTCGCAGCTCCTTTGCGGTGCGGTGCTCGGTGCCGGTGGCACGAGCGAGGACTGCATCAACGCTCTCGACCCGTTGCTCGGACTGCTCGGCGTCCTGCCCGGCGGCGAGACCGGCGGGCTGCCGCTGGTCGGCGGAACGGGAGGCACCGAATGAGCACCCACATCCGACACCGCCTCGCACCGGCCCTGGTGCTGGCAGCCCTGGTCAGCTCCGCCTGCGCCATCCAGCCCAACGACAACACGCTGCCCGGTCAGGTGGCCGTCGGGGACGACGGGTACACCGTCCAGGTGCACTTCGACCAGATCGAGAACCTGGTCCCCAACTCGACGGTCCTCAAGGACAACGTCGTGATCGGCACCGTCGCGAAGATCGAGGTCGAGGACTGGGAAGCCGTCGTCGAGATGCGGCTGCTCGACGACGTCCCGTTGCCCTCGAACGTGGTGTTCGCCGTCGGCCAGAAGACCCTCCTCGGCGCCCAGTACGTCGACGTGTCGATCCCGGGCGCAGCCGACGGGGCCGCCGCCGAGCGACTCGCCGTCGCCTCGACCGCGACACCCACCGGGGACCTTCTCCGGGACGGCGACGTGATCGGCGTCGAGCAGACCGGCACCTACCCGGCGACCGAGCAGGTGCTCGGTGCCGTGGCCCTGCTCCTCAACAACGGTGGCCTCTCCCAGATCAGCACCATCACCGGTGAGCTCTCGACCGCGCTGCGGGACCGGGTCCCCGACACCAAGGGTCTGATCCGTCGCGCGAACGACCTGCTCGCCGTACTCGACGCGAACCGGGGCGAGATCGTCTCCGCACTGGAGTCGATGGACGAGCTGACGGCCGGACTCCGGGAGGACCGCACCGCCATCGCCACCGCGATCGACAGGATCTCTCCCGGGCTCAAGACGCTCGAGGAGGAACGTGCCAGGTTGGTCAAGGCGGTCACCACGACCGGCCGGACCGGCGACCGTGCCGTGAAGGTCGTGCGGGCCAGCGAGACCGCACTGCTCGCCAACCTGGACTCGCTCGGGCCGATCCTGACCAACCTCGGCAAGGTCAGCAAGACCCTCCCGGAGGCGCTGAAGATCGGCCTGACGATCCCGTTCCCGGTGATGACCACCCGCAACGCGGTCAAGGGCGACTACGCCAACCTGTTCGCCACCCTCGATCTGCGCAGCGGCAGCCTGGTCGACAGCTGGCTCGGCGGCATGCCCCCCGCCCTCCAGGCCGGGGACCCCGTCCAGGACCCGCTGACACCATCCACCACGGACAAGGCTGAGACCGGTGACACCGGCGAGGACGACGGCCCCACGGCGGACCCGTCCGATGACGTCCCCCCGACGCCCGACCCGGCCCCGCAACCCCGACCCGGCTGCCTGCTCCAGTTGCTAGGACTCTGCTGATGCTCCTGACGCCCCTGATCAAACGCCAGCTGCGCATCTTCGCCGTCCTCGCATCGGTGGCGCTGGGCCTCGCGTTCTTCAACTACGCCAAGGTCCCGTCGATGGTGGGCATCGGCGTGTACGACGTCACGGTCGACTTCGCCGACGCCAGTGGGCTCTACCCGAAGGCCACCGTCACCTACCGCGGCGTCGGGGTCGGCATCGTCTCCGACCTCGAGGTCCGCGACAACGGCGCGATCGCCACCCTGCGCATCGACAACGACGCCGACATCCCTGCCGGATCGAAGGCCGAGCTGCACAGCACCTCCGCCATCGGTGAGCAGTACGTCGACCTGGTGCCGCCCGCCGACGCGAAGGGCAAGGGCCCGTTCCTCGCGCACGATGCGAAGATCCCGCGGGAGCGCGCCATCGAGATGCCTCAGATCACACCCGTCCTGGACTCGGTGAACCGGCTGCTCGAGTCGGTGCCGAGGACCGAGACCCAGCGGGTCCTCGACCAGATCGATGACGGCCTCGGTGGCTCCGGTCCCGAGCTCAACGAACTGGTCTCGTCGGCCGGTTCCCTCCTGACCGAGGCGCAGTCACAGATCGACGCGACGACCTCGTTGATCGCCGCCCTGGAGCCGGTCCTCGGCACCCAGCAGGACCTCGGCCCGTCGACTCGTGCCTACGCCGAGTCGCTGGACGAGGTCACCGCTGCACTGGCCAGGGACAACAGCGCCGACCTGCGCGCCCTGCTGAAGTCGGCACCGGGAGGCCTCGACGCCGCGACCGCGACGGTCACCGATCTCCAGCCGACGCTGCCCATGCTGCTCGCCAACCTCACCACCACCGCGCAGGTGCTCAACACCTACCTGCCGGAGCTCCGGCAGACGCTGGTCGTCTATCCCTCGACCCTCGCCCGGCTGCAGTCAGCGGTGAACCCGCGCGCCGAGGAGGGCGACGTCCAGCTCGACCTGCGCGCTGCGTTCAACAACCCGCCGTCGTGCCTGTCCGGCTACCTGACGCCGAAGGAACGGCGCAGTCCCCGTGTCACCGAGACCCGCAAGGTCGACGTCCTCGCGCACTGTGAGCTCGCACCCGACAACCCGACCGCGGTCCGCGGGGCACGCAACCTGCCGTGCCCCGACGGCACGGGCCGTGGGCCGCTGCCGGCCGCGTGCGGCCTGACGTTCCGTGGCGGCGTGTGGCCGGACTCGAGCGGCACGGTGGCCTACGACCTGGCCGTCGGCCGGGGCGACGACACCACGGCGCTCGACCTGACCGACGGTGACAAGTCTGAAGGAGACGAACTGTGGAAGATCCTCGTCCTCGCACCCCTGGCAGCGCGCTGATGTCGCGCCCGACCGCACACCTGACCTGGCGATCCGGCGCCGTGCTCCTGGTTGTCACCGCTTTGCTGGCTTTCTCGGGCGAGCGGGCGCTCGCGTGGCAGGGCGAGCGGGCACGCGTCTCCGACGAGAAGGCGGTCTCGGCCGCAGCGACCGCCGAGGTGGAAGGGCTGATCGACATCAGTGGTTCCACGTCGAAGACCGACATGGCCGAGCTGCTCGACGGCGCGACTGCCGGCTTCCGCAGCGAGCTCGAGGCGCAGGCCGACCGGCTGCAGAAGGCACTGGCCGACAACGCGGTCAAGGCAACTGGCGAGGCAGTGTCGACCGGTGTCGTGAAGCTCGCTGACGAGCGCGCCACCGTGATCGTGGCGGCGGTCGGCACCGTCGCCAACAAGTCGACCAAGGACGCCGAGCCCCGCAACTACCGGCTGCAGGTCGACCTGCAGAAGGTCGACGGCGCGTGGCTCGTCTCAGGACTGGAGTTCGTCGCATGAGCGCTGTCGTGGAAACAGACGTCACCGTCGAGATCGTCGACGTCGCGTCCCGTATGCCGACCTCGCGCGCTCGCCTGTACGCGGCGGTCGCGCTGGTGCTCGCCGTGGCAGCGGCAGCGTTCACCGGGCTGCAGGCACACGGCGCCACCGCGACGGCCGACGCCCGCGCCGAGGCCCTGGCCGCCGCGAAGACGCGGGTGCCGGAGCTGCTGAGCTACGAGAACGCCACACTCGAGGACGACCTCGCGCGGGCGATCGACCAGACGACGGGCGAGTTCACCGACGACTACCGCACGATCCTCACCGACGTCGTCACCCCGGCCGCCACCGAGCGCAAGATCAGCACGTCCGCATCGGTCAGCGCCGCGGGAGTCGTGTCCGGCGGCCGGGACGAGGTCGTCGTACTGCTGTTCCTGACGCAGACCACGACCGCGGCCAAGGCGGGCACTTCGGTCTCCGGCAGCCGGGTCGAGGTCACCATGGCTCGCATCGGCGACACGTGGAAGGTCGCCGGGCTGGAGCCGGTCTGACGGCTACTCGGGCAGCGGCTGCTCCGGCACCGGCTGCCCGGCGAGCGGGTCGACGGGCAGGTCGGCCGGGTTGACCTGGTCCATCGGCACCCACTGGTGCGCGCCGCCCATGAAGGTGTGCACGAAGCCGCAGCGCACACAGATGACGCCGTCGGCCGACTTGTTCAGCCAGTCGAGATCGAAGAACGTCATGCCCGTCGTGGTCATCTTGATCTCGCGCTGGGCGAAGACGATGCCCTCACAGATCTGACAGGACATGAACTTCTGCGTCGGCAGGATGTAGACGTGCATGCAGGTCCTCCCAGGGCTCAGCGCAGCAGGAAAAGCACGGTCATCAGTGCCGGGGTCAGGAACGCAACCAGCAGCACCCACGCCACGACCCGGTGCGAGAGCTTGGTGCTGTCGAGGGCGCCGGCGAACTCCAGCATCGCGCCGTCGGGCACGTTGGCGTTCAGGCCCATCCGCCGGGCATCGGCCGGGATGTGCCCGGCAGGCGACCATGGCTGCGGCTCGTCGTCCCTGGGATCCATGCCGAGATCGTACGGCGGCTCAGGTGATCGTGGTCAGCAACTGCGTCGCCCGCGTCAGGACGACGTAGAGGGTGGCCCGTCCGGTGGCAGACTCGTCCTCGATCTCCTGCGGGCGCACCACCACGATGCCGTCGAACTCGAGGCCCTTGGTGTCGAGTCCGGTGAGGACGACGACCCGGTCCTCGCCCGACGGCGCGACCGAGGAGTCGACGGCTGCCCGCGCCCCGGCGGCGTCGGCCTCCAGCTCCGGCCAGGAGGCCAGCCACGCATTGACCTCGGATCGGCGGGCGACGGGAACGACGATGCCGACCGTGCCGGACACCGCACCGGCGAGCTCGAGCACCGCCTCGCGGGTGGCGGCCTCCAGGTCACTGGTGGCCGACCCGGCGCCGAGCACGATCTCCTTCGGCTCCGCCCCGGTGCGGCGTACGGCGTCGGGGAGGTCGGCGTTGAGCCCGACCCGGTCGGCGTAGGCCGCGGCGTGGGCGTAGATCTCGGAGGAGTTGCGGTAGTTGGTCGACAGGTGGAACTCGTGGAGGACCTTGCGCTCCAGCGCCTCGGCGCGCGCCTTGGCCGCCTCGGCCGGCTCCGGCCACGACGACTGGGCCGGGTCGCCGACGATCGTCCACGACGCGGTGCGGCCGCGTCGACCGACCATCCGCCACTGCATGGGCGTCAGGTCCTGCGCCTCGTCGATGAGGACGTGGGCGTAGAGGTCGTCGTCGATGCTGCTCGTCGGCGGCGACCAGGGACGGCCGGACGGGGCGTACTCCCGCTCGGAGGCCGTCATCAGCTCCTGGATGTTCACGCCGCCCTCGATCAGGTGCATCGGGTCGTCGCGCTCGTCGTCGGCCTTCTGCGGCAGGTCGCCGAGCGCGTAGCGCAGCTCGTCGAGCAGCGGCACGTCCTCGATCGAGATCTGGTGGCTGATCGCCCGGCGCGGGTCGAGCTCGCTCCACGACTTCGCCAGCAGGCGCTGCTCCTCAGGGCCGAGCAACCCCTCGGAGACGCGCGAGAGGAACTCGGGGTCACGCAGCCAGCACAGCACCGTCGGCGCGTCGAGCGGCGGCCACCACCCGAGCGCGAAGTCGAGGAAGTCCTGGTTGGACAGCATGTCCTCGTTGAACTTCTCGCGGCCGTGCTCGCGGCCGCGCTCACCGCGGACCTGGCGCCACAGGGCGTCGAGCAGGGCATGCGAGACGCGCGGCAGCTGCTTGTTGCGCAGGCCCTGCGACATCAGCTGCCGGCGGATCTGGCCGAGGCGACCGCGGTCGAGGACGAGCCGGTCGTCGCGGAAGAACACCCGGAACTCGGTGGGACCGCCGGGCGCCTGCTGGCGCGCCACGCGACGCATCAACTCGGCCATCCGCGCCGAGCCCTTGATGTCGGCGACCGCGGGCTCGTCGTGTCGGGTCGCGCGCACGTCGTTGACGACCTCGCCGAGGCTGCGCAGCGCGACCGCCGTCTCGCCGAGCGACGGCAGCACCCGCTCGATGTAGCGCATGAAGACGCCCGACGGGCCGACGACGAGGACGCCGCCGCGCTCGTAGCGCTGGCGCTCGTTGTAGAGGAGGTACGCCGCCCGGTGCAGCGCCACGACGGTCTTGCCCGTGCCGGGGCCACCGGAGATCGAGACGACACCGCGCGAAGGCGCACGGATCGCCTTGTCCTGCTCGGCCTGGATGGTGGCCACGATGGAGTGCATCGAGCGGTCCCGGGCGCGCGAGAGCTGGGCCATCAGCGCACCTTCGCCGACGATCGGCAGCTCGCGACCGGTGGCCTCCGCGGTGGCGAGCGCCTCGGCGTCCAGCAGCTCGTCCTCGACGCCGATCACCCGGCGGGCAGTGCTGCGCAGCACGCGGCGGCGGATGACGCTCTGCGGCTCGGCCGCGGTGGCCTGGTAGAACACCGCGGCAGCCGGCGCCCGCCAGTCGATCAGCAGGGAGTCGCGGTTCTCGTCGCGCAGGCCGATGCGGCCGACGTAGCGCGGCGCCGGGTCCAGTGCGGCGACCATGTCGAGCCGGCCGAAGACCAGTCCTTCGTGGGCCGCGTCGAGCTGGGCGATCCGCTTCGCTGCCTGGAACACCATCGCGTCGCGCTCCACGAGGCCACCCTCGTGACCGAGTTTGCCGCGCGCATGGCCTTCCTGGGCGATCTCCTGGGCGGCCTTGCCGGCCTCTTCCAGCTGCCGATAGACCCGGTCGACGAAGGCCTGTTCAGACGCGACCTCGCGCTCCACCAGTTCGTCTGCCACCGACGTGACCCCTACCGTCCGCATTCCGTCCGACAACGCTGCCCCCACGGGAGCGGCAAGCCCCCAACTCTACAGGGCACGAATGGTGCTTGAATGGCGGCAGGCTCGCACACCTGAGGGGGGTCCGATGAGTACGACGCCCGCGGCACCGCCGCGAAAACTGAACCGGCGCGGCGTGGCCGCTCGGGAGAAGTTGCTGTCCACCGCGGTCGAGATGCTCGGCACCGGGAAGCCCGAGGCAGTGTCGATCAACCTCGTCGCCCGCGAGGCCGGTCTGAGCTGGGGATCGGTGCAGAACTTGTTCACCGACTCCGACGGGTTCTGGTCGGCCGTGGTCGGCCGCATCCACACCGGGACGCCCGACCTGTGGCCAGCCCCCGAGAGCGACACGATCGCGGGCCGGATCACCGAGGTCGCCGAGCTGTACCGACGAGTCCTCGCTTCGCCGTACGCCGTCGCCGTGGACACGATCCGCATGGGACTTCCGCGGCCGCGGCAGGTGCTTGCGCTGACGCACCCCCTCACGGCCGAGGCACTCGACCGACTGGAGAACGACTGGGCGCAGGAGTTCGTCAACTTCTTCGACGGCGTGCGCGACCAGGCCCCCGACGAGCAGCGGTTCCTGGAGGTGGCCTGGGCGCTGCCCATCGCGCTGCACGGGCTCCAGTCGCACCTGAACAACGGCGCCGCGGTCGACGCCGACGCTGTCTACCGCACCCTGGTCATCTCGATGACGGCGTATCTCGGCGGCTGAGGCGCCGGGGTAGGGGTACACCAAGGTCCCACCCCGTCGAGACGGGGTGGGACCTGGCGTGACCGATGCAGAGGCGGGCTCCCCCGCTCGCTGCTACCTGGTGTAGATCAGCGTGTCCTTCTCGCGATAGCCGCCGGGCTGCCTGATGTGGACGTGACGCTTCCTGGAGGTGGGCGTCGTCGCGGGGTAGGTGAAGGTCCTGCTGACCCGCCCGTTGGCTGGTGCGATGCCGGTGAGCTTGACCTGGAACACACCGCCCCGGAGGTAGGCCAGCACCGTGTAGCGCTTGCCGGGCGTCAGGCCGTAGCCCGTCACCCGGACGCGCTGGCCCCGCACGATCGTGCGGTCGGCCAGAACGACGCGCGCCGGCTCGGTGACCAGGCCACTCACGTTCGTCACGACGGCAGGATCGTGTCCTGGTGCGGTGATCGTCGCTTCGGCGCACACCCTGCGCCCCAGGCCCGAAACCGTGGGCTTGTAGCGACCGGACGCCCCCGTCACGCTCACGCCCGAGAAGGTGCACGGGAACCCTGCCCTGGCAGTCGAGAAACGCCAGGCGACCTCGGCGCCTGTCGGCAGCGAACTGCCGGTCAAGGTGGCGGTCAGGACCCTGCCCAGCAGCGGGCGGGGCAACTGCGTCTTGCCGTCGAGCAGCACCTGACCGGTCTGGGTGATCTGGCCACCGCCGGTCCCCTCGGTGTCGGCGGACGCAGTGGCATCGTCGTAGCCCTTGGCGGAGAAGGTGCCGATCACACAGAGGCGCACTCCGACGTTCGCGTTGTCGTCACCGACGGTGTAGGTCGCACCGGTTGCCTCCTCGATCGGCTCGCAGACGTCCTCGGCCACGACACCCCACTGGTAGGCCACGGACGCATCTTCCGGAAGACCACTCAGATCGCTGGTCGCGGTGAGAGTCTGACCCAACCGGGGCGTGGTGTCATCGATCGTGACCGCCGGCGCCTCGAGGGTGCCCTTGGCGACCGAGGCACTCTCCGAGGAGGCCGGGGCGTCCTCGTAGCCGGGCGCGGTGAACACGCCGGTCACGACGATCTCCTGGTCGGCGAGGTCCGCGGTCGGGGTGTACGACGCACCCGTCGCCCCCTCGATCTCCTCCTCGCCGTCCTTGCCCAGGAGGTACCACTGCCACGAGACAGTCGCGCCCTCGGGGGCCTGGGCCAGATCGGTCGAGGCCGTCGAGGCCTGCCCCACCTTCGGCGCCGGAGAAACCGTCACCGCGGGTGCGGTGAAGGTGCCCTTGGCGACGGTGTCCGGTGCCGAGGAGCCGCTGGCATCCTGGTAACCCGGAGCGGTGAACGTCCCCGTCGCGTAGATGCCCAGACCGGCATCCGCCGGGACCGGGGTGTGGGACGCGCTGGTCGCACCCTCGATCGCAGTGTCCTCGGACCCTGCGGCACCGACACGGAACCACTGCCACGACACCTCGGCACCCTCGGGCAGACCCGCGATGTCAGCAGAGGCCGTCACCGGCTCACCGACCGTCGGGGTGCCGTCCAGACCGACCTCCGGGGCGTTGAAGGTGCCCTTGGCGACCGTGCCCGTACCGCTCACCGTCTCCTTGACGTAGCCGTCCTTGGAGAAGGTGACCGTCCAGGCGTAGGTCTTGCCGGCGTCCGCGGCGACCGGGGTGTAGGCAGCCGTCGAGGAGACCTCGACACCCGCGATCTTCCAGACATGGGCCACCGAGTCGGCCTCGGGGACCGAAGAGCCCACCAGCGTCGACTCCACCCCGACCGTCGGGTCGGCCGCGCCGGTCACCGAGGCCGTGGTGAACGCCTTCCCGGTGACCTCTCCGGTCGCAGCACTCGCCGTGGCGTCGTGGTAGCCCTCGGCGCTGACGTGGGCCACCGCGCAGAGCTCGGCCCCGACCTCGTCGGCGAGCACCGTGTGCGCAGAGGACGACGACGCAACATCACCCTCGGCGACGACACACGACTCAGCACCGTCGACCTCGGCCAGACGGCCCCAGGTCCACGTGATGGTCGCACCTTCGGGCGCACCACTGAGCGTGGCGCTCAGCTCGTCCTCGAAGACCGGCGTGGAGTCGCTGACCTCGACGACAAGACCCGCCATCGTGGCCTTGTCGACCTTGTCGGTGAAGCTGCTCGTCACCGTGGCGTCCTCGTACCCGTCCGCCTCGACGCTCACGACGACACACAGCGGTGCACCCACCATCGCCGCGCTCACCACGAGGGTGGCCGTGGTGGCACCACCGGTGGTGTCACAGATCACGACCGGGACATCGCCCTCCTCGACCGCGCGCACACCCCACGCATAGGTGAGGGTCGCACCGTCCGGGGCACCAGTGACGGTGCCCGTGAGGGTGTCCCCGACGGTCGGGGTGGTGTCGTCGATGCTCACCGCGAGCTCGTCCATCTGCAGCAGCGGGACGGCCGAGGTGTAGCGCGACACCGCCGCGCCCGGGTTGAACCCGTCAGCGCTCACCGACGCCACGACGCACAGCTCGCGACCGGAGTCCGCGGTGCTCACCTCGTAGGTGGATCCGGTGACATCACCCAGCTTGCAGGTGATGTTGTCCTCCCCCTCCTCGGCCTTCTCGTCGGTGAACTTCGCGCCCCACGTGAAGGTGACCTCCGCGTCGGCCGGGTAGCCCTCGGAGGACACCGACGCTGTCAGCGTCTCCCCGACCACCGGAGTGGTGTCATCGATCACCGGACGCCAGACCGTCAGCTCGGCACCGTCGATCGGGCCGACCAGGCTCGAGACGAATGCCTTCGTGGCATAACCCGGAGCCGTGTAGGTCGCGAGCACGCAGACCTTCTGCCCACGCGTCTCACGCGCCAGCGTCAACGTGATCGCGGACGAACCGATCGCCAGACAGTCGGACTCACCGACCCGCTGCAGACCCCACGAGTACGACACCGCGAGACCCGCGGGCAGGGCCGGCAGCTCGACCGCGGTGCGGGTCAATGTCTGACCCACCCGCGCCGAGCCCGTGATGAGGGGAACCGGCATGTCGACGAAGACACCCTTCTTCACCTTCACACCCGTCGCCGACGACGTGTCCGACACGAACGACGCCTTCGCGGACGTCACCGCAACCGTGATCGTCTTCCCCTGATCGGCCTGGACCGGGGTGTAGGCCTTCGAGGTCGCCACCTCGACACCATCGACCTCCCACACGTAGGTGTACGTGACATCCTCAGTCGGCGCGAGACCCGTCAGGACCGGCACCGACTCGAGACCCACCTGCGGAGCCACGTCGAACGACACCTCCGGCGAGGTGAACGTCCCCAACGAGACCGCGTCGAAGGAGTTGGTCACGACGGCGTCCTGGTAGCCCGCGCGCGTCAGGCTCACGTCGAGGCACAGCTTCTTGCCCGCGATGTCGTTGGTGACCGTGTAGCTCGTGCTGGTCTCGCCGGCGATCGGGGTGCACTCTCCCTGCGAGAGGGTGCCCCACGCGTAGGCGGCGCTGTAGCCGGCCGGCAGCTTGGTCTCGTCGAGTGTCACCGACGCCGTGTCGCCCTTGGTGGGCGGAGTCAGCGGGGTGGACTCGGAGATGCTGACGGCGGATTCCTTGAAGAGCCCGTAGCCGACCTTGGTCACGGCCGAGACGAGCGTCTTGTCGACGTACCCGAGGGCCGTGACCGTCGTCGTCAGGGTCAGGTCGCCCTCGAGGTCGGCGTCGGTCGGCGTGAAGGTCGCGCTCGCGCCCCGCTCGTTGCCGTCGACCTTCCAGGAGTAGGAGACCACCGCGTCGTCCGGCAGACCGGTGGGCGCGGTCGCGGTCAGCTCGGTGTCGACCCGCGGGGTGCCGGTGTAGGACGAGGACTCGAAGCTGTCGAAGGTCGCCAGCTCCGCCGGCCCGACGCACGTTCCGGTGGCGCCCGCGCCGTCGTTCGCGCTGGAGTCGGTGAGCTGCACGTACTTTCCACCGGCGCTCTGGCTGACGGTCCAGGTGCCGCCGGTCGCGGACTCGAGGGAGGGACCGGTGCACTCGGAGTCGGCGTACGTGTTCCAGGCGAAGGTGCCCGGCGTGGCGCCGTCGACGGCGGTGAGGACCTTTCCGACCTTCACGGCGCCGGTGAATCCGGGGCCGTTGTCGATGGTGACACTGCGGGTGACCGTCTTGTCCGGCGGCGGCGTCGAGGCAGCCTTCGCAGTCACGGCGAGGGTCGCGGTGGCACCGACGTCGACGAGTGCCGGGGTGAAGTCGGCGGTGGTCGAGCGCTCGACGCCGTCGACGGTCCACGAGTAGGTCTTGTTGGCCGGCGTCGGGGTGATCGTCGACGTGCTCGCCGTCGCCTTGACGCCCGCTGTCGCGGCGGCCGGCGTCACGGTGAAGTCGCCGAACTCCGCAGGCGCGATGACCGTCTTGGGCACGATCGTGACGAGTGCGGGCTCGAAGCCGGGCACGGAGACCACCGCGTCGACCTGCATGGCGGTGCCGACGAGTCCCGGATGGACGGTGTAGCTGGTGTAGCTGGCGTCGGGGGAGTCGTAGGTGGAAGGGAAGGCCTCTGAGACGTACGTCAGTTGGCGGTAGGTCAATGTCGCACCGGGAGGCAGTGCGCTGGTGGGTCCCCAGATGAGGGTGCTGCCTGCCATGACGGTGCCCGTGTAGGCAAAGGTCGGCAGCGACCCGGTGTACGGGGGCCACTGGATGCCGTAGCAGCGCGAGTCCTCGCTCCCGATCTGCACGCGCAGGTAGCGCAGCTGCCTGGTTGCCGCGTCGGACGGCACGGTGACGGTGAAGTTGCCGCTCACCTCGTTCCAGGGGGCGAAGTCGCCGAGACCGAGGCAGCCACCGGCACTGGCGCCGTACACCCTCGCGTTGACGTTGGCGCTGGAGGGTCCGCTCCACGTGACGGTGTCGCCCGGCATGAGCTTGGTCGTGGCCGGAGTCGCGGGATAGGGGTAGCTCGCGGCCATGGCCGGAGCGGTGCCGACCGTCAGACCGGCGACCACGGTCAACGGGAGGAGCGCAACCGCCAGCGCCGCGCGCAGCCAGCGGCGCTGGCGATCGCGCGTCGGGAGACCGACGGGGGGACGGGGCCCGGAACGGGCAGGGACAGCAGACATGGAGCACCTCAGGAGCCGAGCGAAACGTGGTGGGGGAGCGACGCCCGAGGTCGCGGAACAGATACTCGGCGACCACGTCGTGCGGCTCGCAATGAACAGTGCCGCTTGGGAGGGACTCCCCTCCGCCGGTCCCTGCCGTGACGCTCAGATCGCAGCGGGCGTGTTATCGATCGACAACCGGGCTCGTCCCCACGGGGAGCCGAATGATGCTGGCGAGCTGTCGCACCTGGTCGCGCGCCGCCACCGACGGTCGTGCCACCACGCGGCAGCCCAGCAGCCCGACCGCAGCCACCGCCAGCTCGGCCGGGTCGCGCGCGTCATCGGGCGCGGAGGTGCCGCTCGCAGCCTCCGCCGCGGCGAGCAGTTCGGCCGTCACCGCGACGACCGGGTCGCGCTCGACCTCCGGCTTCCTGCACAACACCTCGTGGAGGTAGGTCGGCGCGTGGTCGGTGTGCGTTCCCACGAATTCCGCGACCCACACCAGGTGCTGGACCAGCTGCTCGACCTCGTCTCCGCTCAGCTCAGCGCGCGAGGCCAGGGCGTCGTCGGCCTGCTTGCGGAACAGCGCGACGGCGAGCCCCGCCTTGCTCCCGAACATGCGGTAGAGGTGTGAGGGGCTGGTGCTGGCCTTGCGGGCGATCTGCGCCACGGTGACCTTCTCGTACCCGATCGAGCCGAACAGCTCGGCGGCCGACGCCATCACCGTCGCGCGGGTGAGCTCCGTGCGTCCGGTCACCTTCAACCCCGTGCGCGCACTGCGCAGCGGGTAGTAGTTCATCTCGGCGAGCCGGTCGGCCACGTCGTGCTGGTCGCCGATCGCTCGCACCATCGTCATGCTGAACGTCGCTCCGAGCAGCGCGAACCCGTCCTCGGTGCTCACCTCCGGGTCGACCAGGTGCCGGATCGAGAGGCCGCTGATGAGCGCGACCTGCGCGGCGACGTACGACGTCGTGGTGAACGGTGGTCGGATCTCGCGACCCCAGTGTTCCCACAGCAAGCTCACGAACTGGGCGAGCCGGTCGTCTGTCGTTCGCAGGAACTCCCGATAGGCCGCGTCGGTGGTCCCACCGCCCAGTGCCCAGAGACCCGTCCGCAGACGCAGGCCCGGATCGGCCGTGAGCCGACGGAAGTCGGCGCGGTGGAACATCTTCGCCGCCTCGACCGGTAGTCCGGCGGCCTTGATCGTCGCGATCCCCTCGGTGATCTTGTCCACCGGCAACGTGCCCGGGTCGTAGACCTGCGCGACGACGGCATCGGCAAACGCCGCCGTCGAGCCGAACTGGTGGAACACGGTCGGCTGACTCACGCCAGCTCGCTCGGAGATGGCCCGGGTCCCGATTGCCGACAGAAGGTCCGCGGGCGTCAGTTCGAGCAGTAGCTCGACCGCAGCACCGACCAGCCTTTCCTGCACCTCGGGCCGCGGGCGCCTGCTACCGCCGGAACGCCTCCCATCGCTCGCCACGGCCCCAGTCTCGCGCACATGGGCCGACCGGGAACGCGGTTTCAGAGGAGAAGCTCACGCACCGGCGCGATGATCTCGGCTCCGTACCGCGCTATCCCGTCCAGCTTCGCCTCGAGGGTCGCGTCCGGCCCGCAGTAGTACATCCACGGCATCGTCATCGTCATCGTCACCCCACCCTCCGCAGCGCGGGCGAAGTCGTCAGGGGTCAGGGCGTCGGTGAGGGCGGGCACGACCTCGAAGGTCTCGTCCGGGTCCCGGCCGGCCTCGACCCGCAGCGCGCGCAGTTGCCCCGCGACCGCGACCGCCTCGTCGACGGTGGCCATGTCGCCGATCCATCCGTCGTGTCGCGCCGCCCGACGCAGGGCGACGTCGGAGAGCCCGCCGACCCAGACCGGCACCGGGCCAGGAGGCTCGGGTCGCATGACCAGCCGGTCGCAGGAGTAGAACTCGCCGGCGAACTCCGTCCAGCCGGGCGCCCACAACTCCTTCATCAGGTCCAGTGCCTCGTCGGTACGACGACCGCGGGTCCCGAAGTCCTGCTCGAGCAGGTCGAACTCCTCGCGGCACCAGCCGACGCCGACGCCGAGGGCGACCCGCCCCCCGGAGAGCGCGGCCGCCGTACCGACGGCCTTGGCGACCACGAACGGGTTGCGCATCGCGGCGACGTAGATCGAGGTGAAGAACTGCAGCCGGGTGGTCACCTGCGACAGCGCGCCGACGGTGACCCACGGGTCCGGCCAGTCGACGTCGGTCTGCCAGCGCCGCTCGCCGGTCTCGGTGTAGGGGTACGGCGTCGCGACCGTCTCGAGGTCGACGACGTGATCGGCCACGCTGAACGCCCGGAAGCCGGCCTCCTCCGCGGCGCGCGCCAGCGGGACGAGCTGGTCGATCGGCTGATAAGCGGTCACCATCGCGAAGTCCACCCGCTCACCCTAGGCGAGGAGATAGAACACGTTCTAGTGTTCCCGGATGACCACGTTCCCGCACCTGCTCGCTCCCGGGCGGATCGGCACGATGACGGTGCGCAACCGGATCGTGATGTCGCCCATGGAGACGATGTACGGGACGCCGGACGGTCATCCCTCCGACCGGACCGTCGCGCACTTCGCTCGGCGGGCACAGGGCGGGGCCGGGTTGATCACCGTCGGCGCCACCGGGATCGACCCGCAGCACCCCGAGACGCCCGGCGGCCTGCAGATCGGAACCGCTGACGCTGTCGCGGCACACCGCCGCCTCGTGGACGCCGTCCACGCCCAGGGCGCCCGCATCCAGCCGCAGATCGTGCACGCCGGCCCGGACGGGCTCGGCCCCGAGATGTTCGGCGTCACCTCGCTGGGTCCGTCGGTGATCGGCTCCTACCTCACTGGACGACCGTCGGCGGAGGCCACCAAGGAACAGATCGCGGCCATCCTCGACCAGTTCCGCGCAGCCGTCGTCCGCGTCCGTGAGGCCGGGTACGACGGCCTCGAGCTGCACGCCGCCCACGGCTACATGTTCCTCGGCTCCTTCCTCGCACCCCAGCGCAACCGGCGGGCCGACCGCTATCGCGGCAGCTCGACGGAGGGCCGGATCCGGGTGGTGCTCGAGGCACTGACGGCGATCCGGGGCGAGGTCGGCAACGACTTCCCGATCACGTTGCGGATCTCCGGCTACGAGCGGGTGGCCGCCGGACGACCGATCCACGACACCGCCTCGATGGCGCCGCTGCTGGTGGAGGCCGGCGTCGACGCCTTCCACGTCAGCGGCGGCGTGATCGACCGGCTGGTGACCGGGATGGTGAACGGCGCCGATGCGGGCGACGGACTCAACGTGGGCGCGGCCGCCGCCGTACGCGAGGCCGTCGACGTGCCCGTGATCGCGGTCGGGCGCCTGCACGACCCGGTGCTTGCCGAGCAGGTCCTCGGCCAGGGACGGGCCGACTTCGTGGCCATGGGGCGGCCGCTGCTGGCCGACCCGGACCTGCCGCGCAAGCTCGCTGGTGAGCTCGGAGGATCGCCGCGGGTGCGGGCCTGCATCTCGTGCGAGAACTGCATCGACACCCTCGAGGAGAAGCTGGCGACCGAGTGCGCCGTCAACGCGTTCACCGGTCACGACCTGGACCGGGCGCTGCCCGATCCCGCCGTCGTCGTACGGCGACGGATCGCGGTGGTCGGTGGTGGACCGGCCGGGCTGGAGACCGCGCGGCTGGCGGCCGGACTCGGTCACACGGTGACGGTCCTGGAAAGCTCCGACCACCTGGGCGGCGCCCTGGTCGACGCCGTTGCCGTGCACCCGGAGAACGGCGCCTACCTGACGTGGCTCCTGGCCGAGATCGCCGGAAGCTCCGTCGACGTCCGCCTGTCCAGTGCCGCCACGTCGTCCGCTCTCGCCGAGCTCGCGCCCGATCTCGTCGTGGTCGCGACCGGCGGCCGGGTCGAGCTGCCCGCGATCGAGGGCGCCGACCTTCCGCACGTCCGCTCCGGGATCGATCCGACCGAGCTGCCCGCGGGTCAGCGCGTGGTGATCGTCGGCGGCCGGATGGCTGCCGTGGAGTACGCCGAGGTGCTGGCCCGTAACGGCAACCTCGTCGCCCTGCTCCACACCGGCGAGGAGATCGCGCCCGAGTTCGGGCCGAAGCGCCGTACCGAACACATGGACCGCCTCGACCGGCTGGGCGTCACGGTCCACGTCGGCTGCAGCGTCGAACGAATCACCGCGACCGGCGTGGCGTACGTGCCGGTCCACGGGAAGTCCCGCGAACTGCCCGCCGACCTGGTGGTGCTCGCCGGCGACGTGGTGGCCGACGTCGGGGTGCGCGATGCCGTCACCGCGTGGCTGCCCGGCGTCGAGACCCGGGTCGTGGGAGACGCCGGCGGACTCGGCCTGATCCGTGGTGCGACCGCGGATGCGGCGGAGCTGGTGGCGGGCTTGTAACTCGGGTCAGCCCTTCTTGCGCGAAAGGAAGGCGGTCATCGCCTCGCGGGCCGCGTCCGAGCCGAACAGGCGCGCGCTGAGCTCGACGAGTTCCTCGCCCTTGGCGTCGATCCGCTCCAGAAGGTCGGCTGCCAGCAGCTGCTTGGTCTCGCGCAACCCCTGTGCGGCGCCCGTGGCGAGCTGACCGGCGACCTCGTCGACCTTCGCCTGGAGATCGGCGGCGGGCACGGCGAGGGTGACCAGGCCGTAGTCCACGGCCTGCGCGCCGGTGAACACCTCGCCGCCGAGGGCGGTGAGGGCGGCGCCGCGTGAGGTCATCCGCGGCAAGACGGTCAGCGAGATGACGGCCGGGGTGAGACCGAGCTTGACCTCGGTCAGCGCGAACGTGGCGTCCTCGGCCACGATCGCCACGTCGGACGCCGCGACGATGCCGATCCCGCCGGCGCGGGCCGCGCCCTCGACGACCACGACGACCGGCTTCGACAGGGCCACGATCTGGCGCTGCAGGGCGACGATCGCACGAGCACCCTCCTGCATCGGCACGGTCGCAGCCTCGGACAGGTCGGCGCCGGAGCAGAACACCCGGCCCGACGACTTCAGTACGACGACCCGGACGTCCTCGTCGGCGTCAACCGTCGTGAGGTGCCCGACCAGCTCGGTGACCAGCTGGCGCGAGAGCGCGTTGCGGTTGTGCGTCGAGTCGAGGGTGATCGTGGCGATCGCGCCAGCGACATCGAGATGGACCAGCTCGGCGGGTGCGTCAGTCATGTGGTCATCCTGCCGCAACCACCGCCCTAGGACTCCGGCGAGACACCCCAGAGCGCGGCCACGTGCCGGCTGTCGGTTCCGCAGCACCCGCCGATGACGGCGAGCGTCGGCACCTGGTTTCGCAAACTGCCAGCCGAGGACGACAGCAGACCGAGGTCACCGGCGTCCAGGACCTCCATCTCGTCGAGCTCCGCATGCGACATCGTCGACGCGTTCGGTCGGAAGAACCGGAGCCGCTCCTGCCACGCACCACCGTCGAGGGCGGGCAGCACGTGTGTCGGGTGGGCGCAGTTCACGCCGTACCAGTCGGCCGGCGCTTCGGCCTCCAGCCGGCTCAATGTTGCCGCCAGGGTGCTGCCGTCGGGCAGCAGGCCGTCGGTCTCGACCGTGAAAGAGACCGCCACCGGCAGCCCGGAGTCACGCGCAGCGCGCACGACCCCGATGCCCTCGGCCGGCCCGGTCATCGTCATCGCGTGCACCAGGTCGGCACCAGCGGCGGCGAACGATCGCACCTGCGCGGCGTGGTAGTCGGCCGCCTCGTCCGGGTCCTCGCCACCCGCGAGGTATCCGTCGCCACGGGGACCGACGACGCCGCTGACCAGCGATCGCTCGGGTCCGGACGCCGTCGCGACCCTCCGCGCCAGGTCGACCGCCGCCCGGTTGGCCCGGTCCAGGCCGGCAGCGTCGTAGCCGAGCACCTGACCCCAGTCGGGGTTGGCGCGCCACGTCGGCGTCTCCACCAGCAGGCCCGCGCCCGCGGCGGCCGCGACCGCGGCGTACCCGGCGAAGTAGCGCTCGAGCACGGCGACACCGTCGGCGTTCTCGACGAGCGGGAACGAAGCGAACTCGGGGAGATCGATGCCGTGGTTGAAGATCAGGTCGGTCTCGAGACCGCCGTCGGTCACCCAGCTCGACCCGGAAAGCAGATCGGACCCGGTCATGGCTTCCGTCGAACCTTCATCGCGCACACCTCGATCCGTGACCCCCCCAAACGGGACGGTACGCCGGGGATTCAGCACCTGTCCACGATGCTCTGATCGCGGCATGACAGCGCGGAAGCTCGGCTCATTGGGGAACTCCTGATCAAGCAGGTTGGCAGATGTTCCCCCATCAGGCCGGCGGGGCCAGCAAGCGCTGTCATCGGCGTGTGCGGGCGTGCCTGTGGCCCCGCTGGTGGGCGGGGTGCGGAGCGTGGTGGTCAGTAGTCGTCGAGGGCGTGGGTGCCGTCGGGTCCGACGTGGAAGTGGTGCCCGTGGGGGCTGGTCCACAGGTAGTGACCGGGTTGGACCACGGTGTATCGTCAATCGGAGAAGGTTTTCGCGCGGTGGTGTCGTCGGCAGGCGGGCGCGAGGTTGCAGGGGCAGGTTGGTCCGCCCTTGTTGTGCGGGGTGACGTGGTCCAGGTCGCACTTGGTTGCTGGTCGGGCGCACCAGGGGAACCGGCAGGTGTGGTCACGTAGTTCAACACGGCGCCGGATGCGGTCGGGGATCTCATAGGAGTCGACGGGGACGCAATCGGCGAGGTCGATGACCGGACGCACCGTGATGGTGGTGCCGGGGACCTGGAGCCATTCCTTGATCTGCTGACTCGAGATGGGTGTGCGGCCTTCGTCCCAGCGTCCGACCGGGTTGTCGCCGGTAAGGGTGGTGTCGGTGATGTGGACGTTCAGGACGACCTTGCGGCCGGGGGCGAGGGGTCTCGATACGTCGCCTCCTTCCTCGGCGCCTACTCGACCATCCTGCGAAGCGTTGATCAGGAGGTCGAGGGCGAGATCTTGGCGGGCCATGTCGCCGACGCTTCATGCGCGTCGTACGTCCAGGGAAGAGTCGTCGCCGAGCTTCCCGCGCTGGATCGCGCGCCGGTTGATGGCCTGGTTGAAGTCGTGGCTGTCAGCGGCATCGACAAGGGCATCGATGCGGACGCGTCCGTGCTGGTCGACCTGGCGATCGACGTCGACGAACAGGTCTTCGTTCGCGGCCCGGCGCTCGGCCTCGGCTCGTTCGGGGTCGAACCGGATCACGGCCTCGGTCACGAGGCGTTCGAGTTGTGCCCACCCGACACCACCGACGGCAGCCAGTTGGCGATCGACGAAGGCCGCGGCGTCGGCGTTCAGCGGGCGGGTGAGGTCCGCGATCCGTTCGGCCCGCCACGGCTCCAACCTGCCCGCGACCACCGAGGCGTAGATGCCCGGCAGCCGCCAGGCGCACTCGATGATGCGCCCGACGTACGCACGGCCACCATCGGGTGAGCGGCCGAGGACGGCGATGAACTCCATCAAGTTGAACTCACTGACCAACGGCGCACCGTCGCCGGCGATCGGGACACCGGTGTCGATGACGCCCTCGACCAGTGTCGCGGCACCTTCGGGCGCCGTCACGACGTTGGCTTGCGCCCAGGAGGCGATGTCGATCCATTCGTCGACGAGCTCTGCCTGGCGGCGGCGGACCCGCTCGCGCACGCGCGGCAGGATCTCGGCAGTCACTGGGGGCTGGGGTCCGAGATCCATACATGTATTGGATCACGAGGCGCCGACATTCAGCCCCGCCGCGGCAACCGCCTGTGGAGAAGCCACCGTGGTCTCGAGACGGTTGCTGCGCAACCTCCTCGACCAACGCGAAGACCGGGTCTCGAGACGGTCGCAGAGCGACCTCCTCGACCAACGGGGGGAAGGTTGCGGGCGTCTCGATACGCGACGAACCTAGGGGGCTGGCGCTCGCCGCTACTCGACGAGCCTAGGCGACGGGCTGTCGAGCCGGTCGCAGAGCGACCTCCTCGACCTACGGATGCGCGCCCAGATCAGCCCTCGTGGATCGGCTGCTTGGGCAGCTTCTTCACCCGCGCCCGGCGCTTGGGGCGCGCGGGGATCATCGAGCGCATCTCCTCGAGCTTGCCGAAGCAGAGCAGCCGGTCCTCGGCCTCGAGCACGTGCCGGTCGAACGGATTCGGGATCACGGTCGTGCCGCGGTGCAGGGTCAGCACGGTGATGTCGCGCTCGCGCAGCCCGGACTCACCGAGGGTCTTGCCGACCAGGTCGGCGTCGCCGTGCACGACGAGCTCGGCGACGCCGTATCCCGTGGAGACCGACAGCCGCTCGCGCACGTCGATCTGCGGGAAGGCGACCTGGTTGTCGATGTAGTCGATGATCGCGCCGGCGACGTCGAGCTTGGTGGCCGACTCGATGCCCTCCAGCCCCGGCGAGGAGTTCACCTCCATGACCAGCGGTCCGTCGTCTCCCTCGAGCATGTCGACACCGGCGACCTTGAGGCCCATGATCTGCGCGGCGCGTACGGCGACCTGCTCGTACGCCGGATCGAGGTCGACGCGCTCGACGGTGCCGCCACGGTGGACGTTGGAGCGGAACTCGTCACCCTGCGCGACCCGCCGCATCGCCGCGACCACCCGGTCGCCGACGACCAGGGCGCGGATGTCACGACCCTTGCTCTCCTTGACGAAGCGCTGGATCAGCACCTGCTGGCGCGTCGACTGAAGGGTCTCGATGATCGCCTCAGCAACCTTCAACGTCGGCGCGAGGATCACACCGATGCCCTGGGTTCCCTCGAGCAGCTTGATCACGACCGGGGCGCCGCCGACCCGTTCGATCGCGGGGATCACGTCGGCGCGGTCCCAGACGAACGTCGTCGCCGGCATTCCGATGTTGTGCCGCGACAGGATCTGCGAGGCCCGCAGCTTGTCGCGTGAATTGCCGATGCCGTTGGCAGTGTTGGGCGTGTAGACGTCCATCTGCTCGAACTGGCGGACCACGGCCGTGCCGAAGTAGGTGATCGAGTTGCCGATGCGCGGCAGCACGGCGTCGTAGTCGGAGAGCTGTCGCCCGCGGAACTGAAGGTCCGGATCCTCACCGGAGAGGTCGATGGCGAACCGGAGGGTGTTGAGCACCTTGACCTGGTGGCCCCGGTCCAGCGCCGCCGTACGGAGGCGTTGGGTGCTGTAGGACCGCGGTGCGCGCGAAAGGATGGCGAGCTTCATGATCGACCTGCTTCATTCCCGACCTGATTGGATGGTCGTGTGGATGCCAGCGTGGTGAACCCCCATTCAAGCAGCCAGCAGGTGACTGCCGGCTGGCGAGAGTGGGTTCGACTGCCAGGTCTGGGCGTCGGACACGTCAAGGCCAAGCTCGACACCGGCGCCCGCACCTCGGCGCTGCACGCCTTCGATCTCACCGAGTTCGCGCGAGACGGCGCCGAGTGGGTCCGCTTCTCGGTACACCCCTGGCAACGGTCGGACGAGGACGCCGTCCTCGTCGAGTGCCCCGTCCACGACCGGCGTGTCGTCCGCAGCTCCACCGGCCACGCCCAGGAACGGATCGTCATCCTGACCGACCTCAAGCTGGTCGACCGCCTGATCAGCACCGAGATCACACTGACCCGCCGCGACGAGATGGGCTTTCGCCTGCTGATCGGGCGCGAGGCGCTGCGCCAGGGCTTCGTGGTCGACGCAAGCCACTCCTACCTCGGCGGCCGGCCGACGCGCCGGGTCCGGCGCAGGAACCGCGGGGTGTCGCCCAGTGGCGCGTGAGTCGTTCGCGATCGGCAACGTCCGGGTGCGCGCCGGGTCCACCAAGGAGGTCGAGCTCCCGATCACCCGCCTGGTGACCGGCGGCGACGTCAGCCTGCCGGTGCGGGTCATCCACGGACGCGAGCCCGGGCCGACCGTCTGGGTGAACGCCGCGATCCATGGCGACGAGGTGCTCGGGGTCGAGGTGATCCGGCGCGCGCTGGCCCCGCTGTCCGCTCGCACCCTGCGCGGCACCCTGCTCGCCGTCCCCGTCGTCAACGTCCTCGGCTTCATGAACGGCGACCGCTACCTCCCGGACCGCCGCGACCTCAACCGCTCCTTCCCCGGCTCCGCCCGCGGATCGCTCGCGAGCCGGATCGCCCACCTGTTCATGTCCGAGGTCGTCAGCAAGTGCGACGTCGGCCTCGACCTGCACACGGCGGCCGATCGGCGTACCAACCTGCCGCAGATCCGCGCCGACCTCGACGACGCCCGCACCCGCGAGCTCGCCCAGGCCTTCGGCGCTCCCGTGATGCTGCACGCGAAGCTGCGCGACGGTTCGCTGCGCCAGGCCGCGCGCGACCGCGGCGCGATCGTGCTCCTCTACGAAGCCGGCGAGGCGATGCGCTTCGATGAAGAACCGATCCAGGTGGGCGTCGAAGGAGTACGACGTGTCCTGACCGCGCTCGGCATGGTCGACCCGGTGCCCGGTGACCCCGCCTCCGAGCTCCCCCTGCCCGTCGAGGCCCGCGGCAGCGCCTGGGTCCGGGCCCGCGGCACCGGCATCCTGCACCTGGAGGTCGGCCTCGGCCAGTACGTCGACGCGGGCGAGCGCCTCGGAGGTCTCTCCGACACCTTCGGCCGCCGGGTCCGCCTCGTGCACGCCGACCGGGCCGGGATCATCATCGGCCTCACCCGGGCTCCGATCGTGAACGCCGGCGACGCGCTCGTGCACATCGCCACGCCCCACAACAAGGTCGTCGAGTAGCCCGAGCCGCTGGGCGAGGGCGTATCGAGACGCCCGCAACCGGCTCACTGCGTCTCGATACGCGACTCGCTGGCGCTCGCCGCTACTCGAGGACCTTGACAACCAATCCGCTGGGCCCTCGGCTCCGAATCCTCTCCATGAGGATGAGACTGCTGTGGGCCTGGTACGGAGTTCTGGCGACCTTGGTCGGCATCGGACTCGCGCATGCGGTGGCGTCACTGACCGACCCGGCGTCCTCGCCGGTGCTCGCGGTCGGATCGACCGTCATCGACGCGACACCTACACCGATGAAGGAGTGGGCGATCCGCACCTTCGGGAGCGCCGACAAGATCATCCTGGTCGGCTCGGTGCTGGCCGGAGTGATGGTCCTCGCCGCCATCGCCGGCATCCTCGCCCGCAAGAGGCTCGCCTGGGGGGCGGGCCTGCTCGTGGCGCTCGTCGCCCTCGCCGGCGGGGCCGTGCTCACGCGTCCCGAGGCGAAGGTGCTCGACCTGCTCCCCAGCCTGGTCGCGGCCATCACGGGTCCGCTCGCCCTGGTCCTGCTGCACCGCAAGCAGACCGCGGCCACCGCCGAGCCCAGCGAAGAGGGCAGCAACGGCCGCCGCGGCGTCCTGATCACCATCGGCGCCCTGACCGCCCTGGCCGCCGTCGGTGGTGTCGCGGGCCGCGTGATCAACAAGCTGCGCCTGCGGCCCGAGGACGTCGACCTGCCGACGCCGGCACAGCCGGCCCCGGCCCTTCCGCGCGGCCTCGACGACCAGGTCCCCGGCATCACGCCGTTCGAGACGCCGCTCGACGACTTCTACCGCGTCGACACCCGTCTGGACACTCCGATCGTGGGAGCCGACGACTGGACCCTCACCGTCGACGGAGACGTCGACAAGAAGCTGACGATCACCTTCGACGAGCTGCTCGCGATGCCGATGATCGAGCGCAACATCACCCTCACCTGCGTCTCCAACAGCGTCGGCGGACCCTACATCGGCAGCGCCCGCTGGCTCGGCGTACCGCTCAAGGACATCCTCGACCTGGCGGGCGTCGGCAACAAGGCCGACCAGATCCTGTCGACCGACTTCGACGGCATGACGATCAGTACGCCGCTGGACCTGGCCACCGACGGCCGCGACGCCATGGTCGTCGTGGGCATGAACGGCAAGGCACTGCCCCGTGAGCACGGCTTCCCGGTGCGGATGATCATCCCCGGCCTGTACGGCTTCATCAGTGCCACCAAGTGGCTCACCAAGCTGACGCTCACGACGTACGACGACCAGAAGGCCTACTGGACCGAGCGGGACTGGGCCACGGACGCCCCCATCAAGATCTCCGCGCGCATCGACACCCCCAAGGCGCTGGCCAACCTCGATCCCGGCGACAACGTCATCGGCGGCGTTGCCTGGGCGCAGGAGCGCGACGGCATCTCGGGCGTGCAGGTCCGCATCGACGGCGGCGCCTGGCAGGACGCCAAGCTCGGCCCGGACGGCGGCGAGAACTACTGGCGCCAGTGGTACTACCCCTGGACCGCCGACAAGGGCTCCCACCGCATCGCCGTCCGCGCGATGTCCGGCAACGGCGAAGCCCAGGTGGCCGTGCGTGCCGAGCCGTTCCCGAACGGCGCGAGCGGGCTGCACGAGCTCCTCGTCAACGTCGGCTGAGACCGACAAAAAAACTTTTCGATCCGGCCAATCCGGATCGGAAACACCTCCGAATCACTGACAGCACCAACACAGTCAGACACATCAAGGGAAGGCACCACCATGAAGTTCCAGAACCTCCGCCGCAACGCGGGCATCGCCACCGCCGCACTCGCCCTGTCCGTCACCCTTGCCGCCTGCGGCGAGGACGAGCCGAACGCCTCGGACAACAGCGGCGACACGTCGAGCGACACCACCGACGCTGCTGAAGGCGCCGGCGCGCAGACCTTCGGCGACGGCTGTGCCTCGGTCCCGACCTCGGGTGCCGGTTCGTTCGACGGCATGGTCAAGGACCCGGTCGCCACCGCCGCGAGCAACAACCCGCTCCTCAAGACGCTGGTCGCCGCGGTCACCTCGATCGACGGTCTCGCCGACACGCTCAACGGCGCCGAGGCCCTCACGGTCTTCGCTCCGTTCGAGGGTGCGTTCGCCGAGATCCCCGAGGCCGACCTCAACGGTCTCGTGATGGAGGGCCAGGAGAAGGGCCAGGACAGCACGCTCTACAAGATCCTCGCCCACCACGTGATTGGCGCCAACCTGGACCAGGACGCCATCGCCGGCAAGCAGGACACCCTCGTGGGTGACAAGCTGACGATCAAGGGCGACGCCGAGAGCGGCATGACCGTTTCCGACGGCACCGTGACCGCCAACGTCATCTGCGGCAACGTCCCCACCGCCAACGCGACCGTCTACGTCATCGACAAGGTGCTGACCGGAGTCAAGTGACTCTGATCATCTACCCCTCGCCACCGGCCCTCTGAAGCGCAAGGATTACCTCATGGGACCGGTTCAGGACAACCCGATCGGCGCCCCCCTCGCGGGGGCGCCGGTCGGCGCGCCTGACGATGCCTCTGATCTCGGCTCGCTGCTCAAGCGGGCATCCCGGGGAGACCAGGTCGCGTTTGCCGGGATCTACGACACCACCGCAGCTCGGGTCCACGGGCTCGTCCTGCGGGTGGTCCGGGACCCGGCCCAGGCCGAGGAGGTCACCCAAGAGGTGTTCCTCGAGGTCTGGCGCCAGTCCAGTCGGTACGACGCGGAGCGGGGCAGTGCCCTGGCGTGGTTGATGACCATCGCCCACCGCAAGGCGGTCGACCGGGTCCGCAGTGCCGAGGCCGCCAGCAGGCGTGACGAGACGTACCACCAGCGCAACCAGACACCCGAGCACGACACCACCGCCGAAGCGGCCCACGCCTCCCTGGAGGCACACCGGGTACGAGCGGCGCTGGCGCACCTCACCGAAGTCCAGCGCGAAGCGATCGAGCTGGCTTACTTCGGCGGCTACACCCACACCGAAGTGGCCGCTCTGCTCGACCTACCGGTCGGGACCGCAAAAACCAGGATCCGCGACGGCCTCATCCGGCTCCGCGACACCATCGGAGTAGGACGATGACCGATTACCAGCCCACGAGCGGAGGAGATGACGTGCACGCACTTTCCGGCGCCTACGCCGTCGATGCCCTCGAGCCCGACGAGCGTGCCCGCTTCGAAGCCCACCTGCGCCAGTGCGCTGACTGCCGCGACGAGGTCGACAGCCTCCGCGAAGCAGCGGCCGTGCTCGGCACCGACGACCTCGCGCCGCCCGCCTCGCTCCGGGACCGGCTGCTCGCTGACATTGCCACGATCCGCCCGCTCCCTCCGCTGATGGCCGAGGACGCCGCGCCCCGGGCGGAGACACCCTCCGCCGTGGTGGTCCAGCTCGACAGCCGACGCCGTAGCGTCGCCCGCATCCCGTTGTTCGCCGCCGCCGCTGCCGTGATTGTCGCTGCCGTGGGTGGACTGTGGGTCCGCTCTGACGACGAGCCGCCGGCTCCGGAGATCACCGCCGAGCAGGTGCTGGCCGCCGCCGACGCGAGCAGCACCGACAAGAGCTTCCCCGACGGCGCCACGGCGGTCGTGACTGTCTCCCGCTCCCTGGCCCGCTCCGTGATCCACACCGACGACATGCGCGCCGCGCCCGAAGGCAAGGACTACCAGCTCTGGCTGCAGACCCCCGCCGGCGTGATGGAGCCGGCCGGCGTGATGCCGGACCTCCGCGACGCAACCGTGCTCCTCGACGGTGACGCCTCGACCGCCACCGGTGTCGGGATCACGGTGGAGCCTGACGGCGGCTCGGAGCGGCCCTCGAGCGAACCCATCGCGGTCTTCCCCCTGGGGACGTGATGGAACAGGTACAGCCGCGGCGGATCGCCGTGGTGGGTTCCGGCGTTGCCGGACTCACCGCCGCCTACGTCGCCTCGCGCACGGCTCAGGTGACGCTGCTCGAAGCCGACACCCGTCTCGGCGGGCACGCGGACACCCATCGGGTGACCGATCCGACCGGCCGCGAGCTCGCCATCGACAGCGGCTTCATCGTGCACAACCGGCGCACCTATCCGGTCCTCATCCGGTTGTTCGACGAGCTCGGCGTGCCGACCCAGGCGTCCGAGATGTCGATGTCGATCTGCGACGAGGGGACCGGCCTCGAGTGGGCCGGGGCGCTCGGACGCACAGGCATCTTCCCGGCGGGCGCGGGCAACCAGAAGAACCCGCGCTACCTGAAGATGCTCGGCGAGATCCCCCGCTTCCACCGTCAGGCGCGGCGCCTGCTGGCTCGCCAGAACGACCCGTCGCGGCCGACCGAGGACCTGACCACGCTGGCCGAGTTCCTCGACCAGGGCCGGTTCTCGCCCTACTTCCGCCGCCACTTCATGGAGCCCGTCGTGGCCGCCGTGTGGTCGTGCGACCCCGACACCGCGCGGGACTACCCGGCGGCCTACCTGTTCGCATTCCTCCAGCACCACGGCATGTTGCAGGTGTTCGGGTCTCCCACCTGGCGCACGGTGACCGGGGGTTCGCGGACCTACGTCGACCGACTGGCCGCAGCCGTGCGAGCTGCCGGCGGCGAGATCCGGACCGGTACACCCGTCGTTGCGGTGCGCGAGACGCCCCACGGCGTCGAGGTGACCACGACCGGCGCCGGTCGCGAGGAGTACGACGCCGTCGTGCTCGCCACGCACCCGGACCACGCGCTGACGATGCTCGACGACCCGACCCCACTGCAGCGCGAGCTGCTCGAGGCGCTGCCGTACACGCAGAACACCGCGCTCCTGCACACCGACCAGCGTGTGATGCCGGCCGCACGCGACGCCTGGGCGTCGTGGAACTTCCGTCGCCCGAAGACCGCGCAGGACCGGGTGCAGGTGACCTACGACCTGACTCGCCTGCAGCGCCTCGACACCGACACGCACTACCTGGTGACCCTCGGTGGCGAGGACGTCGTCGACCCGGCCTCGGTGCTGGTCCGCCGCGACTACGCGCACCCGCTCTACACGCCCACCTCGGTCGCAGCCCGCTCCCGTCTCCCCGAGATCGACTCCGACCGCCTGGTGTTCGCCGGGGCCTATCACGGCTGGGGCTTCCACGAGGACGGCGCGCGCTCGGGGCTCAAGGCCGTGGAGCGCCTGGGACTGACCTGGCCTGATGCGTCTCGATACGCCGGTCGTTCGTCCCTCACGACCGGCACTCGACGACCTTTCGGCACAGGTTCGTCGAGTAGTCCGCGAGGAACGAGCGGGCGTATCGAGACGCCCGCGACGTCGTACGACACGACCCTGGTCCACAAGCGCCGGGAGCCGCTGAAGAACAGCTTCCGACTCCGCTCCCACCTCTACGTCGTCGACCTCGACCGAACCTCGGACCGGGGACGGGTCGAGGGTGCGCACGGCCGCTTCCTCGGTCGTGACCACTTCGACGGCGACACGGTGTCGGTGCGCGAGGGACTGGACCGGTTCCTCGCCCGACACGACCTCGACCTGCGGGCCGGCCGCGCGCTGATGGCAAGTCAGCCCCGTGCGTTCGGACACTGTTTCAATCCGATCTCGGTCCACTGGTGCTGGGCCGATGAGCATGGAGACGGTCGGCCCGCAGCCACTGTCGTCGAGGTGCACAACACGTACGGCGACCGCCATGCCTACCTGCTCGACACCGACGCCGACGGACGCGGTCGCGTCGACAAGGCCATGTACGTGTCGCCCTTCCACGGGACCGACGGCCACTACGACGTCGTCGCCCCACCCCCGGACCCGGTCACCGGAGCGCTCCACATCGGCATCACGCTGCACACCGACGCGGGCGCCCGGTTCGATGCCGGACTCGTCGGCAAGCCCGGGCAGCCACCGCTTCTCCCGCTCGCCGGACTGCGCGGAGCCGCGCTGATCCGGGCGCACGGCATCGCCCTGTGGGCCCGCCGCGTGCCGGTCCAGCCCCGTCCCGCCCACGCTCGACTCGACCCCACCCCTACTGAGGAAGGCGTCCTCCGATGACTCTCACCGCTGCTCCCGCCATCCAGGCCTGGCCCGACCTCCATCCCGCACCCAAGGGGGGTGTCTCGGCCCGTATCGCCCAGCGCCTGTTCCGCTCCGCCGTGTCGCGGCTCGACGTGACCGTGCACCTGCACCGCGGCAACGGGAAGATCGAAAAGCTCGGCCGCGGCGGTCCCGCGATCGTCGTCCGACGCCCGGAGGAGTTCTTCGCGCGGCTGGGCCGTGACCAGCTGATCGGGTTCGGCGAGGCGTACATGACCGGCGCCTGGTGCGAGGACGGCACGCCCGGTGACGGCGTGCTCGGGGACTTCCTCGCCGTGCTGGCGGCCGAGCTGCCGTCGCTGGTTCCGCCGAGCCTGCAGAAGCTGCGTTCGCTCGTGGTGACCCGGATCCCGCGCAGCCAGCGGGGCACCCGCGAGAACACGCAGAGCAACGTCGCGCACCACTACGACCTGTCCAACGACCTGTTCGCGGCGTTCCTCGACCCGACCCTGTCCTACTCCAGCGCACTGTTCGACGATCCGGCCGAGGCCACCGCCGAGGACCTCGTCGTCGCGCAGCACCAGAAGATCGACCGGCTGCTCGACCAGGCCGGCGTCGGCGAGGGCACCCGACTGCTCGAGATCGGCACCGGTTGGGGCGAGCTCGCCATCCGGGCCGCCGCTCGTGGCGCGCTCGTCCGGACCATCACCCTCTCCGTCGAGCAGCAGGCCCTGGCCCGCGAGCGGATCGCGGCCGCCGGCCACGAGCACCAGGTCCAGGTCGACCTGTGCGACTACCGCGCTCTGCTCGACGAGCCGGCCGGTGCGTACGACGCGGTCGTGTCCGTCGAGATGATCGAGGCCGTGGGCTGGCAGTTCTGGCCGACGTACTTCAGCACCCTCGACCACGTGCTCGCCCCCGGTGGCCGGGTGGCCATCCAGGCCATCACCATGCAGCACGACCGGATGCTCGCCACCCGTTCGACACACACCTTCATCACCAAGTACATCTTCCCCGGAGGTGCGCTGCCGTCGGTGCAGGCCATCGAGGAGACCGTGGGCAAGCACACCCGGTTGCGGCTGGTCGACAACCTGCCCATCGGCGCGCACTACACGCGCACGCTGCAGTTGTGGGACGACGCGTTCGTCGCGTCGCGCCAGCAGGTCAGCGACCTCGGTTTCGACGAGACCTTCGTGCGAATGTGGCACTTCTACCTGGAGTACTGCCGGGCCGGATTCGCCGCGGGCTACATCGACGACCACCAGCTCACGTTCGCTCGGGAAGCCTGATGACCACCGAGACCACTACCGGGAAAACCCAGCGGGAGGCGAGGCCGGGGGGCATCGCCTCCCGTCTGGCCCAGGCGTTGGCGCCGTTCATCGGTGGCGACCTTCCGGTCCGCCTGATCGCCTGGGACGGCTCGGTCGCCGGCCCGGAGCTCGGCCCGGTCGTCGAGCTCCGCTCGCCCGACGCCCTGCGCCGACTGCTCTGGCACCCGAACGAGCTGGGCGCTGCGCAGGCCTACGTCACCGGCGAGCTCGAGGTCCACGGTGACCTCGACGCCGCACTGACCCACGCCTTCGCCGTGGCTGCCGAACGCGGCCTCAGCGGCAAGCGGCCGTCCCCGCGCGCGATCGCCGGTGCGGTGAAGGCTGCCATCGGGCTGGACCTGATCGGCCGGCCCCCGGCCGCGCCCGCGACCCAGGCCCGCGTTGGCGGGCGGCTGCACAGCCGGGACCGGGACCGGAAGGCGATCAGCCACCACTACGACACGACCGCAGAGTTCTACTCGCTGATCCTCGACGAGCAGACGATGGCCTACTCCAGCGGCTACCACCCCTCCGTGAGTGCGTCACTCGAGGAGGCGCAGAACGCCAAGCTGGACCTGGTCTGCCGCAAGCTCGGACTCGAGCCGGGTATGCGCCTGCTCGATGTCGGCTGCGGCTGGGGATCGTTGTCACTGCACGCCGCCGAGCAGTTCGGCGCGCGCGTGGTCGGCGTGACGATCTCGGCGGAGCAGAAGCGCTTCGCCGAAGCGGCAGCCCAGCGCCGGGGACTGAGCGACCGGGTCGAGTTCCAGCTCTGCGACTACCGCGACGCCGTACCGATGCGAGGTGCGGAGTACGACGCAGTCGCCTCGTTGGAGATGGGCGAGCACGTCGGCGAGAAGAACTACCCGACCTATGCGCAGGTGCTCCACGACGCCGTACGACCGGGTGGGCGGGTGCTGGTGCAGCAGATGTCGCGCACCGGACGCTGGCCCGGGGGTGGCCCGTTCATCGAGTCGTTCATCGCGCCCGACATGTACATGCGACCGGTCGGGGCGACCGCGGTCCTGCTCGAGGAGGCCGGTCTGGAGGTGCGTGACGTCCACGCACTGCGCGAGCACTACGTGCTCACCGTCGCCGGCTGGCTCGAGCGCTTCGAGGCCAACATCGACGCCATCACCGCTCTCGTCGGCGAGGAGCTCGTGCGCGTGTGGCGGCTCTACCTCGTGGGCGGCTCGATGGCGTTCCGTGACGGCCGCATGGGTGTCGACCAGATCCTGATGGTGCGCCCCGGCGCCGAGCACACGCTCCACTGGACCCGGAACTGGTGATGCCCGACATCGTCCTGTCCATCGGTACGGCGGTGCTGGCCGCGGCGGCCGTGATGACCGTGACGGCGCTCGTCGCACGCCGTCAGGGTCGGGTCGTTGTCGTGGATGTCGCCTGGGGACTGGGCTTCGTCGTGGTCGCCGCAGCGTGTGCGCTGGTGGCGACCGCGGTCGGTGCGGGCGAGGGACTCCGCACCGGCTTGCTCGTCGTGATCGTGGGTGTGTGGGGGCTGCGGCTCGGATGGCACGTCCATCGCCGCAGCAGTGCTCCCGATCACGGCGAGGACCCTCGTTACCTGACCGTGCTGGGCGGCCCGCTCCCCGAGGTCGGGATGGGCGTGGCGGTCCGCAAGGTCTTCGGCGTCCAGGGCGCGGTGATGGCGGTGATCGCCCTGCCCGTGGCCACCGGCGTCGTTCGCGACGTCTGGTGCTGGCCGCTGGTCGTCGTCGGCGGAATCGTGTGGCTGGTCGGTCTGGTCTTCGAATCCGTCGGCGACGCCCAGCTCGCGGCGTACCGGGCCCAGCCGCGGGAGTCGCGGCCCGCCGTACTCGACAGCGGCCTGTGGCGCTACACCCGCCACCCGAACTACTTCGGCGATGCGTGCGTCTGGTGGGGCATCTGGCTCGTCGGCGGACTTGCCTCGGGATGGGTCACCGGGCTGGCCACCGTGATCGCACCGGTGGCGATGACCTGGTTCCTCGTGTCGGTCACTGGCGTGAAGCTGCTGGAGCAGACGATGATGCAGCGCCCGGCGTACGTCGAGTACGCCTCCCGCACCTCCCGCTTCTTCCCCCTCCCTCCCCGCTAGCCCGAATAGGGGTTTTGTCCGCGCGAATAGGGGTTTTGTCCGCGCGAGTGGGGTTTTGTGTGCAGCCGGCGGTGACAAAGTCCCCAATCGGCGCGACGAAACCCCTATTCGGCGAGCAGCTTGGAGCGGAAGAGGGCGAGTACGTCGTCGAGGGCCTGGCGGGTGCGAGAGCCGGGCTCGTCGATGAAGTGCTCGGTCAGCACCGAGTGCGGCGGCAGAAGACCGTCGGGGTTCGCGTCCTCGTCGTCGAGCTCGACTCCGATGAATGCATCGCCGAGCTGTTCGCGGAGGAACGCGAAGCGGCTTGCCGGGACGAGCCGGTCGCTGCGGAAGCGGAGACCCATGACCTGCAGCCCGGCAGCGCAACGGTCCTTGACGATGGCCAGGTCCTCCTCGGAGATGTCGATGCTGCGTCGCCCCTTGAGGGAGAGTGGCAGGGACGGTTGGGAGAGGACGGGTGCGAGCAACCGCTCGTCGGTGGCCATCGCCAGCGCGAAGCCGCCAGTCAGGCACATCCCGACCGCTCCGACGCCAGGTCCGCCGCAGCGCTCGTGCTCGTGCTCGGCGAGCGCGCGCAGCCAGCTCACCACGGGCGAGGTCTTGCCGGCCGCCAGCAGGTTGAACTCGCGGCTCACGCACACGCGGCCGAGGGCCTTCGTCGTCAACGCGACCGCGCCCAGGAGGCCGTCGTTCGGGTCGTGCCCGGGCGCCCCGAACAGGCTGGGCATGATGACGGAGAACCCCTCGTCGCGCACCCGGCGGGCGAAGTCCGCCACCTTCGGCGTGATGCCCGGGACCTCGGCGATCACGATCACCGCCGGACCGGTGCCCGACCGGTAGAGCGGGTGCGTGGCACCGTCCGCGGTGAACGTGCCGGTCTCGAAATCGCTCAGGGCGTCGTCGGTCATGGGCGGGAGCCTAGGGCGTCCGGGCGCCCGGTAGCGTCGGAACCATGATCGAGCGTCCTGTGCCCACGCCGGGCGACGAGGAGCGCGAGCTGCTCCGCCTGGCGTCGGTCGACAACTTCCGCGACGTGGCCGGTTCCGGACAGGGCTACGCGACGCGGGACGGCGGCCGGGTCCGGCCGGGCGTCTTCTTCCGCAGCAACGACCTCCGGCTCGCCGAGGAGGACCACGCCGCCATCAACGACATCGGGTTGCGCGCGATCCTCGACCTCCGCTCCGACGTCGAGATCGCGATCCACCCCGATCCCCCGGTGCCCGGAGCCGAAGCGCTGCACTTCGACGCCATCGGCATCCCGATGGAGCAGGTGGCCGGTCTGGCGACCCGGGAGGCCGCCGCCGACCTGATGAACGAGGTCTACCGCGCCTTCGTGACGCACCCGAAGTCGCGCACCGCCTTCGGCGCGGTGCTGCGCCAGCTCGCCACCGGCGGCCCGCAGCTCTTCCACTGTTCCGCCGGCAAGGACCGCACCGGCTGGGTCGCCGCCCTGCTGCTGCACATCGCGGGCGTCGACGACCCCACCATCGAGAGCGACTACCTGCTCACCAACGCCCTGACCGCCGCCAGCCGTGCGCGCACCGAGGCCGAGATCGTCGCCCACCTCGGCGAGGACGGCGTCGCCGTCTACGAGCCCGTCTTCGTCGCCGACGTCGCCTACCTCCGCACCGCCCTGGCGGCGATCAAGACCGAGTACGGCGACCGCGCGTCGTACCTGCGCGAGGGGCTGGGCCTCGACGACTCCGTCATCGCCCGCCTCCGGGAGCTCCTGCTCGCCGACTGAGCTCGGCGCTGCTGCTGCCCGTCACTCAGATGGACGGCGGCAGGTTGATCGGGATCGTCGGCTCGTCGGCGGCCTCCGGGCGGGGCGGGGCCCCGGGAATGTGCTGCTTGATGATCTCTTCGGTCACCGGGTCGAGCAGGATCTCATGGCTGTCGCCGTCGCGGCCGTCGAACCGTACGGCGACCGTCTCGAAGCCCTTGTGACGCTGCATCTGGGCGTACATCGCGTACGCGCGGCGGTCGGCCTCGGTGAGGTCGACCGAGTCGGTGAACGGAGTCAGCAGGGCACGTGGCCACAGCCGGCGGGCCAGGACGACGTTGACCTCGATGCCCAGGACACCCATGACCGCCCCGATGTAGAGCAACCCCATCAGGCCCAGGACGACGCCGAAGACGCCCGTCATGCTGTTGGCATCGGCGCTGGCGACGACGTTGGTGACGTAGGCGGTCCCGATCCACTGCAGGAGCTGCCACAGCACGGAGATGGTGTAGCCACCCGGGGCAGCGCGGATCACGTTGCTGTGGATCGCGCGGGCGGCCGCCATCCGGAGAAGCACGGTCATCGCGGCGCCGACGATGAGCACCGTCAGGATCCGCACGAGCCAGTGGAACCAGCCGTGTTGCGACAGTTCGCCGACGAGCCGGGTCTCGGTGAGGACCGCGGAGCCGACCGAGATCGCGAAGATCGCGGTGCCGGCCGCCGCCAGGATGAAGAGACTGTTCACCCGGGTCATGACCGGGTGCGGACGGCTGTTGCGCGGCACCGCCCAGGCCGCGGACTGCACGTTCTGCAGCGCCAGGCCCAGACCGAGCGCGCCGTACAACGCGGTCAGCGAACCGACGATGATGCCGCCGGTCGAACCCTTGAGGCCGTCGGGGCGGCCCAGCGCGTCGCCGATGATCGGGAACTGGGCCAGCGCCGAGTCGAGCACCTGCTCCTGCAGCCGGGGGTTCCCGTCGAGGACGAAGCCGAGGATCGAGGTGGCGAGCAACAGCAGCGGGAAGATCGACAAGAACGCGTAGAACGTCAGGATCGCCGCGAGGTAGTTGCCCTGGTCGTCGAAGAACTTGTAGATGACGGCCAAGGGGAAGCCAAAGACCGAGTGGCGGCGCTGGCCGCGATCGAGGTCTCCGACAAATCCCACGGGCGCAACCTACGGCATGAACACCCGCTCCGGCCCCGTTGTCGGGTGCGACTCAGGTGAAGAGGACGACGAGCACGGCGGCGATGGCCTCGAGCGCGATCACCAGGATCATTCCCGACAGCTCGCCGGGCTCGCCCTTCACCAGCCCTCGCCGTTCGCTGCCGCCGACCGCGCGAACGCGATCGTGAGGATCGATGCGACCGACACCCAGACGACGAGCCCGACGACCGCCACACCCCACCACTGGTCCATCAACGATTCATTCCTCTTCCTCAGCCGCAGGGGTGAGCGGTGACGGCACCTGGGGACACAGGTGCCGTCACCGCTCGCTGGGGGGCGCTCTGTGGGATTGCACCGCTCCGGCTGCCTCATTGCCTGGCAGCGGGTCGAAGAGCCGGGGGACTCGAGGACCTGCACTAGAGACGTGTGCGAGTGCCCCTCCCTTACGGAACTGCGGGGCTTCCGGGGAGGAAGGGACAGCGACGAGAAAGCCGAGGCAACGCGGTAACCAACGCGAGGCCTTGTCCGTCTCTTCAGTCACCGGCTCGGTCGACACCCGACCGCACACCAAGGAGGAACCGGAGCAATGCCGCCGAACGAGACGAGGAGCCGCCCTGTGGCTCGCAATGTGCTGCATGTCCTGCGCAACCGCTGGCACCAGTTGGCTGCCGGGGCCCTGGCGCTCGATCTCGCGCTGCAGAACACGGCCGACACCCGGCTCGACTTCCTCTGGCTCGAGTTCATCTCGCCGATGTGGTTCGTCATGCTCGTCGCGACGGCCGCCGGGTTCGTCCTGGCGATCACCAGGCGCCGACGCCGACGCGGCGGCGCCCATCGCTAGGGCGTCATCGCCTTCAGGGTCTTGCTGATCCACGACAGCGAAGGCGAAGGTGCTGGCACAGCGCCGGCCCCGCTCACGAAGGACGACACCTGCGACCCGTCCTCGAACCCGATCTGGCCCGTCACGGGCTGCGTCGCATCGGCGTACTGCAGCGTGACGGCGAGGGTCTCCGTCGCGGCGTCGCGGCGGGAACAGGCGAGCCGGAGCGACCCGGCACCGGGGTGGGTCTCGGCACAGGCCCACTCGGGGCCCACGACCGCTGCGACGACATTGGTCGCCTTGACGACCAGCTCGACGGGTGCGCTGCCGGCGTCAAGGATCCTGACCTCGACTCGGACCAAGGTCGCGACGGAGCTGTGCGCGACAGTGACGTACGGGGCGCTGATCGTCACAGGGATGACGGCGGGGGTGGTGGGCAACGGGAGCGGGTCCTCGGGAGTCGGGTCAACTCGCTCCGGCTCGACGGGTGCGCCCGACGGCGGTCGTGCCCCGGCCGTGGGGGCGCTCGACGTCGGCGCAGTCGGCGTGTCCGTCGGGGCGACCGGATCCTTTGACCCGCCGACGTTCGGACGTTCGACTGTCGTTGGGGACGAGCTGGGCTCGCTGCTCGGCCGCATCTCAGGCGTGTCGCTGCCGATCAGCACGAGCAGAGCGACCGAAAGACCTGCTGCCGCCGCAGCGGCTCGGCCCACTGTCGGAGCGGCGTGCACAGCGACGCCCGACGGTCCGCTGGAGAAGGCAACCGACCCCACCAGCACGGGCACGAGCAGGCCCGAGAGGTTGGTGTTGATCTCACGGACGTCCGCAACAGCAGCACGACAGTGCTCGCAGGTCCGGAGGTGCTCCGTCAGCTTCTCCGCCCGGCGTGCGCCCAAGGTGCCACGGACGTAGCGGGGGATGTGGATTGCCGCTTCGCGGCACGCCTCGTCCTCGTTGACCACCAGGTGCTCGGCGATGTAGGCCTCGCGCAGGCCTTCTCGGGCCCGGAACGCCATCACCCCGACTGCGTTGGCCTTGATGCCCATCGCGCTGGCGGTTTCGTCGTGCGACTGACCCAGCACCTCCACGCGCCACAACACCTCGCGCCAGCCGTCGGGGAGAGCGGCGAATGCTGCCATGAGTGTGGCGTTCTCGGCGTGCTGCGAAGCCGGGTTCGGCGTACGGGCAAGGTCGGCGGGTACGACGTCAGCGACGTCCTCGACCAGGAACTGTCGCTTGTCGCGACGATGACCGTCGATGTGGAGGTTGCGGATCGTCGTCGTCAGATAAGGGAGAAACCCGAACTTCGGACCGTCACCCCGGTCGAGCTGCCCCAGGATCTTGATGAAGGCCTCACTGACGAGGTCGGCGGCACGCGCATCGCTCCCGGTGAGCTGTCGGGCAAATCCGAGTGCCGCTCGTCGGTACCGAAGAAAAAGCTGGCCGAATGCCTCTCGGTCACCTTCGCGCGCAGCCGCGATCAGGTCCGAATCCTCTGTGCTCCTGTTTCCCACCCTAGAAGGACGTCTCAACCCGGCACAGCCTTACACCGTCGGCAGAGTTGGTTGGCCGCTCCGACTCAGGTGGGGGGTACCAGCCGGGCCACCGAGAACGCGTCGCGCTCCTCGGAGTGCTGTGCCTGGGCGTCGGCGGCCGCCAAGGCCTGGATGACCGTCGGATAGGGGCCCATGTAGTCGGTGACGCCGGTGGACGGACTCCGGTAGACGACGATGTGCGGCGCGTCGACGCCCTCCGACTCGTCGATGACCAGGGTCTCCCAGAGTCGGCTGAGGGCGCTCCGCGTGAGAACGCCTCGGGAGGCGTCCCCATACATGTCGTTCACGTGCATCAAGGCGAACGCTGGTTCAGGTGCCCTTGACGACACGAGCCGAGCAGATCGCGCCCTTCTGCTTGCCGTCGAAGAAGGAGTCGTACCGGATCTTCTTCTTCGCCATGCCCTCGAGCTCGATCGTCTCCTCCTTCGATCCGAACACCGTCCCGGTCTTGCGCGACGACACGGACACGGTCACGAGATACCTGGCCGGCGAATCGTCCGAGTTCTTCAGCACCCCGGTCGCGGACCACCCCGCAGGCGCCTTCGTGCAGCTGAAGCGCAGTAGCTCGCCTCGTGCCCCCTTCGGGTCCTCCAGGTCCTTGTTGTCGCCGGCGGGAACGGTCGGCGTCGTACCTGCAGTGGATGCGCTGCGGTCGGGGGTCGACCCCGTCCCCTCGTCACCGTCACCGACAACGGAGCAGGCGGACAGGGTTGCCAGCATCCCGAGACAGGCCAGGGTGCGCTGGGTGGGCGTGGGTCGCTTCGTCGTCTTCATGCCCATTCTCCTCATCGTGTCTCGTAGCGGCGACGACTGGAGACAGCCAGCGCGACACCCATCAGGAGGGCAGCCAGGCCCCCGGCCAGGCCCGCAAGGGGCGGGCCGCCAGTGTTCGGCAGGGATTCGTTCGACTCCCCGGAGACCCCGGACGGGGGCGTCAGGGTCGTCGTCGTCGAGGGTGGCGTCGGGGGCAGCTCGGTGCCGGGCGGCGGAGTTCCGACAGCCGTTGCGACGTTGCGGACGTAGCCACGCCGTACGTCGGCGGCCGTGATCACGTAGGGCTCATCCGCCTCGCACGTCACCGACTGTCCCGGAGCCAGGCTGTCCGGAGCACAGGTCACCGCGATCCCCGCGTCAGCCAGCAGCGGGTCGTCGACCACGATGTCGGTGATCGTCGTGTTGCCGGTGTTCTCGACATCGAAGACGTAGTTGATCTCGTCACCGGCGTCGTTGCGGCCGTTGCCGTTGACGTCGTCGATCGAGTCGACCCGCTTGGCCAACGTCATCCCCGGTGACGGATCCGTCGGGGTCGTCGTCGTGGTCGGTGGGGTCGTGGTCGGCGGACCGGTCGGCGGGGTACCGGTTGCGGTCGCGACGTTGGTGACCCCACCAGCATTCACATCGGCGAGGGTGATCACGTACGGGGCGTCAGCCTCACACGTCACCGACTCACCAGGTGCGAGCGCGTCGGGGTCACAGGTGATCGTGATCCCCAGACCGTCGAGCAGGGTGTCGTTGATGACGACCGGGTCCATGGTCAGGTTGCCGGTGTTCTCGACATCGAAGACGTAGTTGATCTGATCACCGGCATCAGTCAGACCATTGCCGTTCACGTCATCAACCGAGTCCACCCGCTTGACCAAGGTCAAACCCGGGGCCGGGGTCGAGGGAACAGTCGCGTCGTCGGTGTCGGTGACCGGCGGCCCCGTCGGCGGCGTACCGGTAGCGGACGCGTGGTTGTCCACGCACCCAGCGTCGACATCAGCCTGGGTCACGTCATAGGTCGCGGTACAGGACAGCACATCGTTCGGCGCCAACGTGGCCGGCTGTGAAGGCGTGCAGGACAGGGCCGACATCGCACCCGAACCCGTGAACGCGTCCTCACTGAT